>NZ_JBIBJD010000001.1:0-977910 GCF_042958445.1 Streptomyces sp. NPDC007991
GTTGATAGGCCGGATATGGAAGCACGGTAACGTGTGGAGTTGACCGGTACTAATAGGCCGAGGGCTTGTCCTCAGTTGCTCGCGTCCACTGTGTTGGTTCTGAAACCACGAACGGCCCCATGCCATGGTCACGGCATGGTGCGGCATGGTTCGACAGTTTCATAGTGTTTCGGTGGTTATAGCGTAGGGGAAACGCCCGGTTACATTCCGAACCCGGAAGCTAAGCCTTACAGCGCCGATGGTACTGCAGGGGGGACCCTGTGGGAGAGTAGGACGCCGCCGAACAATCATTGACAGGGCTGGACCCGTAACTTCGGTTACGGGTCCAGCCCTTTTTTGTTCTCCGTCACTTGAAGTTCACGTTGCGCGATCAGCATCCAGAGCATGGGTACTGCTGCAATGCTCAGGGCCGCCGGTGTCGGACTCGGTGACGAAGTCGTCGTGCCGGCCTTCGGGAACGTCGAGGTCGCCGAGGCCGTGGCCAAGGCCGGGGCGCTGCCGGTGTTCGCCGACATAGATCCGGTCAGCTACTGCCTCGATGCCTCCGCTGTGGAGGCCACGGTGACCCCGAGGACCGCCGCCGTTGTGGTCGTCCACCGCTTCGGCCGGCTCGCCGACATCGCGCGGCTGCACGCGCTGGGAGCACGGCACGGGCTGCTCGTGCTGGAGCACGGGGAGTCCGAGGCGCCGTACGACGAGATAGCCCAGCGCAGGGAGCGGGCGGCCTATCTCCACGCGAAGCTGAGGGGTGTGCGGACGCCGGACGACGGCGACGGGCACACCTATCAGCAGTACGTCGTGCGCGTACCGGGCAATGGACGGCCCGATCGGGACGCTTTCGCCAGGGCTGTGCGGGGCCGGGGAGTCGAGTGCCGTGTGCCGGTGAAGACCCCGGTGCATCGACTGCCCGAATTCCGTCGGTGTGTTTCTCTCCCGGAGACGGAGCGTGCTTCCGACGAGACGCTGGCACTGCCGGTGGACGCCACCCTGACCAAGCGGGACATGCAGCGGATCGTGTCCGCCTGTAATGCCCTCGGAGGGCTTCTCCAGCCCGCTTTCTGACGTGGTTGGGAGCACGGGTCTGTTCGGGGTATGCTCTATTCCGTTGCCGCGCGGGAAACCCCGCAAAGCGACAGGCCCCTATAGCTCAGTCGGTAGAGCGTCTCCATGGTAAGGAGAAGGTCAACGGTTCGATTCCGTTTGGGGGCTCCAGCACAAAAGGCCCCACCCTCACGGGTGGGGCCTTTTTCGTGTTCCCGTGTGTCCTAGTCCTTGTGGAGGCCCGGGACGCGCATCGCCAGGATCGCCATGTCGTCGGACGGGGCGTCCGACGCGAAGCGTTCCACCGCGCGCATGATGCGGGCCGCGACCGCGCCGGCCGTAAGGCCCGTGCAGGTCGTCAGGACGTCGGCGAGGCCGTCGTCGCCCAACATGCGGGCGCCTTCGCGGCGTTCGGTGACGCCGTCCGTGACGCACAGGAGGACGTCGCCCGGATCGAGGGTGACCGTCTGCTCATAGAGCTCCAGGTCGTCGATGACCCCGAGGAGCGGCTGGGGTTCGGCTGCCGGTTCCACCGAGCCGTCCTGGCGCAGGCGCAGCGGGAGCGGGTGGCCGGCGCAGACGACCTTCAGTTCGGCACTGCCGTCCTCCTGGGGGCGCATCTCGCCGTAGAGGAGCGTGAGGAAGCGGCTGCGGGCGCCTTCGTCGAGGATGGCGGAGTTCAGGCGTTCCAGGACCGCCGGGCCGCTGAGTCCCTCGCGGGCCAGGAGGCGCAGGGCGTGGCGTGCCAGGCCCGTGACCGCTGCCGCGTTGGGGCCCGTACCGCAGACGTCGCCGATGGCGAAGCCGTAGGCGCCGTCGCGGATGGGGAAGACGTCGTAGAAGTCGCCGCCGACCTCGTTGCCCTCGCCGGCGGCGCGGTAGATGACCTCGACCTCGACTCCCTCGATCGCGGGAAGTTCCGGGGGGAGGAGGCTGCGCTGGAGGGACTGGCTGATGGCCGTGCGCTCGGAGTAGAGGCGGGCGTTGTCCAGGGCCAGGGCGGCCCGGCGGGACAGGTCTTCGGCGAGTTCCAGGATCTCCTGGCGGAAGTGCTCGTCGGTCGGCTTGCCGAGGGTGAGCATGCCGATGACGCGGTTGCGGGCGACCAGGGGGAGGACGACCGTCTCGCCGCCCACCGCCGATGCCGTGGCGAGGGTCGGGCCGATGCCGGGGGTGACCTGGTGTGTCGGGCCGCCGCTGAGGCCGAGGCTGCGCATGGAGCTGCGGAGGGCCGCCTGGTGGGCCACCTCGGCGGGGGCCGTCCAGACGCGGGCGCCCGGGGTGGGGACCGGGTCGGGCGGGGGGACCTTCGACAGCAGGGACTTGATGCCGTCGATGAGTTCCTCGTCCTCGTGCAGGACGTACGACAGGTAGGGCTCCGAGGCCTGGTGGGCGATCGTGTAGACGGCGCACCAGGTGGCGAGGGTGGGGACGGTCATCTGGGCCATCAGGGCCAGGGTCTGGTCGCGGTCCAGGGTGCCGGCGAGCAGGTCGGAGGCCTCGACCAGGAAGTTCAGGGAGCCGCGGCGCAGCCGTTCCAGTTCGCCGAGGCGGGCCGATTCGACGGCGAGCGCGATGCGGTCGGCGGCGAACTGGAGGCGCAGGGCTTCCTCGTTGGAGTATCTGCCGGGGGCCTCGGCGGCGACGCCGAGGGAGCCGGTGAGGCGGCCCTCGACCTTCAGCGGGACGGTGACGACCGAGCGCATGCCCGTGCCGTTCAGCAGCGGCACCGCGCCGGGGACCGCCGTCAGGTCGTCGTGGACGGCCGGCATGCGGGCGGAGCCGTAGCGGCCGGAGCCCGCCTCCACGGGGACGCGGGCGAAGCGCTGGCGGGCGGAGGGCAGGCCCGTGGAGGCGCGGACCTCCAGTTCCGTCTCGTCGTCGGTGGCCAGGAGGAGGAACGCGGAGTCGCCGTCGAGCATGTCGCGGGCGCGTTCGACCGTGCGCTGGAGGAGGCCGTCGAGGTCGTCCGGGGCGGGGTAGCCGATGAATACCTCGAAGGGGTCGGTGCTCTGGCCCTCGGAGGTGGTGGAGGTGTCGGAGGCGGGGACGCGCAGGGGTGTCTGGAGAACGGCCCGTTCGTGGTCCCGTACCAGGAGGCACACGGTTGACGGTTCGCCGCCGGTGTCGCGGACGCGCAGGTGGGAGGCGTAGACGGGAGTCACGCGGCCGTCGGCGGCGCGGATGCCGTAGCTGCCTTCCCAGCGGGAGAGCTGGAGTGCCTCCGCGATGCCGGTGCTGGTGCCCGGGGTGTGCGGCCAGGCCGCGAGGTCGGTCAGGGGCTTGCCGGTGACCTGCTCGGCCGGGTAGCCGAAGAGGTCCTCGGCGTCCTCGTTCCAGGCGGTGATGTGGCCGGTGCGGTCGATCTGGATGACGGCCACGCGGACCCGGCCGTCGGCGAGGGGGAGGAGGTCGGCGGGGAGGGCGGGGCCGGCCGCGCGGGTGCCCACCACCCTGGCCGGGAGGTCGAGTTGGAACCAGACGGTCTTGTGGGTGGGGGTGTACTCGACGCCCCAGCGGCCGGCGAGGGCCGCGCACAGCTGGAGGCCGCGTCCGCCCTCCCGGTCGGGACTGCCCATGTTGATGGCCGAGCCCTGGAGCGGGATCTCACGCTCGGGGTACCGGTCGGCCACCTCGATGCGCACGCCCTCGTCGGTGCGCAGGCAGAGCAGGTCGGCGGAGGTGCCCGCGTGGACCACGGCGTTGGTCACCAGTTCGCTGGTGAGAACGACGGCGTCGTCGACGATGTCCGCGAAACCCCAGCCCTGGAGGGTGTCGCGGACGAAGGAGCGGGCGCTCGCGACAGATCGCCCGACGGGCTCGAAGCTGGCGGCCGCGCGCGCGGTGATCACAGAACTCCTCGACCGGTTCTCGACGTGCTGGGCTGCGGGGCCGACCGGCTCGCGCCGCTGTTGCGGCAGGCCGCCCGTCGGCCCGGGGTCCGGGGGCTGTCCCCCAGGGATCAGTCCGGTGGTCATGTGTGCGGCCGCCCCTCCGATGCCCGCTCGTCTTCGTGCCACCGCCCAGGCCGGACGAACCGGCGCGGCTGGACAGCCGGATGCAAGGTTACTTACCTTCGCGGTCCATGCGGATGCCGGTCTGCAGTGTTTCCGTCCTGAGGGTGTGCGGACGATGTGCGAAGCTGCCGAACTGTTATGGCCTGGTTCGGGCAGGGTGAAACACTGGGCAAGCTTCTTGTGAAAGTCCGGGCAGGCTGAATGTCTTCTGCGTACGGGGGGCAGCAGCCCCCTGGGCACGGCCTGGTATGCAGGGCACAGAATACGCAGTAGTAACCGGTACGGCGAGCGCGGTACCCCGGCACGACAGAGACGGTCGACCCCTGCGGGAGGGACACAGTGGAGTCTGGCGCAGCGACGCGTGGCAAGAGGACGCGCGCGAAAGGCGGACAGTCCCCGAGCAACCAGGGAAAAGTGCGCAGCGGCACGACTGAGGTGGACACGGCAGCCCTGAACCGGCTGATGGTCGCCCTGGTGGCGATGCGGGACGGCAACTTCCGAAAGCGGCTCACGGTGTCCGGGGACGGCGTGATGGCCGAGATCGCGGCGGTTTTCAACGAGGTGGCCGACCGCAATCTGCATCTGACGGGTGAGCTCTCGCGGGTGCGGCGGATGGTGGGCCGGGAGGGCAAGCTCACCGAGCGGCTGGAGACGGGGGCCTGCGAGGGCTCCTGGGCGACCGCGATCGACAACTCGAACGCCCTGGTGGACGACCTGGTGCGGCCGGTTTCCGAGGTCAGCCGGGTGCTGTCCGCGGTGGCCGAGGGTGATCTGTCGCCGCGCATGGAGCTGCGGACGCAGGTGCCGGACGGGAACGGGCAGCCGTTGCGCGGTGAGTTCCTGAAGGTCGGGCGGACCGTCAACAACCTGGTCGACCAGCTGTCGACGTTCACCGACGAGGTCACGCGTGTGGCCAGTGAGGTGGGCACGGAGGGCAAGCTGGGCGGGCAGGCCCGTGTGCGCGGTATGTCGGGTTCATGGCGGGATCTCACGGACTCCGTCAACACGATGGCGTACCGGCTCACCGCTCAGGTGCGGGATATCGCGCTGGTGACGACGGCGGTCGCCAAGGGTGATCTGTCCCGGAAGGTCACGGTTCAGGTCGCCGGCGAGATGCTGGAGCTGAAGAACACCGTCAACACAATGGTGGACCAGTTGTCGGCGTTCTCGTCCGAGGTGACCCGGGTGGCCCGTGAGGTGGGCACCGAGGGTGCGCTGGGCGGGCAGGCGCAGGTGCCCGGGGTGGACGGTGTCTGGAAGGAGCTCACGGACTCCGTCAACACCATGGCGGGGAACCTCACCGCCCAGGTGCGGGGGATCGCGGAGGTGACGACGGCCGTCGCCAACGGTGACCTGTCGCGGAAGGTCACGGTGCAGGCGCGGGGCGAGGTCGCGCAACTCGCCGAGACGATCAACCAGATGACCGAGACGCTGCGGATCTTCGCGGACGAGGTCACGCGGGTGGCCAACGAGGTCGGGGCCGAGGGGCGGCTCGGCGGTCAGGCGAATGTGCCGGGTGCGGCGGGGACGTGGAAGGACCTCACCGATTCGGTGAACACGGTCTTCCGGAATCTGACCACTCAGGTGCGGGACATCGCCGCCGTGACGACGGCGGTGGCCAATGGTGACCTGTCGCAGAAGGTCACGGTGGATGTGGCCGGCGAGATGCTGGAGCTGAAGAACACCGTCAACACGATGGTGGACCAGCTGTCCGCCTTCGGTGCCGAAGTGACCCGTGTGGCCCGAGAGATCGGTGTCGAAGGCGAGCTGGGCGGTCAGGCGCAGGTGCCGGGTGTGGCGGGGACCTGGAAGGACCTGACGGACTCCGTCAACACGGCGTTCCGGAACCTCACCGGACAGGTGCGCAACATCGCGCAGGTGACGACGGCTGTGGCCAACGGTGACCTGTCGCAGAAGGTCACGGTCGACGTCTCCGGCGAGATGCTCAAGATGAAGAACACCGTGAACACCATGGTGGACCAGCTGTCGAGCTTCGCCGACCAGGTGACCCGGATGGCCCGGGACGTGGGCACCGAGGGCCGTCTCGGCGGTCAGGCCCAGGTGGACGGCGTGTCCGGGACGTGGAAGGAGCTCACCGACTCCGTCAACTCCATGGCCGGGAACCTCACCTCCCAGGTGCGCAACATCGCGCAGGTGACGACGGCGGTGGCCCGGGGTGATCTGTCGCAGAAGATCGACGTGGACGCGCGCGGCGAGATCCTGGAGCTGAAGAACACCATCAACACGATGGTCGACCAGCTCTCGGCCTTCGCCGACCAGGTGACCCGGGTCGCCCGCGAGGTGGGGACGGACGGGCGGCTGGGCGGTCAGGCGCAGGTGCCCGGGGTCGCCGGTGTGTGGCGCGACCTGACGGACTCCGTGAACGGCATGGCCGGCAACCTCACGGCGCAGGTGCGCAACATCGCGCAGGTGGCGACCGCGGTGGCCCGGGGTGATCTGTCGCAGAAGATCGACGTGGACGCGCGCGGCGAGATCCTGGAGCTGAAGAACACCCTGAACACGATGGTGGACCAGCTGTCGTCGTTCGCCCAGGAGGTCACGCGGGTGGCCCGTGAGGTGGGTACGGAGGGCATCCTGGGCGGCCAGGCCGAGGTGCAGGGCGTCTCCGGCACCTGGAAGGACCTCACCCAGTCCGTGAACGGCATGGCCAACAACCTGACCATCCAGGTGCGCAACATCGCCGAGGTCACGACCGCGGTGGCCCGGGGCGATCTGTCGAAGAAGATCACCGTCGACGCCAAGGGCGAGATCCTCGAACTCGTCACGACCGTCAACACGATGGTGGACCAGCTGTCCTCCTTCGCCGAGCAGGTCACCCGGGTGGCCCGTGAGGTGGGCACCGAGGGCATCCTGGGCGGTCAGGCGCATGTGCCGGGTGTCACGGGCATCTGGAAGGACCTGAGCGACAACGTCAACCTGATGGCCAAGAACCTCACCACACAGGTGCGGAACATCTCCCAGGTCTCGGCGGCGGTGGCCAACGGTGACCTGACGCGGCAGGTCACCATCGAGGCGCGCGGTGAGGTCGCGCAGCTCGCCGACACCATCAACACGATGGTGAAGACGCTGAGTTCGTTCGCCGAGCAGGTCACCAAGGTGGCCCGTGAGGTGGGCACGGACGGCATCCTGGGCGGGCAGGCGCACGTGCCGGGTGTGGCCGGTACGTGGAAGGACCTCACCGAGTCCGTGAACCAGATGGCGTCCAACCTGACCGGTCAGGTGCGCAACATCGCGATGGTGACCACGGCCATCGCCAAGGGTGACCTGACGAAGAAGATCGACATCGACGCGCGCGGGGAGATCCTGGAGCTGAAGACGACCATCAACACGATGGTCGACCAGCTGTCGTCCTTCGCCGAGGAGGTCACCCGGGTCGCCCGCGAGGTGGGCACGGAGGGGCAGCTCGGCGGGCAGGCACGCGTGCGTGACGTCGACGGCACGTGGCGGGACCTGACCGAGTCCGTGAACGAGATGGCCGGGAACCTGACCCGGCAGGTGCGGGCCATCGCGCGCGTGGCGACCGCGGTGACCCGCGGCGATCTGAACCTGAAGATCGACGTGGACGCGTCCGGGGAGATCCAGGAGCTCCAGGACTACATCAACAAGATGATCGCCAACCTGCGCGACACCACGATCGCCAACAAGGAGCAGGACTGGCTCAAGGGCAACCTGGCCCGGATCTCCGCGCTGATGCAGGGCCGCCGCGACCTGGAGGACGTGGCCTCGCTGATCATGAGCGAGCTGACGCCCGTGGTGTCCGCGCAGCACGGCGCGTTCTTCCTGGCGATGCCGCTGGTCGACGGCGAGGACATGAACGCCGCCGACGACGACCAGTACGAGCTGCGCATGCTCGGCTCGTACGGCTACTCGATGGGCTCCATGCCGACGTCGTTCCAGCCCGGTGAGGCGCTGATCGGCACGGCCGCGACGGAGAAGCGCACGATCCTGGTGGAGAACGCGCCCAGCGGCTACCTGAGGATCTCCTCGGGGCTCGGCGAGGCGCCGCCCGCGCAGGTGATCGTGCTGCCGGTGCTGTTCGAGGGGAAGGTGCTCGGCGTCATCGAGCTGGCGTCCTTCACGCCGTTCACGCAGATCCAGAAGGACTTCCTCAACCAGATCGCGGAGATGATCGCCACCAGCGTCAACACCATCTCCGTCAACACCAAGACCGAGCTGCTGCTGGCGCAGTCGCAGGAGCTGACCGAGCAACTGCGCGAGCGCTCCGCGGAGTTGGAACAGCGGCAGAAGGCCCTCCAGGCGTCCAACGCCGAACTGGAGGAGAAGGCCGAGCTGCTGGCCCAGCAGAACCGCGACATCGAGGTCAAGAACACGGAGATCGAGGAGGCGCGGCAGGTCCTGGAGGAGCGCGCCGAGCAGCTCGCCGTGTCGATGCGCTACAAGAGCGAGTTCCTGGCGAACATGTCGCACGAACTGCGGACGCCGCTCAACTCGCTGCTGATCCTGGCCAAGCTGCTCGCCGACAACGCCGAGGGGAACCTCTCCCCGAAGCAGGTCGAGTTCGCCGAGACGATCCACGGGGCCGGTTCCGACCTGCTCCAGCTCATCAACGACATCCTCGACCTGTCGAAGGTCGAGGCGGGCAAGATGGACGTCTCCCCGACGCGGATCGCGCTCGTCCAGCTCGTGGACTACGTGGAGGCCACCTTCCGGCCGCTGACCGCGGAGAAGGGCCTGGACCTGTCCGTACGGGTGTCGCCGGAGCTGCCCGCGACCCTGCACACCGACGAGCAGCGGCTGCTCCAGGTGCTGCGGAACCTGTTGTCGAACGCGGTGAAGTTCACCGACTCCGGGTCGGTGGAGCTGGTCATCAGGCCGGCGCGGGACGACGTGCCGCAGAAGATCCGGGAGCAGCTGCTGGAGACGGGGTCGCTGACCGATCCGGAGGCCGAGCTGATCGCGTTCTCCGTGACCGACACCGGGATCGGCATCGCGTCCAGCAAGATGCGGGTGATCTTCGAGGCGTTCAAGCAGGCCGACGGCACGACCAGCCGCAAGTACGGCGGTACGGGTCTCGGGCTGTCCATCTCGCGGGAGATCGCCCAGCTGCTCGGCGGTGAGATCCACGCGCAGAGCGAGCCGGGCCGCGGCTCGACGTTCACGCTGTACCTGCCGCTGCACCCCAGCGAACTGCCGCCGCAGGGCTATCAGCAGCAGCTGCCGTCCCTGGAGCCCGGTGGCCTGATGGCGTCGACGTCGGACCTGTCCGAGCTGTCCGAGGTCGAGGCCGAGACCCCGGCCGAGGTGAAGTCGTACCGCGAAACGCAGAACGGGCCGGCCGCCCTGTTCCGGCGGCGGCGCAGGATGCCGGAGCTGGCACCGCGCCCGGCGCAGCAGGAGCAGTGGACGGCCGAGGAGCAGCAGGCGGCGCCGAAGACGCAGCGCGGCATCCGGTTCGGCGGCCAGAAGGTCCTGATCGTCGACGACGACATCCGCAACGTCTTCGCGCTGACCAGTGTCCTGGAGCAGCACGGCCTGTCCGTGCTGTACGCGGAGAACGGCCGTGAGGGCATCGAGGTGCTGGAGCAGCACGACGACGTGGCGGTCGTCCTGATGGACATCATGATGCCCGAGATGGACGGGTACGCGACGACCACGGCGATCCGCAGGATGCCGCAGTTCGCCGGACTGCCGATCATCGCCCTGACCGCGAAGGCGATGAAGGGCGACCGGGAGAAGGCGATCGAGTCGGGTGCCTCCGACTACGTCACGAAGCCGGTGGACCCCGATCACCTGCTGACGGTGATGGATCAGTGGATGCGAGGGGAGTGAGGGGAACGTTGGACCGTTACGCAACGTTGGCGGGAAGGTTCGATGTTCACACGGAGTTGCGAACTCGGAGTGCGCATAGTCGTGTAGAAGTACGAGATCTGGGGAACCTTCTGGTCTCCTGCTGCGTTTCTGCTACGAGCACAGTGACATCACGGTGACAGGGTGTGGCGACAGGCGGGGTGCGGCTACGATGACCGGCACAAGGACGGGCGGCGCAAGGGAGTCGTCCCCTGGGGCGGCACCCACCGGTGCGACCCCAGGTCCTGCGGACAGGGGAGGCCCCACGCCGGGGCGAGGAGGGCGGGCCATGGTGCAGAAGGCCAAGATCCTCCTGGTCGATGACCGGCCGGAGAATCTGCTTGCGCTGGAGGCGATCCTCTCTGCGCTCGATCAGACGCTGGTGCGGGCATCGTCCGGGGAGGAAGCGCTCAAAGCGCTGCTCACGGACGACTTCGCGGTCATCCTGCTGGACGTCCAGATGCCGGGCATGGACGGCTTCGAAACAGCCGCGCACATCAAGCGGCGGGAGCGGACCCGGGACATCCCGATCATCTTCCTGACCGCGATCAACCACGGGCCGCACCACACCTTCCGGGGGTACGCGGCGGGAGCGGTCGACTACATCTCCAAGCCGTTCGACCCGTGGGTGCTGCGCGCGAAGGTCTCCGTCTTCGTCGAGCTGTACATGAAGAACTGCCAGCTGCGTGAGCAGGCGGCGCTGCTGCGGCTCCAGTTGGAGGGCAACGGCAAGGACGCGGACGGCGAGGCCAAGGAGTCGGCCGGGCTGCTCGCCGAGCTCTCCGCGCGGCTCGCGGCCGTCGAGGAGCAGGCCGAGGCGCTGACCAAGCAGCTCAACGACGACTCGACGGACGCGGCGGCGGTGGCCACGGCGGCTCATCTGGAGCGCAAGCTCACGGGGTTGCGGCGGGCGCTGGACGCGCTGGAGCCGGGCACCGGGAGCACTTCGTCGGTGTCCTCGCAGAACTGACGCCTGGGCAGGCGCGGTTGTGCGCACATGAGCCCGCGTCAGTTCTGTGCCTCTCCCGAAGCGACACGAACGGGTGAAGCCGTAGGCACACGTGTCCCTTGTCGTCTCCCCCGGTAACCTCACATCCATGGCCTCACGTCCCTCCGCAGCCAAGAAGCCGCCCGCGAAGAAGGCGGCCGGTTCGGCGAAGGCTCCGGCGAAGAAGGCCGCTGCCAAAAAGGCTCCCGCGAAGAAGGCGCCCGCCAAGAAGGCCGCGGCGAAGAAAGCCGCGCCCAAGCCGGCTCCCAGCCCGACCGGGGGCATCTACCGGCTCGTGCGCGCCCTGTGGCTCGGCGTCGCACACGCCGTCGGCGCCGTGTTCCGCGGCATAGGGCAGGGCGCCAAGAACCTGGACCCGGCGCACCGCAAGGACGGCGTCGCCCTGCTGCTGCTCGGCATCGCCCTGATCGTCGCCGCGGGTACCTGGGCCGACCTGAAGGGCCCCGTGGGCGACCTGGTCGAGATCCTGGTGACCGGTGCCTTCGGCCGACTCGACCTGCTCGTGCCGATCCTGCTCGCCGTCATCGCCGTGCGCTTCATCCGCCACCCGGAGAAGCCCGAGGCCAACGGACGCATCGTCATCGGCCTGTCCGCGCTCGTCATCGGCGTGCTCGGCCAGGTCCACATCGCCTGCGGCGCACCCGCGCGCGGCGACGGCATGCAGGCCATAAGGGACGCCGGCGGCCTCATCGGCTGGGCCATGGCGACTCCGCTGTCGTACGCCATGGGCGAGATGCTCGCCGTGCCGCTGCTGGTGCTGCTGACGGTCTTCGGACTGCTGGTCGTCACGGCCACCCCGGTCAACGCCATTCCGCAGCGGCTGCGGCAGGCCGGGGTGCGGCTCGGCATCCTCCGTGACCCCGCCGAGGACGAGTTCGGGGACGACGACGAGCGCTACGACGAGCAGTGGCGTGAGGCGCTGCCCGCGCGCCCCCGCGGCCGGCGTGCGCCGGGGCCCGCGGCCTATGACCCCGACAGCGCCGAGCAGGAGGCGCTCGCCCGGCGCCGCGGCCGCCCCCGGCGGTCCGCCGTGCCGCAGCCCGACATGGACCGGCCCATGGACGCCGTGGACGTCGCCGCCGCGGCGGCCGCCGCGCTCGACGGGGCCGTGCTGCACGGCATGCCGCCCTCGCCGATCGTCGCGGACCTCACCCAGGGCGTGACCGTCGGAGACCGCGAGGCGACCACGCCGACGCCCGTCCCGGCCGCGCGGCCCCAGCAGGAGAAGCTGAAGCAGGACGAGCCCGAGCAGCAGAGGCCGAAGGCGGGCGTCCGCGACCTCACCAAGTCGCCGCCCGCCAAGCCCCGCGACCTGCCCCCGCGTGCGGAACAACTCCAGCTGTCCGGGGACATCACGTACGCGCTGCCGTCCCTCGACCTCCTCACGCGCGGAGGCCCCGGAAAGGCGCGCAGCGCCGCCAACGACGCCATAGTCGCCGCACTGACCAACGTGTTCACCGAGTTCAAGGTGGACGCCAACGTCACCGGCTTCACCCGCGGGCCGACGGTGACGCGCTACGAGATCGAGCTCGGCCCCGCCGTGAAGGTCGAGCGGATCACCGCGCTGGCCAAGAACATCGCCTACGCCGTCGCCAGCCCGGACGTGCGGATCATCAGCCCCATCCCCGGCAAGTCCGCGGTCGGCATCGAGATCCCGAACACCGACCGGGAGATGGTCAACCTCGGTGACGTACTGCGGCTCGCGGAGTCCGCGGAGGACGACGACCCGATGCTGGTCGCCTTCGGCAAGGACGTCGAGGGCGGCTACGTCATGCACTCGCTGGCGAAGATGCCGCACATGCTGGTCGCCGGCGCCACCGGCTCCGGCAAGTCGTCCTGCATCAACTGCCTGATCACCTCGATCATGATGCGGGCGACCCCCGAGGACGTCCGGATGATCCTCGTCGACCCCAAGCGGGTCGAGCTGACCGCCTACGAGGGCATCCCGCACCTGATCACACCGATCATCACCAACCCCAAGCGGGCCGCCGAGGCGCTCCAGTGGGTCGTACGCGAGATGGACCTGCGCTACGACGACCTGGCCGCCTACGGCTACCGGCACATCGACGACTTCAACCGGGCCGTGCGCGAGGGCAAGGTCAAACCGCCCGAGGGCAGCGAGCGCGAGCTCCAGCCGTACCCGTACCTGCTGGTCATCGTCGACGAGCTCGCCGACCTGATGATGGTCGCCCCGCGGGACGTCGAGGACGCGATCGTGCGCATCACGCAGCTCGCGCGCGCGGCCGGCATCCATCTGGTGCTCGCCACGCAGCGGCCGTCGGTCGACGTCGTCACCGGCCTGATCAAGGCGAACGTGCCGTCGCGGCTGGCCTTCGCCACGTCCTCGCTCGCCGACTCGCGGGTCATCCTCGACCAGCCGGGCGCCGAGAAGCTCATCGGCAAGGGCGACGGGCTGTTCCTGCCGATGGGCGCCAACAAGCCCACCCGTATGCAGGGCGCCTTCGTCACCGAGGAGGAGATCGCGGGAGTCGTCCAGCACTGCAAGGACCAGATGGCGCCCGTCTTCCGGGACGACGTCACCGTCGGGACCAAGCAGAAGAAGGAGATCGACGAGGACATCGGCGACGACCTCGACCTGCTGTGCCAGGCGGCCGAACTGGTCGTCTCCACGCAGTTCGGGTCGACGTCCATGCTCCAGCGCAAACTGCGCGTCGGCTTCGCCAAGGCCGGGCGGCTGATGGACCTCATGGAGTCCCGGAACATCGTGGGGCCGAGCGAGGGTTCCAAGGCTCGTGACGTTCTTGTGAAGCCTGATGAGCTGGATGGCGTGCTGGCGCTGATCCGTGGGGAGTCTGAAGGGTAGGGAAGCTGGTCACGGCCGCCACGCCGAGTCGTACTGCATTCGGGTGTCCGGATCGTGACTCACCCGTAAGGGTTCCTTGAGCAACCGTTTCCCTTCGGCATACGTCAAGTTGAGGGAAGCGAGGAACAGCTTCCCCACCATCGGAATGTCGGGCCATTCCGATGGCGTACAAAGTGCCACCGCCCGGTTGCCCCACCCTTTTGTACCCCCCCTAGACTGAACCTCCAGCACAGGCGGCTACACGCTCGAAAGGCGCCCCCGTGTCCATCGGCAACTCCCCTGAAGACGAGCGTCCGTTCGAAGACGACCGCGTCGAAGAAGACCGCGAGGAAGCCCGCCCCTCCATCGGCCGTGCCCTTCGGCAGGCGCGTATCGCCGCTGGGCTGACCGTCGACGACATCAGCAGCGCCACCCGGGTCCGCATGAACATCGTGCACGCCATCGAGGCGGACGACTTCACCGTCTGCGGTGGGGACGTCTATGCCCGAGGGCACATCAGGACCCTCGCCAAGGCCGTCAACCTCGACCCGGAGCCGCTGCTCGCCCAGTACGGCGACGAGCACGGCGGGCGCCCGGCTCCGACCCCGGCAGCTCCCCTCTTCGAGGCGGAACGCATCCGCCCGGAGCGGCGGGGGCCCAACTGGACCGCCGCCATGGTCGCCGCGATCGTCGCCGTGATCGGATTCGTCGGGTTCACCATGTTCCAGGGCGGCGGCGACAGCGCCGGCGAGGGGAACGTGGCCGAGGGCTCCACGCCCACGACCGGTGGCTCCGCCTCCCCGACCACCAAGACCAAGAAGCCCACCGACCCCAAGCCCGAGGCGTCCGACAGTGCCATCGCGGCCGCGCCTCAGGACAAGGTGACGGTCCAGGTGGCCGCCGCCGACGGCCGCAGCTGGATCGCCGCCAAGGACCACAACGGCCGGTTGATCTTCGACGGGGTCCTCAAGCAGGGTGAGACCAAGACCTTCCAGGACAGCTCGAAGGTGCACCTCGTCCTCGGGGACGCCGGCGCGATCGACCTCTTCGTCAACGGCAAGAAGATCAAGGATGACTTCCAGCCGGGCGCCGTGGAGCGCCTGACGTACACGAAGGGCGACCCCGAGGCCGGATGACCGGCCCGAAGGGCGCAGTCACTACGGGGTTGGCCTGGAAACGGCCAACCCCGTCGACGCGGGGTGTCAGCGGGACGAAGTACTCTTGAGCCCATGCCTGAACGCCGTACCGTCGCACTCGTCACCCTTGGCTGCGCCCGTAACGAGGTGGACTCGGAGGAGCTCGCAGGCCGTTTGGAGGCGGACGGCTGGCAGCTCGTGGAGGACGCCGAGGACGCGGACGTCGCCGTCGTGAACACCTGTGGCTTCGTCGAGGCCGCCAAGAAGGACTCCGTCGACGCCCTCCTGGAGGCGGGCGACCTCAAGGGACATGGCAGAACCCAGGCCGTCGTGGCGGTGGGCTGCATGGCCGAGCGGTACGGCAAGGAACTCGCCGAGGCCCTCCCCGAGGCCGACGGTGTGCTCGGGTTCGACGACTACTCGGACATCTCGGACCGGCTGCAGACCATCCTCAACGGCGGCATCCACGCCTCGCACACCCCGCGCGACCGTCGCAAGCTGCTGCCCATCAGCCCGGCCGAGCGGCAGGAGTCGGCCACCTCGGTCTCCCTGCCCGGGCACGCCCCGGCCGACCTCCCGGAGGGCCTCGCCCCGGCCTCCGGGCCGCGCGCGCCCCTGCGCCGCCGTCTGGACGGCTCTCCGGTCGCCTCCGTGAAGCTCGCCTCCGGCTGCGACCGGCGGTGCTCCTTCTGCGCCATCCCTTCCTTCCGCGGCTCGTTCATCTCGCGCCGCCCCAGCGATGTGCTGAACGAGACGCGCTGGCTGGCCGAGCAGGGTGTGAAGGAGATCATGCTGGTCTCCGAGAACAACACCTCCTACGGCAAGGACCTCGGCGACATCCGCCTGCTGGAGTCGCTGCTGCCCGAACTCGCCGAGGTGGACGGCATCGAGCGGGTCCGGGTGAGCTACCTGCAGCCCGCGGAGATGCGGCCGGGCCTGATCGACGTGCTGACCTCGACCCCGAAGGTCGCGCCCTACTTCGACCTGTCCTTCCAGCACTCCGCGCCCGGCGTGCTGCGCGCGATGCGCCGCTTCGGCGACACCGACCGGTTCCTGGAACTGCTCGACACGATCCGCAGCAAGGCACCCGAGGCCGGCGTGCGTTCCAACTTCATCGTCGGCTTCCCCGGCGAGAGCGAGGCCGACCTCGCCGAGCTGGAGCGGTTCCTGAACGGCGCGCGGCTGGACGCCATCGGCGTCTTCGGCTACTCCGACGAGGAGGGCACGGAGGCGGCGACCTACGAGAACAAGCTCGACGAGGACGTCGTCACCGAGAGGCTGGCCCGCGTCTCGCGGCTGGCCGAGGAACTCGTCTCGCAGCGCGCCGAGGAGCGCGTCGGCCAGACGGTGCACGTGCTCGTCGAGTCCGTCGACGACGAGGAGGGCGTGTACGGCCGCGCGGCGCACCAGGCGCCCGAGACGGACGGCCAGGTGCTGCTCACGAGCGGCGCGGGTCTGAGCAGCGGCCGTATGGTCGAGGCGAAGGTGGTCGGTACGGAGGGCGTCGACCTGGTGGCCGAGCCGCTTCAGGGCTCGTTCGCGTCGCCGGCGTGGAGTGAGGAGGCGGGCAGATGACCGGTGTTCCGGCATCCGCGGCGGGAGGCCCCTCCGGCGCGAGGAGAGCCGCGGCCGGTGCGGCTCCGGGGAAGGTTCTCGGGGCTTCCGCGGGCCGGTCGGCCGCGCGGTCGGCCGAGGGCGGCACGGCCGGTGCGGGGCAGGGCGGTGCCGCCGAGGCGGCAGGTGCGCGGCAGGCTGCGGCGGCCGGTGCCGATGGCGGTGGTGCCGCTGTCGGTGACGGCTCCGAGGGCGCCGTCGTCGGCGCGCAGGACGACGGGAAGCCGGCGCGGGGCGCGAAGCTGGCGGCCGCGGCCGTCAACCAGGCCAGCGTCTGGAACGTCGCCAACCTCCTGACCATGCTCCGGCTGATCCTCGTACCGGCCTTCGTCGCGCTGATGCTCGCGGACGGCGGGTACGACCCGGCGTGGCGGGCCCTCGCCTGGGCGGCCTTCGCCATCGCCATGATCACCGACCTCTTCGACGGTCACCTGGCGCGCACGTACAACCTGGTCACGGACTTCGGGAAGATCGCCGATCCCATCGCCGACAAGGCGATCATGGGTGCGGCACTGATCTGTCTGTCCGCGCTCGGCGATCTGCCGTGGTGGGTGACCGGCGTCATCCTCGGCCGGGAACTCGGGATCACCCTGCTGCGTTTTCTGGTCATTCGGTACGGCGTCATCCCCGCCAGCCGCGGAGGCAAGCTCAAGACGCTCACCCAGGGCGTGGCCGTGGGCATGTATGTGCTGGCGCTGACGGGGTGGCTGGCCACCCTGAGGTTCTGGGTGATGGCCGCGGCGGTCGTTCTGACCGTGGTGACCGGGCTCGACTATGTGAAACAGGCCATTGTGCTGCGCAGGCAGGGAATCGCCGAGCGCAAGGCCGCGTTGGAGGAGACGGAAGCGTGAGTTCCACGGCCACCGACGTGGTGCGACTACTCACGGTGAAGGGCGGGACGCTCGCCGTCGCGGAGTCGCTGACAGGTGGTCTCGTTGCGGCGGAGATCACATCCGTCCCCGGGGCGTCCAAGGTCTTCCGAGGTTCGGTGACGGCCTACGCCACCGAACTGAAGCATGAACTGCTGGGTGTCGACGCCGCCCTGCTGGCGGCGCGAGGAGCCGTGGATCCGCAGGTCGCGGCCCAGATGGCGGCCGGAGTGCGCAAAGCGCTCGGCACGGACTGGGGCATCGCGACCACCGGTGTCGCGGGCCCCGAGCCGCAGGACGGACAGGCCGTCGGGACGGTCTTCGTCGCCGTGGACGGACCCCGGAGGGTCGATTCCGGTTCTGCCGGCGGCGGAAAAGTGGTGGCTCTGCGGTTGAACGGCGACCGCGAGGAAATTCGTAGAGAGAGTGTACGGAGCGTACTCGCACTGCTCCTGAAGGAGCTTGCGGGCGAACAGACTGGGAATGAGCGGGCACAGGATACGGAACGGAACGGGGGGTTTTGATGTTTGCAGCCCTGAGTGAACACGACATCGCTCCCCGCACGGCCGCGGCGCAAGGCGGTACGGTGGGGCGTAATGGATGCGGCTACGCGGTCCGAGGAGGGAGCCACCGATGATTCTGCTCCGTCGCCTGCTGGGTGACGTGCTGCGTCGGCAGCGCCAGCGCCAGGGCCGTACTCTGCGCGAAGTCTCCTCGTCCGCCCGAGTCTCACTCGGCTATCTCTCCGAGGTGGAGCGGGGGCAGAAGGAGGCTTCCTCCGAACTGCTCTCCGCCATCTGCGACGCGCTGGACGTACGGATGTCCGAGCTGATGCGGGAAGTGAGCGATGAGCTCGCCCTCGCTGAGCTGGCCCAGTCCGCTGCGGCCACCCCCAGCGAACCTGTACCCACGCCGGTTCGCCCGATGCTGGGTTCCGTTTCGGTGACCGGTGTGCCACCGGAACGGGTGACCATCAAGGCGCCCGCCGAGGCGGTGGCCGCCACCGCCGCGTGACGCTTCGCGCGTGCGTGGCATGAACGAGCGGCGCTGATCAGGCGCCGAGGACTGGTGAGGCCCCGGCCGGGGTTCTCCGGGAGATCCGGAGAGGTGTCGGTCGGGGTTTTCGCTTGCCCGCAGACTGCCGGGCAGGATTGTGCCCGATTTGTTTGCGTTTGCCGGTAGGGCGTGCGGCGGTCATCGTTGAGGGGATGGTGGGGGGAAGCCAACGGAGGTGCGGATGTACGTCGTGAAGAGCCCGCTGTCCGACGCGAGCCTGAAGACCGTGTCCGAGGCGTTGCAGGGTGCCCTCGTCGACCTGGTGGACCTCGCCCTCGTGGCGAAGCAGATCCACTGGAACGTGGTGGGGCCGCGCTTCCGTTCCGTGCATCTCCAGCTCGACGAGGTCGTCGACACCGCGCGGAAGTACTCCGACACCGTGGCGGAGCGCGCCGCGGCGCTCGGGATCTCCCCCGACGGGCGTGCCGCGACGGTCGCCGTCGGCAGCGGGATCGGTGTGACCCCCGAGGGGTGGGTCGACGACATGACCGCCGTCGGGGCGCTCGTCGAGGCGCTGGGTGCGGTGATCGCGCGGATGCGGGAGCGGGTCGAGGCGACCGGGGAGCCGGATCCGGTGAGTCAGGACATCTTCATCGGGATCACGGCGGACCTGGAGAAGCATCACTGGATGTTCCAGGCCGAGAACGGGTGACCGCAGCGGGCGCGGCAGCGGACGACGGGGCGGCCGGAGGGTCCGCCGCGCGTGGCTTCGCGGCTCGTGCCTTCGGGAATCGTGGCTTCGCGGCTCGCGGTCTCGTGGCTCGGGGTCTCGTGGCTCGCCGTCTCGCAGTTCGGCGCGGTGGGGCGCGCGGTGCGCCTGTGTGCCGTTGGTGCGCCCTGTCCGCCGGCCTGGGCAGCCGCATAGCGTCGGGCTGGAGGTGGCGGCCATGGGGATAGGGCGCTGGGGGGCCCGCGGAGCTGTACTGGGGCTGGGGGCGCTGTGGTGGTGGGCGGTGCTGCGGCTGGTGGTCGCGCCCGGGGCGGGGGTGCTGGAGGCGACAGTCGCGGCCGGGGGGTGGGGGCTGAGCGTGCTGCCGGTGCACTGCGTGCCGAAGGGGCGGGCGAGTGGGGCCGTCGGTGCGGGGCGGTGGCGGAGGGTGCTGGGAGTGGGGGGCCGGGGTGTGGTGTCGCGGAGGGGGTGACGCCCTGGCGGGTCGCTCGGGTCGCTCGGGTTGCTTCGGGGCCGTGGGGGACGTCTTCGGGTGGGCGGGGCTGTGCCAGGTGTGGCTGTTTCCTACCAGGGCATCGCCACGCCGCCGTTCGGGCGGATGATCTGGCCCGTTGTGAAGGCGGAGGCGTCGGATGCCAGGTGGAGGACCGCGTGGGCGATGTCCTCGGGGGCGCCGACCCGGCGCAGGGGTGACATACGGGCCATGACGGCCTCTGTCTTCGCCTGGGTCTCGCTGTCGTGGCGGTCGGTCATGGGCGTACGGACCCAGCCCGGTGCGATCGCGTTGACGCGGATGCCGTGCCGGCCCACCTCGGTCGCGAGGGTCTTGGTCAGCTGGACCACCGCCGCCTTGGCCGCGCCGTAGCAGAGCAGCCCGGGGGCGCCGCTGTCGACGGCGCCCGAGGCCATGGTGACGATACTTCCCCGGGTGTCCCGGGCGATCATCAGGCGGGCCGCCTCCTGGCAGGCGTACAGCACACCCTTGAAGTTGACGTCGAGTACTCGGTCGAGGTCCTCGTCCTGAGTCTCCAGGACGGGGCTGCTGTGCATGATCCCGGCGATCGCGGCCAGGACGTCAAGGCGTTCGCAGGAGGTGATGGCCTGCCTCAGGCGGGCGCGGTCGGTGACGTCGAGGGTGTGGGTGTGGGCGGTGCCGCCGCCGTCCTTGATCAGGGTCGCCGTCTCGTGCAGGCCCTCGGGGTCGCGGTCCGCGCAGTGCACGGTGGCGCCGGCCTCCCCGAGCAGGAGCGCCGAGGCACGTCCGATGCCGCTCGCGGCTCCGGTGACGAACGCGGTGCGGCCGGTGAGGTCGTACGCCGTGAGGGGCATACGAGGACCGTACGAGCGTTTCTGACGGGTCGTCAATTGGTGTGGCTGCGCCGGCTTCGGGACGGGGCCGGGGCGGGGCCCCGCTGGCAGGTCGGGCACCAGTACGTGGGGCGTTCGCGGGAGCCGTCGCCCTGGTCGGCGACACGCACGGAGGTGTGGCAGCGCAGGCAGGGGCGGGGCGCCCGGCCGTACACGAAGAGGTCCTGGCCGCGTTGGCCCGTCGTCGTGCGGATCAGGCGGTCGCGGTTGGTCTCCAGCAGCCTCTTGGCGAGTGCGGGAAGCTGGGCGGCGCGCTCTGCGGGCAGGTCGCCGACGGGGAGCCAGGGGGTGACGCCGAGCAGGAAGCAGAGCTCGCTCTTGTAGACATTGCCGATACCGGCGAGGTTGCGCTGGTCGAGCAGGGCCTCGCCGAGGGGGCGGGCGGGGTCCTGGAGGAGACGGGCGAGGGCCCGGTCGGGGTCCCAGTCCGGGCCCAGGAGGTCGGGGCCGAGGTGACCGACCACGCGGTGCTCGTCGGTGGTGCGCAGGAGTTCCAGAACGGGGAGGCGGTAGCCGACGGCCGTGCTGTCGGCGTTGCCCAGGATCGCGCGGATCTGGTGGCCCGGGCCGCCGCCCCAGCGCATGCCGTTCGCGTACACCTTCCAGGAGCCGTCCATCCGCAGGTGGGAGTGCAGGGTCAGGCCGCCTTCGACGCGGGTCAGGAGGTGTTTGCCGCGCGGGGTGACGTCGAGAACCGTACGGCCCGTGAGGTCGGCCGTGGCGAGCCGGGGCACCCGGAGGTCGCTGCGGGTCAGCACCTTGCCCGCGAGGGCGTGGTGCAGTCGGCTCGCGGCCTGCCAGACCGTGTCACCTTCGGGCATGGTTCAAGTGTGCATGTCGCCGGGACGGGCATGTCGCCGGGACGATCAGGTTGCCGGGACGATCAGGCGCGCAGGCGGAGGCCCCGGGGGGTCGCGATGAAGCCCGCTCCTTCCAGGAGGGTGCCGATGGGGGAGGTCAGGGCCTGGGCTCCGTTGACGCGCTCCACCGTGACCGTGCCGAGGGAGCCCGCGCGGGCGGCTGCGGCCAGGGCCTCGGCCGCGGTGCGCAGGCGGGGGTCGTCGGTGGGGTCGCCGTCCGGGTCCGTGCCCCAGGCGAGCAGGGTCTTGCCGCCGCGCTCCATGTAGAGCGTCAGCTCGCCGTCGACGAGCACGACCAGGGAGCCCGCCTTGCGGCCCGGCTTGTGCCCGGCGCCGGTCGGGGGCTCGGGCCAGGGCAGGGCGGCGCCGTACGCGTTCGCCGGATCGGCGGCGGCGAGGACGACCGCCCGCGAGGCGGGGTCCGGGCGGTTGCGGCGGCCCGGCGGTCCGGGGGCGTGGAGTGCGCGTCCGCCGTTCTGCCAGGGCGGGAGGTCCTGCGGGGGGTAGTCCCGCGGCGAGACGTACTCGTCCCTGGACGGCTGGGGGGCCGGGGTGACGTAGGCGGGGCCGAGGCCGGGGAAGCCGTCGGGGCCGGGGTCGCCGGGGTCGCCGGGGTGGTCGTTGGGCGGGAGCCCGTCGTCCTGTCCGGCGAAGTCATGGGCCGGGAAGTCATGCGCGGGGAAGTCGTGCGCGGGGAACGGATGATCGAGGTCGGGGCCCGGAGGGGGGCCGGGCAGGTCCTCGCCGCGGTCGCGGGCGTTGGCCACCGCGCGCAGCCGGTCCACGGCACCGTCCATCGCGAACTGCGCGGCGCCGAGTCCCTCCACGACGTAGCCGCGGCGGGCCTGGCCGCTGTCCTCGAAGGCGGACAGGACGCGGTACGTCGCCGAGAAGCCGCCCTCGACTCCCTCCGCCGAGACCGCGCCCCTGGTCACCACGCCGTGCCGGTCGAGGAGGGTGCGGGCGAGGGCGTGGGCCCGCACCGTCGGGTCCGGCTCATGGGCCGGGAGCAGGGACCAGCGTCCGGCGACGGTCGGCGGGCCGGAGCGGGAGCCGGGTCGGGCCGCTGCCGTCAGGGAGCCGTAGCGGCCGCGCGGGACCGCGCGCTTGGCGCGGTGGGCCGTGGAGCCGGCGGTGCGGCCCGAGCCGAGCAGGGAGCGCATGGGGGCGAGTGTGTCGTTGGTCAGGCGTCCGGACCAGGCCAGGTCCCAGAGCGCGTCGGCCAGCTGGGGATCGGTGGCGTCGGGGTGGGTGGTGGCCCGGACCTGGTCGGCGATCTGGCGGAAGAACAGGCCGTAGCCGCCGGAGAGGGTGTCCAGGACGGACTGGTGCAGGGCGGTCAGCTCCAGGGGGTGCGGGGGCGGCAGGAGCAGGGGGGCCGCGTCCGCCAGGTAGAGGGAGACCCAGCCGTCCTTGCCGGGGAGGGAGCCCGCCCCGGCCCAGACGACCTCTCCGGCGGCGGTGAGCTCGTCCAGCATGGCCGGGTTGTAGTTCACGACCCGGGAGGGCAGGACCAGCTTCTCCAGGGCGGAGGCGGGCACGGACGCGCCCTGCACCTGCTCGATGGCGCGCACCAGGCCGTCGATGCCGCGCAGGGAGTGCCCCTTGCCGATGTGCTGCCACTGGGGAAGGAACTGGGCGAGTGCGGCCGGCGGCACCGGCTCCAGCTCATGGCGCAGGGCGGCCAGGGAGCGGCGGCGCAGCCGGCGCAGCACGGCCGCGTCGCACCACTCCTGGCCGATCCCGGCCGGGTGGAACTCGCCCTGCACGACCCGGCCCGCAGCGGCCAGCCGCTGGAGGGCGCCCTCGGTGACGGCCACGCCCAGGCCGAAGCGGGACGCCGCCGTGGTCGAGGTGAACGGGCCGTGGGTGCGGGCGTAGCGCGCGAGGAGGTCGCCGAGCGGGTCCTTGACGGGCTCCGTGAAGGCCTCCGGGACGCCGACCGGCAGCGCGGTGCCCAGTGCGTCGCGCAGCCGGCCCGCGTCCTCGATCGCCGCCCAGTGGTCAATGCCCGCGATCCGGACCCTGATGGCCCGCCGGGTGCCGGCCAGGTCATGGGCCCACTGGGGTTCGGCGCCCCGCTCGGCCAGTTCCGCGTCCGTGAGCGGGCCGAGGAGGCGGAGGAGGTCCGCGACGCCTTCGGCGTCCTTGACGCGGCGGTCCTCGGTGAGCCACTGAAGCTCCCGCTCCAGCTCCGTCAGCACCTCCGCGTCGAGCAGCTCGCGCAGCTCCGCCTGACCCAGCAGCTCGGCCAGCAGCCGCGAGTCCAGCGACAGGGCCGCGGCGCGGCGCTCGGCGAGCGGCGAGTCGCCCTCGTACAGGAACTGGGCGACGTAGCCGAAGAGGAGGGAGCGCGCGAAGGGGGACGGCTCGGGGGTGGTGACCTCGACGAGGCGCACCTTGCGGGACTCCAGGTCGCCCATCAGCTCGACGAGCCCGGGAACGTCGAAGACGTCCTGGAGGCACTCGCGGACCGCCTCCAGGACGATCGGGAACGAGCCGAACTCGCTCGCCACCTGGAGCAGCTGGGAGGCGCGCTGGCGCTGCTGCCACAGCGGCGTGCGCTTGCCCGGGTTGCGGCGCGGGAGCAGCAGCGCGCGGGCGGCGCACTCGCGGAACCGGGCCGCGAACAGCGCCGAGCTGCCCACCTGGTCGGTGACGACCTGGTCGACCTCGCCCTTGTCGAAGACGACGTCCGCGGCGCCCACGGGGGCCTGCTCGGCGTCGTACTCCCGGCCCAGCTTCACGGGCTCCTGGTCCAGCAGGTCCAGGCCCATCAGGTCGGCGTCCGGCAGGCGGAGCACCAGCCCGTCGTCGGCGTGCATGACCTGTGCGTCCATGCCGTAACGCTCGGAGAGTTTCGCGCCGAGCGCGAGGGCCCAGGGGGCGTGCACCTGGGCGCCGAAGGGGGAGTGGACGACCACGCGCCAGTCGCCGAGTTCGTCGCGGAAGCGCTCCACGACGATCGTCCGGTCGTCCGGGACGTGGCCGCAGGCCTCGCGCTGCTCGTCCAGGTAGGAGAGCACGTTGTCCGCCGCCCAGGCGTCCAGGCCGGCGGCGAGGAGGCGCAGCCGGGCGTCGTCCTTGGACAGCGAGCCGACCTCGCGCAGGAACGCGCCCACCGCCCGGCCCAGTTCGAGCGGGCGGCCCAGCTGGTCGCCCTTCCAGAAGGGCAGCCGGCCCGGTACGCCGGGGGCGGGGGAGACCAGGACGCGGTCGCGGGTGATGTCCTCGATGCGCCAGGAGCTGGTGCCGAGCGTGAAGACGTCGCCGACGCGGGACTCGTAGACCATCTCCTCGTCGAGCTCGCCGACCCGGCCGCCGCCCTTCTTTGGATCGGCTCCCGCGAGGAAGACGCCGAAGAGGCCGCGGTCGGGGATCGTGCCCCCGGAGGTGACGGCGAGGCGCTGCGCGCCGGGGCGGCCCGTGATCTCGCCCGTGACGCGGTCCCACACGACGCGCGGGCGCAGCTCGGCGAAGGCGTCGGACGGGTAGCGACCGGCCAGCATGTCGAGGACCGCCGTGAACGCCGACTCCGGGAGCGAGGCGAAGGGGGCGGCCCGGCGGACGGCGGCGAGGAGGTCGTCGAACTGCCAGGTGTCCATGGCCGTCATGGCGACGATCTGCTGGGCCAGGACGTCCAACGGGTTGGCGGGGACCCTGAGGGACTCGATGGAGCCGGTCCGCATGCGCTCGGTCACCACGGCCGCCTGGACCAGGTCGCCGCGGTACTTCGGGAAGACCACACCGGTGGAGACCGCGCCCACTTGGTGGCCCGCCCGTCCGACGCGTTGCAGACCGGAGGCCACCGAGGGGGGCGATTCGACCTGGACCACCAGGTCGACCGCGCCCATGTCGATGCCCAGTTCGAGACTGGACGTGGCCACGACCGCCGGGAGGCGGCCCGCCTTCAGGTCCTCCTCCACCAGGGCACGCTGCTCCTTGGACACCGAGCCGTGGTGGGCACGGGCGATGACCTGGGGCGCGCCCTGGGCGGCTCCCGAACCGCCCATGAGCTCGGCGGGGGAGTGGTGCTCGTCGAGGGTCTCGCCCGTGGCCCGTTCGTACGCGATCTCGTTCAGGCGGTTGCACAGGCGCTCCGCGAGGCGGCGGGAGTTCGCGAAGACGATCGTGGAGCGGTGGGACTGCACGAGGTCGGTGATCCGCTCCTCCACATGCGGCCAGATCGACGGGCGCTCGGCGCCCTCCGAGCCGTCCGCCACCGGGGAGCCGCCCAACTCGCCCAGATCTTCGACCGGGACCACCACGGAGAGGTCGAACTCCTTGCCCGACTCGGGCTGGACGATCTCCACCTTGCGGCGGGGCGAGAGGAAACGGGCCACTTCGTCGACCGGGCGGACCGTCGCGGAGAGGCCGATGCGGCGGGCGGGCTTGGGGAGGAGCTCGTCCAGCCGCTCCAGGGAGAGCGCGAGGTGGGCGCCGCGTTTGGTGCCCGCGACCGCGTGCACCTCGTCGAGGATCACCGTCTCCACACCGGTCAGCGCGTCGCGCGTGGCCGACGTCAGCATCAGGAACAGCGACTCGGGGGTCGTGATCAGGATGTCCGGCGGGCGGGTGGACAGGGCGCGGCGCTCGGCGGCGGGGGTGTCGCCCGAGCGGATGCCCACCTTGACCTCGGGCTCGGGCAGGCCCATCCGCACGGATTCCTGGCGGATGCCCGTCAGAGGGCTGCGGAGGTTGCGCTCGACGTCCACGGCCAGGGCCTTCAGCGGGGAGATGTACAGGACCCGGCAGCGCTTCCTCGGGTCGGCGGGGGGTGGGGTCGAGGCGAGCTGGTCCAGGGCGGCGAGGAAGGCGGCCAGGGTCTTGCCGGAGCCCGTGGGGGCGACGACCAGCACATCCGAGCCCTGGTGAATGGCCTGCCAGGCACCGGACTGGGCCGTGGTGGGCGCCGAGAAGGCGCCCGAGAACCAGGCGCGGGTCGCGGGGGAGAAGCCGTCCAGGGGTCCGGGTGCTTTGCTGGGCATGCGTCCATCGTGCACCCAGGCACTGACATCGATGCTCCTGCGCTGCTCTTCGCGGAGCCGCGCCCGTGCCTGCCTCCAGCGGCCGCACCAACCGCCACCGCCTCCATCGACGGGAGGCCGCCGCGGTTCCGCCCGCCGTTTTGCCGTGGGCCGGGGGATCGGAGAATGGCCGTATGAGCGAGCGCGCGCGGCACTGGCAGTACGACGAGCTGCCCGGGGTGGACCTGCTGCGGGCCCGGTACGTGCGGAAGACGTTCGTGCGGCACACGCACGAGAACTTCGTGATCGCCGCCATCGCCGACGGGGTGGAGGTCTTTCACCACGGCGGGGGCGATCAGTACGCGGGGGCCGGGGCTCTCGCGCTGGTGAATCCGGATACCCCGCACACCGGGCGGGCCGGTGTGCCGGAGGGATGGCGGTACGGGGCCGTGTACCCGCCCGTCGACGTGGTGGCGGAGATCGCGGCCGAGACCACGGCGCTGCGCGGCACGCCGGGGTTCGTCAGCCCCGTGGTGGACGACCCGTACGCCGTCGGGCTCGTGCATCAGGTGCTGCGGGCCGCCGACGAGGGCAACGCGCTGGCCGCGGACACACTGCTGCGGATCGCCGTGACCAGGTTGCTGCGGCTGAACGGCGGACCCATGCCGCGGCGGGAGGTACGGCCGGCGGGGGCCCGGATCGCCGCACGCGCGCGTGCGGTGCTGGAGGAGCGTATGGCCCGGCCGCCCAGCCTGGAGCGGTTGGCGGCCGATCTCGGGACCAGTCCCTTCGCCTTGCTGCGGGCCTTCCGGGACGCCTACGGGATGCCGCCGCACGCGTGGCTCACGGATGCGCGGGTACGGCGGGCGCGGCGGCTGCTGGACCTCGGGACGGCGCCCTCGGACGTCGCGGTGACCGTGGGATTCACCGACCAGCCGCATCTCAACCGGCACTTCAGCCGGATCGTCGGTGTGCCTCCCGGGGCCTATCAGCGCGAGCGCAAGAACGTACAAGACCCGCGGTAGCGGATCCCCGTAGCGTGCGGGGCGTGACAGATCGGACAGCTCTCAGAGAGACGGAGACCGGTGGGAAGGCGGACCGTGCCGTCGTGCGGGACGCCCTGGGTGTCGGGGTGGCCGTCGGGCTCTCCGGGTTCGCCTTCGGGGTGACGTCGGCAGGCAGTGGACTCACGCTGGCGCAGACGTGCGCGCTCAGTCTGCTGGTGTTCACCGGGGCGTCCCAGTTCGCCCTGGTGGGCGCCCTCGCCGCCGGTGGGGGCCCGTTCACGGCGGCGGCCGGGGCCTTTTTCCTGGGCATGCGGAACGCCTTCTACGGCCTGCGTCTTTCACAGGTGCTGGCCCTCCCGCGCGCGGTGCGGCCGTTCGCCGCCCAGTGGGTGATCGACGAGACGGCCGCCGTCGCGCTCGCACAGCCCACGCGGCGCGCTGCGCGGATCGGTTTCCTGGTGACGGGGCTGAGCCTCTACATCCTGTGGAACCTCAGCACGCTGCTCGGAGCCCTGGGTGCCGAGGCCATCGGCGACACCGACGCGTGGGGGCTGGACGCGGCAGGACCCGCGGTGTTCCTGGCGCTGCTCGCGCCGATGCTGAAGACCGGCACCGAGCGGGCCGTCGCCGGGCTCGCCGTGCTGCTGGGGCTCGGGCTGCTGCCCGTGCTGCCCGCCGGTGTCCCGGTTCTGCTGGCCGCGCTGGCGGCGCCGGTCGTGCTCTGGGCGCACGGCCGGCGCAGGGGACAGGGGGACCAGGGGTGAACGTCTGGATCGCGATCGGCATGACCGTGCTCGGCTGCTACGCCGTCAAGCTGGCCGGACTGCTGATACCGGCGGGGGCGCTTGAGCGGCCCGTCGTGAAGCGGCTCGCCGCGCTGCTGCCCGTCGCGCTGCTGGCGGCCCTCACGGCCCAGCAGACCTTCGCCGACGGGCAGGTGGTGGTGCTGGACGCGCGGGCCGCCGGGCTCGGAGCCGCCGCTGTGGCGCTGATGCTGCGGGCGCCGTTCCTGCTGGTCGTCGCGGCCGCCGTGGTGGTCACCGCGGGAGTGCGGGCCATGGGGGCCTGATCAGCCGATGCCGCGGCCGTGCGCGCTGAGGGTGCGCAGCGCCTCGATGGTCACCACAGGGCGGGCCTCCAGAGCGGGGGCCGGGGCCCAGCGGCGCCACCGGACGGGCCAGCCGCCGTCCTCCTGCTGCTGGGCCGCGAGGTGGTCCAGGGAGCGGGCCATCTCGTCGTCCGTGAACCACGCGCGCGCGAGGGAGCGCGGTGTCCTCGCGTAGTCGTACGGGAAGTGGTGCTCGCCGGGGGCGTAGCCGGGAGAGACCGGGTACACGTCCAGGTTCTCGGGGTCCACAGCCGCCAGACGGTGTTCGCGGACCAGGCGGCCCAGACGGTCGGCTGCCGCTTGCGCGCGCGGGCGGTCCGGAGCGGAGTCCAGGAAGGCCACGGCGGCCTCGATCTCGTACGGGTGGGAGGTCTCCAGGGACTCGACCGCCTGCCAGCAGAAGTCCGTGGCCCGGAACAGCCAGGCGTGCCACACCTCGTTGCGGTGCAGCAGCCCCACGACCGGCCCTGTGGCCAGGAGGGCGCTGGGCGGGTCGTCCACGACCGGCACGAAGGGGGCCGTCGGGTAGCCGCGCTGGCTGGGGTGGACCGCCGGGAGGGCGCCGTCCGCCGTGGAGACGGACGTCAGGTAGCGGCACATGCGTTCCACCCGCTGGCCGGCGCAGCGTCCCACGGCGTCCAGGACGCGCAGGGCGTGGGCGGTGTGCAGCGGCTGGCTGACCGGGCCGCGCAGATCGGGCTCCAGCGCGTGGCCGTACCCGCCGTCCTCGTTGCGGTAGGCGTCCAGGGCGGTCTCCACCGGGTCGGCGGCGCCGCCCCGGAAGTGGTGCGCGAAGAGGCGCTGCTCGAGCACGCGCGCGGTGAGCCAGACGAAGCGTTCCGCACGCGCCACCGGGGTGTGCGGCGGGGACGACTGGGGGAGTGAGGGAGCTCCTGTTTCGGCCATGGGTCAGACCGTAGGCCCGAATACGCTGCCGGCAGGCGGTCCCGGCCCAGGCCCACCCGCAGGGGCGGGATACTGGAGTCATGCGGTTGACGGTCTTCTGGCAGCGGATGGCGGAGTATTTCGGTCCGGGGTACGCGGACACCTTCGCGCGCGACCATGTGATGTCGGAGCTCGGCGGGCGCACCGTCCACGAGGCGCTCGACGCCGGCTGGGACGCCAAGGAGGTCTGGCAGGTGGTGTGCGCGGTGATGGACGTCCCGGGGGAGAAGCGTTGACCCGTCGCGGAGACCGCTGACCGACGGCCCACGAAGATCGCACGCGGGCAGACGGCTGTCGGTGGCGTAGGTGAGACTTGGTGCGTGGCACCCACTGACGAGACCGGGCAGGCACCCCAGCAGTCCTCCCCGTTCGGTACGACACCGCCCGCGCCGCCCACGGCCGGGGACACCGGGCCGAGCGGCCGCATGCCGCGCTGGCTGCCGCGCGCCCTGGTGCTCGCACTCGCCCTCGTCGCCGCCTTCCAGCTGGGCAGTTGGGCCTTCCACCAGCTCACCGGGCTGCTGATCAACATCCTCATCGCGTTCTTCCTGGCGCTCGCCATCGAACCGGCGGTGAGCTGGATGGCCTCGCGCGGCATGCGCAGAGGACTGGCCACGTTCATCGTCTTCATCGGCGTGATGATCGGGGCTGCGGGCTTCGTCACACTGCTCGGCTCCATCCTCGCGGACCAGATCATCAAGATGATCGAGGGCTTCCCGAACTACCTCGACTCCGTCATCAACTGGGTCAACACGCATTTCAAGACCGATCTGAAACGCGTGGACATCCAGGAGGGCCTGCTCCGCTCCGACTGGCTGCGCACCTACGTGCAGAACAGCGCCACGGGTGTCCTGGACGTGTCCGCCCAGGTCATCGGGGGTCTCTTCCAGCTGCTGACGATCGCGCTGTTCTCGTTCTACTTCGCGGCCGACGGCCCGCGACTGCGCCGCACGATCTGCTCCCTCCTGCCGCCCGCCCGGCAGGCCGAGGTGCTGCGCGCCTGGGAGATCGCCGTGAACAAGACCGGCGGCTACATCTACTCGCGCGGCCTGATGGCACTGATCTCCGGCATAGCCCACTTCGTCCTGCTTCAGGCCCTGGACGTGCCCTACGCGCCTGTGCTCGCCGTGTGGGTGGGCCTGGTGTCGCAGTTCATCCCCACCATCGGCACGTATCTAGCGGGCGCGCTGCCCATGCTGATCGCGTTCACGGTCAACCCCTGGTACGCGCTGTGGGTGCTGATCTTCGTGGTGATCTACCAGCAGTTCGAGAACTACGTGCTCCAGCCGAAGCTGACGTCCAAGACCGTCGACATCCACCCCGCGGTCGCCTTCGGCTCGGTCATCGCGGGCACCGCGCTCCTGGGCGCCGTCGGCGCGCTGATCGCCATTCCCGCCGTCGCCACGCTCCAGGCCTTCCTCGGGGCGTACGTGAAGCGGTACGCCGTCACGGACGACCCCCGGGTGCACGGCCATCGCCGCCGCGGGGAGGGGCCGGGCCTCGTCACGCGCGCCAGGCAGCTGTGGGCACGGCGGGCCGGGACGGAGCGGGCCGAGGGGGAGCGGTCCGAGGGCGGGCGGCCCGGGGACGAGGGCTCCGGGGAGAACCCGGCCTGAGTCACCGCGCCCCTGTCACGGAGGTGCCGTGTGGTGCGCTTGACACGAAAATCGAACATCCATTCTTATGGAGTCTCCGGCGGAGCTCAACGACGGGCAGTTCGACGTACTTTGGGTAGAGAAGTGCCCGAGTTATCCACAGGCCGGACGTGCGTCGGGGCGCATTGTCAGTGGCAGGCGTTAGCGTCTTTGACGTGAAGCGATCGACTCAAGCAAATCGGGTGGAACCCATGGCAGGTACCGACCGCGAGAAGGCCCTGGATGCCGCTCTCGCACAGATTGAACGGCAATTCGGCAAGGGCGCGGTCATGCGCATGGGCGACCGGACCAAGGAGCCCATCGAGGTCATCCCGACCGGATCCACCGCCCTCGACGTGGCCCTCGGCGTGGGCGGCCTGCCCCGCGGCCGTGTCGTGGAGATCTACGGACCGGAGTCCTCCGGTAAGACCACCCTGACCCTGCACGCGGTGGCGAACGCGCAGAAGGCCGGCGGCCAGGTCGCGTTCGTCGACGCGGAGCACGCACTCGACCCCGAGTACGCGAAGAAGCTCGGCGTCGACATCGACAACCTCATCCTCTCCCAGCCGGACAACGGCGAGCAGGCCCTGGAGATCGTGGACATGCTGGTCCGCTCCGGCGCCCTCGACCTCATCGTCATCGACTCCGTCGCGGCGCTCGTCCCGCGCGCGGAGATCGAGGGCGAGATGGGCGACAGTCACGTGGGTCTGCAGGCCCGCCTGATGAGCCAGGCCCTCCGGAAGATCACCAGCGCGCTCAACCAGTCCAAGACCACCGCGATCTTCATCAACCAGCTCCGCGAGAAGATCGGCGTGATGTTCGGCTCCCCGGAGACCACGACCGGTGGCCGGGCGCTGAAGTTCTACGCCTCGGTGCGCATCGACATCCGCCGCATCGAGACCCTGAAGGACGGTACGGACGCGGTCGGCAACCGCACCCGCTGCAAGGTCGTCAAGAACAAGGTCGCGCCGCCCTTCAAGCAGGCCGAGTTCGACATCCTCTACGGCCACGGCATCAGCCGCGAGGGCGGCCTGATCGACATGGGCGTGGAGCACGGCTTCGTCCGCAAGGCCGGCGCCTGGTACACGTACGAGGGCGACCAGCTCGGCCAGGGCAAGGAGAACGCGCGCAACTTCCTGAAGGACAACCCCGACCTGGCCAACGAGATCGAGAAGAAGATCAAGGAGAAGCTGGGCGTCGGCGTGCGTCCCGAGGAGCCGGCCGCCGAGCCGGGCACGGACGCGGCGGTCTCCCCGGCACCGGCCGATGCGCCTGCGGTCCCCGCCCCGGCACCGGCCAAGACGGCCAAGTCCAAGGCCGCCGCAGCCAAGAGCTGACCCGTGACACGACGAACCGACTGGGCGGAGTACGAGTATGCCGCCTCCGGTGCCCCACGGGGGAGGGGCACCGGAGGGGAGACGGGCTCGGCCGTGGACGGGGAGGACGGGCACGGGTACGACCGGCGGTACCGGGGTGACGGGCCCTACGGGGACGACGGGCCGTACGGGGATGGCGGGCCCTATGGGGATGGCGGGCCCTACGGGGACGCCTCCCTGGGCAGCGGCTCATCCGGCGGGGGCTCATCGACGGCAGGCGCACGCGACGGCGGCTCCTCCAGGGACGGCTCGCGTGGCGGTGGGTCGCCCGGAGGGCGTGGGCGTCGCCGGCGCGGCTTCGGCGCGGTGGATGCCGAGGACGGAGGTTCCCTCTCCTCGTCGAGGGCCGAGCAGGAGGAACCTCCGGGGGACCCGGTCGAGCAGGCTCGGGCGATCTGCCTGCGCCTGCTCACCGGGACCCCGCGGACCCGCAAGCAACTCGCCGACGCCCTGCGCAAGCGGCAGATCCCGGACGACGCCGCCGAGGAGGTGCTGTCGCGGTTCGAGGAGGTCGGCCTCATCAACGACAGCGCCTTCGCGGACGCCTGGGTGGAGTCCCGGCACCACGGCCGAGGTCTGGCCCGGCGTGCGCTCGCCCGGGAGCTGCGGACCAAGGGCGTCGACTCCACGCTGATCGACGAGGCCGTCTCCCAGCTCGACTCCGAGCAGGAGGAGGCGACCGCACGGGAACTCGTCGCGCGCAAGCTCCGCTCCACCCGGGGACTCGACCGGGACAAGCGTCTGCGCCGCCTCGCGGGCATGCTCGCCCGCAAGGGCTACTCGGAGGGCATGGCCCTGCGCGTGGTCCGGCAGGCGCTGGAGGAGGAGGGCGAGGGCACGGAGTTCCTCGGGGACGAGGGGGTCTGAGGCGAGGCGGGACCCTCGCGGGGCCGCGCCCAACGCCGAGTCCCGGGAGCCCGGGAGTCCCGAGAGTCCCGGGGTCACACCACGGGAAGCCCCGCCGCCCGCCAAGCCTGGAACCCGCCGACCAGATCGGTGGCCCGGCGCAGTCCCAGCTGGTGCAGGGACTGGACCGCCAGGCTGGAGGCGTACCCCTCGTTGCAGATCACGACGACGCGCAGGGCATGGCTCGTGGCCTCGGGCAGACGGTGGCTGCCCTGCGGATCGAGGCGCCACTCCAGTTCGTTGCGCTCGACGACGAGGGCGCCGGAGATCAGGCCGTCCCGTTCGCGCAGGGCCGCGTAGCGGATGTCCACCAGCAGCGCGTCACCGGCCAGCGCGGCCTCGTACGCCTCCTGCGGTTCGATCCGCTCGTAGCCCGCCCGTACGCGCTCCAGCAACGCGTCGATGCCGACGGGACGCTGGACGCCCCCACGGCCATCACCGCCACCACCGTCACCTGTGTCCCCACTGCCGCCGCTGCTGTTACCGTCGCTCACCCGCTCGTGGGTCGCGCTCACTGCCAGTCCTCCGGTCGCTCCACTTCCTCGAGCCGCAGAATCGACCCGCTGCGGCTGTAGCGGCGGATCTGCGGCAGAGGCGGGTAGTAGGCGTGGACGGAGATCGCGTGCCGGTCGGGGGACTCGTTGAGCACCTCGTGGACGTGGTGGCGGCCGAAGGCGCGGCCCTGGCCGGACGACAGCCGGCGTTCGCGGTCGACGCCGTCGGTGAGTTCCAGGGTCTTCCAGCCGTCGGTGGGCAGCCGCGCGGCGAGCGAGTTCTCCTTGAGCTCGCCCGACGCGGTCAGGAAGGCGCCGACAGAGTCGGCATGGTCGTGCCAGCCGGTGCCCGTGCCGGGCGGCCAGCCGATCAGCCAGGCCTCGCTGCCGCCGGGCCCGTCCAGCCGCACCCAGGTGCGGCCCTCCGGATCGAGCGGCAGGGAGGCGATCAGCTCGGTGTCGACGGCCGTACGCCGCACGAAGTCGAAGAGGTCGGCCTGCGTGGGCGCCGAAACGGCGGAGGAGGCAGATGAGGAACCGGAAGCGGCTCCGGGGACGGATACAGGGGCGGATCCGGAAGGGGAGACAGCAGGGGATGGGGAAGGGGATACAGACACGGGTGCCGTCCTGAAGGTCCTGATGAGGGTTCGCGAATCAGGCGCGTCGGCCGCGGCAGACAGAGCGCGGCGCGCGCCCGGAGGAAGAGGGAGGCGAAATCAGCAGGACGGGCGACACACGCAGCCCGCATAGCGGACGAGGTCCATATGGACCCTCCGCCACAGGCGCACACAGGTGTCGGTCACGCACCGGAGTACACCATGGCCGCCCGGACCGGTCAACTCACTGTCACCATGCGGACGCACGGTGACAGCGAACACATCACCCTCGGTGCCGACGTCAGTGAGACCCGGCCGACGCACCGGCCTCGGCCTGCGTCTTCGCCGGTCCGCCCACCGCGGCCTCCGCCGCCGCGAACAGGTCGTCCGGGCGCACTCCGCTCAGGGCGGCGACGAGGTGCCCGTCGGGGCGCACCAGGAGCACGGTGTGCGCGGCGGCACCCGGATAGCGCTCGGCGACCAGCAGCTCGGCGGGGTGCGGCAGTGCCGAGACCGCGGCCGCGAGCCGGGGCATGATGCCGGCACTGACCCAGTGCTTGCGCTCCCACACACCCGTGCCCGGCGCGATCAGCACCACGAGCAGCGCGCCGCGGCCGAGCCGGTCCCGCAGCCGTACGAAGGTGCCGTCCTCCGCGGTGACCCGCACGTCCGTGACCGGCGCTCCGGGCGGTGTGTCGACGGGGGTCTCGCCTTCGAGGCGTGGGGGCGCGAGGGGCGAGTCGGCGTACGTCCCCGGCGCACCCAGTTGGCCGTGCCCCAAGTGACCGTCCGTGAGGAGCGCGTCGTGGCCCCGGGACGAGCCGGGGACGTAGGAGCGCAGGCCTCCGCCGCCGCGCAGCAACGGCAGTGCCTGGTCGGCGGCGCGCAGCCGGGCGGCGACGACCGCGCGGCGCTCGGTCTGGTAGCTGTCGAGGAGCGCGTCGTGCGGCCCGTGGTGCCAGGCCACGGCCAGCTTCCAGGCGAGGTTGTCGGCGTCCCTGAGGCCCTCGTCGAGACCGTGCGTGCCCAGCACGCCGAGCAGGTGGGCCGCGTCCCCGGCGAGGAAGACACGGTCGGCGCGCCAGCGGCGGGCCAGGCGGTGATGGACCGTGTGGACGCCGGTGTCCAGCAGCTCGTACGGCGGGGTCGTGCCGCCCGCCCAGCCGGCCAGGGTCTCCCGGATGCGGGTCAGCAGCAGTTCGGGGGTGACCAGGTCCTTGCCGGGCGGCAGGAGCCAGTCCAGACGCCAGACGCCGTCCGGCAGCGGGCGCGCGGTGACCTCGCCGGCCGAGGGACCCGACATGCGCCACGGCGGCATGCGGTGCAGCAACGCCTCGTCGTGCCAGGGCAGTTCCGTGCGCAGCGCGGCAACGGCGTGGCGTTCCACCGCCGTACGGCCCGGGAAGCGGATGTCCAGGAGTTTGCGCACGGTCGAGCGGGGGCCGTCGCAGCCGACCAGGTAGCTGCCGCGCCACCAGGTGCCTTTGGGGCCGCGGGTGTGGGCCGTGACGCCCGAGGACTCCTGTTCGATGCCGTCGAGCCGGCTCTCCACCGCGACCTTGACGAGCCGTTCGCCGGAAAGGGCCGCGCGCAGGGCGCCGGTCAGCACGTGCTGGGCGATGTGCAGGGGGGCGGGATCAGCGCCGTCGAAAACGATCTCGCGCATCACCTGCTTGCGCCGCATCGACCGCCATCCGGCCCAGTGGGCGCCGGCCCGGGACAGAGGCACGCCGGTCAGCCGTTCCACGAGAGCGGCGGTGTCCTCGCGCAGGACGACGGTGCGCGCCGCACGGGGTTCGTCCTTGCCCGGCCCCTCGTCGAGGACGACGCACGGCACCTCCTGACGCGCCAGGGCCAAGGCGAGCGTCAGCCCGACGGGCCCCGCTCCGACGATGATCACCGGGTCCACGACGCGGCGCCCCCTGCCCGTGGTGTTGTCCTGAGAGACGTAGGTGAACAGGAGCTTGGAGCAGGGTGCACGATCACAGAACGTATGCAACCCATTGCCGGTGCTTGCGTCAAGTGACCGGCGGCCGGTGGCGATCATGCGTCGCATCAAGGGTAGCCGGGCGACACGCTCGTCACGTGATGGGGTGTCAGGGGCGGCCATGCCGAATGGCTCGGCGCTCGACACGACTGTGGCCCGCCGGATTCCCGGCGGGCCACGTCGTAGGGGTTGTTCGGGTCGTCAGATCGAGCCGCCGGCACCGGTGCCCTAGGTGCCGCCCACTTCGGCCGCGTTCACGTCGTCGACCTTGTCGGCACCGAGAACAGCACCCGTGCTGCGCTTGCTGCGGCGCAGCCTTGCCTCCAGCCAGGAGGCGAAGGAGGTGAGGATGAAGTTCAGCAGGATGAAGATGACCGCCACCACGATGAAGCTGGGGATGACGTTGGCGTAGTTGGCGGCCAGCGTGCCGCGCGAGTTGAGCAGCTCCGTGAAGCCGATCATCACACCGCCCAGCGCAGTGTCCTTCACGATCACCACCAGCTGGCTGACGATGGCGGGCAGCATGGCCGTCACGGCCTGCGGGAGCAGGATGCTGGCCATCGTCTGGCCCTTGCGCAGGCCGATCGCGTACGCGGCCTCCGTCTGGCCCTTGGGCAGGGCGAGGATGCCCGCCCGGACGACCTCGGCGAGGACGGCCGCGTTGTAGAGCACCAGGCCGGTGACGACCGCGTAGAGGGGCCGGCTCTCGCTGGTGACGTTCGTATAGCGGGAGTAGAACTCGTTGGCGAACAGCATCAGCAGCAGCACCGGGATGGCCCGGAAGAACTCGACCACCACGCTGGCCACCCCTCGCACCCACCGGTGGTCGGACAGGCGTGAGATGCCGAAGACCGCGCCGAGCGGAAGGGCGATCACCATGGCCAGCGCTGCGGCCTTCAGGGTGTTGGCCAGGCCGGGCAGCAGGTACGTCGTCCACGCCTCGGACTGGGTGAACGGTTTCCACAGGGCGGACGTCAGCTGGTTCTTGTCGTCCATGGTCTTCCACATCCACCACAGGAGCAGGGCGAGGAGGACGAAGAAGACCACTGAGAGGACCACGTTGCGCCGTTTGGCGCGGGGGCCGGGTGTGTCGTAGAGGACCGAACTCATCGCTTCACCGCCAGTCGCTTGCTGAGCCAGCCGAGCAGGAGGCCGGTCGGCAGGGTCAGAACCACGAACCCGAAGGCGAAGACCGCGCCGATGAGCAGGGTCTGGGCCTCGTTCTCGATCATCGTCTTCATCAGGGCAGCGGCCTCGGCGACGCCGATGGCGGCGGCCACCGTGGTGTTCTTGGTCAGCGCGATCAGCACGTTGGCCAGCGGCCCGATGACCGAGCGGAAGGCCTGCGGCAGGACGATCAGCCGCAGGGTCTGGGTGAAGTTCAGCCCGATGGCCCGGGCCGCCTCCGCCTGGCCGAGCGGCACCGTGTTGATGCCGGAGCGGAGCGCCTCGCAGACGAAGGCCGCGGTGTAGACGACGAAACCGAGCACGGCCAGCCGGAAACCCTGGATCTTGAAATTCTCGGAGCCCAGCGTCATACCGAAGATGGGGGCGAGGCCCAGCGAGTTGAACAGAATGATGACCGTCAGCGGGATGTTCCGGACGATGTTGACGTAGGCGGTGCCGAAACCGCGCATGAGCGGGACGGGGCTGACGCGCATCGCGGCCAGCAGGGTGCCCCAGATCAAGGAGCCCACGGCGGAGAGGGCCGTGAGTTTCACCGTCATCCAGAACGCCCCTAGGACGTCGTAACCTTCAAGAAAGTCGAACACGATCTCCCGCGCTTCCGGGTGGCTGGCGTGTGTGGAGGGCGGGGCGCGCCGCCGCCGTGATCGCGACGGACGGCGGCGCGCCCGGGGAACCCCGCGTGCCGGGCTGTGACCCGGGATTACTTGACGATCTGGCCGATCTTCGGGGCCGGCTCGTTCTTGTAGTCGGCCGGGCCGAAGTTCTTCTTGACGGCGGCCTCCCAGGAGCCGTCGCTCTCCATCTTCTCGAGCGCCTTGTTGATCTGGTCGACGAGCTTGGTGTCGCCCTTCTTCACCCCGATGCCGTAGTTCTCGTTGCTGAGCTTCAGACCCGCGAGCTTGAACTGGCCCTTGTACTGGTCCTGCGCGGCGTAGCCGGCGAGGATCGAGTCGTCGGTGGTCAGCGCGTCGACTTGGCCGCTCTGCAGGGCGGACACGCACTCGGAGTAGCTGCTGAGCTCCTTGAGGTTGGCCTTCGGGGCGATCGTCTTGTGGACGTTCTGCGCCGAGGTGGAGCCGGTCACGGAGCACAGGTTCTTGCCGTTGAGGTCCGTGCCCTTGGTGATGTCGGAGTCCTTCTTGACCAGCAGGTCCTGGTGGGCAAGAAGGTAGGGGCCGGCGAAGTCGACCTTCTGCTGGCGCTCGGGCGTGATCGAGTACGTGGCCGCGATGAACTTCACGTCGCCGCGCTGCAGCGCGTTCTCACGGTCGGCGCTCTTGGTCTCGACCCACTCGATCTGGTTCGGCTTGTAGCCGAGCTGCTTGGCGACGTAGGTCGCCACGTCCACGTCGAAACCGGAGAAGGATCCGTCCGGCTTCTTCAGACCGAGACCCGGCTGGTCGTACTTGATACCGATCTTGATCGTCTTGCCGCCGCCGGAGCTGGAGCCGCCGCCGTTGCTGTCGCCGCCGCACGCGGTGGCGGTCAGGGCGAGGGCGAAGACGGTGACCGAGGCGGCGGTGACCTTGCGGAGCTTCATGGTGAACATCCTTTGACTTGAGAAGAGATGCGGGCCGTCAAGGGTGACGCGGGTCGCGCCGGGCGCTGCCCGCGCCGTCAGTGGTGAAGGATCTTCGAAAGGAAGTCCTTGGCACGGTCGCTGCGCGGGTTGCTGAAGAACTGGTCGGGCGCAGCTTCCTCGACGATTCGGCCGTCCGCCATGAACACCACGCGGTTCGCGGCCGATCGTGCGAAACCCATCTCATGGGTGACGACGATCATGGTCATGCCGTCCCGGGCGAGCTGCTGCATGACCTCCAGCACCTCGTTGATCATCTCGGGGTCGAGCGCGGAGGTCGGCTCGTCGAAGAGCATGACCTTCGGCTCCATGGCCAGCGCCCGCGCGATCGCGACGCGTTGCTGCTGGCCGCCGGAGAGCTGTGCCGGGTATTTCTCGGCCTGCGCGGCGACGCCGACCCGGTCGAGCAGGGCGCGGGCCCGCTCCTCGGCGGCGCTCTTGTCCTTCTTGCGGACCTTGATCTGGCCGAGCATCACGTTCTCGAGCACGGTCTTGTGCGCGAAGAGATTGAAGGACTGGAAGACCATCCCGACGTCGGCGCGCAGCTTGGCCAGCGCCTTGCCCTCGGCGGGCAGCGGCTTGCCGTCGATGGTGATCGTGCCGGAGTCGGTCGTCTCCAGGCGGTTGATGGTGCGGCACAGGGTGGACTTGCCGGACCCGGAGGGCCCGATGACCACGACGACTTCACCGCGGGCGATCGTCAGGTCGATGTCCTGGAGTACGTGCAACGCGCCGAAGTGCTTGTTGACGCTCTTCAGGACGACCAGTTCTCCGGTCGCGGCCACATCTTCCTTGGCCACCGATACTTCGGTCATCGCTCTCAGGCTCCGTCCTCCTCGGTTTCGGAGGACAGTAGTAACCCTCTACGACCTGCGTCATTACATCTGAGGGGAATCTGAGCATCACGATCCGATAGCAATCGGACACATGTCGTAGCACTTATGAGCAGCGCTCATATCGGCCGGGTAACGGAAGCTCGCCGCAACCGGAACCCTCTTGACGCCGTCCTCATCCATCAGCGTGACTGCACAAGGTGCACGCGCGCGCGTGCACGCGTTTTTGTACACAGATAGATCGTACGGCCAGTGAACCGAAGGGGGCCCGGGTGAGACTGCTGCTCGTCGAGGACGACAACCACGTCGCCGCCGCTCTGTCCGCGGTCCTGGCGCGGCACGGGTTCGACGTCACGCACGCGCGCAGCGGCGAGGAGGCCCTTCAGGCACTGGTCCCCGAGGTCGACGGCTTCGGTGTCGTCCTGCTCGACCTCGGCCTGCCCGACCAGGACGGATACGAGGTCTGCGGCAAGATCCGCAAGCGCACCAGCACACCGGTGATCATGGTCACCGCGCGCTCCGACGTGCGCTCCCGCATCCACGGCCTCAATCTCGGCGCCGACGACTACGTGGTGAAGCCGTACGACACCGGGGAACTGCTCGCCCGTATCCACGCGGTCAGCCGGCGCACCTCGCACGAGGACACCTCCAGCGGTATCGAGACGGAACTGCGCCTCGGCCCGGTGCACATCGAGCTGCCCACACGCCGGGTCAGCGTGGAGGGAACCGTGATCCAGCTGACGCGCAAGGAGTTCGACCTCCTGGCCCTGCTCGCGCAGCGGCCCGGGGTGGTCTTCCGCCGGGAGCAGATCATCAGCGAGGTGTGGCAGACGAGCTGGGAGGGGACCGGGCGCACCCTGGAGGTGCATGTGGCGTCCCTGCGCGCCAAGCTGCGGATGCCGGCCCTCATCGAAACCGTACGCGGAGTCGGCTACCGGCTCGTCGCGCCTGCCGGATAGCGGGGCCGGGTGCGCACTCGTCTGCTCCCGCTGCTGATCATCCTGATGGCGGCCGTGCTGCTCGCGCTCGGTGTCCCGCTCGCCGTCAGCCTGGCCGGCGCCCAGCAGCAGAAGGTCGTCGTCGACCGCATCGACGACACGGCACGCTTCGCGGCTCTCGCCCAGTTCGTGACCGACTCGCCCACCGGGACCGCCAGCGCGTTCGAGAACGAGCGCCTGGCCACGCTCAGCCGCGAACTCGACAGCTACTACACGGTCTACGGCATCCGGGCCGGTGTCTTCTACCGCAGCGGCAGTGCCATGGCCCACGCGCCAGCCGGGTGGTCCCTGCCCAAGGAGGGTGAGGTACGCGACGCGTTCGACGAGGCGCTGCTCAGCCGCCGCAGCCACGACCCGCGGCAGGTGTGGCCCTGGCAGCGCCGCAACCTGGTGGTGGCCTCACCGGTCATCCGGGACGGCGACGTCGTCGCGGTCGTCGTCACCGACTCGCCCACCGGGCAGCTGCGCTCGCGCACGCTGCACGGCTGGCTGGTTATCGGCGCGGGGGAGTTCGCCGCGATGCTGCTGGCCGTCGGTGCCGCCCTGCGGCTGACCGGCTGGGTGCTCAAGCCCGTACGGGTGCTGGACGCCACCACCCACGACATCGCCACGGGGCGGCTGAAGTCCCGGGTCGCCGCCGCCGGAGGTCCGCCGGAACTCAGGCGCCTGGCCCGGTCGTTCAACGAGATGGCGGACAACGTGGAGGACGTGCTGGAGCAGCAGCGCGCCTTCGTCGCCGATGCCTCGCACCAGCTGCGCAACCCGCTCGCGGCGCTGCTGCTGCGCATCGAGCTGCTCTCCTTCGAGCTGCCCGAGGGCAACCAGGAGATCGCCTCGGTCCAGTCCGAGGGCAAGCGCCTCGCGCAGGTCCTGGACGATCTGCTCGACCTGGCGCTGGCCGAGCACACCGACGCCGATCTGAAGATCACCGACATCGGCGAGCTCGCCGCCGAACGGGTCGCGGCCTGGTCCCCGACCGCCGAGGCCAAGGGCGTACACCTGGTGAGCGACTGCCCGCCGACGACCGGGTGGGCCGACCCGGTGGCGCTGTCCAGCGCGCTGGACGGGATCATCGACAACGCGGTGAAGTTCACGCCCGAGGGCCGGACGGTCGAGGTGACCGTCGCGCGTGACGGCGACACCTCCAGCGTCGTCGTCACCGACCAGGGACCGGGTCTGACGGACGAGGAACTGGCCCGCATCGGCGACCGCTTCTGGCGCAGCAGCCGCCACCAGAACATCAAGGGTTCGGGCCTCGGACTGTCCATCGCGCGGGCGCTGCTCGCGGCGGGCGGCGGTTCGATCGCGTACGACCATCACGAGCCGCAGGGGCTGAAGGTGACGGTGACGGTGCCCAGGGTCGGACCGGCGTAGCGAAGCCGAAGCCCGGTGAGGAGGGGCGGACGGGCTATGGCTTGACCGCCCGGTAGTAGCGCCGGGCCCCGTCGTGCAGCTTGAGCGGGTCGGTGTAGATCGCCGTGCGGACATCGACCAGCTGGGCGGAGTGGACGGTCGCGCCGATGCCGTCCCGGCTGTCGAGCACCGTACGGGTCAGCCACTCGGTGAGCCGGGGGTCCATGTCCTGGCGCGTGACCAGCAGGTTGGACACCGCCAGGGTGGGGACCGGGTCGCCGCGCTGGATGGTGGGGTAGGCCGACTCCGGCATCTTGGTGGCGCGGTAGTAGCGCGTGGCACCGCCCTGGTCGTGCAGCTTGGCCACGAGGCCGGCGTCGACCGGCACGAAGCGGAAGGCCGACGCCGACTTCTTGGCCAGCCGGCCGAGCCCGTCCGTGGGCAGCCCGCCCGACCAGAAGAACGCGTCGAGGCCGTGCCCCAGCCGTTTCGGCCCGGTGTCGATGCCGTCCGACGACGGCTTGATGTCCTTCTCCGGGTCGATCCCGGCCGCTTTGAGCACGCCGTTGGCGATCAGCCGCACGCCGGAGTCCGGCAGTCCTATGGCCACGCGCTTGCCCCGCAGATCCGCGACGGAGCGGATGTCCGAGTCCGGCGGTACGACGAGCTGGACGTAGTCGTCGTACAGGCGGGCGACCCCGCGCAGGCGGTCGGCGCCCGTGCCGTGCTCCAGTTTGTACGTGGCGACCGCGTCGGCGGCGGCGATCGCGAAGTCGGCCTGGCCCGTCGCCACGTCCGCGACGTTCTCCTGCGAACCGGCGCTGGTCAGCAACCGCACCTTCAGATCGGGCATGTCCTTGTCGATCGCTTTGCGCAGGAGGTCGCCGTACTCGTAGTACACCCCCGCGCGTGTGCCCGTGCTGAACCGGATCGTCCCGCCCGGAGGTTCCTCGGCCCAGGGGCGCAGCCACCACAGCAGCAGCCCGAGGACCACGAGGGCGGCGCCGCCGCCCTGGAGGGCCCGGCGCCTGCCGAGCGGGGGGAACATCGTGGACATGCGCGAGATCCTGCCAGCCGTGGTGCCCCGGTGACCAGGGGCGGGTTCACACGGCGGGGCCGGGGGGAGTGTCAGTGGCGGCCACTACAGTCGGCCCCATGAGCTCCTCGCCCGCTGACCTGGTCCGTGAATTCCACCTCGCCTTCGGCCTGGACGCTCGCAGTACCCCGACGGAGGTGCCCCCGGAGCTCGCCGCCCACCGCGGCGAACTCCTCGCGGAGGAGGCCGCGGAGGTCGCCGAGGTGTCGGTGACGGGCCCGCTCGACCGGCTCGCCCACGAACTCGCCGACGTCGTCTACGTGGCGTACGGCACGGCCCTCGTCCACGGCATCGACCTCGACGCGGTCCTGGCCGAGATCCACCGTTCCAACATGACCAAGATCGGCCCCGATGGCACCGTCTCCCGCCGCGAGGACGGCAAGGTGCTCAAGGGGGAGCACTACGAGGCACCGGATGTGCCGGGGGTGCTGCGGAGACAGGGGTGGGAACCGGGGGCGGGAGCCTGAGCCGCCGCCCGGGCCTGCGGCTCAGCTGGTCCGGCGGTTGCCGGGTGCCGGTTGCCCGGGCGGGCGGTGTCGTCCGTCGGCCGGCGGTTGCCCGGGCGGGTATCTGTGGTCCGTCGGCCGATGGTTGCCCGGGCGGGCGGCGGTTCCCCCGTCCGGTGTCTGATGGCTGATGGGCGGGCGGTGGCTTCCCCTGTCCGGCTCCTGGCCGCCGCCCCGGCCTGGGGCGGCTCCACTGTCCCCCTCCAGGCCGCCTCCCTCAGTCGGCCACCTGCGCGTCCGCCTCCTTGGCCCGCGGTGTCGTCTCCGTCGCGTCTTCCCGGCGTGACTCGCGGCGACGGGTCCACCAGGTCGCCACCGGCTCCGTGTAGCGCGCGGTGAGCGGGCCCAGGACGACCAGGATCAGGACGTAGGCCGTGGCCAGGGGGCCGAGGGACGGTTCGATGCCCGCCGAGACGGCCAGACCGGCGATGACGATGGAGAACTCGCCACGGGCGACCAGCGCGCCGCCCGCCCGCCAGCGGCCCTTGACGGAGATCCCGGCCCGCCGCGCCGCCCAGTATCCGGTGGCGATCTTCGTCAGGGCGGTGACGACGGCCAGACCCAGGGCGGGCAGCAGAACGGGCGGGATGCTGGACGGGTCGGTGTGCAGGCCGAAGAAGACGAAGAAGACCGCCGCGAACAGGTCACGCAGCGGGCTGAGGAGCGTGTGCGCACCCTCCGCCACCTCTCCCGACAGCGCGATGCCCACCAGGAAGGCCCCCACAGCCGCCGACACCTGGAGCTGCTGTGCCACACCCGCGACCAGGATCGTCAGACCCAGCACGACCAGCAGCAGCTTCTCGGGGTCGTCGCTGGAGACGAAGCGGGAGATCACCCTGCCGTAGCGCAGGGCCAGGAACAGCACGAGTCCCGCCGCGCCCAGCGCGATCGCCAGGGTCAGGCTGCCGGCCAGCAGCCCGGCCCCCGCCACCAGCGCCGTGACGATGGGCAGATACACCGCCATCGCGAGATCCTCCAGCACGAGCACGCTGAGGATCACCGGCGTCTCCCGGTTGCCGACCCGCCCGAGATCACCGAGCACCTTCGCGATCACGCCGGAGGACGAGATCCAGGTGACACCGGCCAGGACGACGGCGGCCACCGGCCCCCAGCCGAGCAGCAGCGCCACCGCAGCCCCCGGCAGCGCGTTGAACGCGCAGTCGACCAGACCGGACGGGTAGTGGGTCTTGAGGTTGGAGACCAGATCGCTGGCCGTGTACTCCAGGCCCAGCATCAGCAGCAGCAGGATGACGCCGATCTCGGCGCCCGTGGCGATGAACTCCTCGCTCGCGCCCAGCGGCAGCAGACCGCCCTCGCCGAAGGCCAGACCGGCCAGCAGGTACAGCGGTATCGGCGAGAGCCGGAAACGGGCGGCGAACCGGCCGAGCAGACCGAGGCCGAGGATGATGGAACCGAACTCGATCAGCAGAACCGCGGAGTGCACCGGCTCACCCCCGACCGAGTATCGCCGCGGCGGCGTCGACGCCCTCACGGGTGCCGACCACGATCAGCGTGTCCCCGCCCGCCAGCCGGAAGTCCGGCGCGGGGGAGGGGATGGCCTCGGCCCGCCGCAGCACCGCCACGACCGACGCGCCCGTCTCCGTACGCATCCGCGTGTCGCCCAGCACCCGCCCGTTCCAGCGCGAGGTCGCGGCCACCTCGATCCGCTCGGCGACCAGCCCCAGGTCCGTGGTGTACAGCAGACTCGGGCTGTGGTGGGACGGCTTCAGCGCGTCGATCAGCGACCCCGCCTCCGAACCGGTCAGCCGCAGTGACTGCGCACAGGAGTCCGGATCGTCGGCCCGGTACACGTTCACCGTGCGCGTGCCGTCGCGGTGCGCCACCACCGACAGATGGCGGTGTTCCCGGGTCTCCAGGTCGTACTGGACCCCGATGCCCGGCAGCGGTGTCGCCCTCAGGCGCGGAGCTGACACGTTTCTTCCCCTTGTTTCGTCCGGCTCTTGTCGGTCTGGTGAACGGTATCGATCAACGGATGGGTCAACTCCGCATGCTGTCATCCAGCCGTACGGTGACGACATGGGTGTCGTGACGGATATACGCGGTGGCCGGTCGCCGGAGAGAGTGGAGCGGGCGGTGTCATATGCGAACGCCGGGTCACAGGGGAAAGCCGGAAGGAGCGGATCCAGGAACGTGTCGTTGTTCTGGCGGATCTTCTCGCTCAACGCGGCGGGCCTGCTCGTGGCCACCGCGTTGCTGCTCGGCCCGGTCACCGTGTCGACCCCCGTCCTGGCGGGCGAGGCGCTCGTCCTGCTGGGCGGCCTGGTGCTGCTGCTCGCCGGCAACGCGCTCGTGCTGCGCTTCGGCCTCGGACCCCTGCAACGGCTCGACCGGGCCATGGCCACCGTCGACCTGCTGCGTCCGGGCTCCCGCCCGGTGGTCGCCGGCCCGGCGGAGACGGCCGGGCTGATCACGACGTACAACGCGATGCTCGACCGGCTGGAGGCCGAGCGGACCGCGGGCGCCGCCCGGGCGCTGTCCGCACAGGAGAGCGAACGGCACCGGATCGCCCGGGAGCTCCACGACGAGGTCGGGCAGACCCTGACCGCCGTCCTCCTCCAGCTCAAGCGCGTCGCGGACCGGGCGCCCGAGGACCTGCGCGAGGAGGTCGGCCAGGCGCAGGAGGCGACCCGGGCCGGCCTGGACGAGATCCGCCGTATCGCCCGTCGGCTGCGCCCCGGTGTCCTGGAGGAACTCGGCCTGGCCAGCGCCCTGCGCTCGCTCGCCGCCGAGTTCACGACCCACGGGCTGACCGTGCGCCACCACGTCACCGGCGACCTCCCCGCCCTCACCCCGGAATCGGAACTCGTCGTCTACCGCGTGGCCCAGGAAGGCCTGACCAACACCGCCCGGCACGCCGCAGCCGACCGTGCCGAACTCCGCCTCCGGCCGGTCCCCGGCGGCGTCGAACTCCTCGTACGCGACAACGGCACCGGCCTCGGTGACGCCCCGGAAGGCGTCGGCCTCACCAGTATGCGCGAACGCGCCCTCCTGATCGGCGCCGCCCTCACTCTCGAACCGGCCCCGGGCGGGGGCACCGACGTGCGGCTGCTCCTGCCGGTGGTGGAAGGAGCACGCTGATGCCGACCCCGATCCGTGTCCTGCTCGCCGACGACCACACCCTCGTGCGCCGGGGCGTGCGCCTCATCCTGGACGGGGAGCCCGACCTGACGGTCGTCGCAGAGGCCGCAGACGGGGCCGAGGCCGTCGCCAAAGCCCGGGAAACCGCCGTCGACCTGGCCGTCCTGGACGTCGCCATGCCCCGTATGACCGGCCTCCAGGCAGCCCGCGAACTCTCCCGCCGGCTGCCCGGCCTGCACATCCTGATCCTGACGATGTACGACAACGAGGAGTACTTCTTCGAGGCGCTCAGGGCCGGAGCCAGCGGCTACGTCCTCAAGTCCGTCGCCGACCGCGACCTGGTCGAGGCCTGCCGGGCGGCCGTGCGCGACGAGCCGTTCATCTACCCGGGCGCCGAGCGGGCCCTCGTCCGCTCCCACCTGGAGCGGCTGCACCGGGGCGACGGCCTGCCGGAACGGGCCATCACCGAACGCGAGGAGGAGATCCTCAAGCTGGTCGCCGAGGGCCACACCTCGAAGGAGATCGGCGAGCTCCTCTTCATCAGCGCCAAGACGGTCGAACGCCACCGCGCCAACCTCCTCCAGAAGCTGGGCATGCGCGACCGTCTGGAGCTGACCAGGTACGCGATCCGCGCCGGTCTCATAGAGGCGTGAGCGCGCCCGATCGACCGGGTCGAGGCCGGTCTCGGGGGCCTCACGGCTGACGAACATGCCCAGATCGGCGAGGCCGTCGCCGTCTGCGCCGCAGCCGGAGCGTGATGCTCGGCATGCCCCGCATCGGCCGACGGGGCGTGCTCCGGCGGCGCCACCCTCTTCGACCGCCGTCCCGAGAGAACCCATTACTTGGCTAGCCACATGTTTGCCGCTACGTTAGTTATGTGTCTAGCCACCTAAATGGGTGGCGATGCGAGAGGAGTCGTCATGAAAGCCATCCTGTTCGACCGCTTCGGGGGTACAGAAGTGCTGCACGAGGCGGACATCGAGGTCCCGCGGCCCGGTCCCGGGCAGATCCGCGTCCGCGTCGGGGCGGCCGGGCTGAACGCGCTGGACGGCAAGATCCGCTCCGGGGCGATGGAGGCCGTGTTCCCCACACCGCTGCCCTCCGTCCCCGGTCACGAGCTCGCCGGCGTGGTGGACGCGCTGGGTGAGGGCGTGCGGGACGCGAAGGTGGGTGACGAGGTGGTGGGCTGGTCGGACACCGGCTCGTACGCCGAGTACGCGCTGGCCACCACCGTGGCCCCTAAGCCCGCCGGCCTCGACTGGCAGCACGCGGTCGCCCTGCCGGTGGCGGGCGAGACGGCCGAGCGGGTCCTGGACCTGCTCGGCGTCACCGCCGGGGAGACCCTGCTGCTGCACGGCGCGGCCGGAGCGGTCGGCACCCTGGCGGTCCAGCTCGCCACGGCCCGCGGAGCGCGTGTCATCGCCACCGCCGGCCCCGTCAACCAGGACTACCTCGCCTCGCTCGGCGCCACCGCGACCGTGTACGGCGAGGGCCTGGTCGAGCGGGTCCGGGCACTGGCCCCCGACGGCGTGGACGCGGTGTTCGACGTGGCCGGGAAAGGAGCCCTTGAGGACTCCGTCGCTCTGCGCGGCGGTACCGAACGCATCGTCACCATCGCCGACTTCCGCGCGCACCAGCTCGGCATCACCTTCTCCAGCGGTGGCCAGGAACGCTCGGCCGCCCGCCTGGCCGCGCTGGCTCAGGACGCCGCGACCGGCAAGCTCGTCACCACCGTCACGGCCTACCCGCTCGCCCAGGCCGCCACGGCCCAGCAGGTCAGCGACGCCGGGCATGTCCGCGGCAAGCTCGTCCTCACCCTCGACTGATCACGCCCGCACCCCCGCTTGTTCCGATCATCACCTGGCCACCACCGCGCCGAAGGACCACCCATGCTGAACGCCCTGTGGACACCGACCACCGTCGGCGACATCGCCCTCCCGCACCGCCTGGTCATGGCCCCCATGACCCGTGACCGCTCCACACCCGAAGGCGTACCGACCGAACTGAACGCCGAGTACTACGCCCAGCGGGCCTCGCACGCGCTCATCATCACCGAGGGAACCCAGCCCTCCGCCGACGGCCAGGGCTACCTCCTCACCCCCGGCATCCACAACGACGAGCAGATCGCCGGATGGCGCAAGGTCACCGACGCCGTGCACGCGGCCGACGGCCGGATCGTCATCCAGCTGATGCACACCGGACGCATCTCCCACCCCGACAACACTCCGCATGGGCGCCCGCCCGTCGCCCCCTCGGCGATCCGGCCGCAGGGCACGATGTTCACCGCGTCCGGGCCCCAGGAGATGCCCACACCCCGTGCCCTGCCGACGCAGGAGGTCGCTGCGACCGTCGACGACTTCCGCCGCGCCGCAGCGGCCGCCGTCGCGGCGGGCGCCGACGGCGTGGAGATCCACGGCGCCAACGGCTACCTGGTGCACCAGTTCCTGTCCGACCACAGCAACCGGCGCACCGACCGCTACGGCGGTTCCCTCCAGGGCCGCATCCGCTTCGCAGTCGAGGTCGCCGCTGCCGTGGCCGACGAGATCGGCGGTGACCGCACCGGCCTGCGCATCTCCCCAGGCAACACCTACAACGACATCGCCGAGTCCGACACCGCCGAGCTGTATCCGGCGCTCCTGCGCGCCCTCAGCCCGCTCGGCCTCGCCTACCTCCACATCCTTCACTCCGGCGACGAGGAACTGCTGGGCACCCTGCGCAAGCTGTGGCCGACCACCCTGATCCTCAACCGGGCCGGCACCGACCTGCCCACCCGCGCCAAGGACATCGACCAGGGCACGGCCGACCTCGTCTCCGTCGGCGCCCTCGCGCTCGCCAACCCGGACCTGGTGGAGCGGCTACGCTCTGACGCGCCGCTGAACACCCCCGACCCGGCCACCTTCTACGGCGGCGGAGTGGCCGGCTACACCGACTACCCCACCCACACCGTCTGAGGAACCCAGCCATGCCCGCCCCCACACCTCGCATCCCCAGCACGGCCGGCGAGGGGCCGATGAGCTACGCGATCTTCCAGCTCGCCCGCGCTCATCGCGCCCGCGCCGCCGCCATGCTCCGCGAGATGGACCTGCATCCCGGACAGGAACTGCTGCTGATGCAACTCCTCGACCGGGACGGCCAGACCCAGTCCGAGCTGCTCGACAGCGTCGGCCTGGACCACTCCACCGTCTCCAAGTCCCTGCGCCGCATGCAGGACGCGGGCCTGCTCATGCGCGAGCCGGCCGAGCACGACCGGCGCGTCATGGTCGTCCACCTCACCGACAAGGGCCGTGCCCTGCGCGAGCCCCTGGCCGCCATGTGGCGGGCCCTGGAGGAGGTCTCCGCGCTGAACCTGTCGGCGCAGCAGGCGGAGTCCTTCGTCCGCACCGCCTACGCCATCGCCGACGCGATCAACAGCCGCGCGCTTCCCCGGGAAGGTTCCGAGTAACTCCGCCAACCGCTCAAGGGAAGTAAGGACGTCCGCGCCCTGGTCCGTCCGGCCACCGACGCGAGCAAGCTCGATGGCCGGGGTGTCGTCGCCGCCTCCGCCGCCAGGAGCAGCTGTTCGGTCCCTCCCCCACGGGCGAGGACGGCCCATCCCTGAGACCGCCTACCCTTGACGCATGACCAGCAGCAGCGACCGGAGCCCGGCAGTGGACGTTCAAGGAACGAAGAGTTACGCAATCCGAACCTACGGGTGCCAGATGAACGTCCACGACTCCGAGCGATTGGCCGGTCTGCTGGAGGACGCCGGCTACGTCCGCGCCCCCGAGGGCGCCGACGTAGCCGACGTCGTCGTCTTCAACACCTGCGCCGTGCGGGAGAACGCCGACAACAAGCTGTACGGCAACCTCGGCCACCTCGCGCCGAAGAAGGCCGCCCGCCCGGGCATGCAGATCGCGGTCGGCGGCTGCCTCGCGCAGAAGGACCGCGACACCATCGTGAAGAAGGCGCCCTGGGTGGACGTCGTCTTCGGCACGCACAACATCGGCAAGCTGCCCGTCCTGCTGGAACGCGCGCGCGTGCGGGAGGAGGCGCAGGTCGAGATCGCCGAGTCCCTGGAGGCGTTCCCGTCCACCCTGCCGACGCGCCGCGAGAGCGCGTACGCGGCCTGGGTCTCCGTCTCCGTCGGCTGCAACAACACCTGCACCTTCTGCATCGTCCCGGCCCTGCGCGGCAAGGAGAAGGACCGCCGCCCCGGCGACATCCTCGCCGAGATCGAGGCCCTGGTCGCCGAGGGCGTCAGCGAGATCACGCTGCTCGGGCAGAACGTCAACGCGTACGGCTCCGACATCGGCGACCGCGAGGCCTTCAGCAAGCTGCTGCGCGCCTGCGGCAGGATCGAGGGCCTGGAGCGCGTCCGCTTCACCTCCCCGCACCCGCGCGACTTCACCGACGATGTCATCGCGGCCATGGCCGAGACGCCGAACGTGATGCCCCAGCTGCACATGCCGCTCCAGTCCGGCTCGGACACGGTTCTGAAGGCCATGCGCCGCTCCTACCGCCAGGAGCGCTACCTGGGGATCATCGAGAAGGTCCGCGCCGCCATCCCGCACGCGGCGATCAGCACCGACATCATCGTGGGCTTCCCCGGCGAGACCGACGAGGACTTCGAGCAGACGCTGCACGTGGTGCGTGAGGCCCGCTTCGCCCAGGCCTTCACCTTCCAGTACTCCAAGCGCCCGGGCACCCCGGCCGCGGAGATGGACGGCCAGATCCCCAAGAAGGTCGTCCAGGAGCGCTACGAGCGTCTGGTCGCCCTCCAGGAGGAGATCTCCTGGGAGGAGAACAAGAAGCAGGTCGGCCGCACGCTGGAGCTGATGGTCGCCGAGGGCGAGGGCCGCAAGGACGACAGCACCCACCGCCTGTCCGGCCGGGCCCCCGACAACCGCCTCGTCCACTTCACCAAGCCGGACCAGGAGGTCCGCCCCGGCGACGTGGTCACGGTCGAGATCACCTACGCCGCCCCGCACCACCTCCTCGCCGAGGGCCCCGTGCTGGATGTGCGCCGCACGCGCGCGGGCGACGCCTGGGAGAAGCGCAACGCCGAGAAGGCGGGCAAGCCGGCTCAGCCGGCCGGCGTCCTCCTGGGCCTGCCGAAGATCGGCGTACCCGAGCCCCTCCCGGCGGCGACGAGCGGCTGCGGCTGCGACTGAGCCGGGCTGCGGCGTGTTGTGACCGGGCCCGGCGGGGCTGGGCTGGCTGCGGCCGGGCCGCCTGGCGGGGTCCGGGTCCGCTGTGGATGGGGGCTGACTGGGGCTGAGCTCGGCCGCGGCCGGACCTGACTGGGGGCTTGGCTGGTCCCCACTGTGGCCGGGCCTGACTGCGCTGGGGCTCGGCCGCGGCCGGATCTGACGGGGGTCTGCGCCCGGACCCGACGGCGCCTGGCCCCGTTCCGGCCGACGCGGGCTGGGGTGGGCTCCCGCCAGGGCTGGGTCGGGCGGGGCGTGTGTGCTGCTGGGTTACCCTGCCGATCATGCTTGTCGCCGCCGCTGTCTGCCCCTGCCCGCCCCTACTGGTGCCCGACGTCGCCGCGGGTGCCGCTCCGGAGCTGGACGCCGCACGGGCCGCCTGCACGGACGCGCTGGGCGTGCTCGCCGCCGCGCGGCCAGGTCGGCTCGTGGTCGTCGGGCCGGTGGAGAGCGCCGGACCCGAGACCTACCCGGAGGGCACGCGAGGCTCGTTCCGGGGCTTCGGCGTCGATCTCGACGTACGGCTGGGACGGGTCGCCGGCGCGCCCGCGGACCAACGGCTGCCGCACGCGCTGGCCGTGGCCGCCTGGCTGCTGGAGCGGACCGGGTGGTCCGACGCCCCCGTCGAGGGACTCGGCGTGGGAGACCGGCTCGAGCCCGAGCGGTGTGGCCGGATCGGACGGGATCTCGCCGCACGGGCCGAGCGGGTCGCGCTGTTGGTGATGGGGGACGCGAGCGCCTGCCGGACGCTCAAGGCCCCGGGGTATCTGGACGAACGGGCGGCACCCTTCGACGCGGAGGCCGCGCGCGCACTCGCCGCGGCGGACGTGGCCGCGCTGATGGCCCTGGACACAGGGCTGGCGCGCGAACTGAAGTCCTCCGGCCGGGCGCCCTGGCAGGTCCTGGCGGGCGCCGCCGAGGGCGAGGACCTCGACGGATCACTGCTGTACGAGGACGCGCCGTACGGGGTGGGATACCTCGTGGCCACCTGGTCCTAGGGCGGGAAACGGCGGACGGCCGGGAGCCCTCGTGCTCCGCGGCCGTCCGCCGATGTGCCCTTCGGTGTGCCGATGTGTGGTCAGGACCTGCTGCGTCGATGTGCGCTCAGGAAGTGGGCGGTGGTGTGTCCGGCGGCGCGGTGCCTTCGGCGTCCGCCGGCGGTGCCGTGCGGCCCGTGTCCGGCGGCATGGTGCGGGCCGGGCCCGGCGGCGGCGTCGTGCCGCCCGCGTCCGGCCCGCCGTCGCCCTTGTGCGCGAGTCGGTCCATGGCGCCCTTGGCCTTGCCCGTGCCCGACTGGATCCTGTCGCTGTACTTGCCCTTGGTCCTCTTGTCGACGACCTGCGCGGCCTTGTCGAGGCCGTGCTGGATCTTGTCCTCGTGCCGCTGTGCGAGGTCCGAGACCTTGCCCTTGGCCGGGCCCAGTCTGGCCTTCACATTGTCCAGGAGACCCATGGTTCACCTTCCCTCGCGCGGGGCGGTCAGGTGCGGACGCCCTCGCCGGCCTCGTTGTCGGCCGCCTTGGCGGTGGACTGCTGCCTGGGGATGTCGACGCCTTCGGTCTCCGTGACCTCGGCAGTCTCAGCCACCGGCTCGGCCGCTTCCGCTGCCCCCTCAGCCCCCTTCGCCGCCTCTGTCCCTGCGGTTTCCTCCGCCTCGGCCCCGGCCGCCGCCTGATCGGCCTGAGCCACGGCGGCAGGCGCCACCTCCTCCGTGGCCTTGGACCGCCGGAGAAGTCGTGCCAAAACGCCCATATTCACTCCATACATTACTCGTGCGGGCGAAATCCCGTGTCGCCCGGTGCGTCCGTTTGCGCGACCCGGGCCACCGCCTCTGCGATCCGGCGGCAGGAACCTCGCAACGGGCAACGAACCCGGAGCCGCGGCGTCACGTAACTCGTTCGAGAGCAGGGTGCGAGGTTTGCGAGACTGGGTCGGTGAGCAGTGCACCCCCCGCCCCCCGCGTCATCGCCGTCGTCGGACCAACTGCGGCCGGAAAGTCCGATCTGGGCGTCTTTCTGGCCCAGCGTCTCGGCGGTGAGGTCGTCAACGCCGACTCCATGCAGCTCTACCGAGGGATGGACATCGGCACCGCCAAGCTGACGCCCGAAGAGCGCGGTGGCGTGCCCCACCACCTGCTGGACATCTGGGACGTGACCGTCACGGCGTCCGTCGCCGAGTACCAGCGACTGGCCCGCGAGCGGATCGAGGCCCTGCTCGCCGAGGGTCGCTGGCCGATCCTGGTGGGCGGCTCCGGGCTGTATGTGCGCGGGGCCGTCGACAACCTGGAGTTCCCCGGCACCGACCCCGAGGTCCGCGCCCGCCTGGAGCAGGAACTCACGCTGCGCGGCTCGGGCGCGCTGCACGCCCGGCTGGCCGCCGCCGACCCGCAGGCCGCGCGGGCGATCCTGCCGAGCAACGGCCGCCGGGTCGTCCGGGCCCTTGAGGTGATCGAGATCACCGGCAGGCCCTTCACCGCCAGCCTCCCCGGCCACGACTCCGTGTACGACACGATCCAGATCGGCGTCGACGTGGCCCGGCCCGAGCTGGACGAGCGCATCGCGCGCCGGGTCGACCGGATGTGGGAGGCCGGCCTCGTGGACGAGGTGCGCGCACTGGAGGCGCAAGGGTTGCGTGAGGGGCGTACCGCCTCTCGCGCGCTCGGCTACCAGCAGGTGCTCGCGGCGCTCGCCGGGGAGTGCACCCTGGAGGACGCGCGGGCCGAGACCGTACGTGCCACCAAGCGCTTCGCGCGCCGTCAGGATTCATGGTTCAGGCGCGATCCCCGAGTGCACTGGTTGAGTGGGGCTGCGGCCGATCTCACAGAACTTCCGCAGCTCGCGCTGTCTTTGGTCGAACGACCGGTTACAGCCTGATCACGTCATGGCATCGGGACGCCCAGGCCGTCATCCGGGCCTTCGGCGGCGTGCCATCATCGAGCTTCGATCGACCGAGTTGAGTCCTAGTTGGGAGGGCGCGTGGCGATGGAGGCCGGCCCTCGCGACACCGCACAAGGCACTGATCACATCACCGCCGACCGGGATGAAGCCGAGCGCCGCGATGAACCCGGGCGCCCGGATGACCCGGAACACGGGGACGCACCGGAGCACCGGGACGGACCGGAGCAGGAGGCGGACCGTCTCAGCTCCGACGGACCCGACGAGACGCAGGGTGTGACGGACGACGGCCCCGAGCCCGAGGAGATGTTCGCGGGCGAGGTCGAGGTCGAGCTGCGCCCGCAGCGCAGGCTGCGCATCTGGCAGCTCGCGCCCATCGTGAGCCTGGCCGCGCTCGGCTCCCTGATGTTCGCGTTCCCGCTCGCCTTCGACTTCGGCGACAGCGGGGCCGTGATCGCCATGCTCGGGCTGCTGATCTGCTCGTGCGCGGCCGGCTGGGGCATGATGGCCGCCCGCCGCGTGGGCTACGCCCTGCCTGGCCTGCCCGCCAAGGGCTCGGGCCGCAGACCGGACTGGCGGGTCGTCCTCGCGTACACGGTGATGGTGGCAGCAGTGGTCGTACTGGCGGTCTGGCGCGTGGCACGGCTCCGCTGAAGCGCGCCCCATGAGGTGCGCGGGGCTGTGTCGATGTGCGGCTCCGCCGCACGGGCGCGACCAGCCACGATGCACCCGCACACCACGACGCAGTCGCATACCCGTGGCCAATCCGCACGGCCCTTCCCGCGGAGCGCCCCGTACGATCGAGGAATGAGCACGCGGATCCCCTTCCTCAAGGGCCACGGCACCGAGAACGACTTCGTGATCGTCCCGGACCCCGAGAACGCCTTCGACCTGTCCCCGGCCGCCGTCGCCGTCCTCTGCGACCGGCGCGCGGGCATCGGCGGTGACGGACTGCTGCACGTGGTGCGATCCGCGGCGCACCCCGAGGCGAAGGCGATGGCGTCCGAGGCGGAGTGGTTCATGGATTACCGCAACGGGGACGGCTCGATCGCGGAGATGTGCGGCAACGGCGTGCGGGTGTTCGCGCGCTACCTCCAGCGCGCCGGACATGTCGCCGAAGGGGACCTCGCCGTCGCCACGCGCGGGGGCGTGAAGACCGTGCACATCGCCAAGGACGGTGATGTCACCGTGGGCATGGGCAAGGCGCTGCTCCCCGAGGGCGACGTCACGGTGAGCGTCGGCGAGCGCAGCTGGCCCGCGCGGAACGTGAACATGGGCAACCCGCACGCGGTCGCCTTCGTGGACGACCTGTCCCACGCCGGTGACCTGCTCTCGCCGCCGCCCTTCAGTCCGGCCGCCGCGTATCCGGACGGCGTGAACGTCGAGTTCGTGGTCGACCGCGGCCCCGGGCACGTCGCGCTGCGCGTGCACGAGCGCGGCGCCGGCGAGACCCGCTCGTGCGGCACGGGCGCGTGCGCGGTCGCCGTGGCCGCCGCCCGCCGCGACGGCGCCGACCCTACGGTCACCGGCACCCCGGCGACGTACACCGTGGACGTGCCCGGCGGAACCCTGGTGATCACCGAGCGGCCCGACGGCGAGATCGAGATGACGGGCCCTGCGGTGATCGTGGCCGAGGGCGAGATCGACGCGGAGTGGCTGGGGACCGCCACGCGCGCGTGAGCGGTCGCGGTCGGCCGGCCGGACATCGCCGCGCGCGGCCGGCCATGCGACTCGAAAGCACCGTAAGGAACCGGAAAACACCGTATGGAACCGGCCACTTGGCGGGAACGGAACCGTCATGGTCGCGATGCACGAGGGTGCAAACCTCACATTCATCCCTCGAATGGGTGATCAGTTTCACGCTCGGCGAGAGGCGGTCAGCCACGCATGGTGGGCTCGGTAGCATCAAGCACCGGCCCGGACGGGGGACCGAAGCCACCCCCTGAGCCGTGTCCGCCCTGGGGCACCCCGTCCGCCGGTCCACGCAGCCGGAGGTGCCCATGAGTGCGGAGGCCACGAATTCCGTGACCCCAGGCCCGATGCCGGGCGCGGTGTCAGGGCCCGTGACGCCGACAGCCCCGCGCAGAAAGTCCCGCCCCCGGATCGACCTGCGCCGCCTCGGCCGTGCCGCGCTGCTCGGCCCCGCCGCCCGCGACCGGCTGCCCGACGCCATCAGCCACGTCGTCGACGCGCACCGCGCCCACCATCCCGACGCGGACCTCGAACCCCTGCGCCGTGCCTACGTCCTGGCCGAGTCCTCACACCGCGGCCAGATGCGCAAGAGCGGCGAGCCGTACATCACGCACCCGCTCGCCGTGACCCTGATCCTCGCCGAACTCGGCGCCGAGACCACGACGTTGACCGCGTCCCTGCTCCACGACACCGTCGAGGACACGGACGTGACGCTCGAACAGGTCGGCGAGCAGTTCGGCGAGGAGGTCCGCTACCTCGTCGACGGCGTCACCAAACTGGAGAAGGTCGACTACGGCGCCGCCGCCGAGCCCGAGACCTTCCGCAAGATGCTCGTCGCCACCGGCAACGACGTCCGCGTCATGTCGATCAAACTCGCCGACCGGCTGCACAACATGCGCACCCTCGGCGTCATGCGCCCCGAGAAGCAGGAGCGCATCGCGAAGGTGACGCGTGACGTGCTCATCCCACTCGCCGAACGGCTCGGCGTCCAGGCGCTCAAGACCGAACTGGAAGACCTCGTCTTCGCGATCCTGCGCCCCGAGGAGTACGCGCACACCAGGGAGTTGATCGTCCGCAACGCCGCCCGCACGGACGACCCGCTCGCCGAGGTCGCCGACGAGGTGCGCACGGTGCTGCGCGAGGCGGACATCCCGGCCGACGTCCTCATCCGGCCCCGCCACTTCGTCTCCGTACACCGGGTCTCCCGTAAACGCGGCCGGCTCCGCGGCTCCGACTTCGGCCGCCTGCTGGTGCTGGTCAACGAGGACGCCGACTGCTACGGCGTCCTGGGCGAACTCCACACCTGCCTGACGCCGGTCGTCTCGGAGTTCAAGGACTTCATCGCCGTACCGAAGTTCAACCTGTACCAGTCGCTGCACACGGCCGTCGCCCGTGAGGACGGCCAGGTCGTCGAAGTCCTCATCCGCACGCACCAGATGCACAAGGTCGCCGAGGCCGGCGTCGTCGCGCTCGGCAACCCGTACGCACCGGCCCCCGACGACCCGGCCGACGGCGAGCGCGTCGACCCCACCCGCCCCGGCTGGCTCTCCCGGCTCCTCGACTGGCAGGAGGCGGCGCCCGACCCGGACCACTTCTGGTCGACCCTGCGCGAGGACCTCGCCCAGGACCGCGAGATCACGGTCTTCCGGCCCGACGGCGGCACGCTCGGCCTGCCCGAGGGGGCGAGCTGTGTGGACGCCGCGTACGCGCAGTACGGCGAGGACGCGCACGCGTGCATCGGCGCCCGCGTCAACGGCCGTCTGGCGACGCTGAGCACCGTCCTGAAGGACGGCGACACCGTCCAGCTCCTGATGGGCCAGGACCCGGCGTCCGAGCCGTCCCGGGAGTGGCTGGAGCACGCGCACACGCCCGCGGCCCGGATCGCCATCCAGCGGTGGCTGGCCGCCCACCCGGCCCAGGCCGAGGCCCAGCAGACCGGGGCCCGGGGGGACCGGGACCGGCAGGGCGAAGAGCGTGCGGCGGCTGTCCGGCCCGCGACCACGGAGGCGTCCGATCCGGCCTCCGAGCAGGCGGGGGTACGCCCTGCCACCGGAAACGTCCTCACCGACCGGCCAGGCGCGACCGTCCGGCTCGCCGGCTGCTGTACGCCCGTACGGCCGGACGAGATCACCGGCTTCGCCGTACGCGGGGGAGCGGTCACCGTGCACCGCGTCGAGTGCGCCGCGGTGGCGCGTATGAAGGACGCGGGGCGCGCGGAGGTCGGTGTGCGCTGGGGTGAGGCCACCGAGTGCCGGGTCACTCTGGTCGCGGAATCGTTCGTCCGTCCCCATCTGCTCGCGGATCTCACGGAGGCCATGGCCATCGAAGGCGCCGAGATCGTCTCCGCGACGGTCGAACCCCCGACCCAGCAGCAGGTCCGCCACACGTACACCGTGCAGCTGCCGGACGCGGCCCACCTGCCCGCCCTCATGCGCGCGATGCGCAACGTGGCCGGCGTCTACGACGTCAGCAGGGCCCAACCACAGACACAGGGCAGCTGAGCCCGCCAGGCCGCCGACTCCCGGACCGGGTCGGCAGTCCGCGTGGGAGTCGGCCCCTTGAGCATGGCCTGGCAGCCCGCGTGGACTCCGGCCACCGGATACAGCGCGGCTGAGCCCCCCCCAGGGCGCCGGCCCCCGGACCGGGTCGGCAGTCCGCGTGGGCGTCGGCCGGGTATGGGCCGGCAGTCCGCCTGGGCGCCGGTCACCGCGTACGGGTCGGCCGCCCGCGTGGGCGCCGGCTCCCGGATGCGGGGTGGCTGACCCCGCCAGGGCCGGTGCCCGGGCACCGGTCGGCGGCCCGACGGGGGGAGGGCCGGCGACCGGATTCGGGTCGGCTGCCTGCCTGGGTGTCGGCGACCGGATTCGGGTCGCCTGCCCGACGGGGCGTCGGCGGCCGGATACGGGGCCGCAGCCTGCACGGGCGTCGGCCACCGGATTACGGGGCGGCCGAGCTCGCCACGGCGCCGGACATCCGACGCGCGGCGGGCACCCGGCGCAGGCCCCGGTCCCCGGTTCGGGTGGGCCGGACGCGCGTCGTCCGCGTCGCGCACCCGCGCGCTGATAGCCGTGAGGCATGCGCCTCACCCCCCACCGCGCCCACCCCCGTACCCGCGCCCGCCGTAGGCGGACGTCCGCGGCGCTGCTCGCCTCCGTCGTCTCCGTCTGCCTCGTCGCCGCGAGCGCCCCCGCCGTCCCCCTCGGTGTCGGCGACCGCCTCTTCCCGTACCTGGGCAACCCCGGCTACGACGTCGCGTCGTACGACCTCTCCTTCACCTATCCCGGCAGCAACAGCGAGCCGCTGCGGGCCGTGACCACCATCGACGCCTGGACCACCGCCGACCTGGACCGCGTCAACCTGGACTTCGCCCACGGCACCGTCGACTCGGTCGAGGTCGACGGCGAGCCCGCCACCTTCAGCACCGCCGGTGAGGACCTGGTGATCACGCCCGAGGACTCCGTGCCGGACGGCAACTGGATGCGGATCACCGTGTGGCACACCAGTGACCCCGAGCCCGCCGAGGGCCGCGAGGGCGGCTGGGTGCGCACCGCGGACGGCCTGGCCATGGCCAACCAGGCCGACGCCGCCCACCTGGTGTTCCCCTGCAACGACCACCCCTCCGACAAGGCGATGTTCACCATCCGGGTCACCGCACCCGACGGTCACACGGCCGTCGCCAACGGGCTGCCCGCCGGGGTGAACAGATCCGGCGGGTCGACCACCTGGACGTACCGCACCCGGCACCCCATGGCCACCGAGCTCGCCCAGGTCTCCATCGGCCGCTCCACCGTGCTGCACCGCACCGGCCCCCACCGGCTCCCCGTACGGGACGTCGTCCCGGTCAAGTACCGCGAGGCCCTCGAACCCTGGCTGGAGAAGACCCCGGGGCAGATCGCCTGGATGGAGAGCAAGGTCGGCCGCTACCCCTTCGAGACGTACGGCCTGCTCATGGCCGACGTCTCCACCGGCTTCGAACTGGAGACCCAGACGCTCTCCCTCTTCGAGCGGGAGCTGTTCACCGAGTCCGTCTACCCCGCCTGGTACGTCGAGTCGGTCATGGTCCACGAGCTGGCCCACCAGTGGTTCGGCAACAGCGTCGGCCCTCGCACCTGGTCCGACCTGTGGCTCAACGAGGGACACGCCACCTGGTACGAGGCGCTGTACGCAGAGGAACAGTCCGACAGGCCGATGCGGGACCGTATGAAGGCCGCGTACGGAGCCTCCGACCGCTGGCGTGCCGCGGGCGGGCCACCCGCCGCCCCCAAGGCCCCCGAGCCGGGCAGCAAGACCAGCATCTTCCGGCCCAACGTCTACGACGGCGCCGCGCTCGTGCTGTACGCACTGCGCGAGGAGATCGGGCGCCCGGCCTTCGAACGCCTGGAACGCGCCTGGGCCGGCCGGTACCGGGACGACACCGTCACGACGGAGGACTTCGTCCGGCTCGCCGCCGAGATCTCCGGGCGCGACCTGGACGGCTTCTTCCAGGGCTGGCTGTACGGGGAGAAGACCCCGCCGATGCCGGGGCACCCGGACTGGAAGCCGACCGCGCCGGCCGAGGCCGCCGCACCCGCGAAGTCCGCCGTGCCCGCCAAACCGGCCGCTCGATAACACGGTGACGAGACGCCCCGTGCCGTGCGACTATCTTCAGGTCGGCGCGGCACGGAGCGCCGGGAATCTCCCGGCATGCTCGCGCGTTATGCCCGGTGACGGAAAGCTCGCAGCGCTCCGCCGCCGCAAACGGTTTCCCAGCTACGTAAGGATCCAATGACCTCCTCTTCTTCCCCTTCCCAGGACACCCAGCGCTTCGCGCACAGCCACCCCGAGGGTCTTCGGGCCGATGCCCTGATGGAAGAGGACGTCGCCTGGAGCCACGAGATCGACGGAGAGCGGGACGGCGACCAGTTCGACCGCTCCGACCGCGCGGCCCTGCGCCGTGTGGTGGGCCTCTCCACCGAGCTCGAGGACGTCACCGAGGTCGAGTACCGCCAGCTCCGCCTGGAGCGGGTCGTGCTCGTCGGCGTCTGGACCACGGGAACCGCGCAGGACGCGGAGAACTCCCTCGCGGAGCTCGCCGCCCTCGCGGAAACGGCCGGTGCGCTGGTGCTCGACGGTGTGATCCAGCGCCGCGACAAGCCCGACGCGGCCACCTACATCGGCTCCGGCAAGGCCGAGGAGCTGCGTGACATCGTCCTCGAATCGGGCGCGGACACCGTCATCTGCGACGGTGAGCTCAGTCCGGGCCAGCTGATCCATCTCGAGGACGTCGTCAAGGTCAAGGTCATCGACCGGACCGCCCTGATCCTGGACATCTTCGCCCAGCACGCCAAGTCCCGAGAGGGCAAGGCGCAGGTCGCGCTCGCGCAGATGCAGTACATGCTGCCGAGGCTGCGCGGCTGGGGTCAGTCGCTGTCCCGGCAGATGGGCGGCGGCAAGGGCGGCGGCCTCGCCACCCGTGGTCCCGGTGAGACCAAGATCGAGACGGACCGGCGTCGGATCCGCGAGAAGATGGCGAAGATGCGCCGGGAGATCGCGGACATGAAGACCGGCCGCGAGATCAAGCGCCAGGAGCGCAAGCGCCACAAGGTGCCCTCGGTCGCCATCGCGGGCTACACCAACGCCGGCAAGTCCTCGCTGCTCAACCGCCTCACAGGCGCGGGCGTGCTGGTCGAGAACGCCCTGTTCGCGACCCTCGACCCGACCGTGCGCCGGGCCGAGACCCCGAGCGGCCGGCTGTACACGCTGGCCGACACGGTCGGGTTCGTGCGCCATCTGCCCCACCACCTGGTCGAGGCGTTCCGCTCCACGATGGAGGAGGTCGGCGAGTCCGACCTGATCCTGCACGTGGTCGACGGTTCGCACCCGAATCCGGAGGAGCAGCTGGCCGCCGTGCGCGAGGTGATCAGGGACGTCGGCGCCACCGACGTACCCGAGATCGTCGTGATCAACAAGGCCGACGCGGCCGACCCGCTGACGCTCCAGCGGCTGCTGCGCGTCGAGAAGCGGTCCCTGGCCGTCTCGGCCCGCACCGGCCGGGGCATCGACCAGCTGCTCGCGCTCATCGACAACGAGCTGCCGCGTCCGTCGGTCGAGATCGAGGTGCTCGTGCCGTACACGCACGGCAAGCTGGTCGCCCGTGCCTACGACGAGGGCGAGATCCTCTCCAAGGAGCACACCCCGGAGGGCACCCTGCTCAAGGTGCGGGTGCACGAGGAACTGGCGGCGGAGCTCGCGCCGTACGTCCCGGCACCGGCGCTCTGACGGGCTCGGGCGCTCCGGCGCTCCTGCCCTGATGCGAAAAGGCCCGCCCCCTGTCCGCAGGGGGCGGGCCTTCAGCATGCTTGCCCGGTCAGCGACCGCCGTACGTCTTGCTCATGTTCTGGTAGAGCGCCTCGGCGTCGCGGCCCAGCTGCGGGCCGGCCAGCCAGCTGTTGTCGGCCGGGCCGATCGAGGTGTTGGAGACCAGGACGGACTTGCCGTGCAGCACCCGGAACCAGCCGCCGCCGGACGAACCGCCGGTCATGGAGCAGCCGATGCGGTACATCGTCGGCAGGCTCGCGCTGAGCGAGAACCGGCCCGGGACGTCGACGCACTTGAACATCTTCAGCCCGTTGTAGGGTGGCGCCGCCGGGTAGCCCCAGGCGCCCATCTTGGCGGCCTCGGCCGCGGAGGGGGCGGAGAAGTCCACGTCCAGCGCGGCACCGACCGTCTCCTCCAGGGACTTGGCACCCTGCTCGGGCTTCACGTGCAGCACGGCGTAGTCGTAAGCCGCTCCGTCACCGCCCGTCTCCGAACCGCCCTGGATCCACTGGTTCGAGGTCGAGGCCCAGTCCGCCCACCAGTTGCCGTACGGGGCCACCTCGGTCGGGTCCGCGTTGCTCAGCTCCGCCTCGGACTTGCCGAGGTCGTTGTAGGCCGGGACGAACATGAGGTTGCGGTACCAGCCGCCGTTGCCGCCGGCGTGCACGCAGTGGCCCGCCGTCCACACCAGGTTGGACTTGCCCGGGTGGTTGACGTCCTTGACCACCGTGCCGGAGCAGACGGCCGGGCCCTCGGGGGAGTCGAAGAAGACCTTGCCGACCGGTGCGGCGTTGCTGTGGTACGGCGTCTTCTCGGCCTGCGCCTGGACCGGCGCCGGATCCGGGTCGCTGACACCCTGGCCGGCCGACGCGTCCTTCGTCGTGACCGTCTTGTCGGCCTCCTTCGCGGACTGCATCCGCTCCGGCTTCCACAGGCCCTCGATCACCGGGTTGACGAAGTCCTCGGCCTCACTGAGCCACTTGTCCTTGTCCCAGTCCTTCCAGCCGCCGTCCTTCCACCGGTCGACGTCGATCCCGTGCTCCTTGAGCTTGCCGGCGAGGTCGGCCGGGACCGTGACCTTGCCGCCGCCGTCCGCGGCCTGCGACGTGGTGGCGTCGGGCTTGTCGCTCGCCGAGTCCGCCGAACCCTCACAGGCGGTGACGGTGAGCGCCAGGGCGGCGACGAGCCCGGTGGCGGCGAGAACGGTGCGCCGCCCGCGCCTCGGTGCCGCGGGCGTACGTGTGGAACGCATGGTGCGATGACCCCCGTTGGTGCGTGACAGTGTGGTGCTGTGTGTGCGTGTCATGGGTATGGGCGTCGGCGCCGCCGACGCGAAACCCCACTATGCCCGTGGAGTTGAGGGTGTACCGGGGTGGGGCGGTGAAGGTTTCCGTGAGCCCACGGGCCGTTGCGCCTGGTGCGTTGCCGGTGCGCCAGGTGTGTTGCCGTTGCGCCAGGTGTGTTGCCGGTGTCCCAGGGGCGTTGCCGGAGTACCAGGCGTCCCACCCCACCGCCGATGGTGATCGGCCTGCCGGTCAGCGGCCCGCGAACTTCCCGCTGACCGAGTCGTACACGCCCTTGGCCACCTCACCCAGGCGCGGACCGGCCAGCCAGCCCGCCGTCACCGGGCCGATCGAGGTGTTGGAGACCAGCGCCGGCTTGCCGTCCGAGCCCGTCGCGACCCAGCCTCCGCCGGACGAACCGCCGGTCATCGTGCAGCCGATGCGGTACATCGTCGGATCCGACGCGGTGAGCGACAGCCGGCCCGGCTGGTCCTGGCACCGGTACAGCTTCTGCCCGTCGTACGGCGGCGCGGCCGGGTAGCCGATCGCCGTGACACTCTTCACCTTGGGTACGGCGGGAGCCTTGAAGTCGACCGGCAGCGCCGAACCGACCGTCTCCTCCAGCGACTTGCCGCCGCTGCCCTTCTCCGGCGTCACATGGATGACCGCGAAGTCGTAGGGCGCGCCGTCCCCGCCCGTCGAGCCGCCCTGCTCGATCCACTGGTCCGAGGTCTGCGCCCAGTCTCCCCACCAGACGCCATAGGGAGCGACGTCCTGCCTGGTGGCGTTCTCCAGTTCGGCGACCGGCTTGCCGTCGTCGTTGTACGACGGTACGAACGCGATGTTGCGGTACCAGCCGCCCTTCTTGCCCGCGTGCACGCAGTGGCCCGCCGTCCACACGAGGTTGGACTTGCCCGGGTGGGCCGGGTCCTTCACCACCGTCGCCGAGCAGACGGCCGATCCCTTGGGGGAGTCGAAGAACACCTTCCCGGCCGTGGGCGCGTTGGCGTGGTACGACGGCGGCACGGCCTGCGCCTCGACCGGGTCGGGCGTGGGATCGGTCACGCCCTGGTCGCCGGAGAGGTCGCTGTCGTCCACGCCCTGGTCGGGCTCCTCGGCGTCCCGCATGCGGTCCGGGTCCCAGAGCCCCTCGATGATCGGGTTGATGTACTCGTTGGCCTCGCGCAGCCAGTCGTCCCGGTCCCAGTTCTTCCAGGCGCCGTTCTTCCACTTGTCGATGTCGATCCCGTGCTCGCGGAGACGGTCCCTGATGTCGTCCGGGATCCGCAGCTTGCCGTCGTCGGAGGCGCCGGCCGACGCGGATGCCTCACCGCCCGCCGCGGCGTCGCCCGACTCACACGCGGTGGCGGTCAGCGCGAGCGCCGAGGCGAGGGCCACGGCGGCCAGCACGGGGGAGTTCCCGCGGCGCGCCCCGCCCCCTCGGCTGGTGGTGGACGACGGCCGTGTGGATCGCATGATGTGACTCCCCCTGATGTGTAACGAACATGGACGAACCGGTACTTGAGGCTCTGGTTTCCGCCGACTCACGAGGCGTTCAGGCCGAGTTCACGGTGTCCTGGAACGGCACCACACACTATGCGGTGGCTGTGGGGGCGGCCTGACGGAACCGCAACAGTTCCGTCACGGAAAGGATCTTGAGACAACCCGTAACCCGGTGAGCGGACCGGGGTTGGTAGCGGTGGGGGGTCCGCTGTCCGTGTGCGGTCCTCCGTGCCCGTGCCCAGTGGGAGGTCAGGGAAGTCGTGGCGGAATCCACCCATGGGGGATGTGCGTCCGAGGAGGCCGCTGTGGGGCGTATGCCGGTGAGGGCCCTCCCCAGTGCCGTCGACGGTCCGGCAGCGGGAGCGCGCGCCGTACACGAAGGGATCCTGCGCCGCCAGGCGGCGCGCGAGCCCGCGGCCCGCACCTACGCCCGTGCCCTGCCGATCGTGCCGGTGCGGGCGCGGGGACTGACCATCGAGGGCGCGGACGGCCGCCGCTATCTGGACTGCCTCTCCGGCGCCGGCGCGCTCGCCCTCGGGCACAACCACCCGGTCGTCCTGGAAGCCATCCGCAAGGTCCTCGACTCCGGCACGCCCCTGAACGCCCTCGACCTGGCCACGCCCGTCAAGGACGCCTTCATCGCCGAGCTGTTGCGCACCCTGCCCCCAGGACTCGCCGACCGAGCCCGCGTGCTCTTCTGCGGACCCACCGGCAGCGACGCCATGGAGACCGCCTGCGCACTGGTGCGCGCGGCGACCGGACGAACCGGCCTCATCGCGTTCACCGGCGCCTCCCACGGAAGGACGGCCGGGGCATTCGACGCCTCCGCCGCCGCGCACGACGTCCGCGTCACCCGCCTGCCCTCCCCGCAGGACTACCGCTGCCCGTTCGGCGTCGGGGGCGAGCGCGGGGCCGACCTCGCCGCTCGCTGGACCGAATCCGTCCTCGACGACCCCGGGTCGGGAGCTTCGCTCCCCGCCGGGATGATCGTCGAGCCCGTCCAGGGCGAGGGCGGGGTGATCCCCGCACCGGACGCCTGGCTGCGGCGCATGCGGCAGCTCACCGCCGAACGGTCCGTCCCCTTGATCGCCGACGAGATCCAGACGGGTGTCGGGCGGACCGGCGCCTTCTGGGCCGTGGAGCACAGCGGAGTGACCCCCGATGTGATGGTCCTCTCCCAGGCCATCGGAGGCAGCCTGCCGCTGGCCGTCGTGGTCCATCGAGACGACCTCGACGTCCCGGAACCCGGCGCCGCTGTCGGCACCTTCCCAGGCAACCAACTCGCCATGGCCGCCGGCACGGCGACGCTCACCCACGTCCGGGAAAACCACCTCGCCGAACGCGCGGCGACGGTCGGGGCACGCATGCTGAGTCAACTCCAGGGGCTGGCCGGGGACTTTCCGTGCGTGGGGGAGGTGCGGGGGCGGGGGCTGATGATCGGGGTTGAGTTCGTGGACCCGGAGGGCGCGACGAGGGAAGTCGGGCAGGCGGTGGGAGCGGCGGGGAAGCCCCTTCCCGCTGCCCCCCAGCTGGCGGCCGAGGTCCAGCGGGAGTGCCTGCGACGTGGCCTCATCGTCGGACTGGGCGGCCGGCACGCCGGCGTCGTCCGGCTGCTGCCGCCCCTGACGATCACCGACGAACAGGCGGCCGCCGTCCAGGACCGCCTGGCCGACGCTGTCCGGGCGGCGGCCCGGTGCGGCGGGGGCACGGCAGCGGCGCCGTAGACCGCCGTCAGCCTCGATGCCGTGAGCGCGCGTGCCGTGAGCGCCCATGCCGTGAGCCTTCAACTCCGCTGTCTCGGAACCACCCAACGAGGTACCTGCCTTGAACGCCATCCCCAAGCCCGACGACCACACCACGACGCCGGGGCGAGGTTCTGCTGACGTCCGGGGGGTGGGGGTGCCGGGCAGCCCCGCCGACTCGGTGAACCTGGCGAACTCGGTGGTCTCCGCGGTCCCGTGCCAGGGGGCAGGGGTGGCGCAGCCCGGGGAGGTGCGGAGCGGTGCGGTGCCGGACGGCAAGACGGGGGACGTCACTGACCTCTTGGAGCACCCCGACCCGCACAGCGTCGCCCAGGCAGCAGCCGTGGAGACGCTGGTGCGCTGCTGGGTGCGCGAGACCGACCAGCCCGCCCCCGCGGACGGGGTTCTCCGGATCCCCCTGCCCGCGAGCGGCACAGCCCTGGTCGTCCCCGTCCGCTACTGGTCCCCTACGGGCTGCCACCGCTTCGGTCTCCCGCGCCTGGCTGACGCCCCCGACCACGCCCCACCGGCCGACGCCGTCACAGTCGCGGCCCTGCTCTCCAGGGAATCGCCCGCAGACGGCCAGGGCTACGCCCAGGGCCAGGGCAGCGACCATGGTCATGGCCGCGGTAGTGACCGTCGTGGCGTCGACGGCGTCGAACTCGTCGCGGGTGTCGCCGACTCCCTCCGCCGTGTCACCTCCTTCCTCAGCGGCCGTCGTGAACCTCCGGTCGACGGCCCCGACCTCTTCCTCACCGCGGAACAGTCACTCGTCCTCGGACACCCCCTGCACCCGACCCCCAAGAGCCGCGAGGGTCTCTCCGAGGCTGAAGCACGGCTGTACTCGCCCGAGTCGCGCGGATCCTTCCCCCTGCACTGGCTGGCTGTCGCCCCCTCCGTCCTCGCCACCGACTCCGCCTGGACCGAACGCGGCCGTCCTCTCGCCGCCGCCCGACTCACCGCACGCCTGGCCGGGACAGACCTGCCTCTGCCGGACGGGTACGCCCTCCTACCCATCCATCCCTGGCAGGCACGCGAGGTCCGGCACCGCCCGGAGATCGCCGCCCTGCTCGACAGCGGACTGCTCCGCGACCTCGGCACCCACGGCACTCCGTGGCACCCCACCTCCTCCGTACGAACCGTCTACCGGTCCGGTGCCCCCGCGATGCTCAAGCTGTCGCTGGGCCTGCGCATCACCAACTCCCGTCGCGAGAACCTCCGTAAGGAACTCCACCGCGGCGTCGAGGTCCACCGACTGCTCCGCAGCGGACTGGCGCAGCAATGGCGGGCCGTTCACCCGTGCTTCGACATCGTTCGCGACCCGGCGTGGATCGCTGTTGATGGGTCCGCCGGGTCCGCCGGGTCCGTTGGCTCTGATGGGTACGAGAGTTCCGATGGCACCGGAGGTTCCGGTGGCGCCCCGTTGACCGGGCTGGACGTGGTGATCCGCCACAACCCGTTCAGCCCCTCGGACGATGTCTCCTGCGTTGCCGGATTCGTCTCGCCGCGCCCGAGCTTCCCTGCACGGCCGGGAACGACTCCCGGCCGCCTGGAGACCCACGGCCCGGTCCTGCGATCCCGGCTGGCCGAAGTCGTCACGCGTCTCGCCCGCCGGACCGGGCGGCCCTGCGGAGCCGTCGCCGTCGAGTGGTTCCTGCGCTACCTCCACCACGTCGTGCGTCCCGTCCTCTGGCTGGACGGTGAGGCCGGCATCGCCCTGGAGGCTCACCAGCAGAACACCCTGCTCCTGCTGGATCCCGACGGATGGCCCGCGGGTGGCCGCTACCGAGACAACCAGGGCTACTACTTCCGCGAGTCCCGGCGTGCGGACCTCGACGCCCGGCTGCCCGGCGTCGGTGAGCGGAGTGACACGTTCGTCTGCGACGAGGTCACCGACGAGCGCTTCGTCTACTACCTGGCGGTCAACAACGTCCTCGGCCTCATCGGTGCCTTCGGCTCCCAAGCGCTGGCCGACGAGCGGCTGCTGCTCGCCGCCTTCCGCCGTTTCCTCGGAAACGTCGCCGTCGGCCCGGCCAGGCTGCGCTCCTCGTTGCCGGCCCGGCTGCTCGACTCACCCGTGCTCCGCTGCAAGGCCAACCTGCTGACCCGGCTTCACGGCCTCGACGAACTCGTCGGACCGGTCGACACCCAGTCGGTCTACGTCACCATCGCCAACCCCCTGCACCGCTGATCATCCTGACCGTCCCTGAACACAACCGACCTCCTTCGTCCCTGAGGACATGCCTCACCCCTTTCCTGAGAGGAGCGTTTGGTGCCTTCCGCCGACCCGACCGCCCATGCCGGTGCCGGTGCCGGTGCCGATGTCCCAGCGACGGCCGTAGTCAATGCCTGTGCCGGCTCCGACGCCCGTTTCGACGCCGGTACCGACGCCCTTTGCCGGGGCGACTCCAGCACGGGAGCCGACGCGGACCCCGGTACGGATCCCGGTACGGACCGCGGTGCGGATGCCGGTGCGGGCGGCCAGGGCGAAGACACCATGGACCTACGCCTCCCCGACGAACTCCTCGCCCTCATCGCGGACGAGGCGCCCAGCAGTCGCAGAGTCCGGGGACCGGACCAGGGCACGGACGATCTCCTCGACCGCATCGCCGACTGGGGCCCGACCGAGACACCCGTGGGCGTCTTCCACCTCGTCCTCGTGCGCGCCGAACGCGATCTTCCGCTCATCAGCCGATGGATGAACGACCCCGTTGCTGCGGCGTTCTGGGAGCTGTCCGGTCCCCAGAAAGTGACCGAGGACCACGTGCTGTCCCAGCTGGCCGGCGACGGACGCAGCGTGCCGTGCATCGGCGTGCTGGGCGGAACGCCGATGAGCTATTGGGAGATCTACCGGGCGGACCTGGACCCATTGGCCCGCCACTATCCGGCCCGGCCTCACGACACCGGGCTCCACCTCCTGATCGGCACCGTCGTCGACAGAGGACGTGGTCTCGGCGGTCTGCTGCTCCGAGCCGTGGCCGATCTCGTACTCGCGCGGCGGCCCTCCTGCGCGCGCGTCATCGCGGAACCCGACATTCGCAACACCCCCTCCATCGCCGCCTTCCTGACCGCCGGTTTCCGGTTCTCCGCCGAGGTCGACCTGCCCGACAAGCGAGCAGCCCTCATGGTCCGAGACCGGTCCCTTCGGCATGTGATGTAGCGCTGTGTCACCGCGTCATCACTCATTGAACGCGGCCCGCGCCGCCGCGGTTCCCACCCAGCCACAAATTTTCTCGAGCCGCTCCGCTCGCCGGCCTATCCGCTTTGCTCGAGCCGTTCGCAGGCCCCTCCGCGCGCCGCCACATCGGACGGCCGGGACCGAGCCACGCCATCGCCCCTCACAGCTCGCGCCACCCCCGGGGGTGCCCCGCCCCGCTTTCGGCTCGCCCCGCTCAACCACGACTCGCCCCACCCCCGTCCGCCCATCCGAGCCACCCGCACCGAGGAGCCCAAGGCCTTGATCCCGTCACCCGTCCCCGACTTGATCACCCGTTTGTCAGTGCCGGGTCGTAGGGTGGTCGCGCTATGACGAAGCCCTCACTCCCCGAACTCCTGCATGCTGCCGTCACTGCCGTCGGCGGTACGGAGCGCCCCGGTCAGGTGGCCATGGCCGAAGCCGTCGCAGAGGCGATCGACGACGGCTCCCACCTGCTGGTCCAGGCCGGCACCGGTACCGGCAAGTCGCTGGGCTACCTGGTGCCCGCGCTCGCGCACGGGGAGCGTGTCGTCGTCGCGACCGCCACCCTGGCCCTCCAGCGTCAGCTGGTGGAGCGCGACCTGCCGAGAACGGTCGAGTCGCTGCACCCCCTGCTGCGCCGCCGCCCGGAGTTCGCGATGCTCAAGGGCCGCTCGAACTACCTGTGCCTGCACCGTCTGCACGAGGGCGTCCCGCAGGACGAGGAGGAGGGCCTCTTCGACCAGTTCGAGGCAGCCGCGCCCACCAGCAAGCTGGGTCAGGACCTGCTGCGGGTGCGCGACTGGGCCGACGAGACCGAGACCGGCGACCGCGACGACCTCACACCCGGCATCTCGGACCGGGCCTGGGCCCAGGTGTCGGTGTCGTCGAGGGAGTGCCTCGGTGCCTCGAAGTGCGCATACGGCGCCGAGTGCTTCGCCGAGATGGCCCGCGAGCGCGCCAAGCTCTCCGAGGTCATCGTCACCAACCACGCACTGCTCGCGATCGACGCCATCGAGGGCGCCCCGGTCCTCCCGCAGCATGAGGTGCTGATCGTGGACGAGGCACATGAGCTGGTCTCGCGCGTCACCGGAGTCGCCACGGGGGAGCTCACCCCCGGCCAGGTCAACCGCGCGGTGCGCCGGGCCGCGAAACTCGTCAACGAGAAGGCGGCGGACCAGCTCCAGACCGCCGCCGAGGGCTTTGAGCGGCTGATGGAGCTCGCGCTGCCGGGCCGCCTGGAGGAGATCCCGGAGGATCTCGGCTACGCCCTCATGGCACTGCGCGACGCGTGCCGCACCGTCATCTCCGCCATCGGCACGACCCGCGACAAATCCGTCCAGGACGAGGACGCGGTCCGCAAGCAGGCGCTGGCCTCCGTGGAGAATGTGCACGACGTGGCGGAGCGGATCACGAACGGCTCCGAATGGGACGTGGTCTGGTACGAGCGCCACGACCGCTTCGGTGCCTCCCTGCGCGTCGCCCCCATGTCCGTCTCGGGGCTGCTGCGGGAGAAGCTCTTCGCGGACCGCTCCGTGGTCCTGACGTCCGCGACGCTGAAGCTGGGCGGCGATTTCAACGGCGTCGGCGCGTCCCTCGGGCTCGCCCCCGAAGGCACCGAGGGCGAAGACGTCCCGCAGTGGAAGGGCATCGACGTCGGATCGCCCTTCGACTACCGCAAGCAGGGCATCCTGTACGTCGCGAAGAACCTGGCGCGCCCCGCGCGGGACGGCGACCGCGGGGACATGCTCGACGAGCTCACGGAGCTCATTCAGGCGGCGGGCGGCCGCACCCTGGGCCTGTTCTCCTCCATGCGGGGCGCTCAGCTGGCCGCCGAGGAACTGCGTTCTCGGATCCCGGAGTTCCCGATTCTCCTCCAGGGCGAGGAGACGCTGGGCGAGCTCATCAAGAACTTCGCGGCCGACCCGCAGACCTGTCTGTTCGGCACCCTGTCGCTGTGGCAGGGCGTGGACGTCCCCGGACCCAGCTGTCAGCTGGTCGTCATGGACAAGATCCCGTTCCCGCGCCCGGACGACCCCCTGATGAGCGCCCGCCAGAAGGCCGTGGAGGACGCGGGTGGCAACGGCTTCATGGCCGTCGCCGCGACCCATGCCGCGCTTCTCATGGCCCAGGGCGCCGGCCGTCTCGTACGGGCGTCGGGCGACCGCGGTGTGGTCGCCGTACTGGACCCGCGTCTGGCGACGGCCCGGTACGGGAGCTATCTGAAGGCGTCACTGCCCGACTTCTGGTACACGACGGACCGTAACCAGGTGCGGAAGTCGCTGGCGGCGATCGACGCGGTGGCTCGGCAGGCGGAAGCCGATTGAGCCTCGGGGCCGGGCTGCGGCGACGGAGCCGTGGGCCGGCGCCCTCCACACCAGGAGTACCGGGCCGACACCGCGCACCTAATGCCGGAGCTCCCGGGCACCGCGAACCGGAATCCCTCGGACACCGCGATCGCATTACCCGGGCCCCCGACACCGCCTAGCCAGGGCGCGCAGCGGACACCCGATCGAGCTACCGGAGCCCCGGACAGCGCAGGGCCCCGGAACCGGCGCAGGGGTCCCGGGGCCCGGTCAGAGGGTGGGCCGATGGGGCCCACCCGACGCGGTGCGCGGTCTCAGACGCGGCGCAGTACGGCGACCACCTTGCCGAGGATGGTCGCGTCGTCGCCGGGGATCGGCTCGTAGGCCGCGTTGTGCGGCAGGAGCCAGACGTGGCCGTCCTCGCGCTTGAAGCGCTTGACGGTGGCTTCACCGTCGAGCATCGCGGCCACGATGTCGCCGTTCTCGGCGACCGGCTGGCGGCGGACCGTGACCCAGTCGCCGTCGCAGATGGCGGCCTCGATCATCGAGTCGCCGACGACCTTCAGGACGAACAGCTCACCGTCGCCGACGAGCTGGCGGGGAAGGGGGAAGACGTCCTCGACGGACTCCTCGGCGAGGATCGGCCCACCGGCGGCGATGCGGCCGACCAGCGGGACGTATGACGCGGCAGGCTTGCCCGCGGTGTCCGTGGGCTGCACGGAGGCGGCCTGGTCGGAACCGCGCACCTCGTACGCTCGCGGGCGGTGCGGGTCGCGGCGCAGGAAGCCCTTGCGCTCCAGTGCCATCAGCTGATGTGCGACGGAAGAAGTGCTGGACAGGCCTACTGCCTGGCCGATCTCGCGCATGGACGGTGGGTAGCCGCGTCGCTGCACGGAGTCCCTGATGACCTCGATCACGCGTCGCTGGCGGTCGGTGAGTCCGGAACTGTCCGCCCGGATGCCGGGAGGTCGCCCGGGCAGGGAGCGCTTGTGCCCCTCAGGGTTCGTGGCTTCGTTCATCGCGTGAACCGGCTCCAGTCGGCCCTGGGAGCGGTCCTGGGCAGTGATGGCGGCACTGTCTGCGGTGGTGGTCACGTCGGCCCCTCTCGATGGTCTCCCTGCTGCACAACGGTAGTTGCTTTCGAAAGGTTGCGCCAAACACACGTTCGAGTGAAAAATCGCGAATCTTCTGACGCGATCATGTGTCCGGGTGTATTGGCTACCGCTTCCCCTGGCGGGCAAAAGCGCCCATTGCTGTACTCTTCACCGCCGGGGTGATCACCTCGGGGCTGTTGCTTCAGTCTGCCATCCGGCGTTCTCCCGCCCCGGGATCGGCCCCCTTCTGTGCGGGAGTCCCACGTCTCCTTCTCGTGGCGCCCACGGTATCTCCGCATGTCCCGCGGCGATACGGCTGTGCGCGTACGGATGCGGCCGGTGGAGCCGGCCGTTCCTGTGCGGCGGTGCCGGCGAGAGCGTATGAGGTGGGCGCGGCTGGACCGATCGCATGTCACCCGCGTCTACGCGCGCGACACGCGCGTATGGCGTGCGTGTATGAGCCAATCCCCACATCTAGTGGTTGGATTGCTGCAGCAGCCCACAAGTTGTGGTCCCCCGGGTCTTCGCGCCCATGGTCATCGCCTATGCTTGGGGCTGCTTCGTGGGGCGCAAGAGGCCCAGCGATGCTTATGAGTCTGCTGTGAGGAGGGTTGGAGTTCATGCACTGCCCCTTCTGCAGGCACCCCGACAGCCGTGTCGTCGACAGTCGTACGACCGACGACGGCACGTCCATCCGCAGGCGCCGCCAGTGCCCTGACTGCTCCCGTCGTTTCACGACTGTGGAGACCTGCTCGCTCATGGTGGTCAAGCGGTCCGGAGTCACCGAACCATTCAGCCGTACCAAGATCATCAATGGTGTGCGCAAGGCGTGTCAGGGACGGCCCGTCACCGAGGACGCGCTCGCCCAGCTCGGCCAGCGGGTCGAGGAGGCGGTGCGGGCCACCGGAAGCGCCGAGCTGACCACCCATGACGTGGGACTGGCCATACTCGGCCCATTGCAGGAGCTCGATCTCGTCGCGTATCTGCGCTTCGCCTCCGTCTACCGGGCGTTCGATTCGCTCGAGGACTTCGAGGCGGCCATCGCGGAGCTCAGGGAAGAGACGGGGCGCTCCGACGCGGACGACGGAGACCGCGAGGACGCGGGGGCGGGGAGCCAGGAAGACGACCGCGGGCCCGGAGGGACGGGACACGTCCCGGAGCCCGCAGGCGCCGCCGACTGACCGGCGGGCCGGACCTGGACGGCAGCTCCGGGCCCGGCCGGGCGGCGGCGATGGGAAGACCTGTTGCGGGCGATGTGAGTGGGTGCCCGCAGCATCAGACAGAACACCGTGCCACGGGAACAACGGGGCACTTCAGGGCGTTTTCGCCCGTACAGGGAGGCGGCATGACAGAGACGGCGAGCGGTCCGGCACGGAGTTCCCGCGCCAAGAGCACCAAGGCGAGCAAGGGCCTGCGTATCGAGCGCATCCACACCACCCCTGGTGTCCACCCGTACGACGAGGTGGCCTGGGAGCGCCGTGACGTCGTCATGACCAACTGGCGCGACGGCTCGGTCAACTTCGAGCAGCGTGGCGTCGAGTTCCCCGACTTCTGGTCGGTGAATGCGGTCAACATCGTCACCAGCAAGTACTTCCGCGGTGCCGTCGGCACCCCGCAGCGTGAGACCAGCCTCAAGCAGCTGATCGACCGCATCGTGAAGACGTACCGGAAGGCCGGAGAAGACCACAAGTACTTCGCCTCGCCGGCCGACGCCGAGATCTTCGAGCACGAGCTGGCCTACGCCCTCCTGCACCAGATCTTCAGCTTCAACAGCCCTGTCTGGTTCAACGTCGGCACCAAGCAGCCCCAGCAGGTCTCCGCCTGCTTCATCCTGTCCGTCGACGACTCCATGGAGTCGATCCTCGACTGGTACAAGGAAGAGGGCATGATCTTCAAGGGCGGCTCCGGTGCCGGCCTGAACCTCTCCCGGATCCGTTCCTCCAAGGAGCTGCTGTCCTCCGGTGGCAATGCCTCCGGTCCGGTCTCCTTCATGCGCGGCGCCGACGCCTCCGCAGGAACGATCAAGTCCGGTGGCGCCACCCGCCGCGCCGCCAAGATGGTCGTCCTCGACGTGGACCACCCCGACATCGAGGACTTCATCGAGACCAAGGTCAAGGAAGAGGAGAAGATCCGCGTCCTGCGCGACGCGGGCTTCGACATGGACCTGGGCGGCGACGACATCGCGTCCGTCCAGTACCAGAACGCCAACAACTCGGTCCGTGTGAACGACGAGTTCATGACGGCCGTCGAGCAGGGTGGCAAGTTCGGGCTGCGCGGCCGGATGACCGGCGAGGTCATCGAGGAGGTCGACGCCAAGCAGCTCTTCCGCAAGATCGCCGAGGCCGCCTGGGCCTGCGCCGACCCCGGCATCCAGTACGACGACACCATCAACAACTGGCACACCTGCCCCGAGTCCGGCCGGATCACCGCGTCGAACCCGTGCAGCGAGTACATGCACCTGGACAACACGTCCTGCAACCTGGCCTCGCTGAACCTGATGAAGTTCCTGAAGGACGACGGCAAGGGCAACCAGTCCTTCGAGGCCGAGCGCTTCCAGAAGGTCGTCGAGCTGGTCATCACCGCGATGGACATCTCGATCTGCTTCGCCGACTTCCCGACCCAGAAGATCGGCGAGAACACGCGCGCGTTCCGCCAGCTCGGTATCGGCTACGCCAACCTCGGTGCCCTGCTGATGGCCACGGGCCACGCCTACGACTCCGACGGCGGCCGCTCCCTCGCCGGCGCCATCACCTCCCTGATGACGGGTACGGCGTACCGCCGCTCCGCCGAACTCGCCGCGGTCGTCGGCCCGTACGACGGGTACGCCCGCAACGCCGACGCCCACAAGCGCGTCATGAAGCAGCACTCCGACGCCAACGACAAGGCCGTCCGCATGGACGACCTGGACACCCCGGTGTGGGCCGCCGCCAGCGAGTCGTGGCAGGACGTCCTGCGCCTCGGGGAGAAGAACGGTTTCCGTAACTCCCAGGCGTCCGTGCTGGCCCCGACCGGCACCATCGGCCTCGCGATGTCCTGCGACACCACCGGTGTCGAGCCCGACCTCGCCCTGGTCAAGTTCAAGAAGCTGGTCGGCGGCGGCTCGATGCAGATCGTCAACGGCACCGTGCCGCAGGCCCTGCGCCGCCTCGGCTACCTGGAAGAGCAGATCGAGGCGATCGTCGCCCACATCGCCGAGCACGGCAACGTGATCGACGCCCCGGGCCTCAAGCCCGAGCACTACGAGGTGTTCGACTGTGCCATGGGCGAGCGGGCCATCTCCCCGATGGGCCACGTCCGCATGATGGCCGCGATCCAGCCGTGGATCTCAGGCGCCATCTCCAAGACGGTCAACATGCCGGAGACGGCGACCGTCGAGGAGGTCGAGGAGATCTACTTCGAGGCCTGGAAGCTGGGCGTCAAGGCGCTCGCGATCTACCGCGACAACTGCAAGGTCGGCCAGCCGCTCTCCACCAAGAAGTGGGAGGAGAAGGCCGAGGAGCCCGCGGCCGTCGAGGCCAAGGTCGAGAAGGTCGTCGAGTACCGTCCGGTCCGCAAGCGCCTCCCGAAGGGACGTCCCGGCATCACCACGTCCTTCACTGTCGGCGGCGCCGAGGGCTACATGACCGCCAACTCCTACCCGGACGACGGTCTGGGCGAGGTCTTCCTCAAGATGTCCAAGCAGGGCTCGACCCTCGCGGGCATGATGGACGCCTTCTCCATCGCGGTCTCGGTCGGCCTCCAGTACGGCGTCCCGCTGGAGACGTACGTCTCGAAGTTCACGAACATGCGCTTCGAGCCGGCCGGCATGACGGACGACCCGGACGTGCGGATGGCGCAGTCGATCGTCGACTACATCTTCCGCCGCCTGGCGCTGGACTTCCTGCCGTTCGAGACGCGTTCCGCGCTCGGCATCCACTCGGCCGAGGAGCGTCAGCGTCACCTGGAGACCGGTTCGTACGAGCAGACCATCGGCGATGACGAGGTCGACGTGGAGGGCCTGGCCCAGTCCGCGCCGCGGGCCCAGGAGCTGAAGGCCGTCTCCGCGCCGAAGAACGAAGAGGCGGCCAAGCCCGCCCCGCAGACGGCCCACACCAGCGCCGAACTGGTGGAGATGCAGCTGGGCATCCAGGCCGACGCTCCGCTGTGCTTCTCCTGCGGTACGAAGATGCAGCGCGCCGGTTCCTGCTACATCTGCGAGGGCTGCGGCTCGACCAGCGGTTGCAGCTGACGCCGAGCGCCTGAGCCGATGACAGAGGGGCACCGCCTTCGGGCCGGTGCCCCTCTTGTCGTCACGGGCCGCCGATGCCGGGAAGCCTGTCCAGCACGCCGTTCAGCCCCGACCGGACGGTGTCCTGGTCACCGGTGTCCAACCCGTGCGCGACCTCGTACCAGGGGCCCAGGCAGTGCCATATCCGTGAGCGTTCGCGTAACGCCGCCTGTGCCCCGTAGGCGGCGGCGAACGCCGGTGAGCTGCCGTTGAGCGCCCATGCCAGGTCGATGGCGTGGTCTCCGATGTGCGCGTCGCCGAAGTCGATGACACCGGTGAGGGCGCCGTCCTGGGCCAGCAGATGCTCGGGTCCGGGATCCCCGTGGACGAGGGCATCGGCGGGCAGCGCGCTGACGGCCTCCAGCAGGGCGGCGGCGGGGTCGTGCCGGTCCGGCGGCAGGAGGGGCAGGTGGCGCGTCCGGAAGTCGTCCGCCAGCCAGGCGCGTTCCTGGAGCACCTCCCGCGCGGGTGGCACGCCGCGTCGCACGGCCTCGCCGGCAGCCGCCCGGTGCAAAGCCCACAGGAAGAGTCCCAAGGTGCGTCCCTGGGAGGCATCCAGCTCCTCCAGGGGTTCACCCGGGACCATGAAATGCCGAACAGTGAGCGGATCGTCCGACACGATGTGCGGCACTGGCACTGGCACTGGCACGGCGAGCGGCAGCTGCGGCGCGAGCCAGGGCGGCGGGCGGGTCTCCGTCCGGAGCTGGCGCTCCACGTCCGGGCGGCGGGGACGGCGTTCGACCCAGCGGCCGTCGACCAGCCGGGCCTCGCAGTCTCAGCCGTCCGGGAAGACCGAGTTCACCCCTGGTTCCCGAGGGCTCTCCGGGCAGGACTCAGGGCCGGGGCGCGGCACCCATTGTCCTGGCGAAGTCCACGGGGTCACCCTCGAAACCACGGAGGCCGGGGCGGAAGTCCCAGGGACCGGAGCCGTCCCGGACGAACTCCGCGACCGTCGTCGCCGTGGCCCCCAGGACACCGCCGAAGTCGTCCTCGGCCAGGACCGTGTACCCCTCGCGGATGCGAAGCCCGGGGTTCACCACACTGACGAACGTGCGCTCCGCCGGGCGCTGCTGGATGACGACACCGACCACCACGCGCGCGTACCGGCCGTCGAGCCGGTCGAGTTCCAGCGTCATGACTTCGTCGTAGCCGAAGCCCTGGCCGTCCTTGCTGTCCCGGTTGAGATAGATGGTGCCATCGGGGGAGCGGCTGTCGAAGTGCACCAGATAGGCCGGATCGCCGTGAGGAGCGTCCGCCAGATAGGTCGCCGCGACGAGGTCCAGGTCGGTGGACGGCTGCCCCGCCGGACTGGGATCCCACCGCACCGCGATCTCGACCTTGCGCAGCCCCTTGTTCAGCCCGTCCACCAGCGTCCCCTTCCCCGTACCGACCCGCCCGTCCGCCTCAACTGCCGGGCAGCCATGACTGTTTGTCCATCCTGCCACGCGTGCGGGTGCGCGCGCCGGAGAGCGGTCCAGCCGAGAGTGACCGGCGCCACGCTCCGTGGCCTTACCATGGCGCGGTGCTGGTCAAGTGGATTCGCTGCACTGTGGTGGACCGCCGCGGTTTCGAGCGGGGGCAGCGGAAGTGGGCGGGGCTTCTGGGGGAGCCGGGGTTTCGGGGACAGGGGGGTGGCTGGAGCAGGGGGCGGCCGGACGTGGCGCACATCTTCGCGTTCTGGGAGAGCCGCGCCTTCTACGACTCCTTCATGGCGCGTTCCCACGACCGGCTCGCGTCGGCCCAGTCGGGCACGTTCAAGGACGCCCAGATCAGGCTCTTCGACTACCGCTTCGATGTGAAGACCGGGTTCGAACCGCGCTTCACGGACGCCGACCTGCTGCGCGTGGCGCTCTGCCGTGTCCACGAGGAGCGGGTCGAGCATTTCGTGCTGATGCAGGAGAAGGTCTGGAACCCGGCGATGGCCGGCTCGCCCGGCATGGTGCGCGGGCTGTTCGGCGAGGCACCCGGGAACGAGTTCATGGTGCTGTCGATGTGGCGGTCGGCCGCCGAGCACGGCAAGTACCGCACGGAACGCGTCGAGCGACTCGCCCTGCGAGCCCAGACGGAGGCGGACGTCGCAGCGCTGACCGGGGACGTCGTGGACATGGAGCCGAGCTGGACGGTCTGAGGTCCGGGTGGGCCGGGCGAACCGGACTGATTGATTCCGGTCGGACCAGCGTGCGACCTGTGTGATCTGTGGTGCGGAATGTGTGTGACCTACGCTGTATGGGCGCGGTACGAGTGCTCGATGGGGTCCTACCCGATCTAGGGTTTTGGCATGGCACGACCACGGCGCATCGTCCTTGTCCGGCACGGCGAGTCAACGGGCAATGTTGATGACTCCGTGTACGAGCGTGAACCCGACCACGCCCTGGCGCTGACCGAGCGGGGCCGGCGGCAGGCGGAGGCGACGGGCGAGCAGTTGCGCGAGCTGTTCGGCGGCGAGCGCGTCAGCGTCTACGTCTCCCCGTACCGCCGCACGCACGAGACGCTGCGCGCCTTCCGCCTCGACCCCGGGCTCATACGGGTACGCGAGGAACCCCGGCTGCGCGAGCAGGACTGGGGCAACTGGCAGGACCGTGACGAGGTCCGCCTCCAGAAGACCTACCGCGACGCGTACGGCCACTTCTTCTACCGTTTCGCCCAGGGCGAGTCCGGCGCCGACGTCTACGACCGGGTCGGCGGCTTCCTGGAGAGCCTGTTCCGCAGCTTCGAGGATCCCGACCATCCGCCGAACGTCCTGATCGTCACCCATGGTCTGGCCATGCGGCTGTTCTGCATGCGGTGGTTCCACTGGACGGTCGCCGAGTTCGAGTCGCTGTCGAACCCGGGGAACGGCGAGGTGCGGATGCTCGTTCTGGGAGACGACGGCAAGTACACGCTGGACCGGCCGTTCGACCGCTGGCGAGATCCCGAGCCCTACGGGATCACTGGATAGAGTGGCAGGCCGATGACCGCTGATTCCTCCACCGAGGGGCGCCTGGACCGCGCACTTGCCAGCCTGCGCGGACTGTCCGTCGGGGACGCCCTGGGCTCCCAGTACTTCGTGCCCGTGAACTACCCGCTGCTGAAGCGCCGCGAGATTCCCTCCGGGTCGTGGCAGTGGACCGACGACACGGAGATGGCCGGCTCCGTCGTCGCCGTCCTGGTCGCTCACCACCGCATCGACCAGGACGCCCTGGCCCGCTCCTTCGCCGAGCACCACGATGCCGACCGGGGCTACGGTCCCGCGGTCAACCGCCTGCTGCGGCTCGTCCGGGAGGGCGGCGGCTGGCGCGAACTCGCCGCCGCGCTCTTCAACGGACAGGGGTCCTGGGGCAACGGCGCCGCGATGCGGATCGCCCCGCTGGGCGCCTGGTACGCGGACGACCCGGAGCAGGCGACGCACCAGGCGGAGATCTCGGCCTACACCACCCACCAGCATCGCGAGGCCGTCGTCGGTGCCATGGCCGTCTCCGCGGCAGCCGCGTTCGCCGCTGCCCCCGGCGGGCCGCCTGATGCCGAAGCCCTCCTCGACGGGGTCATCGATCTCGTGCCGAAGAAGAGCGCGGTGGGCGCGGGACTGCGCCGGGCCCGGGACATGCTCGACTACGCCGACCCGGCCACGGTCGCGGCGGTACTGGGCTGCGGACGGCGGACGACCGCCCACGACACCGTGCCCTTCGCCCTCTGGTCGGCCGCGCGAAGTCTCGGTGACTACCAGCAGGCTTTCTGGACGACCGCCCAGGTCGGCGGGGACGTCGACACCACCTGTGCCATCGTGGGCGGCGTGATCGCCTCGGGCAAGACGGGGGCGCCGCCCGCCGAGTGGGTGGCGCGGACGGAGCCGCTGCCGGACTGGGTGCCTGCGTCGGTCTAGCGGTCAGAGCTCTTCCGCACGGGGTCCAGTCATCGGAAATCGGCTGGTCATCAGAACTCACCGTACGCATCCGAAACTCTCCGTGCGCGTCGGGAACTCTACGTGACCTCCCGCTCGTTGTCGTGACATCCGCGGTGTGAGCCATGAGGTGGCCCACGCTGAAGGTGCGTACAGGGAGCGCGACGGGGGTGATCATGGAGGTCCTGCTGACCGTTCTGCTCCACTGGTGGAACGAGTGCGCACGCCGCCTGGGACATGCGCAGCTGGTCACGGACCGGCGCGGCGGCCGCCGGCAGGCTCCTTACGAGCCGGCCGGTGAGCCGCCGACGCCGTCCCCCGGTGCCTTCGCGTCAGCCCAGCCCCGGCCCGGCCGAGCCGGAGAGCGCCTCCAGGTCGCTCTTGCGGACCCGGATCACCAACCAGGCGGTGGCCAGGGCGAGGACGGCCATGGCCGCGGCCGGGACGAAGGCGGCGGAGATGCCCTGGGCCAGCACCTCGTGCCCCCACGGCGCGGGCAACTGGTGCGTCGTGGCGAACTCCGCCTTCTGCTCGGGGGAGCCCTCGGCCATGAACTGCGGAAGCTGCTTCTCCGCTTCGTCCCTGGTCGCCGTGCCGAACACGGTCGTCAGGATGGACAGACCCAGCGATCCGCCCACCTGCTGGGTGGTGTTGAGCAGCCCGGAGGCGGCGCCCGCCTCGTGCTGGGCGACTCCCGAGACGGCGGTGAGCGTCAGCGTGACGAAGTTCAGGCCCATGCCGAAGCCGAACACCAGCATCGGACCGAGAACCCCGCCGACGTACGAGCTGTCGGAGCTGATGAGCGCCTGCCAGGCCAGTCCGATCGCCGCGAGCGCCGAGCCCAGGAGCATGAAGGGCTTCGGACCCAGCACGGGCAGGAACCGCTGCGACAGCCCCGCGCCGAGCGCGATCACGACGGTCACGGGCAGGAAGGCGAGCCCCGCCTCGATCGGGCTGTAGCCGAGCACGTTCTGTACGAACAGCACGATGTAGAAGAACATGCCGAACATCGCCGCCGCGAGGCTCAGCATGATCACGTACGTGCCCGAGCGGTTCCGGTCGGTGAACATCCGCAGCGGGGTGATCGGCTCCTTGGCCCGGGACTCGATGATCCCGAAGGCCAGCAGCAGGACCACCGCGGCGGCGAAGGACCCGATGGTGAGGCTGTCCCGCCAGCCCTCGTCCGCCGCCCGTATGAAGCCGTAGACGAGGGATGCCATGCCCGCGGTCGAGGTCACCGCCCCCGCTATGTCGAAGCGTCCGGTGTGCCGCTCGGACTCGCTGATGTACAGCGGGGTGAGCACGGCGATCAGCACACCGATCGGCACGTTCACGAAGAGCACCCAGCGCCAGTCGAGCCACTCGGTGAGCATGCCGCCCGCGAGCAGGCCGATGGCACCACCACCCGCGGACACCGCGGCGAAGACACCGAAGGCCCGGTTGCGCTCCGGGCCCTCGGGGAACGTGGTGGTGATGAGCGCCAGCGAGGTGGGCGACGCGATCGCGCCTCCCACGCCCTGGAGGACCCGCGCGGCCAGCAACTGCCACGGCTCCTGGGCCAGCCCGCCGAGCAGCGAGGCGAAGGTGAACAGCAGGATGCCGGTCATGAACACCCTGCGGCGCCCGAGGATGTCACCGGCGCGGCCGCCGAGGAGCAGCAGACCGCCGAAGGTGAGTGTGTAGGAGCTGACGACCCAGGTGAGGTCGGTGGTGCTGAACTTGAGTGCGTCTTGAATGTGCGGGAGTGCGATGTTCACAATCGTCGCGTCGAGTACCACCATGAGTTGGCAGGCCGCGATGACGGTGAGCGCGATGCCGGGGTGTCCCTCCCGGCGTGCCGTACCTGGCTTCTCGTCCTTGAGCAATGGAGAGGTTGTCACTATGGGTCCCCCACGAGTGCGTTAGTGAACGCTCGCGTTCACTGTCGCGTCAAAGGTAGTGAGTCCCCGACAGTGAACGCAAGCGTTCACTTGTGGCGTCGTCGTGCGGCACGTCCCCCTTTGCCGCCGTCCGGCACGCCCCCCAACCCCGAAATCCCCGCTTCATCTGCTCGTTGGAGAGAGTTCGATGGTTACCCCGAGTTGGGCGGACGCCCCCGCTCAGACGGCGGCCCGCCGCCGCGGCGCCGTACTCGAACGCGCGATCCTCGACGCCGCGCTGGACCAACTCAGCACCGTCGGCTGGAACGGCCTGACGATGGAAGGCGTTGCCGCCGGTGCCCAGACCGGAAAGGCGGCCGTCTACCGGCGCTGGCCGTCCAAGGAGGACCTCGTCGCCGACGCCCTGCGCGCCGGGCTGCCGCATTTCGACGCGGTCCCGGACGAGGGGAGTGTGCGTGAGGACCTCTTGACGCTGTGCCGGAGAGCCCGCGACGCGATGTTCTCCCGCCCGGGTTTCGCGCTTCGCTCGGTGATTCACGAATGCGACACGACGCAGGCGGAGCGCTTCCATGCCGTGATCTTCGACGGGGTTGTGGAGCCCACCATCAAGATGCTGCGGGAAGTCATCGAGCGGGGGATCAGGCGAGGGGAGGTACGTTCCGACGCCGCGAACGGATACGTCTTCGACGCCATCCCGGCGATGATGATGTACCGCTCCAAGATGTGCGGCTGTGAATGGCGGGACCAGGAAATCGAGGAGATGATCGACCAGTTGATGGTTCCGCTGCTGCAGTCGAGCGGCGCCTGACCGGGGGCCGGCGAGCGTCGGGGCGCTGCGAGGGCCTACCGGGGTGTCGCGGGCGGTTCCGGGCGGCGTAACCTAGGGTCGCCATGCCGTACGAACCGCCTACCCACACCGTCGAGCGCTCCCTTCGAGCCACGACCGGAGCGAAGATCGTTGCAGGTGTCGACGAGGTGGGGCGCGGCGCGTGGGCCGGTCCCGTCACTGTCTGCGCGGCGATCACCGGACTGCGCCGGCCGCCCGAGGGTCTCACCGACTCGAAGCTGCTCACCATCAAGCGACGCACCGAACTCGCCGAGGAACTGCGGAAGTGGGTGACGTCGTACGCCCTGGGGCACGCCTCCCCGGAAGAGATAGACAGCCTGGGGATGACGGCCGCGCTGCGGCTCGCCGCGGGCCGTGCCCTGGACGCCCTGCCGGTCCGCCCCGACGCCATCATCCTCGACGGCAAGCACGACTATCTCGGTGCGCCCTGGCGGGTCCGTACGGTGATCAAGGGCGACCAGTCATGCGTGGCGGTCGCGGCGGCCTCGGTGATCGCCAAGGTCCAGCGCGACAAAATGATGGCCGAACTGGGTATCGACCATGCAGACTTCGGTTTTGCGGACAACGCCGGGTATCCCTCACCCGTGCACAAGGCCGCACTGGCGGAGCGGGGCCCCACCCCCTACCACCGGTTGTCGTGGGCGTATCTTGATGCGCTGCCCCAGTGGCGGCACCTCAAGAAGGTCCGCAGCTGGACGGACGGAAGTGTTCCGGAAATCGAGGGTCAGCTGGGCTTCGATTTCTGACGGTTTCGTTCGCACGCATGCGCCACCCGCCGACGCGGGCCGTACCAACGTTTGATAAATATCAACCCATGCCTCTCATTCCCGAGGAGCCTCAGATTCACGAGAGTGCCCAGGGTCCCCGCGCCACTCCGGCCAGCGGCCGCACCGCGCAGACCCCTCGCCCCGTACCCGGCCCCCGCCCCGCGGCTCCGTCGCGTCCCGGTCGTCCCGGTCCTGTGCGGCCCGCGCCGCCAGTGCAGCGCACCCCGCGTGACGCAGCCGCCAAGCCCGGTCCGTCGGGTCCCGCAGCCGGTGCCGACGCTCCGGCCACCCCGCAGATCCAGCTGATCCCGGCTTCCGCCGAAGGCGCGCTCGACGCCGCCGAGGAGGCCGTGGACCTGCTCCTGGACTCCGGTCGCGCCCCCGGCGACGTCCTGGTGATCACGACCGGCGAACAGCACCCGTGGGCCGCCCACGAGCTGTCGTTCGGCGAGACCTCCTACTGGGCTCAGCATGACGCCGGTGACGACGTCTTCTACACGGACGCCACCGTCGCCGACCGTGCCGCGTCTCGTCCGGTGGTCGTGGTCGCCGTCAACGGCGGTGTCGAGGCCGCAGCCGCGAGCGCCCTGTCCGTGGCCCACTCCCGGGCCACCGCCCTGCTGATCGTCTGCGGTGATCCGCAGCGGATCAACTCGGTGCTGGGCACGAGCGTCTGAGTCGGTTCCGTGGCGCCCTGCCGGGCGCCGGGGGCCGGCCTCAGGCGCCGCTTCGGCGGCTCCGCACGTCGGGTGGTTCGGCATGCCCGGAGGGCTGGGCGCCGTGGCTGCGCACGGTCCTGCCCGCATGGCCTCATTGCCGTTGGGGACGCTCGTTCCGACTGCCCGTCACAGGAACCGTGGTGTGCCGTACGACGGGGTACGCCCCTTCAGCCGGACGGATCCCACCCTGTGCGGAATGATCTGCACAGGGGCGGCATGTCCCAGGGAGGGCCTGCCCCAGGGCCGGGGTCTGGTCCAGGGACCTCAGCGGGCCGCCGCAGCGCGGCGCAGCACTTCGGAAGCGGCGCCACCGGTGCGCGGCAGCGGTGGCGGTGCCTCCGACGTGTCGAACGGCTCCGGTGCCGACGCAGAGTGAGGGCGGCGTCCGCCGCGGCCCTCGCCGAGCACCTGCCAGCCGTCGCGGGTCAGCGTGATGTACGCCCCGCAGCGCAGCCCGTGCAGGGTGCAGGCGTCGCGCAGCCCCCACATCCACGCGCCGTCCTCCTCGGTCCAACGCGCGTCGCCCTCACGGCAGTAGAGCAGCACGGCGGTGCGTACCGGTGTGCGGCGTCGCAGATCGTGCGGGATGATCCGGCGCAGCTGCGCCAGCAGCACGTTGCGGAACATCCAGCCGTCGGCCGGGGCCGTCCGGCGGACGAACGAGGCGCTCGCCCGCAGCCGCTCGTCCGGATCGAGCACGGCGATGACAGCGGTCGCCGGCTGCGGGTGGTGCCGGGCGTGCAGTCCGCTGACGACTTCACGGGGGTTGCGGAGCAACGGGATCCCGGCGGCGGCCCATTCCGCGGGTTCGAGCAAGCGGTTGGCGGAAGCGGCGGACGTCGACGCCGCTGCCGAGGCCGGAGCGAATCCGAAGGTCACGGTCCTCCCTTCGGCTACGCGCCCACACTGCGGGCGGGGTCGGAATCGGGGAGCGCGCACCGCAGCGAGGCCCTACCGGATCGGCGGTCGTACCGTGCGGGAGCGGACCTCAATTCTTCCTGTCGAACTTGAATGCGGCAACGAGCAATTGGCGCAGTCGACCGTTATCAGATGATGCGCGGCTAATATCCTCACCCTGCGCGTCGCCGGGCCACCCATGGGGCGTTCGAGCACGACACGTTCGTACGTCACGGGCGTGCGCGGTGTCCAGAGGTGTGCGCGACCGGGCAGGCGGCGGTGCCCGGTCGCAGGGCCGATGCCCGGCCTGGATGTGGCGGCTGCGCCCCTCGACGTGCGGTCATCCCTGGACGGCCAGCACCAGCGGCAACACCCCCTGCGCACCGGAGCGCCTGAGCATGCGGGCCGCGACCGCGAGGGTCCAGCCGGTCTCCGTGTAGTCGTCCACGAGGAGGACCGGGCCCTGGGCCTCGGCGAGGGCGGACGCGAGGGCGGGCGGCACGGCCAGTGCCCCGTCGAGCGCCTTCAGCCGCTGGGCGCTGTTGCTCCGGGGCCCCGGGTACACGTCGCCCGTGTACTCGACGGCGCCCAGCAGGGGCAGCCGGCCGACCTCGGCGATGCGCGCCCCCAGGGAGTGGATCAGCTGAGGCCGGGTGCGCGAGGCGACGGTGACGACGCCCACCGGGCGGGGCCGTGGGTCCGGCACGCCCTGGGCCCAGCCGCCGGGCCCCTTGGCCCAGTCGGCCAGCACCCCCACCACGGCCTTCGCCACGTCGTCCGGCACGGGTCCGTCGGGGGCCTGGGCCGCGAGCATGGGTCGTAGCCGGTTGCCCCAGCCGATGTCCGACAGGCGCCCCAACGCCCGCCCCGGCGCGGCCTGTTCGCCGGCCGGGATACGTCCCTTGAGGTCCACTCCGATCGCCGGCAGCCCGGTCGGCCACATCCGCCGGGGCTCCACTTCGACACCCGCACGCCCCAGGTCCACGCGTGCGGCGTCGAGCGTCTCCTCGGACATCTCTGCGGTGAAGCGGGGGCCCGCGCAGTTGTCGCAGCGACCGCAGGGCTTGGCGGCCTCGTCGTCCAGCTGGCGCTGCAAGAACTCCATCCGGCAGTCCGTCGTCGACGCGTACTCGCGCATCGCCTGCTGCTCGGCCTTGCGCTGCCGCGCCACCCACGCGTACCGCTCGGCGTCGTACGTCCAGGGCCGGCCCGTCGCGATCCAGCCTCCCTTGACCCGCTTGACCGCCCCGTCCACGTCGAGGACCTTGAGCATGGACTCCAGGCGGGAGCGGCGCAGCTCCACCAGGGGCTCCAAGGCGGGCAGGGAGAGGGGCTTGTCCGCGTGCGCGAGGATGTCGAGCGTGCGGCGCACCAGTTCTTCCGAGGGGAAGGCGAGCGACGCGAAGTACTCCCAGATCGCCTCGTCCTCCTTCCCGGGGAGCAGGAGCACCTCGGCGTGCTCCACGCCGCGTCCGGCGCGGCCCACTTGCTGGTAGTAGGCGATGGGGGAGGAGGGTGAACCGAGGTGCACCACGAAGCCCAGATCGGGCTTGTCGAAGCCCATGCCGAGCGCCGAGGTGGCGACCAGCGCCTTCACCTTGTTGGCGAGCAGGTCCTCCTCGGCCTGCTGACGGTCGGCGTTCTCCGTCTTGCCCGTGTACGAGGTGACCGTGTGCCCGCGCTGCCGGAGGAAGGCGGTGACCTCCTCGGCGGCGGCCACGGTGAGTGTGTAGATGATCCCGGAACCCGGCAGTTCACCGAGGTGTTCGGCGAGCCAGGCCATCCGGTGCGCGGCGTCCGACAGCCGGAGCACGCTCAGACTCAGGCTGTCCCGGTCCAGGGGGCCCCGTAGCACCAGGGCGTCCGAGCTGCCGCCCGTGCCGAGCTGTTCCGCGACGTCGGCCGTCACCCGCGCGTTGGCGGTGGCGGTGGTCGCGAGAACCGGCACACCGGGCGGGAGGTCGGCGAGCATCGTGCGCAGGCGGCGGTAGTCCGGCCGGAAGTCGTGGCCCCAGTCGGAGATGCAGTGCGCCTCGTCCACCACCAGCAGCCCGGTGGCGGCGGCGAGCCGGGGCAGCACCTGGTCCCGGAAGTCCGGGTTGTTGAGCCGCTCGGGACTCACCAGCAGGACGTCGACCTCGCCCGCGGCGATCTCGTCCTGAACTGCCTCCCACTCCTCGGTGTTGGAGGAGTTGATGGTCCGGGCGTGGATGCCGGCCCGGGCCGCCGCCTCGACCTGGTTGCGCATGAGCGCGAGCAACGGGGAGACGATCACGGTCGGACCGCTGCCCTGCGCCCGCAGCAGCGAGGTCGCCACGAAGTACACCGCGGACTTGCCCCAGCCCGTGCGCTGGACGACCAGGGCGCGGCGTCTGTCGGCGACCAGTGCCTCGATCGCCCGCCACTGGTCCTCGCGCAGCCGGGCCGTTCCCGAGACGTCCCCGACGAGACGAGCGAGGACTGTGTCGGCCGCCGCCCGGAGATCCGCGTTGCTCGTGTGCTCCATGCGTTCCATACAACAGGACGGCACTGACAGCGCGAGCGGTGCACGAGGTAATCCGGCGCCCCCTGTTTGCGGTGACGTGTCCCTGATCGGAGTTATCCACAGGGGCAAGCGGAGCTTTGGATTCCGCGAGATCGTCTCCGCATGACGAACCACAGCGAAGCGACTGGATCCTCTGAGAACGGCGACATCACCGGACCCGACGCGCACGGCAAGCGCAAGGACGGCGGACCGCTGAAGGGGGCGGGCGACGTCGCCGGACCGCATGTCCCCAGCCCCCCGTACGACGGGCACGGCGGCGAGCACCAGGTCACCCTGCGCACCCCGGCCGAACTGGCCGACGCCCTGCCGTATCTGCTCGGGTACCGCCCGGAGGACAGCATCGTCCTGGTCGCCCTGCACGACAGGGACGGGCGCGGCCGGTTCGGGGGCCGGGCCCGCCTCGGCATCCCCGCGAACGCGGACGACTGGCCGTCGGCGGCCCGGCAGCTGGCCCACGGGCTGGTGACAGGAAGCGAGCGCCGAGGGGCCCGCCCCGAGTCGATGGTCGCCTTCCTCTGCCAGGAACCGGAGAAGGGCGAGTCCGGCCGACAGGTCATGGAGCGGCTGAGGCCGCTGGCGCACAGGCTGCGCGTGGAGTGCGGCTCCCTGGACGTGACCGTGGTCGAGGCGCTGTGCATCTCCGACGGCCGTTACTGGTCGTTCTGCTGTGACAACGCAGTGTGCTGCCCGCCCGAGGGCGCCCCCATGGGCCTGCCCGGCACATCGGTACTGGCGGCCGCTGCCACCTACGCGGGCATCCAGGTGCGTGGCACGCTGCGGGAGCTGCGGGCCCGGCTGCTCCCCTGGGAGACCGCCGCCGCTCTCGAGCAGGAGACCGCCCTGGACACCGCCAGCCTGGCGCTGGTCCCGAGGATCCTGGACGACGCCGGCCGCGCCGACGTGGCCGACGAGACACTACGACTGGCCGGGCGGATCCTGGACCGTTTCGCCGGGGCACAGCCCGTCTACGGCACGCTCCTTGCGGATCTCCGCGACGACGAACTTCTCGCGCACGACGAGGCGGCCCGGCTGATCCTCGGTCTCCAGGACCGTGCGACCCGTGACCGCGCGGCCGAGTGGATGGAGGGTGACGAGGCCGGACTCGCCCTGCGCCTCTGGCGGTCGCTGGCCCGCCGTTGCGTCGGACCCTACGGCGAGCACGCCGCGGCGCCGCTCACTCTCGCCGGATGGGTCGCATGGTCCACGGGCGATGAACTGGAGGCCAGGGAAGCCCTTGCCATGGCCCTCGGTGCGGACCCTGACTATCTCTTCGCCCGTCTCCTGCACCAAGCCTGCAACGAAGGCCTCGACCCGGAGTCGATCCACAGTTGCCTGCGCGCGGAGCGCGACGGTCGTGGGTGCTCGGGAGCCGCCGAATCGGCGGCTCGGTCCGATGGCCTGGGTGCTCGGGTCGACGGCTGGGAAGCCGGGGCAGACGGCTCCCGGGCTCGGGCCGAGGAGTGTGTCGAGCGGGCGGAGGACTCCCTTGTCCCGACGGACGACTGCGTTGAGCGGGTGGGTGGCTCCCCGGCTGGGGAGGACCGTGTCGAGCAGGTCGGCAGCTCCCGGGCCAGGGTGGACGACTTGCCCGGACGGGCGGCCGGCTCCGAGCCGCAGACCGACGCCTCCCCGGCTCGGTCCGCCGCCGGCGATATCGCCGGCGGTGAGGCAGCTACGTCCGAGTTCGAGCCGGAGCCCGCAGCCGCGTCCACGGCGATCCCCTCACGTCGTCGACGCCGTACCCGTGCCGGTGCCGCCGGCACCGCCCCGGGTGATGCCCGCAGGGGAGCCCGAGCCCCCAGCGCCCGGGCTCCCCGTCGGCGTACTCCGGCAGGTCCTCCGCGCCCTGGCCATGCCGCAGGCGCCGGCACGCGCACCGGGCGAGCGACCACGGGCACGGCGCGCTCCGGCAGTGGGCGCACGAGCGGCACGCGCGCGCATCCGTCGGGGAAGACGGCCGGGCCGTGCGGGGACACCGGCGAGGAAGGCGCGCAGCCCGGCCAGGGCACGGAGGGGGAGGAGTGAGTGTCCTCCTGGCGGCCGCGACGCGCGCGGGGCGGTGGCACGGGCGTGACCCGAAGGAGGTTCCCGCCGTTCACCTGAGTGGCGGAACGCCTGGACGGGTGACGCCGTACCGCCCCTGCCCCGCCGGAACCCTCCGGCACCGGCGCCGAACTCGATCCAGGCGCACAGAGCGCAGAGGAAGCCTCCCCATGCATCAGCCGACTCCGCCCTCCGCCGCCGACGACCGCCACGCCCGGGGCGGGCCCCCACCGCCTCGTGGATCGGGGCCCGGCATTCCCGGGGCCGGCGCTCCACGGCCGGGGGCCCAGACCGCCCCTCCGCGGCCGGCGGCACGTGCCGCCGGATTCGGGCCCAGGTTCCCTGGAGGCGCGTTATCGGCCTCGCTGCCCACCGGTCAGGACTCATGCCCGCCCTCGACACCGGGCCGGGGCCGTTCGTCGCCGCAGGGGGCGGGCCAGAACCGTCGCCCTGGTTCGGCGTCGGGGTATGGCTCGCCCTCGCCGCCCCTGGCTCCGAGCCGGGGCCCGTCCTCCACAGGGCAGCGCGCCGCGCCGCCCCGGGGCGCCACGATCCCCGGGCTGCGCTGGTCCGCCGACCTGCCGCCCGCCCACACCATGATGATCTGTGTAGCGCTTCCCGGCCTGGCCATCTCGACGGAGGAAGGGCAGATGACCGGCCAAGGACTGGAAGGGTTCTACCGCGCCGGCCGGCGGGTGCTCTCCCGGTGCGAGGTCCGCGTGGCCGGAAGGGAACCGCTCGCCGTGCAGGCCCGCATGGCCGCGGCCGACCGTGCCAGGTTCGTGGGCACGCTCCGCACGTCGCCGCAGGCAGGCCCGGATCCGGACGTGGTCGTGGAACGCAACCGTTTCGCGGACGGCACGGAACGGATCACCCTGCACAGCGCGGCTCCTCGTCCGCTGCGTCTGCCGGTCGAGGTGTCCCTGGGCACGGACCTGGCCGACCTGGGGTCGATCGCCTCGGGCCACGCCGGACCCGAACTCCCCGCCACTGTCCACGACTGCGGCCTGCGCTGGTCCTGCGCCACCGGCAACGCGTCCGTCACAGCCGCACCGCCCCCCTCGGACGCCCTGGCCTCAGCGGGACTGCTGCGGTGGGAGCTCGACCTGCCGCCGGGCGGCAGCAGAAGCGTGGAGCTGCGGGTGCGGCCCGACGGCGCCGGTCCCCTCCGAGCGGTGGGCCGTACGGCGACCAGCCCCCTCGCCGCCGCGCGAGCGGAAGGCGACGACCCGAGAGTCCCCGCACTCCTGAGGACGAGCATCGAGGACCTCCAGGCCCTCCTGCTGCGTGATTCCGCGAACCCCGCCGACACCCACCTCGCGGCCGGGGCACCCTGGCGCTGCGGACTGGCCCCCGCCGACGCGCTCGTGGCCGCCCGGATGGCCCTGCCGCTCGGTACGGACCTGGCAGCGGGAACGCTGCGGATCCTCGCCCGTACCCAACTCACCGGCCCGGGAGCACAGTCCGGGATGATTCCCGGCCCGAGACGGGACGCGGGCCCGCACCTTCCGCCGCAGTGCACCGGTACGGAGGCCACGCTGCTCTTCCCGGTCCTGCTCGCCGAGGCCCGCCGCTGGGGCCTCGGCAAGCAGGAGACGGAGGAACTGCTGCCCGCCGCCGAGCGCTGTCTGACCTGGCTGCGAGCCACCGTGGGCGATGGCACCTACCTGCGCGACCCGCATCCCGGCGGTCCCCTCCGCTGCGAGACACAGGCCCATGCCCACCGCGCCGCGCTCCTCGGCGCCGACCTGCTCGATGCCTGCGGCCGCACGGGCGGACCGGCACTCCGGCAGTGGGCGCAGGCCTTACGGACCGCTTTCCGCGGGGACTTCTGGGCCGACGACCTCGGGGGCGGACGGCCCGCGGCAGCCCGTGCCCCGGACGGCAGGCCGGTGCCTCACCTGGGCGCGGCCGCCGCCCACCTCCTCGACACCGGCCTGCTGGGCGAGGGCGCCCTGGCGCCAGGTCTGCTCGACAAGGTGCAGACCGAGAAGCTCGCCCGGCTGCTCGGCAGCCCTGTCATGGACTCGGGCTGGGGCATGCGCGGACTGGGCGCCAAGGAACCGGGGTTCAATCCGTTCGGCCACCGCGCCGGGGCCGTACGGGTCCAGGAGACCGCACTCGCCGTCGCGGGTCTGGCCGCCGCCGGCTACGAGAAGGAGGCGACCTCGCTGCTGCGCGGCGTACTGGCGGCCGCCGAGACATTCGCCCACCGGCTGCCCGACATGTACGCGGGGGAACAGCGCACGGAGGGGAGCGCCCCTCTCCCGCACCCTGCGGCCTGCCGCCCCGCGGCCACTTCGGCGGCCGCCGGAGTGCTGCTGCTGACCACGCTCGTCGGCATCCGCCCCGACGCTCCGGCCGGGACGGTCACCCTGCGCCCCATGCGCAGCGCGCCCCTGGGCGAGATCGGTTTGACCAGCCTGCGGATCGCGGGCGCCCCGTTCTCCGTGCGGGTCAGCCGGCTCGGCCTCGCCATGGTCGAAGAAGCGGCCGACGGTCTTCAACTGGGGGTGTGACCTGGTACGACGTTCAACTGTCCGACAACCAGAGCCCACCGTGATGTCCATGTCCGACCGAAGTGGATCAGTCGCCGATGCGAACGGCGAAGGGAGTGTTTATCGTCAGGCAGACGACTATGATCGCCGCATGCCCTACGACCCGTCAGCGTTTCCGCCCTTCGCCGTCACCGTGGACCTGGTCGTGCTGACCGTTCGCCGCCATGCCCTGTGTGCGCTGGCGGTACGCAGGGGGGAACCGCCGTTCCAGGGGCGTTGGGCGCTTCCCGGCGGCTTCGTGAGGGCCGACGAGGACCTGGCGCAGGCCGCGGCACGCGAGCTGGCCGAGGAAACCGGACTGCGTGTCCACGATCCGTCCGTCCCCGCACAGGACAACGGGGCGCACCTGGAACAGCTCGCCACCTACGGCGACCCCAAGCGGGACCCCAGGATGCGGGTCGTCAGTGTCGCCCACCTCGCGCTCGCCCCCGACCTGCCCGCGCCCCGGGCCGGCGGCGACGCCAGCAACGCGCGCTGGGCCCCGGTGGAGGAACTGCTGCGGCAGGGCGGCTACGGGCGGGACGCCGAGCCGGTCGCGCCGCTCGCGTTCGATCACGCGCAGATCCTTTCGGACGGAGTGGAGCGCGCCCGCTCCAAGATCGAGTACTCGTCGCTGGCCACGGCCTTCTGCCCGCCCGAGTTCACGGTCGGCGAGCTGCGCCGTGTCTACGAGGCGGTGTGGGGCGTGGCGCTCGACCCGCGCAACTTCCACCGCAAGGTCACCGGCACACCGGGCTTCCTCGTCCCCACGGGCGGGACCACCACCCGCCAGGGAGGCCGCCCGGCTCAGCTCTTCCGTGCCGGTGGTGCGACTCTGCTCAACCCCCCGATGCTGCGCCCCGAGGTCTGACGCGGACCTGACGCGGTTCCGGAACGCCACGCGGCCGCTGTCCGGGCAAGGGTGATCGTCCTGCCCGAGGCAGGCCTCGTGCTGCCCGGAAAATCGGACATAGCGCGCTATCTTGCTGCGGGTGATCCAGGCCTTCGGACTGACCAGCAATCCCCGCAAAGGGCTTCCGCCCGCAGCCGACGACGTCTCCTTCGAGGCGCGAGCGGGCCGAGTCACCGCGCTGCTCGGTGCACCAGGCGCCGGCAAGACGACAGTCCTCAGACTCATGCTGGAACTCCAACAGGGCCGTGGCATCACCCACTTCCGGGGCCGCCCCCTGCACCGCATCGCCCATCCCTCGCGCGAGGTCGGTGTGCTGCTGGGCGACGTGCCGGGGCACCCGGCGCGCACGGTCCGCGGTCATCTGCGCATGCTGTGTGCCGCGGCGGGGGTCCCGGTCCGGCGTGCCGACGAAGTCCTCGAGGCGGTCGGGCTCGTGAGCCTGCGCGACGAACGCCTCGGCACCCTCTCGCGCGGTATGGACCGCCGTCTGGGCCTGGCCTGCGTCCTCCTGGCCGACCCGCACACGCTCGTCCTCGACGATCCGGCCGACGGTCTGTCCGTCCGCGAGAGCCACTGGCTGCACGGCATGCTGCGCGCCCACGCCGCCCAGGGCGGCACGGTCCTGTTCACCACGGCCGACCCCAAGGAGGCCGCCCGCACCGCCGGCCGTGTCGTCACGCTGGAGCAGGGCAGGGTCGTGGCCGACCAGGACGTCGCGGAGTTCTCACGCACCCGCCTGCGTCCCCGGGTCGCCGTACGCAGCCCGCACGCGGCACGTCTGGCGGCTCTCCTGACCAAGCAGGCCCGCACCGCGCGGCGCTCCGTCGAAGTCGTTCGGGAAGGCGGCAACCGCCTGTCCGTGTACGGCAGTACCTGCGCCGAGATCGGCGAGACGGCGTTCCACCACGGCATCGTCGTCCACCAACTCGCCGACGAGATCGGCGACATGGGGCCCGGGGCGGGGGTAGCGCAGGCAGGTGAGCCGCAGGTCGGCGGTGACCCGGCCACGGGCACACCAGGGCAGACGTCGGGCGACTCGCACAGGGCCGCCGACACGGTGCGAACGCCGCCCGACATGCTCGGACACCTCGGCCTCGAGCCGGAGTGCGCGAGTGCCGGACCAGGGCCCGTCACCGACGCTCACCGGACGACCGTTGCGCCCCAGCCCGCGACCGGTGAGCCTCGCCCCGCCCGCGACACAACGAAGCCGACCCCGGTGACCGCCGAAGCTGTGCCCGCCGGCGCCGACCCGCGACGCCTGGCTGAGCCGCGCCCCGCCCTCGACGCACCGAAGCCGGTTCCGGTGTCCGCCGAAGCCGGGGCGGCCGGCGCCGAGTCGGGGCCTGCGGCTGAGCCGCGCTCCGCCCTCAACACACCGAAACCGACCCCGGTGACCGCCGAAGGCGTGGCCGCCGGCGCCGAGCCGCGATGCCCGGCTGAGCCGCGACCTGCCGTTGACGCGCCGAAGCCGGCCGCCGACGGGTCGTTGTCCTCCGACGGGCCCGCTCAGCCCGCCGCAGAGCCGCGCCAACGCCTGGACGCTTCCTCGGCCGGCCACCTGTCCAGCGCCGAGGCCCGGCCTGAGGAGACGACGGCACCTCTGCCGCTCCACCGGGCCGGCGCACGCTCGACGCGCACGCTCGACGCCCTGCCCCCTCTGCCGCCTCCCATCTCCGTCCGCCCCGCCCCCAGTCCGCTCCGCCCCCTCCGCTACGAGATCCGCCGTGCCGCCGGGATCGGCACCGGGTTCCTCACCGGGGCCGCCGTACTCGCCGTTTCCGCCGTGACCGCCGTCGTACTCGCCCGTATCGGGCACACCTCGCAGCCGCGCCTGCTGGCCGCCTGGCCGCAGGAGCTGCCCCTGCCGCCCGCGGCGCTCGGCGCGGGACTGCTCGGCGCGCTGGCCTTCGGGGACGAGTTCCGCCACCCCGCCCTGGCCGCGGACCGGGGCACCGTGCCCCGAAGGCTGGGGCTGCTGGCCGCCAAACTGCTCGTCGCCACGGCCACCGCGCTGATGCTGGCCGCCCTCACCGTCGGCTGCGACGCCGAAGTGCTCTATCTCGTCTACGGACGGGAGCTCGCCCAGGTTCCCGCCGACTGGCTTTCCATGAGTGCGAGTTGGACCGGGCTCGTGGTCGGCTGCGCCTGGGCGGGCGTGCTGGCCGCAGGCGTCTTCCGGTCCACCTCGGCTGGACTCGCCGCCGTGGCGGCCGTACCGCTCCTCGTCGTACCCGCGGTGAACAAGGTCCTGGAAGGACCGTCCGTGCGGACCGCGGCAGGACTGCCCATGCGGCTGCGCGATGCTCTCATGCCGCGATGGCCCTTCGGAGGAGAGCGCTACCTGGAAGCCGCACTCAGTGTGATCTCCCAACCCGTCGGCGGCGCACTGACGTTGTCGCTGACCGCACTGCTCGGCGCGTACCTGCTCACCGCACTACGGAGCCGGTTCCGGTGACGACTGTCCGTAACCCTTAGTCCGGCCATGCGCACAACTCCCCGTGGAACGCCCATTTCTTTCCGATAAGGCGTCAATTGCGACGGGGTGAGCGATCACCCTTTCGTGTGCTTTTCACCAAAGACCTCAAGGGAGTTGGAGACGGCGCCGACAAAGGATGCGTGAGTACCCTTGCGCACACCATGATGACCGCCGCCCGCTCCGCTGACTCCGGCCTCGCGAGCCCGGGCGAACTCGACCGCTACCCCTTCGCGGAGGCCCCCGCGGTCGACCGCGTCGGTCCCCCTGCCTGGGACGGCGGGGACCCCGAGCTGGGCCGGGTGGGCAGGCGCGCCGCGGGCAGCCGCGGCCGCGGGCTGCACGGCCAACTCGTCCAGCAACTGGGTCAGATGATCGTCTCCGGCGACCTGGGCGCCGACCGCCCGCTGGTGCCCGAGGAGATCGGCCAGCGGTTCGAGGTCTCCCGCACCGTCGTCCGCGAGTCGCTCCGCGTCCTGGAGGCCAAGGGCCTGGTGAGCGCCCGCCCGAATGTCGGTACGCGCGTGCGCCCCGTGAGCGACTGGAACCTTCTTGATCCGGACATCATCGAGTGGCGGGCCTTCGGGCCGCAGCGCGACGACCAGCGCCGTGAGCTGAGCGAGCTGCGCTGGACGATCGAGCCGCTCGCCGCCCGCCTCGCCGCCGGGCACGGGCGCGAGGACGTCCAGCAGCGCCTGGCGGACATGGTCGAGATCATGGGGCACGCGATGGCCCAGGGTGATGCGCTCACCTTCTCCCGCGCCGACTCCGAGTTCCACTCGCTGCTCATCCAGGTCGCCGGCAACCGCATGCTGGAGCACCTCTCCGGGATCGTGTCCGCGGCCCTCCAGGTCTCGGGCGGTCCGGTCGCGGGCTGTGACCGGCCGAACGAGACATCGCTGGCTCATCACGGCCGCATCTGTGATGCTCTCGCCAGCGGCGACGGAGCCGCGGCCGAGGCGGCGATGCGGCAACTCCTCACGGTCCATCCCGAGGTGGAACGCGTGGTGCCCGCTCCCCGCGAGCACTGACCGCGTTCCACGGGCGGCGCGGCCGGGTGTGCCACCCCCTCCTGTGGCAGTGCCCGTTTGGTGATCCGCCCCGCGTCGGACCCCGCAGGATCCCCGCGATCCTGCGGGGTCCGACGGCGCGAAAGGGCCGCATGATCCGCCGCAGCGGCCGGGTATCAACCAGGTGTGACCTATTTTGCCCGCGTCTGATCTCTTTTGTTCGCTTACGGGGTGTGACTCGGGCCACGCGGATTGGGCGTAACGCTCGCGGGAAGAACGCGATGACCTAAGAGGTGACAGCCGCGGAGGGAATACGGACGCCGTTGACGGCGCTGTGAATCTTCCCGGCCCCCGCCCGCGCCGTCGGCCCACCTCCAAGCCGGCGGTCGGCTCCTGTCCACTGTGGACGGGGCCGGAAGCCGTTTTCCAACGTTCCGAGAGGTTGTTCGTGTCGGCCAGCACATCCCGTACGCTCCCGCCGGAGATCGCCGAGTCCGTCTCTGTCATGGCTCTCATTGAGCGGGGAAAGGCTGAGGGGCAGATCGCCGGCGATGACGTGCGTCGGGCCTTCGAAGCTGACCAGATTCCGGCCACTCAGTGGAAGAACGTACTGCGCAGCCTCAACCAGATCCTCGAGGAAGAGGGTGTGACGCTGATGGTCAGTGCCGCAGAGCCCAAGCGCACCCGCAAGAGCGTCGCAGCGAAGAGTCCCGCCAAGCGCACCGCCACCAAGCCGGTCGCGGCCAAGACGGTGACCACCAGGAAGCCCACGACCACCGCCACGCCGGCGGCACCCGCCGCCGAGCCCGCCGCCGAGGAAGAGGCGCCCGCCAAGAAGGCAGCCGCCAAGAAGACGACCGCCAAGAAGGCGGCCGCGAAGAAGGCGCCCGCCAAGAAGACCGCGGCGAAGAAGACCAGCGCCAAGAAGGACGACGCCGAGCTTCTCGAAGAGGAGGTGCTCGAGGAGGCCGCTCCCGGCAAGGCCGTCGAGGAGCCCGAGGGCACGGAGAACGCCGGCTTCGTACTGTCCGACGAGGACGAGGACGACGCGCCCGCCCAGCAGGTCGCCGCCGCCGGTGCCACCGCAGACCCGGTCAAGGACTACCTCAAGCAGATCGGCAAGGTCCCGCTGCTCAACGCCGAGCAGGAGGTCGAGCTCGCCAAGCGCATCGAGGCCGGTCTGTTCGCCGAGGACAAGCTGGCCAACGCCGACAAGCTCGCCCCGAAGCTCAAGCGCGAGCTGGAGATCATCGCCGAGGACGGCCGCCGCGCCAAGAACCACCTCCTGGAGGCCAACCTCCGACTGGTGGTCTCCCTGGCCAAGCGCTACACCGGCCGCGGCATGCTCTTCCTGGACCTCATTCAGGAGGGCAACCTCGGTCTGATCCGCGCGGTCGAGAAGTTCGACTACACCAAGGGCTACAAGTTCTCCACGTACGCCACCTGGTGGATCCGTCAGGCGATCACTCGCGCCATGGCCGACCAGGCCCGCACCATCCGTATCCCGGTGCACATGGTCGAGGTCATCAACAAGCTCGCGCGCGTGCAGCGCCAGATGCTCCAGGACCTGGGTCGCGAGCCCACCCCGGAGGAGCTGGCCAAGGAGCTCGACATGACCCCCGAGAAGGTCATCGAGGTCCAGAAGTACGGTCGTGAGCCCATCTCACTGCACACCCCGCTGGGCGAGGACGGCGACAGCGAGTTCGGTGACCTCATCGAGGACTCCGAGGCGGTCGTTCCGGCCGACGCGGTCAGCTTCACGCTCCTCCAGGAGCAGCTGCACTCCGTGCTCGACACCCTGTCGGAGCGCGAGGCGGGCGTCGTCTCGATGCGCTTCGGTCTCACCGACGGTCAGCCGAAGACCCTCGACGAGATCGGCAAGGTCTACGGCGTCACGCGTGAGCGGATCCGCCAGATCGAGTCCAAGACCATGTCGAAGCTGCGCCACCCGTCCCGTTCGCAGGTGCTGCGCGACTACCTCGACTAGGTCGCATCCTCGAAGGCGCCCCTGACCTCGGGTTTTATCGGTCAGGGGCGCTTTGTATTGCCAGCGCAGCGCTCCTAGTCCAGATATCACACCTCTTGGCATATGCTTGCGGCATGAGCGCAAATCCGGACATAGCCTCGCTCCTCGACTCCTGGCTGCTTCACCTCTCCGCCGAGCGGAAGAGCGTGCAGACGCGCAAGACCTACGGTGACGGAGTCCGTGCCCTTCTGCGCTGGTGCGAAGTGACGGAGCGTTCCCCGGTCCTCGACCGGCCGACCGTGAACGCCTTCGTCGCTGCCTTGCTGGACGGGGGAGCAGAGGCATCCACGGCGCGGTCACGGCAACTGGCCGTGCGCCGCTTCTCGGCCTGGCTCGCCGAGGAGGGCGAGATCGCTGCCGATCAGCTCGTGAACCTCAAGCCGCCGCAGCTCGACCACAAGGTGGTGCAGGAGCTCGACGACGATCAGTGCCGGCTACTGATCAAGGCATGTACCGGGCCGGACTTCCGTGACCGCCGTGATGAGGCGATCGTCCGGCTGATGATCGAGACCGGGGCGCGAGCGGGTGAGGTCGTGGCTATGAACATCGGGGATGTCGATCTCAAGGCGGGCATGGCGGTCGTCAGGCGCGGCAAGGGCGGAAAAAGCCGCACCGTGCCCTTCGGCGCACAGACCGGCCGGGCCATCGACCGCTACCTGCGGGCCCGCCGGACACACCGGCTGGCGGGGCTCCCGGACCTGTGGCTGGGCGACAGGAGCAAGGGCTTCACCTATCAGGCGTTGTACAGCGCACTGAAGGGGCGCGCCGATGCGGCCGGGATCCTAGACTTCCACCCACATGTTCTCCGCCACACCGCTGCCGGGCGATGGCTTGCCCGAGGTGGTTCCGAGGGCGGGCTGATGGCCGTGGCGGGATGGTCGCGCCGCGACATGATCGACCGATACACCCGTTCGACATCCGAGCGCCGCGCCGCCGAGGAGGCCCGCCGACTCAACCTGGGGGACCTGTGAAGTATCTCCGTCCCTTGCCCTGTAGCAAGCCACCGCCGGGCTCGCCGTTCGTCCAACCGACCCAAACCGTGCTGATACTGCGCTGCGCTACCTGCAAGCGGAAGGTGGCCTACGTCACGGACGCGGGCGGCCTGATTTGGTGGCGGGGTAGAGGTCGCCACGAAACCTGCGGCGTCTTCGACTTCGACTCCGTGAAGGGGCGCGTAGCGCCGCTTTACCGTGAGTTCGGAAGGACCGGCGTGCAGCAGCCAGCGGTCGAGATCACGCCGCTCCCGCACAGCGCATGCTAGTCTCGGCAGTCCGGCGCTTAGCGCTGTGTAACCGTCGACGCGAGCTGCACGCGGCAGTGACTTCGACCGGCGGCCTACAACAGGCCGAATGACGGGCCGGGAAGATCCAGAAGGATTGGACTTCCTCCTGTCATGAACTCGCGCAATGCGAGCGCTGCTGAGCGCTCCATGCTGGCCCAGATCGCTGCCCACACGCTCTGGGCTACCTGCGATGACCCCACAGCGCACACCGCTCCGGCTCGTAAGGCATTCCTCGACCGCTTCGAGCGTGAGGTAGACCCTCACGGCACCCTCACCACGGAAGAGCGCGCGCGCCGAGCTGCGCATGCTCGTAAGGCGTACTTCGCACGGCTCGCCCTGGCCTCGTCAAGGGCCCGCGCTGCCAAGGCCGCCGGACGCCGGGATGGTGAAGTGGCGTGAACAGGGGAAAGGGCCCCGGCAAGGGCCCCATCCAGGAAGCGGTGGAAGCTTCGAACTCCACTGTAGAGCACATGGCCGTGTGCGACTTCTGCAATGGTCAGAGTGTGGCCTGGCAGTACCCGTGCCGGACCTTCACCCGCCGTGTCGCAGGCGTCCTCGTCGTCGTGGCAGGTGCCTGGAACGCGTGCATGCCCTGCCACCGGCTCGTCGAAGCCGACCGGTGGGCGGAGCTGCGACAGCGGTCTCTGAGAATCTACAAGGCCGCGCACGGGCCTCTGACGGCCGCTGCAGACACGGCGATCGCCGCAGACCTGGCGCCGCTATGGCTTCAGTTCCGGACTAACCGGACCGGTCCCGCAGAGCGGATCGGGGGTGCGGTGTGACCTTCGACGACTTTCTCGAAAAGCTCCGCAGTCATGGCAGCTCGGTCACGGGCTCGGGCACCATGTACAAGGCCAATTGCCCTGCCCACGAAGACCAAAAACCCTCGCTGTCTCTCTGGTCCAGCAGCGGCGGCCACCCCTTCTTCTACAAGTGCCACGTGGGATGCACCAAGGAGGAGATCCGGGCTGCGCTCAGCCTGCCCAACGGGCACCGGCCCGGCGTTGGCAAGGCTGCTACGGCCGAGGTCGACTGGGTCGCCTCATACGAGTACACCGACGAGCGCGGCGCGGTGCTGTTCGTGAAGGAGCGCGGGACCCCGAAGGCCTTCCGCATCTACCGGCCGCTCACCGGCGGCAAGAGGCAGTACAAGAGCGTGTTCACCGGCGGCGCCGCCTCTCGCAAGGTCCTCTACCGGCTGCCCGCAGTCCTCGAAGCCGTCCGCGATGGCCACGCTGTATACGTGGTGGAGGGCGAGAAGGACGTGCACTCGGTCGAGAAGGCCGGCGGCGTCGGCACCTGCAACTACGAGGGAGCAGCTAACGCCGGGCAGAGGGCGAAGTGGCGCCCGGAGTACGGCGACACTCTCAGCGGCGCGCACGTCGTCATCGTCGCGGATAAGGATGTTCCCGGACGCGCACATGCCGAGACGATCGTCGCAGACCTGACCGGCAAGGCGGCCTCCGTCAAGGTGGTGGAGGCGAAGGAAGGCAAGGACTTCACCGATCACTTCCAGGCCGGATATGGGCTCGCCGACCTCGTGGAAGTCGTGGCGCCGGAGACGGACGGCTCGGCGTTGCTTGACGATGTGGAGGCCTTCCACCGCCGGTTCAACGCCCTGCCCTCGGAGGCGGCCTACGTCGCCGTGACACTGTGGGACGCACACACGCACCTGCTCGACTGCTTCGAGTCCACCCCGCGGATCGCGTTTCTGTCCCCCGAGCCAGGCAGCGGCAAGACTCGCGCCCTGGAGATCTGCGAGACGCTGGTGCCACACCCTATGGCCGCAGTGAACTGCACCCCCGCCGCTCTCTTCCGCGCGGTGTCCGACCTCGACGGCGGGCGTCCCACTGTCCTCTTCGACGAGATCGATACCGTGTTCGGCCCCAAGGCCAAGGACAACGAGGAGCTGCGCGGTCTGCTCAACGCCGGGCACCGCCGCTCCGGCAAGGCGTACCGGTGCGTTGGCGACGGCGCCAATCAGAAGGTGCAGGCGTTTCCCTCGTACGCCGCCGTCGCCATGGCTGGCCTCGGCGACCTCCCCGACACAATCCTCACCCGCTCCATCGTCATCCGAATGCGGCGCCGGGCCCCGGGCGAGAGGGGCGAAGCGTACCGGGCCCGTACTCACGAGCCAGAAGGCCACCAGCTCCGTGATCGGCTCGCACACTGGGTCGGCGTTGTGCGCAACAAGGTCGATGGCGCCTTCCCAGACATGCCCGAGGGCATCACCGACCGCCCGGCGGATGTGTGGGAGCCGCTACTCGCTGTCGCGGATGCGGCTGGCGGTGAGTGGCCGGAGCGGGCCCGCGCGGCGTGCGTCGAGCTGGTGAGGGCCTCTCAGGCGGGCGACCGCGGGTCGCTCGGCATCAAGCTCCTGGCCGACCTGCGCGAGATCTTTGCCGGAGCTGACCGCATGTCCACGGCGCAGATCATCGAGAAGCTAACCTCCCTCGACGACTCCCCGTGGGCGGACCTCCGGGGTAAGCCGCTGGATGCCCGCGGCCTTGCCCGGAGGCTCCGCGAGTACACCACCGCAGAAAACAAGCCGATCAAGGCCCGCAACATTAAGACGGCAGCTGGAGTACATAAGGGCTACCACGCAGAGGATCTACACGACGCCTGGTCCCGCTACCTTCCAGCGGTCGGCCCGAAGTCCGCTACCTCCGCTACCGATGCTGCAGCCTCCACTCCGACCAGCGGAAACAAGATAGCTCACGAGGGAGGGGAAGACCTCTTCGCATCGGCTACCACTGCGGGTGTATCCGCTACCACTGCCTCGGCCGCTACCAGCAACTGTGCCCCGACCAGCGGCGTACCGAAGGTAGCGGAGGTAGCGGACCTGTCGGTAGGGAAGCGGAGTGGCCTTCTCGGCCCCGAAGGCTACTGCTCTAGCTGTGGCAGCCCCCGAACCAGTCATGATCTGGGCTGCCGCACCAAGGGCTGACGAAGGAGATCGGCATAGGAGTGGCGAGGGCTGCGCTTGGAAGGATCGCGCAGCCTGAGCTGCTCGTCGCGGGACCGAAGGTGGCGCGGGCGGCGAGGTGGGCGGTAGAGGGGAAGGTCCTGCCGTTCACCTCCCCATCGCCGTCGCCGAAGAGGATGTGGGCTCCGGCGTAACGCCGGTCCGGTGGACGTAGGGCTCGGACAGAGCACACTGCGCGCCGTAACAGTGTCCGTCACGGTCGCCGTCGAGCTCGCCGACATGGTCACCGTCGTCGTCACGGTCGCCTCACCCATGGATGTCGCTGTCACCATCGAGCTGGTGACCGTCCCCGAAATGTTGTGGAGACAAAGTTGTCGGTAAGTGAGGTCGCACGACCTTAACTCGGAGTGTGACCCGTTGGTCACCTTTCGCTTAGCAGCCCTGGCCCCACATGGATGTGAAGGCGAGGCCGGGCGGGTAACCTCTCCTCGACCGAAGAGAAGTCGACGGCGTCCCTCGGTCATTCTCGGCGAGGTGGTCCGGCCGGGTGCCGGAATTCCGCGAGGGTGGTCATGCCAACATGAGGCCGAAAGACCTCATGTTGGGTGAGCACGAGCGTGCCGGATGGGGGGGAGGTGCGGCGACGTCGCCGAGAGCGAGCGGATGACCCCGCCCCCGGCTCCGTTTCTCTCTCTATTCAAATTTGAAGTTCCTTCTGAGGCGATCATGTCCGTGACCTGCTACGTTTCATGCGATCTTTGCGGCAAGCGTATGGACGGCCTGCCGCGTAGTGCTCGCCGCAAAAATGACATCCGCTTCGACGGCTGGCGGACCGGCTAAGGCTCTCGGGCATTAGGGTGCGAGATGTGCAGCGCCTCCTCGTTCTCTTCGACCTCGACAACACCCTCGTGGACCGGCGGGAAACCCTCGCCGACTGGGCCGCCGAATTCACGGCGCGGCACGGTCTGGAGGACAAGGAGCAGGCATACGTCCTGGGTGTGGTGTCCGAGCGGGCCTATCCGTCCACCTTTGACGCGATCCGCACCCGGTACCTGCTGCCCGTATCGACTGCGGGGTTGTGGCGCGCCTACTGCACCGACATCGCGGCTATGGTGTCGTGCCCGGCCGAGGTCCTCGATGGCTTGGACGAGCTGCGCGAGGCTGGCTGGCGAGTGGGGGTGGCGACCAACGGTGCGGTGGATATCCAGCGCACCAAGCTGCGAGCCACCGGTATCTCCGAGCGCGTGGACGGCGTCTTCGTCTCCGAGGAGGCCGACGCGCGCAAACCGCAGACCCGGCACTTCGCCCTGGCCGCAGCCCGTTGCGGCGGTGTGCTGGGCGACGGCGGCTGGATGGTCGGCGACAACCCAGTCAACGACATCGGCGGCGGACGCTCTGCGGGGCTGCGCACCATCTGGGTCAATAATGGCCGCTCCTGGCTGCCGGACGACCCCGGGCCCGATCACACGGTGCCGCATGCACGCGCCGCCATCGACCTCCTGCTTCTGTACGCCGCCGACCACGCAAGGATCACAGCATGACGAACACCGTCGGGCTTCTGCACCCCGGCAGCATGGGATCTGCCTTCGGCACCCAGCTGCGGGCCCGCGGCCACAGCATGCTGTGGTGCCCCGACGGACGTAGCGACACAACTCGTCGTCGGGCCGAGCAGGCGGGTCTCCAACCCGAGCCACTGTCCGAGCTCGTCTCCCGCTCCGACGCACTACTCTCCCTGTGCCCGCCGGCCGCCGCGGAGGAGGTCGCCGCCCAGGTGGCCGAGCTCCGCACAGCCAGCGTCAGCGTGGACACGATCTATGTCGAAGCGAACGCCGTTGCGCCGCTCCGCGTGCACGCGTGCAGCGCATCGCCGACCGCCTGACCCCGATGCCAGTCATCGACGCCGCGGTGGTCGGATCGCCTCCGGTAGGCGGCAAGACCCCGACGCTCTATCTGTCCGGCCCCGGCAAGCAGGCCGACCGGATCGCCGAACTCTTCGCGGGAACCGATGTACGGACCCACGTCCTGGGCGACAGCGTCGGCCAAGCCTCCGCACTCAAGCTCGCGTACTCGAGCTACCAGAAGGTCTCCCGAGTCCTCGCTGCCGTGGCATACGGAGCGGCCGAATCGTACGGAGTCGCGGACGAGCTGTTGGTGATCGCGGCCCAGCGCTCCCGCAGCTACCTCGTGGAGACCGACTACATCCCCAAGACTGCTGCCCGCGCTTGGCGTTGGGGCCCAGAGCTTGCGGATGCAGCGGCTCTGCTCGCCGACGCCGGCCTACCGGATTCCCTCATGCACGCCGCTGTCGCGACGCTCGCGCGGTGGGACGGCAACAAAGACGACCGGCTGGATATCGCCGAGGCGCTGGAGGCCCTGCGCGGTGAGCGAGACCTGGGCCACCCGAGTTGAGAAGATTGCTCCGCTGGGTCACTGACCTCCCTGTCGGTCAGGCGCGAGATGACGTGGTGCGGACGATGTCGTCGATCCTCTTCGCTGCTTTACGGGGTGCCGTCGTATCCGTGTCCACGCGCAGCTCCCACTGAGCCTGCGGATAGGCCGCAAGATCGGCCTGAGTGGCGTCCCACGCGGCCAGCCGAGCCGCCGTGTCGGTGTCGCCCCGCTGTGGCGAGCGGAGGGCGGTGGTCTCCTTGGAGCACCACAGCAGAACCCTTACCCAGTGCGCCGGGAAGAGGGTGCTCACCTGCTCCATCCCCGCCATCTGACCGAGGTGGACCACGGGCGTCCTGCCGCCTTGCATGGCCTGGTCGAGGCCGGGCCGGTCGACGACGTAGATGTTGCCGTACCGGTCGTTGCGGTAGATGACATCGCCGCGTGCCTCTAGGTCGGCCAGCTGCTCCGGTGTGCCCATCCGGTAGCCCTTGGTTTTCCCAGTCCCGATCTTCAGCCGGGTGAACGTCACGTACCGCGCGTCGAGCTCGGTGAGTGCCCCCGTGATCGTGTCCTTGCCTGCAGCTGGCGGCCCGTACAGCAGGATGCCCTGCCTCCTGGAACACCGTCCCGAAGACCTGGCGCACCTGGTCCGTGAGCGAAATCGCGGCACAAGCCGGTTGTCGACAGTCAAATGCGGTACTACGGGTCGCAGTTCGAGATCGATCCCGGCGGCGTAAGTGTCCCAGTTCTGGAGTTTCCAGCTGTCCCGGGCCGCGGACCGGAAGCTGATGTACTCGTGCATCGTGTCGAGGTCGCACTTGATCCAGACGACAACGACGGTGACGCCACGCGCTTCGCAGCGGTTGATCAGGCGTCGCATCCACCGGGGATCGGTGGCCTCGGCGATGAACGGGGCAGAGAGTACGGTGCTGATCGCGCAGTCGACGTTCGCGTACGCGGTCTCCAGCAGGCACTGGTACTCCAGTGGGCGGACCTTCTCCCGGTAGAGGTCGGTGTGCCGGTCGTTCGGCTCGCTGCCCATCTCCACAAGGAGGCGCTCGACGAGGGGGCGCGTGATGGGGTCCTTGTCGAGGACGGGCCAGCCAGTGAGCTGGGATATGAAGCGAGCGAACTCCGATTTCCCGCTGCCCGCGTAGCCGCCGACCAGCATCAGTGTCGGCTTGTTCGGGTCGCCGCCGGTGTGGCGGCGCTTCCAGGCGTCGAGGATGCGCTGCTGTACGCCCTGCCCGTCCGTGTCTTCCGTACCGGGCGTGAGCTGGAGCAAGGCGCGCTCCACAGCCAGCACGTGGGCTCCGTTGTGTGGTTCGCTCGACGCGGTGAACTCGAGCTTCCTGGCCTCGTCGGGCAGAGCGTTGCGAAAGCCGAGCTCAGGCTCGGTGGCGCGGTACAGCAGGCAGTACGCGCGACGGTAGTGCGGTCCGGGGTAGACCTCACCCTGCTCGTGCTGCCACAGAGTCTGGAAGTTGGCGGCCGGCACCGCGAGTCCTGCAGCCCGGGCCACCTCGCGCAGACTGCTCGGCGAGACAACAGCAAGGCGCTCCCTCGACCTCTCCGACATCTCCCCTCAGGAGCAGGCCGCCCTGGTCGAGGGGCGCGCGAACCACCTGATCCCCTCGGCCGCGGTGCTCGCCGAGAAGATCGAAGCCGCTCAGGCGGCGGGACGGCCGTTCGTCGTCAAGTACGGCATCGACCCGACATCGCCCGACGTCCACCTCGGACACGCGGTACCGATCATCATCGCCAGCCGGTTCCAGCGGATGGGCCACCACGTCGTCTTCATCATCGGCGACGTCACAGCCAAGATCGGCGACCCTTCGGGACGCTCCTCGGAGCGACCGCCCCTCACCGACGAGGACATCGCCCGCAACCTGAGCGGCTACCAGCAGCAGGTCACGCCGTTCATCGACTTCGAGCGCGCCAGTCTCCGCTTCAACGGCGAGTGGCTGAACAAGGTCACCCTGCCAGAGCTCGTCGGGGTCCTCGCCCGGGTCCCTGTCTCCATGTCCCTCCAGCGCGAGGACTTCCGTACCCGGCTCGCCGAAGGCCACGGGCTGTCCGTCGCCGAGTTCGTCTACTCCGTCGTCATGGCGTGGGACTCGGTGGCCATCGACGCCGACGTCGAACTCGGCGGCGTGGACCAGCTGCTGAACCTCCAGATGTGTCGCAAGGTCATGGAGATCTCCGACCAGACCCCCGAGGTCGTCATCACCACCCCGCTCATCGAGGGCACCGACGGCACCGGCACCAAGATGAGCAAGAGCAAGGGCAACTACGTGGGCCTGACGGCATCGCCCGATGACGTCTACGGCCGGCTGATGTCCATCCCCGACCACCTGACCGAGCAGTACCTCCAGCTGCTCACAGAGTGGACGGACGACGAGATCCGAGTGGTTGCCAAGCGCCTGGAGGAGGGAACCGCGCACCCGATGGCGATCAAGCGCATTCTGGCCGGCGAGGTGGTGGCCGCTCTGCACGGCCTCGACGCGGCTGCCGCTGCCCGTGCGGAGTTCACGGCGCGCTTCTCCAAGCGCTCCTTCGGGGACACCCAGAACCTCCCCGTCGTCTCCCTAAAGGATCACGCCGAGGAGACGCTCGGGGTGCTGATCAGCCGCACCCTGGACTTCGCTCCCAGCATCTCCGCCGTCCGGCGTGTGGCTCAGCAGAAGGGTCTTCGCCTGATCCGCGAATCGGACGGAGACCAGCAGACGACGCCGCTCGCGGAGGCTGCTGTCCAGCAGACGCTCGGCGCAGTCGTGAGCGAGGTAGGTGCACTCGAAGGTGCCGAGCTGTACCTCAAGGTGGGCCGCAAGGTCGCCCGTATCGACGCCTGAGATTCAGATGCGGCACCGGCTCGCCCTTGTGGGCCGGTGCCGTTCTGTTTGGAGGCTTGGCTTGGGGGCCGACGTCCCGTACGTCACCAGCTCTCGCTGCGCCTCACGTCCGAAGCTGCTGACGTTCTGGGCTATCTGCCAGGTCTCGGTCTGTGGCCTTGATCACCGCGTCGAACAACCAGAGCAGCCGATACGACCGGGCTACCCCAAGCAGAAGCACTGCTTCCACTATCCAGTGGACGCCGCCGGGATCGGCCTCCGTGGTGTCCAGCACCGTGGCCAATAGGCAGACACCCGAGATCAAGAGGGTCGCCGACAGAATGCTGACCCAGTTCCGCCGGAATTGGGATGCCAAGTGTCCGGCGGTGCGCAGCGTGTGCATGCGCCTTCCCGTAGCGGCTGCGTACTGCGAGATTGCCGCGGTGACGAAGCTGCCGACCAAGGCTACGACGGTGGCGCCCGTCGTGTAGATCTCCAAGCGCTGTTCACGGTCGGGGGCACCGAAGATGTCGCCGCGTCCGGTCAGTGCGACCAGCAGACCATGCCCGCAGAGGGCGACCGCGGTCAGCAGCCAGTCCGCCGCCGGACGTGACCGCCATCGCTGTAGCAGTCCTCGTGCTGTTTCCACCAACCTCTGCATTTCCGCCCCTCCCCCGCGCGCCGCCACCAGGGCTTTCGCCCCAGCTGCCCTCCAGGCTAAAGGTCGGCACTGACAGCGGCCCGCAGCACCCTTTCATTCTCGTGGGAGACCCGCTCCAGCTTTTCGAGGGCCACTTGGAGGTCGATGGCGTGGCCGTCGCCGGAGGAGAACGGTACGACGCACTTCGCGGTGATGCGCTCGCTGACGAAGTCGATCTTCTCGTCGTCGGCCTCGCTGTGCCACGCCTCCATACGGGCCTGGGCGGCGGCGGTGTCGACAGCGTCGGAGTTGTCCAGCCAGTCTTCGATGTCGTTGGCAAACACCCGTGTGGAATCGAGGAGTCGGTTGTGCCCGCGGGCGCGGCGGCGAGGCGAGAGGGTGCGAGACTTCTTCGGCACCTCGAGTGTCAGGGTGATGACCATGTCCGGGTTGTCCTCGTGCATGCGGCTGAGGGCGGTGCCGAGATCGGAGCTGGCGCGCAGCGCGGAGGGGCTGTCGGGCGGCTCGGGGGCGATCTTAACCGTGAGTTTCTCGATGGCGACGGCGTGCATGAGCTTCTCCCGGGAGCGGGCGTTGACCACGGGCCGCAGCGCGATGTTGCGGACCTCGGGTGCAGCGGCGCGCATGCCGTCGAGCCAGCGCTTGAGCGCCTGGGCGCGAGGGGCAGAGATGCCGCCGGTCATAGTGGCGACGACGTTACCGAAGGGCAGGAAGTACACCGTGGTGACGTCCACGAGTTCCTTGTCGGCGGCGAGTTGGAGGCGGCTGAGCGTGCCGTCGACGTGGTCAATGAGCTGCGGTACGTCCTGGCGGGACTTGGCGAGGAGCAGGTGCGGGGTTGTCTGGTGAGGGTCGACGGCACCGATCAGGATGTCGTCGCCCACAGGTACGGTTCGCCGTGCGGGCGGTTGGGTGCACAGACGGCGGATGTGCGCTCCCCAGTCGCGGTGCGGAAGGCGGGAGCCGTCGGGAGCGTCGGCGTCGGCGATCTCGTAGAAGTGGACAACTCTGTCTCGGTTGCGTGCGGCCATGCCTGCGCTCCCCCGTGGCGGTCTCGGACGACGTTGGCCGACCAGCGTATCGAGAGTGCCGGCGGATGCCGAAACGATCAGGCCGGGCGAGACAAGTGTCGCCCCGACCCGGCCCGTTGGTCCTAGTCCTCCTCGAACTGGGCTTGCAGTTTCAGGGTGTTGGCATTCTCGGTCAGGGTGCGCACCTTGTCCTCGGGGAAACCGCCGGGCGCGGTCGCCTGGATTTCGACCGTGATCTCGACGTCGGCCCCGATGGCTTCGAGGTGCTGGAGGATCTCGAAGGCGTATTTCGTGGCGTGCTTGCTGTACTGCTCGGTGTCCAGCCGGGCATGGGCGTAGAAGCGGGTCGGGACCCGGGGCAGCGGGGTCGGCTCCGGAACAGAGGCGCCGGGCGCGGGGCGGGGCGGCACCGAGGATCCGCTGGAGCCCTGTCCTGTGCCGGTGCCGTCGTCGGCATCCTCGTCCTGATCGGCCGGTTCCTGGTGCCGGGCGGCGGCTGCCGCCAGGTCGGCGGCCTCCTGGGCGACGGCGAGGTCGGCCCGCACCAGCAGGGTGGAGTCGGTGATCTGGCCGAAGGAGCCGTTCCGGCAGGGCAGGACGAGCCCCTGGTAGCGGCCGGTGGCAGGGTCGTGGCCGGTGGCGAGGGCGAAGCCGTCGGTCTCCCAGGTGACGTGAGTGAGGACGTCCTCGACGCCCTGGTCGAGGACGGAGCGGTCGCGCAGCCGGTTCATGTACGGGTACTTGGTGTGCAGCTCCCACAGTCGGCCGACGGAGATGTGGCCATCCCGGTCCCACTCCTGACCCAACGCGTCCTTGACCCGCTGGTACAGGACGGCGGGAGCCTGCAGGACGTAGAGCATCCCCTGGCGCTTGAGACGGTCACCGACCTGGATCGCGGCGTCGTCGATGGCCTGCAGGTCGACCTTGAAGTTGACCCACTCGATCTTCGCACCCGGGATCTGCTCGGGGACCAGCACCCAGCGATAGGCCTTGCCCAGCCGGAGGCTGACCGTCTCGTCGGCCTTCTCCATCCGGGTCCTGGCCTGCGTCCTCTGGTTCTCCGTCAGGTCGAGCTGGACGTGCTGGGTGAGGACCTGCTTCCAGCCCAGGTACTCGCGGACGGCCTCCGCGACATCCTCGATCTCCTTGCGGTCGGGGGCGAGGAAGACGAGGGCGTTGCGGTGCTGCCGGGTGCTGGAGCGGTACTGGTCGAGGGCTTCTTGGGCGAAGCTCAGGGCCTCGGTGTCGGGCACGTCCCGGGCGCTGCGGTGGGTGAAGCGGGGGTGCAGCAGCACCAGGCGGGCGTTGTCGTTGTCCGGGATGTCGCTCGCGGGCAGCGGCGCCGCGTGAACGGCGTGGAACTGGCCGCGCACGCCCTGGACCACGCTGAGCCGTCGCACCACGTCCGCCCACACCTTGTCGACGTCGTCGAGGAGCTTGTTCGCCTCGTCCTTGGCAGTGCGGGTGATGTTGGCGTGGGTGTCGTACCAGTGCCGTTCGCCATCCCCGTAGAGATAGGTGGAGCGGTCGGCGAGGGCATTGAGCGCGGTGCGGAAGTTCCCCAGCGGCTCACCAGGAATGGCCATGCCGAGCCGGATGTGCGGCTCGGACAGGCCCTTGCGGGCGGCGTGCACTCGGGGCGCGGAGCCCATGAAGACGGTACGGGCCACGCGCCGGCTCATGCCGCGCTGCCCGAGCACGGGCTTCTCCGCGTCGACGGAGGCCGGGGTGGAGTCAGGCCCGTCGACGTCGGCGTCGATGATCGGCTTCCACCGGTCCTCCAGGTAGTACGTCAGCTCCTGGTTGACGCGGGTGTCATGTATGGGCACGTCACCCGGCATGATCATGGGGCTCTGGTTCTGGTCCCGCCACAGGGCGTAGATGACAGTGCTCATCAGCCGCAGCACACCCCGGGTGCGCTGGAACCTGGGCAGCGTGGACCAGTCCTCGTAGAGCCGGGCGAACAGCTCCGGATGGATCGGGTAGGTCGACTTGATCCGCCGCTCGTAGTCCATGGTGTCGCAGCCGGCCGGGAACTCGCGCTTCTCGGTGCCGTAGAACTGCGTGTAGAGCCGCGCCACTTTGTTGATCTCGGCCTGGACCTCGCTGGTGGCGGTCTGGAAGAGACGGCGGCGAACGATCTCGAAGGACTCGTCGGAACTGGCGGGCCGCCAGGCCTCGGCCTTGCGATGGACGACGTTCTGCAGCCGCTCCAGCGCGATGCGGTTGTTGTCCCCGCCGATGTCGTACTGGTCGGCGGCGCTGATCTCACCGGTGACGGAAGCCGGGATGGATACCAGCAGCTGGGCCCCGTCGACGGAGGCTACGGCCTCGGTGAGGGACTGCGCGAAGGAGAAGTGCGTCTCGAACGATCCGGCGGGCAGGTTGTCGTTGCCGAGCAGCGGACCGGCGTACTGCACCCACTCGTCGATGAGGATGACGCACGGCGCGTACGCGGCGATCAGGTCCTGGAGCAGGGCGGTGCCCGGGCTGGTACTGGTGCGGTCGGCCTCGGCGATGATGTCGTACGCCTGCCGGCCGCCGAGCCCCCAGGCGAGTTCGCCCCACATCGTGTTGACCCTGGTGCCGTCCGGCTTGGCTTTGGTCTGGGCGAGGCCCAGTTCGGTGCCGACCAGCACGGCCCGGTGGACCGTTCCGCCGGGCAACCCGCCCCCGGGCGCGTCGGCGATCAGCTCTTGTAGGTCCTGCGGCAGCCGGCTCACCTTCAGACCCGGAGCGTACAGGTGGTACAGCGCCATCATCGAGTGCGTCTTACCGCCGCCGAAGTTCGTCTGGAGGTTGATGACGGGGGCGGCGTTCGGGTCACCGCTGATCCGGCGCAGCGACTTGGCAAGCAGTTCCTCAAGACCCTCGGTGAGGTACGTCCGCTGGAAGAACTCCTCCGGTTCGGTGTACTCGGCGGCGCCCTTGCCGTGTGCCACCCGCCACAGGTCGGCGGCGAACTCGGAGGCGTTGAAGTCACCGCGCGCCACATCGTCGTGCGGGGTGAGAACATCACGCCAGGGCCGCAGGCCCTCGGCGGCTACGCTCGGCACCGCACGCGCACGGCGGGCCGCCTTCTTCGTCTCCTCCTCCGTCACCTGCCGGTGCAGCGTCTGCCGCGAGTCCCGGACCTGGTCGACGAGAGCAGGGTCCGCGTGCACGGCCCGCAGCAGCCGCTCCGCCGTGTCGAGTGCGCGCAGGGTGTCGTCCGCGGTGAACGACTCGCGGTTCTCCAACCGCTCCCGAACGTCGTTCATCTCGCTGGCGAACCCGCGGGCGCTACCCGGCAGCAGGTGGCGGAAGTAGGTGCTCCAGTACCGCTGGAGCAGGTTCAGCAGGAACTGCGGGTCCTGCTTACCGACATCCTTGCCCTGGTCCCTGGCCTCCTCCTCCGCGTCAAGGAACCAACTCTCGCCCTGCCGCTTGACCATCTCCCGCTCCAGGAAGGGCAGCAGCCCCTCCGCGAGGATTTCGATCATGCGGGTGACACGGTCTCGGTTGTTCACCGCCATGGTGCGGGTGTCCTGCCTTTCCGCCGGATGCGTCTGAGTGGGCCGGGCGATCAGAAGAGAGGTTGGTGCTGGGGTTTGCGCGGGCCGCGCTTCTCGGCCGCGCGGGCCTCGGTCTGGAGGTCGGACCAGGCACTGGCGAGGTTGTTGAACCGCTGCCCGCTCTCGGACCAGCGGCGCCGGTCGCAGATGCTGTAGAGCAGATGGGCGAGGTCGCGGATTGCGTCCTCGTCGAACTCGCCACGCGCCCGGATCCCGGCGAGCAGCTCACCGGCCGGTCCTACACCGGACTGGGCGCCCTTGCCGTCCAGCACCCGGGACAGGTGCATGGCGGCTTCCCACACGGAGATACGGACGTCGGTCTCCGGGTCGTACGAGTCCGGCAGGTCGGCCGGGGCGACGAGCCACACCTTGCTGTCGCCGGACGCGGTGACATGGGCGTCCTGGAGCCCCTTCACGGACACGTTGTACGCCTTCGCTAGCGTCTCGGCGTCGCCGAACGTGCCCTTGCCCCACTGGAACTGCTCGAACCAACGGATCGCCCACCTGGTGTCCTGGTCGAACTCGCCCTCTTGTTCGTTGAGTACGTCGGCGAGTACGTCGTTGATGAGCCCGAGTGCGGTACGTACGCGCATCGGTGTGCCGTCGGGCTCTGTGACCTTCGCGTAGCGCGAGAACACGGCGATGCCGGGGCCGATGGCGGACTGCGGGAGGTCGACGGGGGCGAGGTTGCCCTCCTGCAACTTCCGCAACTTGTCAGGGAGTTCACTGCGCAGAGCGCGGAGGAAGCCGCGGCGGTCGATGGAGCCTGCAGTGACGTGGCGGGGGCGGCAGGCCAAGACCACCGAGGAGGCAAGGGCGTTGGAGCCGATGTCGCGGGACCGGCCGGTCCTCTCGGTACGGACCGGCCAGGTGCCAGTGACCGACCAGCCGGCCTCGATCATGCCGCTGAGCAGGGTCTCCCAGCCAGTCGAGGCGGTGCCGTCTTCCGCGTCGGTCTCCGACTGCTTGAACGCGTAGTACACGGTGAGCGGATAGTCCGGGTGGTGGCCTGCTCGCATGTGCGTGAACGTCTCGACGAAGCCGCGCTCGAAGTGCTTCTCGGCGGCCTCCCAGTTTCCGTTGTGGCGGAACGGGGTGGCGATGAGCTCGGGCTCCTTGGGAGTGAGGATCGTGCTCATGACCTCGGGATAGATGGTGCCCAGGGAACGGCGGAGCCAGACGTAAAAGAAGTCGGCGAGGTCGGCGTAGCCGATGTTGTCGTAATACGGGGGGTCGGTATTGATGACGTAATTATCGTAGGGACGGGTGCTGGCGTCGGCCTGCGCAACATGACCAGGCATACGCTCCGCAGGTAGAGCGTCTAGCACGGCTGATACTCGGCGCAGAGATTCAGAGATGCTGCCGGTCGACGTAAAGAAGGGGTTTCCTTCAGCAAAGTCCCAAGTCATTTGGAGGGTCTGCCTTGAGAAGGTCGCCCTGACGTGCTGCTTTGTGCCGTTAGAGTCCCAGGTACTAATCGAGGATGACTCGTTGGCCAGCCGCGAGGCAGCAAAAGCAAGGTACGTCGATACTGTCTTGGCGTACTCTGCAGCGTCCCTATCCGGCAAGCCCGCATGCCGAGCATCCCGCTCAACCCTCTCCCGCGCCTCGCCCACCAGATCGCTGAACGTGGTCATCGCGAGCAGTTGCCGGTTAGTGAACAGGTCCGCATGCTTCCGCATACCATACCCCTGCACCCTGAACCCCAGGGCCTGCTCGGGCAGTTCGGACTCAGGCACATCGACAGGTCGTCCCACTTCCGCCGCCCCCACATGCTCCGCAGTAGGCGGCAGATAGATGCGCTGCCGCTTCCCCTCCGCAACCACGGCCATCATGACGGCGCCCATCCGCCCGGCCTTGCCTTCGGTCCGCACATACTCCAGCGGGGCCCGATCGCCACACACGAGGCATTCGGCACTCTTGCCGTCCACTGTCCCGGCACGGGGCTCGCCCCCGGGGCCGCCGATCGTAAACGTCACCTCCCCGTCCACCGGCTCGGGGACTACGTAGCAGGGCCGGTCCTTCTTCTTACTCAGCCAGAAGGACCGAACCAGCGGCATCTCGGCCGGACAAGCCGGGTCGCGACAGGCCACCGTCCGCGCCCAGAGCCAAGCAATGACCGGCGCCTCACTCCCGTCCTCCCGCTTGGCCTTCGGGTAGTGCGAGCCGATCTTTGCGTACGCCTGCTCCCGCATCCACTTCCCGTACTGCCGCACATCCTCCGCGAGCCCGCTCGCTCCCCGCCAGCTCCCCTCGTGCCGCAGCTCCGCAGTCGGAGACACAGGCTTGCGGCCGGCCCACTTCGGCGGGATCTCGACCAACGCCTTGTTGATGACGACCGGCACCGGATTCAGGTCACTGGCGTGAGCCTGGAGCCCCAGTCGATGCGCCTCCAGCGGAATCGTGCCGCCACCCGCGAACGGGTCGAGCACCGGCGGAAGCGGACCGTCACCGTGCGACTCGACGATCTTCTCCCGGACCTTGCGCATGATCCGCTCGTCGCGCGTGGCCTCCCAGGGGACCATCTCCTCGATGAGGTCAAACAACCGCTGCCGTTCGGCCTTCTGCTCCTCCTCCCCCTTATAGAGATCAGGCCGCGCGGACGGGTCGTCCACGAGCTGAGCGAAGAGCATCGCGCGCGCAGCCGCCAGCGGCCGGCGGGCCCACCACAGGTGGAGCGTGGACGGGTGCCCGTGCCGGATGGACTTCTCCCGGGCCGACTCCCTGTTGATCGCCTCCAGCGGCAGGGAGACCTCGATGAGCTTGGTGCGGCGCTCCGGGGCCGGAGCCGGGGCCGTCTCTTCCGTTGCACCGCTCACTGCGGGGTTCCTCCCTTGTTCCAGGCGTCCTGCCAGGACAGCAGGAGACCCTCAGTCTTCAGGTCGCCGAAGTCGGTGTCGGCGAAGGCGTCGGTCAGGTACCGGATCTCGTCGTGTTCCGGGCCGTGAGGGCTGACGGAAACCAGGGCGAGACGATGCTGCGCACCCCGGTTCTTGGCGACGAGGACCTCGTTCCGGCTGACGTAGAAGTGCTCCGCGCCCTCCCGGCGGCCCTTTACCTCGATGTGCACGAGGTGACCGTCCAGAGTAAGGGATCGGATGTCGTAGCCGGGGTTGTTGTGGGCCATCTCCTCGGGAGCGCGACCCAGGCGCCGCTCGGCATTGAGGACGGCAGCGACGGCACGGCGGTCAGTCTCGTAACCGTCGGCCGCGTGCAGGGCGTCCAGCGCGGCCCTCTCTGCAGGCGTCTCGGCAGGGCCGAGGTGACGGGCCAACCAGCCGACGGGTACGACGAGCGCGCAGCCGGCAACGACGGGCGGGCGAGCCTGGAGGGCCTGATCCCTGTCGAGGGCGGCGAGGCGCTGCTCGCGGCGCCGTTCAAGGTCCTCGGCCCAGGCGCGGGCGGTCTCGGGGCGGTGGCGGACCTTCTTACCCTCGGCAAGGTCGAGTTCGAGTTTGCCGGCCTGGGCGTACCAAAAGCTGATCTCCTGGCGGAGGCGCTGCTCGACCTGGGCACGGGTGCGGTCGATGACCGGCAGGAGGCGTTCCCGGGTCCGGGCGAGGTGCTGGGGTACCGCCTCCCGCACGGCCCACTCCATCGCTCGGGCGGGGCCACCCTCGCGCAGCCAGTCCTCCTTGAGCAGGACCGCCGCCGCTTCAGCCTCTCTCGGCGTGGGCGGGCGGTAATCGAGGTAGGGGGCGGGGCCGGCGTCGTGGGCCGTGCCGTCAGGATGGAGTTCCACGAAGGCGAAGGAGCGGTCAACCGAGCGGCGGTGCCCGTCGACGACATCCTGGATCAGCGCGGTCAGCAGCCGGGGCCGGGTGCCTGCGTCGGAGGCGTCGACGAGGACCGTGCCCCGGGTAAGTAGGTCGCCGTGGCGGTGGACCGTTTCCTCCAGTACGGCCTCGAAGAGCGGGTGCCCGGGAGCGATCAGATCGGCGCGGGCGGCACCCGGCACGGTGACGCGATCACGGTCGAAGCAGACGCGCTCGTAGCGCCGCTGCACGACCCCGCCGAGGCCTCGCCCGAAGCGCCCGGTGTCACGCAGCACGGCAGGGATGTGGGTGATCTCGTATCGGCCGCTCTCCCGGGCCCTCAGGTGGCCTCCGAGACGGTCGAAGGCGTCACGGAAGAAAGCGCGTATGTAGTGCGGGTGCAACCGCTTGGCCTGGGCCTCCTCCATCCGCAGCCGTACCGCCTGAACGTCCTCCAGGCCCATCACATGGGCGTCGAGTGCCAAACCCTTGATCAGCTCCACGGCGCGCTCACCGACCCGGGCGTCAATGACCTTGTCCAGCCTGCTCTTGACCTCGGGCTGGTCGCCGTAGCGGATGGCCTGGAGGAGGAGGCCGCGCAGCGGTTCGCCCTCGAAGAGCTCGCCCAGGACGTTGTAGACCTTGCCCTCGTACGCCTTCGACTGCTGTTCGATCTTGTCGAGGAGCCGCTGGAAGACCTGGCCCTCGCGGGTGTCGGCGGCGACCAGGTTCCACAGGTGGCAGACCTCGGTCTGGCCGATGCGGTGGATGCGGCCGAAGCGCTGCTCGATGCGGTTGGGGTTCCACGGCAGGTCGTAGTTGACCATGAGGTGGGCGCGCTGGAGGTTCAGGCCCTCGCCAGCGGCGTCGGTGGCGACGAGGACGCGGACCTCGGGGTCCTGGTTGAAGGCGTCACGGATGTCACGGCGGTGCTGACGCGGGGTACCGCCGTGGATGGCGACGACCGCCTCAGGGCGGCCTATCAGGTTCCTGATACGGCGACAGAGGTAGTCCAGCGTGTCGCGGTGCTCGGTGAAGACGATCAGCTTGCGCGGTACGCCTTGCTCGTCCCGCATCAGCGGTTCATCCTCGAGCAGCCCCGACAGTTCCCGCCACTTTCGGTCGTCGCCGGAAGCCAGCACCCGCCCCGCGAGACCCTCCAGTTCGCGCAGCGCGGCAATCTCCAGCTCCAGCTCCTGGAGGGTGCGGGCGGCAGTCGCGGCGTCGACGACCTGCTCCTCCAACTCCTCCAGCTCACCGCCGGTCAGGTCGTCCAGCTCGTCCTCGGCCGGGACGGACGGGAGGGCCGGGACAGGCGCGGCACCAGACGCGACCACGGGCTGACCCGACAGCATCTCCTGGCGCCGGGCCTCCAGCCGCAGCCGCCTGCGTTCCAGGGAACGGTGGATCGCTGCCGGACTGGAGGCGAGGCGGCGCTGGAGGATGGTGAGCGCGAAACCGACCTGGTTGCCGCGCCGCCCGTCCAGCCGCTCCGCCCGGTTCATCTCTCGGCGGACGTACTCCGTGACCTGCTCGTACAGCTCGTGCTCGGCGGGCGAGAGGTCGTAGGGCACGGTATAGGCGCGACGCTCGGGGAAGAGCCTGCGGCCGTCGAAGGTGAGCAGGTCCTCCTTGATCATGCGGCGCATCAGCCCTGAGACGTCGTGCCGGTGGATGCCCGCCCGGTACCGGCCGCTGAAGCGGTCGCTGTCCAGCAGTGTCATGAACAGCTGGAAGTCCTCCTCCTTGCCCGCGTGCGGGGTGGCGGTCATCAGGAGCAGGTGCCGGGTGAGGCGGCCGAGGAGGCGGCCCAGCTCGTAGCGCTTGGTGGTCTTCAGCTCCGTACCGAAGTAGCTGGCGCTCATCCGGTGCGCCTCGTCGACGACGACCAGGTCCCAGCCGCTCTCCCCGAGCAGCCGCTTCAGGTCGTCGGAGCGGGCCAGGCCGTCCATGCGCGCGATGAGCCGCGGATGCCGGTCGAAGACGTTACCGTCGATCGTCGTGTCGATCAGCTGCCGGGTGAGCAGGGTGAAGTCGAGGCCGAACTTCTCCAGCAGCTCGTCCTGCCACTGCTCGACCAGCCCGCCGGGCGCGACGATCAGGCAGCGCTCCAGGTCGCCACGGAGGGCCAGCTCCTTGATGTAGAGCCCGGCCATGATCGTCTTGCCTGCGCCGGGGTCGTCGGCGAGAAGAAACCGTAGCGGGGTGCGTGGCAGGAGCTCGTTGTAGACAGCCTGGATCTGGTGGGGTAGCGGGTCGAGGAGGCTGGTGGACACCGCGAGCATGGCGTCGCCGCGCGCTGCCATCCGGATCCGCAGTGCCTCGGCCGCCAGCCGGAACAGCCCGGGATCCGCGTCGAAGCCGCCGCCCTGTGCCCCTGGGGTCACCTCGGCCAGCCGGTGCACGTCCTCCTCGTAGAGAATCGTCTCCTCCACGGTGCCGTCAGAACGGCGGTACGTCACCTGGGCAGCGGCAGTTCCGAACATCTGCAACGCGACGACTGCGACGTCTACGCCGGGGGTGACGCCCGCCACCACGCGGCCAGGAGTGAGGTCTTCAAGCCGGAGGGGGCGTTGTTCAGACATCCTTAGCCTCCTGCCGACTGCACCCCGTGGTCACACGCATAGCGGAGTCCAATGATGCCTCAGCTGGAACCTCGTGCGTCCCGAGGTACAGATGTGACGGCGTCCTTCTACCATCCCGCGACGAACGTGGCAGCGCCCGGGAGCAGGCAGGACTCCGCCTTCTGGTGGCGCAGCCGAGACATCGAGAAAAGACGGCAATCGGCCAAGACCATCTGTGCAGGTCGCAGGCGGTACGGCGTAGTGTCGCAGGCAGGGCAGCGGGACGGTAATGCTTAACCCAGGATATTTCCAAGCTCACGCTTCTAAACGACCTGCGCGTATGCATGCCAAGCACAGCGCTCACCCATCCATACTGCGCGACTACCTCGACTAGTCGTCACGCTCGTACGACGTGGAAGGCCCGGTTCCCCTCAGGGACCGGGCCTTCTTCATGCCTCTCCGCGGGTGCGGGCCACCACGGAGTGAATCACTCTGGGTGTCTCGCCGACATCACGGAGTGAGGAGTATGTATGCGTCGTCACTTTGCCCGGGCCCTGGCCAGACCGCTGGTCGTAGCAGCCGCGATATCAGCCCTGTCAATGGGCTCCAGTGGGCCTGTGGCTGCCGACAGGGTGGTCATAGGAGGATTTCCCGTCGACGCCTCGGAGAGCCCCTGGACGGTGGCCCTGTCCAGCCGTGACCGGTTCGGGGGTACGCGCGCGGGCCAGTTCTGCGGCGGCGCTGTGGTCGGCCGCAGCACCGTGCTCACCGCGGCTCACTGCGTGGACGAGGAGGTCCTGGGCGGGCCACCGGAGCGCGTACGCGATCTCAGGGTCATAGCCGGGCGCACAGACCTGGTCTCGGACCGCGGTGGCCGGGAGATCGCCGTGCGGGACACCTGGGTGAACCCGGACTACGACGGTGTCACCAATGCCGGAGACTTCGCCGTACTCACGCTGGCCGAGCCTCTCCCGGCCGAGTCGGTCATCGGCATGGCGGCCGGCGGTGACCCCGCCTACGCCGTGGGCGGGGCCGCGACGGTGTACGGATGGGGCGACGTCTCGGGCGCCGGGGAGTACCCGAACAGCCTTCGGGCGGCACGCGTGCGTGTGCTTCCCGACGCTCTCTGTGAGGAGGCGTACCCGGGAGGCGCGGACGGCGTCTACGACGCCAGGAGCATGCTGTGCGCCGGAGAAGCGGAGGGGGGCCGGGACGCCTGTCAGGGTGACAGCGGAGGGCCGCTGGTGGCCCAGGGACGGCTGATCGGACTCGTGTCCTGGGGGATCGGCTGCGGTCGGGCCGGCAACCCAGGGGTGTACATGCGGGTGTCCGACATCGTGCGCACGCCGGGCTGGCCACGGAGTTGAAGCTGGCCGCGGGCGTGAAGGCGACGCCGGCCATGGGTACACGGGCGAAGCCGGGCACCGTGTGAAAGTCATGTGCACGTTCGGCTGGACGCGGATGTGAAGAAGACGCGCGGCGCGCACAGAAGGACCTGGGCGAACGCGTGGAGACGAGAACGGGCGGCTGCCTCGGTGGTGGAGGCAGCCGCCCGTTCACCGGCCTGTGCCGGGCTGGCTCGTCGTCGGACGCGAGGTGTCAGCGCTCTTCTTCGGAGGCAGTCGCGGGAGCGGACGTCAGCCGCTCCGTCTCGTCCTGTATCTCAGCGGCGATCTTCTTGAGTTCCGGCTCGAACTTGCGCCCGTGGTGGGCACAGAAGAGCAGTTCTCCGCCGCTGAGCAGGACGACGCGCAGGTACGCCTGGGCGCCGCAGCGGTCGCAGCGATCAGCGGCCGTCAACTGGCTCGCAGGGGTCAGAACAGTAGTCACGTCGCCTCTTCTCTAGCTCGACGAGCTGTCGTACCAGGGTCAACATCCAACCAGCCCCAAAACGTTCCCGCTCGTGGCTTTTCCTCGAAAAATCTTTGCGAGGCGGCTGTCTGCTGCCGGTTGGCGGCGAATGTGCCGTATTGCGTGTCTATGTGTCTTACGGAGCTTCGCGTTGTATTGGTGGTCGGTCCTCCCGGCTGGGTTGCCGGTTGTTCATGAGGACGTGCCCGGAGCCTAAATGGTTCATGCCTGGAAGGGAACGTGATGTGTGCTTCACTCCAACGAGGGATCGAACAGGCATGCGAGTCTGGACTAGGGTGAGTTTCCGACGAGGGTGGCGTTACAACGGCTCTACCAGGCCTCGGTACCCTCTCACCGGTGACTGAAGCCGCGCCCTTACCCGTGAGGGCCCCATCTGAAATTCAGCGAGGAGCGAACCGCGTGACCGCCGAAACGTCCGTGCCGTCCACAGCTCTGCTGGCAGGAGCAGACCGGGACGGTTCCAACTACACCGCGCGGCACCTGCTCGTCCTCGAGGGGCTCGAGGCCGTGCGGAAGCGCCCCGGTATGTACATCGGGTCGACCGACAGCCGCGGCCTGATGCACTGCCTCTGGGAGATCATCGACAACTCCGTCGACGAGGCCCTCGGCGGCTACTGCGACCACATCGAAGTCATCCTCCAGGACGACGGCTCGGTCGAGGTCCGGGACAACGGCCGTGGCATCCCGGTCGACGTCGAGCCCAAGACCGGCCTGTCCGGTATCGAGGTCGTCATGACCAAGCTGCACGCCGGCGGCAAGTTCGGAGGCGGCTCGTACGCCGCCTCCGGCGGTCTGCACGGCGTCGGTGCCTCCGTGGTGAACGCCCTGTCCGCCCGGCTGGACGTCGAGGTGGACCGCGGTGGGCACACCCACGCGATCAGCTTCCGGCGCGGCGTCCCCGGAGCCTTCGCAGGAAACGGCCCGGACGCCAAGTTCGAGGCCAAGAGCGGCCTGCGCAAGGCCAAGAAGATCCCCAAGACCCGCACCGGCACGCGCGTGCGGTACTGGGCCGACCGCCAGATCTTCCTCAAGGACGCCAAGCTCTCGCTGGAGAATCTGCACCAGCGGGCCCGCCAGACCGCGTTCCTGGTGCCCGGCCTGACCATCGTCGTACGCGACGAGTACGGGCTCGGCGAGGGCGGCAGCAAGGGCGAGGAGTCCTTCCGTTTCGACGGCGGGATCAGCGAGTTCTGCGAGTACCTGGCGAACGACAAGCCGGTCTGCGACGTCCTCCGCTTCTCCGGCCAGGGCACCTTCAAGGAGACGGTCCCCGTCCTGGACGACCACGGCCAGATGACCCCCACCGAGGTCACCCGCGAACTCGGCGTCGACGTCGCGCTGCGCTGGGGAACCGGCTACGACACGACGCTCAGGTCGTTCGTCAACATCATCGCCACCCCCAAGGGCGGCACCCACGTCGCCGGCTTCGAGCAGGCCGTCGCCAAGACGATGAACGAGGTGCTGCGCACCAAGAAGCTCCTGCGCGTCGCCGAGGACGACATCGTCAAGGACGATGCCCTGGAGGGCCTGACCGCGGTCGTCACCGTGCGTCTCGCCGAGCCGCAGTTCGAAGGCCAGACCAAGGAGGTCCTCGGGACCTCGGCGGCCCGCCGCATCGTGAACAACGTGGTCAGCAAGGAGCTCAAGGCGTTCCTGACGTCCACGAAGCGGGACGCCGCCCAGCAGGCCCGTGTCGTGATGGAGAAGGCCGTCGCCGCGGCCCGTACGCGCATCGCCGCCCGGCAGCACAAGGACGCACAGCGCCGTAAGACGGCCCTGGAGTCCTCCTCGCTGCCGGCGAAACTCGCCGACTGCCGCAGCGACGACGTCGACCGCAGCGAGCTGTTCATCGTCGAGGGCGATTCCGCGCTCGGTACGGCGAAGCTCGCCCGTAACTCCGAGTTCCAGGCGCTGCTGCCGATCCGGGGCAAGATCCTCAACGTCCAGAAGTCGTCCGTGACGGACATGCTCAAGAACGCCGAGTGCGGTGCGATCATCCAGGTCATAGGAGCCGGATCGGGCCGGACCTTCGACATCGACACGGCCCGGTACGGCAAGATCATCATGATGACCGACGCCGACGTCGACGGCTCGCACATCCGCACACTGCTCCTGACCCTGTTCCACCGCTACATGCGGCCCATGGTCGAGGCCGGCCGGGTCTTCGCGGCGGTGCCGCCGTTGCACCGCATCGAGATCGTCCAGCCGAAGAAGGGCCAGGACAAATACATCTACACGTACTCGGACCGGGAACTGCGCGACAAGCTCATGGAGCTCCAGAGCAAGGGCATCCGCTACAAGGACTCGATCCAGCGCTACAAGGGCCTCGGCGAGATGGACGCCGACCAGCTGGCCGAGACGACCATGGACCCGCGCCACCGCACCCTGCGCCGGATCAACCTCTCCGACCTGGAGGCCGCCGAGCAGGTCTTCGACCTGCTGATGGGTAACGACGTCGCGCCGCGCAAGGAGTTCATCTCCAACTCGGCGGCGACGCTGGACCGGTCACGGATCGACGCGTAGCCGCTATGCGGCTTTCGCCTCGCCCTGGCCGGGCTGGGTGAGTTGGGTGTCGGTGATCTGAGCGGGAGGGGGTGGCTCGGTCACCCTCCGCCGGCGACCGCTGGGCGCTTGTGGGGCAGTTGTGCGGCTTGGGGCGATCGGGGCCCCTGCCCGAGCCGTTTGTCCACCCCTGGGTGGAGAGGCCCCCGGTCGGGGATCCACCCTTGATCCACCCGCACGCCGATCCCCTGACCGGGCGATTTCCGTAACGTCGAAGGCGTCGGCGACACCGCTGCCGACATCCCCTTCTCGCTCACGGAGGTCGTGATGTCCGGGCTCGTCGACACGCTGGTGATCGTGGTCGTGGCCATGCTGGTGATCGCCCGGCAGTTCCGCGCAACCCCCATCGACGGCGAGCGCCGCTGGTGGCTCCTGCCCGCCGTCCTGGCCGTTGTCGCACTGCGCGAGCCCGGCATACTCGACGACCGTCACCAGACGGCATCGGCGCTGCTGCTCGGAGCCGAACTGCTCGTCGGCCTGGCCACCGGGGCGGGCTGGGCCTGGACCACCCGCATATGGAGCGAGCCGAACGGCACCGTGTGGAGCAAGAGCAGCACGGCGAGCGTCGCCGTCTGGGGCGTCGGAATCGGGCTGCGCGTCGGGCTCTTCGCGCTCGGCGCCGCGATGGGCGTTCACCAGGACAGTTCCGCCCTCCTGCTGGGGCTCGCCGGCACCCTGCTCGTCCGAGCCGGAATCCTGGCCTGGCGCGGTCGGTTGCTGCGCCCTGCCCAGAACTCGGGCCGGGCGTACCGTCACAGCACGATGGCGCCTGCGGGGAAGGAGCGCGTGTGAAGAAGAACGCCTGGACACGCTGGCCTCCCCGGGAGGCGCTCAGCCGCGACGGACTCTCGCGCTCCCGGTGTCTGCTGGCCTGGACGGTGCGTGCTCTGGTCCTCGGCGTGCTGATGTGGGGGGCCTTCGCCGAGAGCGAGGCGCGTGGCTGGAAGGCGGTGGCCGGAGCCGGCGTGGTGCTTCTGGCGGCACTGCTTGCCTGGGTGTTCTTCCGGACCACGCTCCAGCACCGGCTGTGGCCGTCGCTGGCGTTGCTCGCCCTGCTTCAGTGCGTCGCGGTCGTGGCCCACTTGTCGGGCTTCAAGGCCGCGGCCCTGGTCATGTGGTGTGGATGCGCCGTCTCGGCGCTGGAGCGGCTCCCGCCGGCAGTCGCCCTCGGCGCGGCGGGCGTGGCGCTCGGTTCGTTCGGGGTTGTCAACAACGACGACCCGCTGACGTCCGTGGTCACCGGCGTCGGCCTCGCCCTGGCCGGTTACACGCTGCGTCTGGATGCCGAGGCCCGCGGCAACGCCCAGCGACTGCTCTCCCAGGAGCGGGCAGCCCGTGCGGCCGAAGCGGAGACGGCGGCGCTCGCGGAGCGGGCCCGCATAGCCCGGGAGATTCACGACGTGCTGGCGCACAGCCTTTCTGCCCAGCTCGTACACCTGGAGGCGGCCCGGTTGCTGATCGAGCGCGGAGGGGAGCGGGAGCGGGTTCTCGAACGAGTGGTGGCCGCACGGGAGATGGCGCGTGGCGGGCTGGCCGAGACACGGCAGGCGCTCTCCGCCCTGCGTGGGGATCTGACACCCCTGGAGGAGTTCCTGAACCAATTGGTGGGATCCACCGACGGTGCCGAGATCACCATCACGGGTGAACGCAGAGCGTTGCCGACCGAGGCTTCGCAGGCTGTGCGCAGAGCGGCTCAGGAGGCTCTGACGAATGCCCGCAAGCACGCCCCGGGCGCCAAGGTGAGCCTGCGGCTCGACTACAACACGCACGAAGTGACCCTGGATGTGCGGGACTCGGGCGGCTCGCCGGGCGAGCTGACCGGGGAGGGAGCCGGGTACGGTCTGCTGGGCATGCGGGAGCGAGCAGAGCTGCTGGGCGGTTCGCTCGAGGCCGGGCCGGGTGAGGAGGGGTTCGTGGTGACGTTGAAGGTGCCGGCATGACGGAGGAGGCCGAGCGGAAGACCGCTCGGGTGGTGGTCGCGGACGACCAGACCGTGGTGCGGGAGGGCATCGTGATGCTGCTCGGACTGCTGCCCGGGATCGAGGTCGTCGGCGCGGCGGGAGACGGCGAGGAGGCGGTGCGACTCGCCGCCGAGGTCGCCCCGGACGTGGTGCTGATGGACCTGCGGATGCCTCGCTGCGACGGAGTGGAGGCGACCCGCAGGATCCGCGCGGAGCACCCGGGGACGCAGGTCGTGGTGCTCACGACGTATGCGGACGACGAGTCGCTCTTCCCCGCGCTGGCAGCGGGAGCGCGCGGCTACCTCACGAAGGACGCCGGCGGAGAGGAGATCGTGCGGGCCGTGCACAGCGTGCTGTCGGGGGACGCGGGACTCGCCCCCAGCATCCAGAGGCGGCTGCTGGAGCGTCTGACGGAGACCGAGGTGAGACCGGCCGCGCCGCCCGAGGCGCCGGACGGGCTCACCGTGCGGGAGACGGAGGTGCTGCTGCTCATCGCCGAGGGTCTCAGCAACCAGGAGATCGGCCGCAGGTTGCATGTCTCCACCGCGACCGTGAAGACCCACATCAACAACCTGTTCGCCAAGACGGGGCTCAAGGACCGTGCGCAGGCGGTGCGTTACGCCTATGGAAAGGGCCTCGTGCGGCCACCGGCGGGTTGAGTCACCTGATGGGGTGAAGAGAGAGGGGAAGAAGAGTCGGGGATCTTCCCGTTCTGTCCATCCTTGGGCATGCAGCGAAGCAAGGGCCGTCCCCGGAGCGACGGGGCTGGTCAGGAAAGTCCGGTCGAGCGACTCGACAGTGCCGGCCCTGCCGGGGAGGCCGGACACCTGAAGTACGACGATCCCTGGTACGACGCCCTCGCCTCAGGCTGGGGTGAGTCGGACGGTGCCGGGGTGCGGGCTCCGGCCGTGGTTCCATCGGCACGCGGGGAAGGCGAGACCGGGCTCGCGGCGGCCGATGTGTATCTGGAAGTGCAGCGCAGCGCGGCCTTCCAGGAGGTGCGGCGGCAGTATCGGAGGTTCGTGGTGCCGGCTTTCGTGGCGTTCTTCGCCTGGTACGTGGGCTACGTCGTGGCTGCCACGACCGCGCCGGAGCTGATGGCACGGCCCGTGGTGGGAGCGGTGAATGTGGGACTGTTGGCGGGGCTCGGGCAGTTCCTGACCACGTTCCTGTTCACCTGGGCGTACTCGCGGCACGCGCGGCTGCGCAGGGACCGGGCGGCCCTCGACCTGCGCTGGGACACCCAGGAGCTGACGCGCGGCGTGAACGGCGGTGTCTCATGACGGACGAACACCAGACGCTGGCGCTGCTGCTGTTCAGCGGGTTCGTCGCGGTCACGCTGGCGATCACGACATGGGTGAGCCGTAACCGGCGTGGCTCGGCGGAGGAGTTCTACACGGGCGGGCGGCTCTTCTCGCCCATAGAGAATGGTTTTGCCATCGCGGGTGACTACATGTCCGCGGCCTCCTTCCTCGGTGTCACCGGGCTCATCGCGCTGTTCGGGTACGACGGGTTGCTCTATGTCGTCGGCTTCCTCGTGGCCTGGCTGGTGGTGCTGTTCCTCGTGGCCGAACTGGTCCGCAACTGCGGCCGGTTCACGCTCGCCGACGTCGTCGCGGCGCGGATGAGGGAGCGGCCGGTACGGATCGCGGCGGGAACCTCATCGGTCACCGTGTCCGTTCTGTATCTGGTGGCGCAGATGGTCGGCGCGGGCAGCCTGGTGGCGCTGCTGCTCGGGGGCACGAGCGCAGCGGCGCGGGCCTGGACCGTCATCGGCGTCGGCGCGCTCATGGTCATCTATGTGTCGTTGGGAGGGATGCGGGCGACGACGTGGATCCAGATCGTCAAGGCGGTCCTGCTCCTCGGCGGCACGATCGTGCTGACGGTGCTCGTCCTGGTGCGCTTCCACGGCAACCTGGACCGGCTGCTGCTCACGGCGGCCGAGCGGAGCGGGCAGGGGGAGGCGTTTCTGGCGCCCGGGCTGAAGTACGGCGGAGACTGGACCGCCCGTTTCGACTTCATCAGTCTGGGTCTGGCCCTGGTGCTGGGCACAGCCGGGCTGCCGCACATCCTGTCCCGGTTCTACACCGTTCCCACCGCGCGCGCCGCACGCCGCTCGGTCGTCTGGGCTGTCGGGCTCATCGGCGGTTTCTACCTGATGACGATCGTGCTCGGTTTCGGCGCGGCCGCCATCCTGGGGCCGGACGCGGTACGCGGGTCGAACGCATCCGGGAACACGGCCGTTCCGCTGCTGGCGCTCGACCTGGGCGGCGGTGCCGGTTCCACGGGTGGAACGGTTCTCTTCGCGGTGGTCGCCGCGGTCGCCTTCGCCACGATCCTCGCCGTGGTCGCCGGGATCACGCTCGCGTCCTCGGCGTCGGTCGCCCACGACCTGTACGCGTCCCTGCGGCGCCGCAGCGGCAAGCCCCGCAGCGAGGTGGCCGTGGCCCGGGGCGCGGCCGTCGGTGTCGGCGTGGTGGCGATCGCCCTCGGCCTGCTGGCACGCGATCTCAACGTCGCGTTCCTGGTAGGCCTCGCCTTCGCCGTCGCGGCGTCGGCGAACCTTCCGGTGTTGCTCTACTCCCTCTTCTGGCGCGGCTTCACGACACGCGGTGCCGTCTGGGCCGTCTACGGAGGTCTGATCCCGGCTGTGGTGCTTGTAGTGCTGTCCCCGGTGGTCTCCGGAAGCCCCGACTCGCTGTTCCCGAACGTCGATTTCCAGTACTTCCCGTTGCAGAACCCCGGACTGGTCTCGATCCCGCTGGGCTTCCTCGCGGGCTGGCTGGGCACAGCCACAGCGCCGGAGGCGCCGGACGAGGCCACGCACGCGGAGACTGAAGTACGGTCGCTGACCGGTGCGGGAGCCGCGTAGCGCGGTCCTGCACGGCCGTACGGCTGCGGGGTCGCCCCTGCGCCTATGGCGCCACCCATGCGTAGCGGTGCTCAGGTCGGCCCGTGTCGCCGTACTTGAGGGAGAGGCGCAGGCGGCCGGACTGCTCCAGGCGGCGCAGGTAGCGCTGGGCGGTGGAGCGGCTCAGACCGGTCTCGGCGGCGACCTCGTGGGCGGAGAGAGGGTGGTCGGCGTGGTGCAGGACGCGGCAGATCAGTTCCGTCGTCGGCTCCGAGTGGCCGCTCGGCAGCCCCGGCGACGCGAGGGCCGGGGTGGTCCGCAGGGCGCTGAAGATCCGGTCCACCTGTTCCTGGACGGCGATACCGCGGCCGCCGCCGACCCGTTCGACGGTGCGGCGCAGGGCGGCGTAGGACTCCAGTCGGGTGTGCAGCGCGGCGAAAGTGAACGGTTTGACCAGATAGTGCAGGGCGCCCAGGCGCATGGCGGCCTGGATGGTCGCCACGTCGCCGTCAGCAGTGATCATGATGACGTCGGTGCCGTGCCCCTGTTCCCGCATGCGGTGAACGAGTTCGAGCCCCGTCCCGTCAGGGAGATAGTGGTCCAACAGGACCAGATCGATCTCTCCGCGCTGCACCGCCGCCAGAGCCTGGGCAGCGCTGTGCGCGCGGGCCGCCACCCGGAAGCCGGGAACCCTCTCCACGTACTTCGCGTTGATCTCGGCGACACGGAAGTCGTCGTCCACGACCAGGACGTCAATCATCGGGCCTCTTTCCCTCAAGGCCATGCGGGCGTCAAGCCCATGTTTCGGCTACGTTTTTGTATCCCGCGCAAAACGAGCACAACAGGCTCTTGCGAGCAAAAGAACGGTATGCGCTCACAAGACTGATGCCGCCTGCCGAGCCGGATCTACCGTCCCCGGCCATGAGCGCAGACAACAGCCCCGCCATTGAGCTGCGGGGCGCGAGCAAGACATTCAGGACCCCCTCGGGAGGCCTGCACACGGCCGTCCGGGACCTGGATCTCACGGTCGGCCGTGGAGAGTTCGTCGCGGTCGTCGGCCCCACAGGCTGCGGCAAGTCGACCACATTGACCCTGGTCAGCGGCCTCGAGGAGCCCACCGAGGGCGACGTGCTGGTCGCCGGGGAGCCGGTGCGCGGCGTCGGCGACAAGGTCGGCTTCGTGTTCCAGCAGGACGCCACCTTCCCCTGGCGTACGGTGCTGTCCAATGTGATGGCGGGACCGCGCTTCCGTGGCGTGCCCAAGGCGGACGCGAAGCGGAAGGCGCGCGACTGGCTGGCGCGGGTCGGCCTCGAAGCCTTTGAGGACCGCTACCCTCACCAGCTCTCGGGCGGCCAGCGTAAACGCGTCGCACTTGCCGCGACCTTCGTCAACGACCCCGAGATCCTGCTCATGGACGAGCCGTTCTCCGCACTCGACGTGCAGACCAGGGCGCTGATGTCGGACGAGCTGCTCGAACTGTGGGAAGGCACACGCGCCTCGGTCGTCTTCGTCACACACGACCTGGAGGAGTCCATCGCGCTGGCCGACAAGGTCGTCGTGATGACCGCCGGGCCCGCGACCGTCAAGCAGGTCTTCACCATCGACCTGCCACGTCCCCGCAAGGTCGAGGCGGTGCGCCTGGAGCCGCGGTTCATAGAGATCTACCGCGAGATCTGGGAGTCCCTCGGCGAAGAGGTGCGGATCACCCGCGAGAGGGGTGCCGCGCATGTCGCCTGAGCTCATCAGCACACCGGTCGTGGAGACGGTCAAGACACCGGACCGTGCCCACTCACGGGCCCAGGCAGCACGCAGGCGAAAAGTTCTGATCAATCTCGTCCGGGCGCTGCTGCTGGTCGGAGTCCTCGGACTGTGGGAGATGCTGTCCCGGGCCAAGGTCATCGACCCGTTCAACTTCTCCATGCCCTCACAGATCTGGGACCAGATCTCCACCTGGGTCATGCACGGGACGGCGCTCGGCTCCCTGGGCGAGCAGATCTGGTACACGCTCTACGAGGCACTGCTCGGCTGGGTCCTCGGTGTGGTCACGGGTGTCGTACTCGGCATCGCGCTGGGGCGGATCGCATTGCTCGCCGATGTTCTTGGTCCATACATCAAGGTGCTCAACTCGATTCCGAGGATCGTCCTCGCGCCGATCTTCGTGATCTGGTTCGGGCTCGGCCCGGCCTCCAAGGTCGCGTCGGCCGTCGTCCTGGTCTTTTTCCCGGTGTTCTTCAACGCCTTCCAAGGCGCCCGCGAGGTGGACCGGAACCTCGTTTCCAACGCGCGGATCCTGGGTGCGAGCGACCGCCGGGTGACCTTTCAGGTGGTCATCCCGTCCGCCACGTCCTGGATCTTCACCAGCCTCCACGTCAGCTTCGGCTTCGCCCTGATCGGCGCCATCGTCGGTGAGTACATCGGTGCCACCAAGGGCATCGGCCTGCTCGTCGCGCAGTCGCAGGGCACCTTCAACGCGGCCGGGGTCTACGCGGCGATGGTCATCCTCGCCGTCGTCGCGCTGCTCGCCGAAGGGCTGCTCACTTTCGCCGAGCGCCGCATCTTCCGCTGGAAGCCCGCGGACTCCGAGCACTGACACCCAACCCCGGACGTCTCCTCTCCGCCCCGTCACAGCCTCCTCTTCGCCCTCTCACAAGGACGTGAACCGCCATGCGCACCAACGCCCGATACGCCGCCCTGGCCGCCGCCGGCCTGCTCGCCCTCTCCTCGCTCACCGCCTGTGCCAACGACGCCGCCAGTACGGCGTCGGCCGGCTCCGGCAGCGGAGGCGGCGGCAAGGGCGAGCACGTCAAGATCATGGTCGGTGGCCTGGACAAGGTCATCTACCTGCCCGCCATGCTCACCCAGCGGCTCGGCTACTTCGACGCGGAGGGACTCGACGTGCAGCTGCTGAGCGAGCCCGCCGGCGTCCAGGCCGAGACGGCACTGGTCTCCGGCCAGGTCCAGGGGGCCGTCGGCTTCTACGACCACACCCTCGACCTCCAGACCAAGGGCAAGAAGGTCGAGTCGGTCGTGCAGTTCTCGCGCGCCCCGGGCGAGGTCGAGATCGTCTCCTCCAGGGCAGCGGGCGACATCACCTCGCCCAAGGACTTCAAGGGCAAGAAGCTCGGCATCACCGGCCTCGGTTCGTCGACCGACTTCCTCACCAAGTACCTCGCCGTCAAGAACGGCGTGAGCGTCAGCGACTTCACACCCGTCGCCGTCGGTGCCGGCCCCACGTTCATCTCGGCGCTCCAGAAGGGCTCGATCGACGGCGGCATGACGACCGATCCGACGGTGGCGCAGGTCCTGGACAAGAAGGTCGGCAGAATTCTTCTCGACATGCGGACACCGCAGGGGTCCCAGGAGGCGCTCGGCGGTCCGTATCCGTCGTCAAGTCTGTACATGCAGACGGACTGGGTGAACAGCCACAAGGCCACCGTCCAGAAACTGGTCAATGCATTCGTCAAGACCCTCACGTGGATGTCCACCCACAGCGCGTCCCAGATCGCCGACAAGATGCCGGCCGACTACTCCCAGGGCGACAAGGCCCTCTACGCCCAGGCGATCAAGAGCACGCTGCCGATGTTCACCAAGGACGGCGTGATGCCCGCGGACGGCCCCGAGACGGTCGAGAAGGTGCTCAAGGCGTTCAACCCCAACATCAAGAACGCCAAGATCGACCTGGGTCAGACCTACACGACGGAATTCGCGAAGAAGGCCACTGGCTGACAGCCCCAACGCCCACGGACTGACCCTCAGGCGCGGGTCGCCCACACGTAACGGTGTTCCGGGCGGCCCGCATCGCCGTATTTCAGGGTCAGCCTGGCCCGTCCCGTGCGCTCCAGGAGCTTCAGATAGCGCTGGGCGGTCTGGCGGCTCACCCCGGTCCGTTCGGCGATCTCCTGCGCGGACAGGGGCCCGTCGGCGTTCATCAGGGACTGACGGACCAGCTCCGCGGTGGTGGGGGAGTGCCCCTTGGGCAGATCCGGCTCGGAGGGGGCCGACAGCGCCCCGAAGATGCGGTCCACCTCGGCCTGCTCCGCCTCCCCGCCGCCGTCGAGGGTGCGGCGCAACTCCGCGTACGCCTCCAGCTTGGCCCGCAGACCGGCGAAGGCGAACGGCTTGACCAGGTACTGCAACGCGCCGTGCCGCATCGCCGCCTGCACCGTGGACACGTCCCGGGCCGCCGTCACCATGATCACGTCGGTCTGGTGGCCGCGACGGCGCATCTCCTGCACGACCGCGAGCCCCGTCTCGTCCGGCAGATAGTGGTCCATGAGCACCAGGTCGAGCCGGGGCAGCGTCTCCAGCCGGCTCAGCGCTTCCGCGGCGCTGTGGGCCTCGCCCGCGACATGGAAGCCCGGCACCTTCTCGACGTAGGCGGCGTTGACCCGCGCGACCCTTGGGTCGTCGTCCACGACCAGGACTTCGATCATCACGACTCCTCCTCGGCGGTCTGCGGGGCTGACGGCACGGTCAGGGCCGGTTCCGTGCCCGGCTCGGTCAGCGCCTCCGGCAGCACGACGGTGAACTCCGCACCCCCGCCGTGTGCCTCGCCGACGGTCGCGCTGCCCCCCTGCCGCTCGGCGAGCCTGCGCACCAGGGAGAGCCCGATGCCCCGCTCGCGGTGCGCGGGCGGCTCCTTCGTGGACCATCCCGCCGTGAAGATCAACTCCTGGTGCTCCGCCGGGATTCCCGGGCCCGTGTCGCGCACCCGGAGGATCACCGTACGGCCCTCGGCGCGCAGTTCGACCTCCACGCGCGCGTGCGGCTTGCCCGCGACGGCGTCGAGGGCGTTGTCCACCAGGTTGCCGACGACGGTGACGAGCCCCTGGGGATCGATCAGCCGGTCGGGCAGCCGGGTCCGGTCCGACACCCACAGGGCGACGCCCCGCTCTGCCGCGACGGTCGCCTTGCCGACCAGCAGGGCGGCGAGCAGCGGGTCCGCGATGCGTTCGGCGACCTGTTCCGCGGTGGCCCGGTGGTCACCGACCACTTCACCGACGAACTCCACGGCGTCGTCGTACATCTCCAGTTCGAGCAGCCCCAGGAGCGTGTGCATACGGTTGGCGTGCTCGTGGTCCTGGGCGCGCAGGGCGTCGATCAGACCGCGGGTGGAGTCCAGTTCACGGCCCAGCTGCTCCAGCTCGGTGCGGTCGCGCAGGGTGGCCACGGCGCCGCCGTCGTCGGTGGGCATGCGGTTGGCGACCAGCACCCGCTGGCCCCGCACGGTGAGCAGGTCCGTGCCGGTCACGCGCCCGGCCAGCACATCGGCCGTACGGCCGGTGCCGAGCGCCTCGTCCGGGGAGCGGCCCACCACCCCGTCTCCTATGCCGAGCAGGCGCTGCGCCTCGTCGTTGACGAGGCGGATACGACCGGTGCGGTCGAGGGCGACGACGCCTTCCCGGATGCCGTGCAACATCGCCTCCCGTTCCGACAGCAGTGCCGCGATGTCCGAGAAGGCCAGGTCCCTGGTCTGCCGGTGGACCCGCCGCGAGATGAACCACGCGGCCAGCGCGCCGACGGCCAGGGCGCCTCCGGCGTAGGCGAGCAGCCCCGGGATCGAGTGGATCAGCCGGGCCCGGACGCTGTCGTAGGCGATGCCTACCGAGACGGCACCGACGATCGTGCCGTCGCTGTCCCGCAGCGGCACCTTGCCGCGGGCGGAGCGGCCGAGGGTGCCGCTGTCGATCTCCATGACCTCCTTGCCGGCCAGGGCCTGGCCAGGGTCGGTCGAGACGATGCCGCCGATCTGCTTCGGGTCGGTGTGCGACCAGCGCACGCCGCGCCAGTCCATCACCACGATGTACTCGGCCTTGGTGGCCTTGCGGATCCGCTCCGCCTCCCGCTGCACCGGACCGTTGGGTGAGGGAGGCGTGTCCCTCACTTCCCTCGCCAGGCCCGGCTGCTGCGCGGTGGTCTGCGCGATGGCGAGCGCGCGGCGCATCGCCTGGTCGTCCAGCTGGTTGCTCAGGGGCGCGAGGAACAGCCCGGTCGCGAGGACCGCGACTCCCGCGGCGATCGCCACCTGCATCAGCAGCACCTGCGAGAACACCCGCCGCGGCAGGCCGAGGCGCAGGCGGCGTGCGGGGGGAGTGGGGCTCATACCCAAGAAGGTACGTGGGACCGGCTGACTGCCGTAACGGGTGTGGCGTGGATCTCTTGATCAATGCTTGAGGAGACGGCCCGACCGCCGCCGGCGGGCCGGTCAGCTTGCGAGCGCCGTCGTCACGCTCACCTCGCGCACGCCCACCACGTCCATCCGCGCGGGCGAACCGAGCACCGCCGCTCCACAGCTCTCCGGCCGGGGCGGCAGCGCCGTGCCCTGGGCCACCTCGACCTGCCAGCGGCGCCCGTCGGTGTGGGCGACGGTCACCTCCCACCGCGGCGTCGAGCCGGCCGTCCGTACGACGCTCAGCGCCTCCGCGGCGTATTCACCCGTCCTGGTGCGCACGGCGAGTTCGGCCGCCTGGCCGGGCCGTTCCCACGCCGAACTGCCCCGGCACCCCTCGACCACGATCCGCCCCTCCCGCGCGCCGTGCAGGACCTCTTTGAGGGTGTGGGCCTCGGCCCGGCCGTACGCGTATCCGTACGGCAGCACGAGCGCAGTCGGGGAGAAGCGGTGGCCACCCAGATGAGTGACCTCCCAGACGCCCTCGGCCCCGGACGCGGTGAGTTCCGCCGCGAGAGGGCGGCCGAGGAGGGCGCAGCAGCGGTCGCGCTTGCCGTTGGTGCAGACGAGGGCGAGGGGATCACCGTCGTGGGGCCGTCCACCGAGCACGGTGTCGAAGGTGCCGTGGTCGCCCCGGCCGAGTGCGGCGAAGTCGAGATCGAGGAGCTGCCCGGGATCCGAGGTCGTGGCGCCGTGCAGCCACACGTTTCCCGGAACGATGTGGGCCGCGTACACCCGGCGGGTGGCGGGCATCCGGCTGTCCGCGTGGCGTCCGGGGCGGCGGATGAGCACGACCCGTACGCCCGTGTCCTCGGCGGCCGCCTCCAGGGCGCGGCCCAGCGCGGGGTCCAGGTGGCTCGAAGTGAGCGCCTTGGGACCCCAGGGGCCGGGCTGTTCCAGCAACAGCCAGGTCCTCGCGGTGGCCGCGGTTCCCGAGACGGGCTCGTCGGAGTCCCGGGAGACGCTTGAACACGTACGCACAGAGGTGAGCCTAACCTGAGTTTGGGTCGCGGCTCATTTCGGCCCCGCCCTTATCTACTCCGGCAGTGGCTGCGGCGGCTTCGGACCTGCGTAGAGACCGCTCGGGCGCATGCGCAGCGGGCGCTCGCCGTACTCCTCCAGGGCGTGGGCGATCCAGCCCGCCGTACGGGCCACCGCGAAGATCGTCTCGCCCGCGGTCGGGGGCATGCCGCAGGACGTGGTGAGCACGGCGAGCGCGAGGTCGACGTTGGCGTGCAGCGGGGCGTGGCGGGCGGTGGTCTCGACGATGTCGCGGGCCGCGAGGAGAGAGGGTTCCGCGCGCGGGATCTGCTCCAGGAGGGCGAACAGGGCACGCGCGCGTGGGTCCTCGCCCGGGTAGAGCCGATGACCGAGTCCCGGGATGCGGCGGCCGGCGCGCAGTTCGTCCGTGATCACCGGTGCCGCGTCGCCCTGGTCGAGCACGTCCTGGAGCAGCCGGTGCGCGAGTCCGCTGGCGGCTCCGTGCAACGGGCCCTCGATCACCCCGAGCCCGGCGGAGACCGCCGCGTAGGCGTGGGCACGGGCCGAGGCGGCGACGCGCACCGCGAGGGTCGAGGCGGCCAGGTCGTGGTCGACGAGGAGGGCGAGCGCGGTGTCCAGGGCACGCAGGGACGCCTCGTCCGGGTCCTTGTGCACCGACAGCCGGCTCCACAGACGGTGGGCCAGGGGGCCGTCGTCACGGCGGTCGCGCCACGCCGGAGGCAGGGCGGCGACCAGCGTGGGAATCAGGGTGCGCGCGGTGCCGAGCACGGCGTCCTCGGACAGGTCGAAGCGCAGCGGGTCGGCGGTCGCGGCGGCGATCGTCGCGACGCGCAGCAGGTCGGTGGGCGCGGCGTGTTCGGGCAGCGCGTCGACGGCGCGGCGGGCGACGGTGACCGCGGCGTCCGGCGCGGTGAACGTGCTGCCCGGCCGCATCCGGCCGGTCCAGAGCCACTCGGCGACCTCCTCGTAGGTGTGCCGCGTGGCGAGGTCGACCGCGTCGACACCGCGGTAGTAGTAGCGGTCGCTCTCGATGAGCGTGATGCGGGTCCGTACGGACAGCTCGCCGCCGGAGGGGGAACTCCCGGCACTCTCCCGCCTGTTGCGCCGGGCGAGTGCCTCGACCTCCCTGGCGTCGAAGGTGCTGCCCCGGCCGCCGGCCACCCGTCGGCTGCTGAGCTGACCGCGGCTCACGTAGGCGTACACGGTCTCCGGCTTCACGCCGAGCAGCTCGGCGGCCTCCTTGGTGCTCAGCCGCCGTTCCGCGTCGAGGGGGGCGGGTTCTGGATCGCGCATGGGGGTCACCGTATCCGCCTAGCGGCACATTGACTGATATATTGATCTAATCAATATTGACACATCTAGAGTCAACCATGGACAGTCGAATCAAGTCCAGGGAGGAAGACATGTCCGTCAACAGGTCTGCTACCGCTCTCATCGACGCACCACGGGGACTGGCCGGTGTCGTCGTCACCGACACCCGGATCGGTGACGTCCGTGGCGCCGAGGGCTTCTACCACTACCGGCAGTACTCCGCCGTCGACATCGCGCGCACCCGCGCCTTCGAGGACGTCTGGCATCTGCTCGTGCACGGTGTACTGCCGGACGCCGGGCAGAGCGCGGCCTTCGCGGCGCGGACCGCGGCGCTGCGGCGGCTGCCCGACGAGGTCCGGGCGGCGCTGCCTGCCATCGCGGCGGCCGGCGGGCGCTCCGGCCCCCTCGCCGGGATGCGCACGGCGCTGTCGCTGCTGGGCGCGGCCAAGGGCTTCCGGCCCGTGTACGACATCGATGCCGACCGGCGCAGGCGGGACACCATCGAGGCGACCGCGGCCGTGCCCACGCTCCTGACCGCGCTGCACCGGCTGGGAAAGGGGCTTGAGCCGGTGGAGCCGCGCGAGGACCTGTCGTACGCGGCCAACTACCTGTACATGCTGACCGGTTCGCTGCCGACGGAGCGGCACGCGCGGGCGATCGAGCAATACCTGATCTCAACCATTGATCACGGATTCAATGCATCAACGTTCACAGCTCGGGTCATCGCGTCGACGGGTGCGGACGTGGCTGCCTGCCTCGCCGGTGCGGTGGCCGCGCTGTCGGGGCCGTTGCACGGGGGTGCGCCCAGTCGCGCGCTGGACACCCTGGACGCGATCGGCACCCCGGACCGTATCGCCTCCTGGGTACGGCGGCGGGTGCTCGCCGGTGAGCGCATCATGGGCTTCGGGCACGCGATCTACCGCACGGAGGACCCCAGATCGCGGATGCTGCGCGAGGTCGCCCAGGGGTTCGGCGGTCCGCGGGTGGACTTCGCCGTGGAGGTCGAACGGCACGTCGAGGCGATCCTGACGGAGCTGAAGCCCGGCCGCGAACTCCACACCAACGTCGAGTACTACGCGGGCGTGGTCATGGAACTCTGCGGCCTGCCCCGCGAGATGTTCACCCCGACGTTCGCCGCCGCGCGCGTGGTGGGCTGGAGCGCCAACATCCTGGAACAGGCGGAGGACACGAAGATCATCAGGCCGGTGGCGCGCTATGTGGGGCCGGAGGCGCCGGCACCCGTACCTGCCTGACGGGCGGCGCCACAGGGCAAGAGGGGTCCGGCACCAGGAGGTGCCGGACCCGAGCCGCCGTGCCGGTTCGACGGATGCCAGACCCGCGGGCGGGACAGGTACCCGAATTTCGATCCGACGGGTACCGGCTCCCCGCCTGATGGACACCCGGCCCCCGGCCCGACGGGCCTCCGGCGAGATCAGGCGTCAGGGATGTCGGCCTTGGCGTCGATGAGGGTTTTGCGTGTGACCACGACGATGCGCTCGTAGTCGGCCCTGGACGCGTCGCCGGGGAGCTTTCCGTCGAGTTCTTCGGTGAGGTCCGTGCCGATCACAGCGAACCGGCCGTCGGACAGCTCGAAGATATCGGGGCAATTGGCACCAGTCGCACTTCCCCGCGCGCTGGGCGGGGTGCCGATCCGACGGATGATGTGGCTCACTGTTCGGCGTTCCTTTGGATCTCGAGGCTTGGTGCGCACTGTAGCCTGCGGTGCGATGCGGCCCTGTGGGGCCGCGGCCTCGACAACCGGGCGGCGTGGAGCGGCGGTTCGGCGGTGGTCGACCCGGTTCGCGGGATGCGCAGTAGTCAACCTTGTTGGCATCTGGGCAAACGCGCCGGTTTACGGGTTCGTTACCGCCCAGCCGTGTGATGCGTTCGGGCGAGTGATCCGGAAGGTGCCGCGCTTACGGCCGAGGCCCGGTCACTGCTCGCTCGGCGGCTCCCCGACCACCCACCACTCGTCGGTCTCAGCCTCCTCCAACTGCGCGAGGAGATCGTCGACCATACGTCCGAGCCCGGCCTCCTCGGAGGAGTCGGCGAGGGTCGCCCGATGCGGGCGGGAGGCGTACCAGTACTCCCTGAAGACGGGGTTCTGGAGCATGCTCCGGGCGAAGCCGAAGAACTCCTCCCGGCTCATGTTGCCCATGCGGTGATAGGACAGGGCGTTGGTGTACAGGGCGTTGGCGAAGAGGAACTGGCGGAGTTTCCTGGGCGAGACGGTCCCGTCGTAGGCGTCCAGCACCTCGGCCAGCTCGGGATCGTCCATCGCCTTGCTCAGCAACTCCCAGTGCAGGCGCTGCTGGTGGGCGAAGTTGGTCCGGCGCTGTGACTGTGCGGCCTCTTCCAGGTGCTCGATCCGCGTGCGTAACGCATGGAGTGCCGGCCACCGCGCGGCCATGGCGACGGTGGCGCCCGCCGCCAGGACGATCCCTGCCGAGGCGGTGGCACTCAGCCCCGGAAAGCTCAACTTCCGTGTGCCCATGGCAACCCCCGATTCAGGCGGACGTCCGCCGGTCGTCGGTATGCGGGTCGACTGGAGGGGACCGGCGAGCGGTGGGCGGCGCTTGCCGTCTCCCAGAGTGCCGAGCGGCTCTGATCGGCGGGGAGGCGGAGAGGAGGCGCACGGAGGGAAGCGAGGGTCGCACAAACCGGCGCCATGCCCAACGTCTGCCCCGCGAGTGCTGCTAACAATCGTTCACTTCGCCGTGATTCCCACGGCTCGTATCCTGGGGCGGCATCCCATCCTCGTACGTGTGCCGGAACGCGAGCCGGTGCACGCGTCGGCGTGAGAGAGGTCGCACGGTGAGCCTGCCGAGCCCGCAACCGCAGCAGATCCCGGTCGTCGTCCTGGCCGGATTCCTCGGCTCGGGGAAGACCACCCTGCTCAACCACCTCCTTCACCGCAGCGGCGGCAGCCGTATCGGTGCCATCGTCAACGACTTCGGGGCCATCGAGATCGACGCGATGGCCGTGGCGGGAGCGCTCGGCGACTCGACGGTCTCGCTCGGCAACGGCTGTCTGTGCTGTGCCGTCGACGCGAGCGAGCTGGACCGGTACCTGGAACGGCTCGCGGAACCCTCCCTCGGCATCGACGTCATCGTCATCGAGGCGAGTGGGCTGGCCGAGCCGCAGGAACTCGTACGGATGCTGCTCGCCAGCGAGCACCCGGGAATCGCGTACGGCGGGCTCGTGGAGGTCGTCGACGCCGCCGAGTTCGACGACACCCGGTCCAGGCATCCCGAGATCGACCGGCATCTCGCGCTGGCCGATCTCGTCGTGGTCAACAAGCTCGACCGGGCGGCGGACGGCGAACGCGTCCTCCCACTGGTCCGCTCCCTGGTCGACCGCGCCGCCGTCGTCCCGGCCTCCTACGGCCGGATCGACCCCGAGTTCCTCTTCGACTGCCGGCCGAGCGAGGAGCGCATCGGGCAGCTGTCCTTCGACGACCTGCACGAGCACGGCGCCGACGACCACCACGAGCACCTGCACAGCGCCTACGACAGCCTGTCGTTCGTCTCGCGGGAGCCCCTGGACCCGCGCCGGCTCATGGAGTTCCTCGACAGCCGGCCCGAGGGGCTGTACCGGATCAAGGGCTATGTCGACTTCGGGCCGTACGACGTGCACAATCGCTACGCCGTCCACGCCGTCGGACGGTTCCTGCGCTTCTACCCGGAGCCCTGGCCGGCCGGCGGCGAACGCCTCACCCAGCTGGTCCTCATCGGCTCGGGCATCGACGCCCCCGCCCTCGACAAGGAACTCGGCGCGTGCCGGAGCGACGCCCCGCACGCCGACGAGCGCGGCATGTGGGGCGTCCTCAGGTACGTACGGAACCCGGAGGAGAACCCGGCCCGGGCAGAGCCTGCCTGAGCCCTCCGCCGCGGGGCTCTAGACCGGCCCCGCCACCACCGCCACCGTCTTCGCCAGGGACACACCCGAGCCGTCACGCCGCGGGTCCATCTCCGGGAGGCCGGCCGGGGTGCCGTTCTTCTGCGCCGCGAGCGCCGGGGCCGGGCCCGCCCAGGCCAGGGACAGACAGTCCTCGCCCTTGAGGAACCGCTGGCAGCGGACGCCGCCGGTGGCACGGCCCTTGCGCGGGTACTGGTCGAACGGGGTCATCTTGGCGGTCGTCTGGACCGAGTCGTCCAGCGTGCCGCGCGAGCCGGCGACGGTGAAGACCACGGCGTCCACGGCCGGGTCCACCGCCGTGAAGGAGATGACCTTCGCGCCCTCGGAGAGCTTGATGCCGGCCACCCCGCCGGCCGGGCGGCCCTGCGGGCGGACCTGGGACGCCTGGAAGCGCAGCAACTGGGCGTCGTCGGTGATGAAGACCAGGTCCTCCTCGCCGGTGCGCAGCTCGACCGCGCCGACGATCCGGTCACCCTCCTTGAGGGTGATCACCTCCAGCTCCTCCTTGTGCGACGGATAGTCCGGCACCACGCGCTTGACCACGCCCTGTGCCGTGCCGAGCGCCAGGCCGGGCGACGACTCGTCGAGCGTCGTAAGGCAGACCACCGTCTCGTCGTCCTCCAGGGAGACGAACTCCGCCAGCGGGGCGCCTCCCGCGAGGTTCGGCGTCGGCATCGACTCCGGGAGCTGGGGCAGGTCGATCACGTTCAGCCGCAGCAGCCGGCCCGCCGAGGTGACCGCGCCCACCTCGCCGAGGGCGGTGGCGGGCACCGCCGAGACGATCACGTCGTGCTTCACGCGCTTGGCGCCGGCCTCCTCCGGGAACGGCTCGCCGTTCGCCGTACGGGCCAGCAGACCCGTCGAGGACAGCAGCACCCGGCACGGGTCGTCGGCCACCTGGAGCGGCACCGTGGCGACCGGGGCACCGCCCGACTCCAGCAGGACCGTCCGCCGGTCGGTGCCGAACTTCTTGGCTACGGTGGCCAGTTCCGTGGAGACCAGCTTGCGCAGCTCCGTGTCCGAGTCGAGGATCCGGGTCAGTTCCTCGATCTCCGCGGTGAGCCGGTCCTTCTCCGCCTCCAGCTCGATGCGGTCGTACTTGGTCAGGCGGCGCAGCGGCGTGTCGAGGATGTACTGCGTCTGTACCTCGCTCAGCGAGAACTGCTCCATCAGGCGCTGCTTCGCCTGCGCGGAGTTCTCGCTGGAGCGGATGACTCGGATGACCTCGTCGATGTCCAGCAGGGCCGTCAGCAGACCCTCGACCAGATGCAGCCGGTCCCGCTTCTTGCCGCGCCGGAACTCCGAACGCCGCCGCACGACGGTGAACCGGTGGTCGAGATAGACCTCCAGCAGCTCCTTCAGACCCAGCGTGAGCGGCTGGCCGTCGACCAGGGCGACGTTGTTGATGCCGAAGGACTCCTCCATCGGCGTCAGCTTGTACAGCTGCTCGAGGACCGCCTCCGGCACGAAGCCGTTCTTGATCTCGATGACCAGGCGCAGACCGTGCTCGCGGTCGGTGAGGTCCTTGACGTCGGCGATGCCCTGGAGCTTCTTCGAGCCCACCAGGTCCTTGATCTTGGCGATCACCTTCTCCGGGCCGACCGTGAAGGGCAGCTCGGTGACCACGAGGCCCTTGCGGCGGGCCGTCACGGGCTCCACGGCCACCGTGGCGCGCATCTTGAACGAGCCGCGGCCCGTCTCGTACGCGTCCCGGATGCCGGACAGGCCGACGATGCGGCCGCCGGTGGGCAGGTCGGGGCCCGGGACGTGCTTCATCAGGGCGTCGAGATCGGCGTTCGGGTACCTGATCAGGTGGCGGGCGGCGGCGATCACCTCGCGCAGGTTGTGCGGCGGCATGTTCGTGGCCATACCGACCGCGATGCCCGAGGCGCCGTTGACCAGGAGGTTCGGGAAGGCGGCGGGCAGCGCCACCGGTTCCCGCTCCTGGCCGTCGTAGTTCGGGTTGAAGTCGACGGTGTCCTCTTCGATGGACTCCGTCATCAGGCTCGTCGCCTCGGCCATCCGGCACTCGGTGTACCGCATGGCCGCCGGCGGGTCGTCGTTGCCCAGCGAGCCGAAGTTGCCGTGGCCGTCGACCAGGGGGACACGCATCGAGAAGGGCTGGGCCATGCGCACCAGGGCGTCGTAGATCGACGCGTCGCCGTGCGGGTGCAGCTTGCCCATCACCTCGCCGACGACGCGGGCGCACTTGACATACCCGCGCTCGGGGCGCAGGCCCATCTCGTTCATCTGGTAGACGATGCGGCGGTGCACCGGCTTGAGACCGTCGCGCGCGTCGGGCAGGGCGCGGGAGTAGATGACCGAGTACGCGTACTCGAGGAAGGAGCCCTGCATCTCGTCGACGACGTCGATGTCGAGGATTCTCTCCTCGTACGAGTCGTCGGGCGGCGGGGTCTTCGTGCTGCGGCGGGCCATCGCTGCCGGCTCCTTGCTGAAGCATTGAACGAGATCTGACGCCGACCATTGTGGACCGCCGCACTGACAACCGGGACCAGGGCCCGGCCTACGGGCCGCCCGGCGGGGTTTCGCAGGCGGGCCGCGGGTGCCGCTCGCCGGGCCTGGGCGGGGGAACGGGACACTGCCGGAGGACCGCCGCGCACCCGCCGGTCCGAGGTTTCCCGCCGGTCTTCCGCCGGCCCCGGGCCGGGCACGCCGTCACCACCCCACACGGCCTTTGGACGCTTCCCCCTCTCGCTGTGCGCGTGCGCCCCCCCGGGAACTTCACCAGGGCCCCGCACGCTTGCATACAGTGGCAGGACTCGCCAGGAAAACCGCGGTTCGAGCGACCGCGCCGCGATCGAAGGGACGTACATGCCCATGGGTCACACGGCCACAGCCCAGGCAGGCTCCGGGGGCCTGACAGCGACCGAGCACCGCCTGGCCAACGGCCTGCGCGTGGTGCTCTCCGAGGACCACCTGACCCCGGTCGCGGCGGTGTGCCTCTGGTACGACGTCGGCTCGCGCCACGAAGTCAAGGGGCGTACCGGCCTGGCTCACCTTTTCGAGCACCTGATGTTCCAGGGTTCCGCCCAGGTCAAGGGCAACGGCCACTTCGAGCTCGTCCAGGGCGCGGGCGGCTCGCTGAACGGCACCACCAGCTTCGAGCGGACCAACTACTTCGAGACCATGCCCGCCCACCAGCTGGAGCTCGCCCTCTGGCTGGAGGCCGACCGCATGGGCTCCCTGCTGACGGCGCTCGACGACGAGTCGATGGAGAACCAGCGCGACGTCGTCAAGAACGAGCGCCGGCAGCGCTACGACAACGTCCCCTACGGCACCGCCTTCGAGAAGCTGACCGCCCTCGCCTACCCGGAGGGCCACCCCTACCATCACACGCCGATCGGCTCGATGGCCGACCTGGACGCGGCCACCCTGGAGGACGCGCGCGCGTTCTTCCGCACCTACTACGCGCCGAACAACGCCGTGCTCTCCGTCGTCGGCGACATCGACCCGGAGCAGACCCTGGCCTGGATCGAGAAGTACTTCGGCTCCATCCCCGGGCACGACGGCAAGCCCGCGCCCCGGGACGGCACGCTGCCGGAGATCATCGGCGAGCAACTGCGCGAGGTCGTCGAGGAGGAGGTCCCGGCGCGCGCCCTGATGGCCGCCTACCGGCTGCCGAACGACGGCACGCGCGCGTGCGACGCGGCCGACCTGGCCCTCACCGTCCTCGGCGGCGGCGAGTCCTCCCGCCTGTACAACCGTCTCGTGCGGCGGGACCGTACGGCCGTGGCGGCCGGCTTCGGCCTGCTGCGGCTCGCCGGGGCGCCCTCCCTGGGGTGGCTGGACGTGAAGACGTCCGGTGACGTGGAGGTCCCGGTCATCGAGTCCGCCATCGACGAGGAGCTCGCCCGGTTCGCCGAGGAGGGCCCCACGGCCGAGGAGATGGAGCGGGCCCAGGCCCAGCTGGAGCGCGAGTGGCTGGACCGGCTCGGCACGGTCGCCGGCCGCGCCGACGAACTGTGCCGGTACGCCGTCCTGTTCGGCGACCCGCAGCTCGCCCTGACCGCGGTGCAGCGCGTGCTGGAGGTGACGGCCGAGGAGGTCCAGGAGGTCGCCAAGGCCTGCCTGCGGCCCGACAACCGCGCGGTGCTCGTCTATGAGCCCGTCGCCGAGGAGACGGGCGACGCGGAGACCGCCGAGGACGCCGACACCACCGAGAACACCGCAGCCGCGGCCCTGACCGAGAACGAGGAGGCGGCCAAGTGACCGAGCTCGCCACGATGGACTTCCACCCCCAGCCGCAGGCGGGCGAGGCCAGGCCGTGGGCCTTCCCGGCCCCCGAGCGCGGCACCCTCGGCAACGGCCTGACGGTCCTGCGCTGCCACCGCCCCGGCCAGCAGGTCGTCGCCGTGGAGGTGCTGCTGGACGCACCCCTGGAAGCCGAGCCGGCCGGCACCGACGGCGTGGCCACGATCATGGCCCGGGCCTTCTCCGAGGGCACCGACAAGCACTCCGCCGAGGACTTCGCCGCCGAGCTGGAGCGCGCCGGAGCCACCCTCGACGCGCACGCCGACCACCCCGGCGTGCGGCTCAGCCTGGAGGTGCCGGCCTCCCGGCTCGCCAAGGGGCTCGGCCTGATCGCCGACGCCCTGAGGGCCCCCGCGTTCGCCGACAGCGAGGTCGAGCGGCTGGTCCGCAACCGCCTCGACGAGATCCCGCACGAGCTGGCCAACCCCGCCCGCCGTGCCGCCGTGGAGCTCTCCAAGGAGCTCTTCCCGGCGGACTCGCGCATGTCCCGGCCCCGCCAGGGCACCGAGGAGACGGTCGCCGCGATCGACTCCGCGGCCGTACGCGCCTTCTACGAGAGGCACGTCAGGCCCGCCACGGCCACCGCCGTGGTCGTCGGCGACCTCACCGGCATCGACCTCGACGCCCTGCTCGGCGACACGCTGGGCGCCTGGACCGGCTCCGCGGCCGAGCCGCGCCCGGTGCCGCCGGTGACCGCCGACGACACCGGCCGGGTCGTCATCGTGGACCGCCCCGGCGCCGTCCAGACGCAGCTGCTGATCGGCCGGATCGGCCCGGACCGGCACGACCGCGTGTGGCCCGCGCAGGTGCTCGGCACGTACTGCCTCGGCGGCACCCTCACCTCCCGCCTGGACCGCGTGCTGCGCGAGGAGAAGGGCTACACCTACGGGGTGCGGGCCTTCGGCCAGGTCCTCAGGTCCGCCCCGGACGGGACCGGTGCCGCGATGCTCGCCATCAGCGGCTCGGTGGACACGCCCAACACCGGCCCCGCCCTCCAGGACCTGTGGACGGTGCTGCGCACACTCGCCGCCGAGGGACTGACCGACGCCGAGCGGGACGTCGCCGTGCAGAACCTGGTCGGCGTGGCGCCGCTGAAGTACGAGACGGCGGCGGCCGTCGCGAGCACGCTGGCCGACCAGGTCGAGCAGCACCTGCCCGACGACTTCCAGGCCACGTTGTACCGGCAGCTCGCCGCGACCGGCACCGTGGAGGCCACCGCGGCGGCCGTCAGCGCCTTCCCGGTGGACCGTCTGGTGACGGTGCTCGTCGGTGACGCGGCGCAGATCAAGGACCCGGTCGAGGCCCTGGGTATCGGCGAAGTCTCCGTCGTGGCCGCCGAGTAGCGGCACGCGCGCGTAGGGGCCCTGGTTGTCTTCTAAGGCACCAGGGCTCCTTTATGCCCGAATTGGTGCGGAGGTTGCCTGTCTGCCCTGTGGGATGCGCTACAAAAACCGGGATCCGTTTGGGAATTGAAAGTGGCCCCGCTTAGGTTCGTCCGGGCTGTCCGTCAGGCAGTGCGCCGCACCCGCGGCACCGGACAGTCATCGCCGAGTCCCCGTACGGCGCGAGCCAGGGGAGCCGGGGACCCACCGCAGTCCCTGGGGTGAATCGGACGCCCGCGCGAGCCGCGAGGGGGTCCGTAGGAGACCTTCCTGCTCCGAACCCGTCAGCTAACCCGGTAGGCGAGAAGGAAGGAAAGGACCAGGCACTCCATGGCGTTCACCCGCGCCACCGGGAAACATCGTCGTCCCAGCCGCATGCAGCGCGGCACGGCCCGCGCGGCGGGCGTCGCGGCCCTCGCCACCACCGGTGTCATCGGCACCGTGGCCGCTCCGGCCTTCGCCGCCGAGCCCTCCGTCGAGCAGACCGGCCTCACCCCCGTCGTCACCATGGGCGGCACCGTGGCCCAGCAGATCGACGCCCAGGCCGCCGCCCAGAGGCAGGCCGCCGAGGAGGCCGCCGCCAAGAAGAAGGCCGAGGAGGCCGCCCGCGAGCGGGCCGCCGAGGCTGCCAAGGAGGCCAAGGAGGCGGCCGAGAAGGCCCGCGAGGCCAAGGAGCGCGCCGCCCGCGAGGCCGAGCGCAAGCGCCTCAACACCTTCGTGCCCCCGATCTCCGGCTCGTACATCTCCACCGGCTACCAGGCCAGCAGCGGCCTGTGGTCCTCCGGCAGCCACACCGGCGTCGACTTCCACGCCGCCACCGGCACCTCCGTCCACGCGGTCGGCATGGGCGAGGTCGTCGAGGCAGGCTGGGGCGGTTCCTACGGCAACCAGATCGTGATCAAGATGAACGACGGCACGTACACCCAGTACGGCCACCTGTCGTCCATCGGCGTCTCGGTGGGCCAGAAGGTCACCCCCGGCCAGCAGATCGGCCTGTCCGGCGCGACCGGCAACGTCACCGGCCCGCACCTGCACTTCGAGGCCCGTACGAGCCCCGAGTACGGCTCCGACATCGACCCCGTCGCCTACCTCCGCTCGCACGGTGTGAGCGTCTGACGGCGTACCACTCCGCTTCCCCCGAGGCCCCGGCTCCCCGAGCCGGGGCTTTCGGCGTTTGTCACGTCCGGCTGTCCAAAAAATATCCATGGATTCCGGTCCGCCGTCGGAAATTCCGGCTCATTGCAATAGAGTCACGGAACACGTGTCACTCGTCGACGTTTCACGGGGATTAAACGGAGGTCGGTCATGCGCATTCCGGCGCACTCGGTGTGCACGGCCATCCGGGACGACATCGTCGCGGGTGTCTACGAACGCGGCGGCCGGCTGACCGAGGAACTCCTCGCCCGCCGCTACGGCGTCTCGCGTGTCCCCGTCAGGGAGGCCCTGCGCACCCTGGAGGCGGAGGGCTTCGTGGTGACCCGGCGGCACGCGGGTGCGTGCGTCGCCGAACCCACCGAGCAGGAGGCCGCCGACCTGCTGGAGATGCGGCTGCTGCTGGAGCCGCTCGGCGCGGCCCGTGCGGCCCAGCGCCGCACCGAGGCCCATCTGAAGGTCCTGCGCGGCCTGGTGAGGCTCGGCCAGGAGCGCGCCCGCCGGGGCAACAGCGACGACCTGCGCTCCCTGGGAGGCTGGTTCCACGAGACGCTCGCACAGGCCTCCGGCAGCCCCGCGCTGACCTCGATGCTCACCCAGCTCCGCCACAAGATCGCCTGGATGTACACGGTCGAGGCGCCGGCCGGGCCCGTGGAGTCCTGGACCGAGCACGGCGCGATCGTGGACGCGGTGGCGCGCGGGGACAGCGAGCGGGCGCGGGCGGTCACGGCGCTGCACACCGAGCGCGCGACGGCCGCACACCGGCTGCGTTTCGGCTCCGCCGGGGACCGGGCCGAGCGTGTGAGGAACTCGCAACATCCCGTAAACACGGCGAGCCTGCGGCATTAACACACGAGCCGTATACAAAGAGCAGGGTAATTCGCGGGGGATTATTTCTGCTGCCCCGGAACGGTGAATTCGCGACCCCTGACCGGAAATGGTGACCCGCGAGCCGGAATGGCGAAGGGCCCGCCCGATGAATTCGGACGAGCCCTTCAGGATGCGCACTCAGACGGTCTCGGGCAGTTCTTCGAGACCCTCGGAGACCAGCTTCGCCAGCCGGTCCAGGGCGGCGTCCGCACCCTCGGCGTCGGAGGCGAGGACGATCTCCTCGCCGCCCTGGGCACCGAGGCCGAGGACGGCCAGCATGGAGGCCGCGTTGACGGGGTTGCCGTCTGCCTTGGCGATCGTCACCGGGACGCCTGCGGCCGTGGCGGCTCGGACGAAGATGGAGGCGGGGCGGGCGTGGAGGCCCTCGGCCCAGCCGACGTTGACGCGGCGCTCAGCCATGTGTTGCTGCCCTTCGGTTTTCAGGGTTGTCTAGACCAGTTTCCCATACGTGAAGCTGCCGGGGCAGTCCTGATGCACCGCCCCGGGTGCCGTCGGATCGCGGCCTCGACCCGACTGACGCCCTCCACAGACTGCCTCGCGCCGTTGTCAGACGCCAGACGTACTCTGGGGCCCATGCAGACCTCGCCGGACCGGCACGAGTATCCCGCCCACTGGGAAGCCGACGTGGTGCTGCGCGACGGCGGCACCGCGCGCATCCGGCCCATCACCGTTGATGACGCCGAGCGCCTGGTCAGCTTCTACGAGCAGGTCTCCGACGAGTCGAAGTACTACCGCTTCTTCGCGCCGTACCCTCGCCTGTCCGCCAAGGACGTCCACCGCTTCACGCACCACGACTTTGTGGACCGGGTGGGACTCGCGGCCACAGTCGGCGGCGAGTTCATCGCCACCGTACGCTACGACCGGATCGGCGCGGACGGAACGCCCGCGTCCGCGCCCGCCGACGAGGCCGAGGTCGCCTTCCTGGTGCAGGACGCCCACCAGGGCAGGGGCGTCGCCTCCGCTCTCCTCGAACACATCGCCGCCGTCGCCCGCGAGCGCGGCATCCGCCGCTTCGCCGCCGAGGTGCTGCCCGCCAACAACAAGATGATCAAGGTGTTCACCGACGCCGGGTACACCCAGAAGCGCAGCTTCGAGGACGGCGTCGTCCGTCTGGAGTTCGACCTCGAACCCACCGACCGCTCCCTCGCCGTGCAGTACGCGCGCGAGCACCGCGCCGAGGCCCGGTCCGTGCAGCGGCTCCTCGCGCCCGGCACGGTCGCCGTCATCGGAGCGGGGCGCACACCGGGCGGCGTCGGCCGCAGCGTCCTCGGCAACATCCGCGACGCCGGGTACACCGGCCGCCTCTACGCCGTGAACAGGGCACTGCCCGAGGAACAGAAGGAACTCGACGGGGTCCCCGCCCACCGCTCTGTGCGGGACATCGACGGCCCGGTCGACCTGGCGGTCGTCGCCGTGCCGGCCGAACACGTGCCCGAGGTCGTCACCGAGTGCGGCGAACACGGCGTACAGGGGCTGGTCGTGGTCTCCGCCGGATACGCCGAGAGCGGCACCGAGGGGCGCGAACGCCAGCGCGCGCTCGTGCGGCAGGCGCGCACCTACGGCATGCGGATCATCGGGCCGAACGCCTTCGGCATCATCAACACCTCCCCGCGGGTACGGCTCAACGCCTCCCTCGCGCCCGAGACGCCGCGACCGGGCCGGATCGGCCTGTTCGCCCAGTCCGGCGCCATCGGCATCGCCCTGCTGTCCCGGCTGCACCGGCGCGGCGGCGGCGTCACGGGCGTGACCGGCGTCTCCACGTTCGTCTCCTCCGGCAACCGGGCCGACGTCTCCGGCAACGACGTCCTGCAGTACTGGTACGAGGACCCCGACACCGACGTCGTCCTCATGTACCTGGAGTCCATCGGCAACCCCCGCAAGTTCACCCGCCTCGCCCGCCGCACGGCCGCCGCCAAGCCGCTGGTCGTCGTCCAGGGCGCCCGGCACGCGGCCGCGCCCCAGGGGCACGCCGTACGGGCGACCCGGCTTCCGCACGCGACGGTCTCCGCGCTGCTGCGGCAGGCCGGCGTCATCCGGGTCGACACCATCACCGAGCTGGTGGACGCCGGGCTGCTGCTCGCCCGCCAGCCGCTGCCGGCCGGGCCCCGGGTGGCGATCCTCGGCAATTCCGAGTCGCTCGGCCTGCTCACGTACGACGCGTGCCTCGCCGAGGGACTGCGGCCGCACCCCCCGCAGGATCTGACCACGGCGGCCTCGGCCGCGGACTTCCACACGGCCCTGTCGCGCGCGCTGGCCGACGACCGGTGCGACGCCGTGGTCGTCACCGCCATACCGGCGGTGGGGGAGGGCTCGGTCGCGGACGCGGCCCTCGCCGACGCGCTGCGCTCCGCGGTGGCCGCCGCCCCGGCCAAGCCGGTCCTGGTGGTGCACGTGGAGCTGGGCGGCCTGGCGGAGGCCCTGTCGGCGGCGGCGAGCACGGCACCGCAGGCCGAGGCGGGCGATCCTCCACACGTCGCCTTTCGCCCGACAGCCACCGAAGCCGGTCCGGCATCTGCCGGCGAACGACTCCCCACCGCCGAGGCTCCCGAAGGCGAGCACCTCATCCCCGCCTACCCCGCCGCCGAGCGCGCCGTCCGTGCCCTGGGGCAGGCCGTCACCTACGCGCAGTGGCGGCGCGACGCCACCGACCCCGGCAAGGTGCCCGAGTACGAGGACATCGACGAGAAGGGCGCCGCCACACTGATCGACGGGCTCCTCGCGCGCGGGCAGGGACTCACGCTCGGCGCGGACGAGACCTGCGACCTGCTCGGCCACTACGGCATCCATGTCCACCGCGCCCTGCCCGCCCCGACCCCCGACGCCGCCGCCGAGGCCGCCCGCACCCTCGGCTACCCCGTCGCCCTCAAGGCCACCGCCCCGCACCTGCGGCACCGCGCGGACCTGGGCGGCGTACGCCTCGACCTCGGGGACGAGGACCAACTGCTCAGGTCGTACACCGAGTTGACCGAGCTGTTCGGACCGCCGGAGGAGCTGCGCCCCGTCGTGCAGCGGATGGCGCCGCGCGGCGTGGACGTGGTCGTACGGGCCGTCATCGACCCCGCGGCCGGAGCCGTGCTCTCCTTCGGGCTCGCCGGGGCCGCCTCGCAGCTGCTCGGGGACACGGCCCACCGGCTGATCCCGGTCACCGACAAGGAGGCGACCTCGCTGGTGCGCTCGATCCGCACCGCGCCCCTGCTGTTCGGCTGGCGCGGCTCCGCGCCGGCCGACACCCGCGCCCTGGAGGAGCTGCTGCTGCGGGTGTCCCGGCTGGTCGACGACCATCCCGAGGTCGTCGCGGTCACCCTGGAGCCGGTCGTCGTCGCCTCGCACGGCCTGAGCGTCCTGGGCGCTTCCGTCCGCCTCGCGCCACCGCCCGCCCGTGACGACCTCGGCCCGCGGACCCTCCCCGCGTACTGACAGCGAACCTTCACCACGCACTGACCGGGGGCGAGCGGTGCCTCGCAGTCAGTGGTCCCCCGTAGGATGGGCGTCATGGCCAAGACCAGTACGACGACCCAGGGGCTGCGGGCGGCGATCGAGCGCAGCGGCTACTACCCGGCCCTTGTGGCCGAGGCGGTGGAGGCCGCCGTGGGCGGCGAGCCCATCCGGTCGTACCTGGTCCACCAGGAGACGACGTTCGACCAGAACGAGGTGCGGCGGCATGTGACGGTGCTCGTCCTCACGGACCACCGCTTCATCGTCAGCCACACCGACGAACAGGCCGCCGACAGCACCTCCCCGACGCCGTACGCCACGACGTCGACGGAGTCCGTGAAGATGAGCCGCATCTCGTCGATCGTGGTCAGCCGCGTGGTCGCCAACCCGGAGTCGTACAAGCCGGGCACCCTGCCCCGTGAGGTCGTCCTCACCATCGGCTGGGGCGCCGTCTCCCGCATCGACCTGGAGCCGGCCGCCTGCGGCGACCCCAACTGCGAGGCGGACCACGGCTACACCGGCAACTCGACGGCGGACGACCTCAGCCTGCGCGTCAGCGAGGCGGGGGACGGACCGGAGACCGTGCGCCAGGCGCTCGCCTTCGCGCAGGCCCTCTCCGAGGCGACCGCGGACACCGCCCGCTGATGGCACACCCCAAGACGGCCTGGGACCAGCACCCGGAACCGCTCACCGTCACCTCCGCGCCGGTCCCCGAGTACGGCAGCGGCTCCCTCGCCGACCTGCTGCCCACACTGGCCGCCGGCCAAGGCGTGCCGGGCATGAGCGCCTCGATCTCCGAGCTGACCCCCGCCGACCGGAACTGCGTGTTCCTGATCGACGGCCTCGGCTGGGAGCAGCTCCGGGCGCACCCCGAGGACGCCCCCTTCATGACGTCCCTGCTCGCCACCTCGCGCGGCGGCACCGGACGTCCGCTCACCGCCGGCTACCCGGCGACCACGGCCACCTCCCTCGCCTCGGTCGGCACCGGCCTGCCGCCCGGCGTGCACGGCCTGCCCGGCTACACCGTGCGCAACCCGGACACCGGCGAGCTGATGAACCAGCTGCGCTGGCAGCCGTGGGCCCCGCCCGGCCCCTGGCAGCCGTACCCGACGGTCTTCCAGCTGGCCCACGAGGCGGGCGTGCACGCCGCGCAGGTGTCGTCCCCGACCTTCGAGAACACCCCGCTGACCAGGGTCGCGCTCAGCGGCGGAACGTTCCTCGGGCGGCTGACCGGCGAGGACCGTATGGACCTGGCGGCCGAGCAACTGGCCGCGGGCGACCGCTCCCTGGTCTACACGTACTTCGCCGAGGTCGACGGCGCCGGCCACCGCTACGGCGTCGACTCCGACACCTGGCGCGGCCAGCTCATGTACGCCGACCGCCTGGTCCAGCGCCTGGCCGAGCAACTGCCGCCGCGCAGCGCCCTCTACGTCACCGCCGACCACGGCATGATCGACGTGCCCTTCGACGAAGAGCACCGCATCGACTTCGACGAGGACTGGGAGCTCAGCGCCGGAGTCGCCCTGCTCGGCGGCGAGGGCCGCGCCCGGCATGTCTACGCGGTGCCCGGCGCCGCGGGCGACGTCCTGACCTGCTGGCGCGAGGTGCTCGGCGAGCAGTTCTGGGTGGCCTCACGCGACGAGGCCATCGCGGCGGGCTGGTTCGGCCCGAAGATCGATGAACGGGTGTACGGCCGGATCGGCGACGTGGTCGCAGCCGCGCGCGACGACGTCCTGCTCATCGCCTCCGAGCGGGAGCCGAAGGAGTCGGCGATGGTCGGCAACCACGGTTCGATGACCCCCGCCGAGCAGCTGGTCCCGCTGCTCGAAGTACGCTCCTGAAGCCCCACCCCGATCGCCCGACCTCTCTCGCCGAAAGGTGCTCAACCCGACATGCCCGAGCTGGTGTTCTTCTCCGGAACGATGGACTGCGGGAAGTCGACGCTGGCTCTCCAGATCGAGCACAACCGCTCGGCGCGCGGTCTCCAGGGCATGATCTTCTCGCGTGACGACCGCGCCGGCGAGGGCAAACTGTCCTCGCGCCTCGGCCTGGTCACGGACGCGGTGGAGGTCGAGGACGGCCAGGACCTCTACGCCTACCTCGTCGACCACCTCTCGCAGGGCGGCCGCGCGGACTACGTGATCGCCGACGAGGCGCAGTTCCTCGCGCCGGAGCAGATCGACCAACTCGCGCGGGTGGTCGACGACCTGGGACTCGACGTCTACGCCTTCGGTATCACCACCGACTTCCGCTCCAAGCTGTTCCCCGGCTCCCAGCGGCTGGTGGAACTGGCCGACCGGGTCGAGGTGCTCCAGGTCGAGGCGCTGTGCTGGTGCGGCGCCCGGGCCACGCACAACGCCCGGACGATAGGCGGCGTCATGGTCGTCGAGGGCGCCCAGGTCGTCGTCGGAGACGTCACCCACTCCGCCGACGAGGTCGGCTACGAGGTCCTGTGCCGCCGCCACCACAGGCGCCGCATGACCTCGGCGACGGCCCGCGCTGCGGCCCTGTCCCCGGACGTGCTGCCGGTGTCGTCCTCCTGACCACGGGGCGGTGCCGTCAGCGCCGCCGTCGCAGCAGCGCGAACCGTGCCCCCTCCGGGTCCGCCACCATCGCCACCCGGCCGTGCGCCGTGTCGTGGACCGGCCTGAGGACCTGCCCGCCCAGATGCACCAGGTGGTCCAGGGCGTCATCGACGTCGTCGACCTGGAAGTACGTCACCCAGTGCGGGCCCCGGTCGCGGGGCAGCGCCTGGCCCAGCCCGTGGATGCCGGCGACAGGCCGGCCCCCGAGGTGCAGGGTCACGTAGTCGAAGTCGGCGGACACCACCGGCTCCTCCTGGTAGCCGAACACCGACCGGTAGAACTTGGCGACGCTCGCCGACTCGAAAGTCAGCAGCTCGTTCCAGGCGGGCGTGCCGGGGCCGCCCGAGACGGCCGTGCCGTGGTGAGCGGCGGCCTGCCGGACACCGAAGACCGCACCCGAGGGATCGGAACAGAGCGCCAGACGGCCGGCGTCGGCGGCGTCCAGCGGGCCCACGCCGATCGTGCCGCCGCAACTGCGCACCGTCTCGACGGTCAGATCCACGTTCTGAGAGGCGAAGTAGGGGGTCCACGCGAGGGGCAGATGACGGTCCGGCGGCAGTTGGCCGATGCCCGCCACCTCGTCTCCGCCGAGCAGCGCCCGTACGTACGGGCCGAGTTGCCCGGGGCCCGGCTGGAACTCCCAGCCGAACAGCGTTCCGTAGAACTCCTGGGTCGCGGCCGGCCCGTGCACCATCAGGCTCACCCAGCAGGGCGTGCCGGGCGCGTGCCGAGCGGGTCTTGCGCCGTTCGGGCCGGCGGACTCCCGTGCGTCGGTCATCGTCACTCTCTTCTCGGCCTCGCGGTGGGCGCGCTCTTTGCCGCCCACGGGGTACGCCCCGCGGGGCGGCCCCTGTCCGGGAGAATGCCTGACGGGCGGTGCGCTGCCCCTTGCGGCGCGCTTGTCGGCACGTGTCGTTCAGCTGTACAGCATGTGCTTGTTCCTGTACAGAGCGTGAACGTCCCGGTCCGGCCGAGCAGAGTAGCCGGACCCGCACGGCTCGGCCACCCCTGTGCGCGAGGATGGGGCCATGAACGCCATCATCTCCGCATCCGACCTCGCGAGCGATCTGACGGGTGCCAACCCGCCCGTCCTGCTCGATGTCCGCTGGCAGCTCACCACCGGCAAGGCGACCGGTGAGCCGCCCTACGACGGCCGGGCCGCGTACGAGGAAGGGCACCTTCCCGGGGCCGTCTTCGTCGACCTGGACCGGGAGTTGGCCTCGGCGCCGGGGGAGGGCGGCCGGCATCCGCTGCCCGACCTCGCGCGCTTCGGTGCCGCGATGCGCCGGGCGGGCGTGTCGTCCGGGACGCCGGTGGTCGTCTACGACGGCGGGCAGGGCTGGGCGGCGGCCCGGGCGTGGTGGCTGCTGCGCTGGACGGGTCACCCGGACGTGCGAGTCCTCGACGGCGGGTTGCCGGCCTGGGAGGGTCCGTTGGAGAAGACCGTGCCGACGCCGGCCGAGGGCGACTTCGTGCCCGAGCCGGGGGCGGCCGGCCTGCTCGACGCCGACGACGCCGCTGCGTTGGCGCGGTCCGGGGTGCTGCTGGACGCGCGGGCGGGGGAGCGGTACCGCGGCGAGGTGGAGCCGATCGATCCGGTGGCCGGGCACATCCCGGGCGCGGTGTCGGCACCCACTACGGAGAACGTGGGGGCGGACGGGTGCTTCCTCCCCGCCGACGAACTGCGCGCGCGTTTCAAGGGACTTGGCGTGACCGAGGACGCGCGGGTCGGCGTGTACTGCGGGTCTGGGGTGTCCGCGGCACATGAGGTCCTGGCACTGGCGGTCGCGGGCATTGCGGCGGAGCTGTACATGGGTTCGTGGTCTCAGTGGTCCTCGGACCCGGACCGGCCGGTGGCGGTGGGACCGGATCCTCGGTAACCCGGCAGGATCCCTCCCCGGTAACCGGACATGAGAGCGGGGCCGCACCCCAAGGCGCGGCCCCGCTCTCATGCGGCCGATCCGGCTACTCCTGCTTCTTGCGCCGCGTCCCGAACACGATCTCGTCCCAGCTCGGAACGGCGGCTCTGCGGCCCGGCCGGACGCCGTCGGCCTCGGCCTGGCGGTCGGTGGCCCCGACGAGCCGGTCGCGATGGCTGCCGACCGAGCGCGGCATGAGGACGTCCGCGTAGGCGGAACCGGCCGAGGCCGCGGGAGCCGGGGGCTCCTCCTCCTCGGCTTCGGCGACGGGCTCCTCCTCGGGCTCCGGCGCGGGCCGCTCCGGCACCACCAGGTCGCCGCGGAAGCTCGGCACCGCCTCCAGCAGGCTGGTCAGCGAGTCCCGTTCGCCCGTGCTCTCCTCCACCGGCTCGGACGCCGCCGCCGGAAGGCTGGGCCGCTCCCGGTCGGCGGAACGGTCCAGCGGCCGGTCGCGCGGCAGCCGGGCGATCCGCGGGACGAACGGGAAGCTGGGCTCGGGCGCGGCCAGGTCGTCGGTCTCGCCGATGAGCATGCGCGCCTCGTCGTCGACGGCCTGGACGAGCCGCCGGGGCGGGTCGTACGTCCAGCTCGCCGAGTGAGGTTCGCCCGCGACGCGGTAGACCAGCAAGACCTCCCAGGTGCCGTCGTCGCGGCGCCAGGAGTCCCACTGGACGGTGTCCTTCTCGGCACCGCGCAGCAGCAGTCGCTCCTGGACGGCCTCGCCCAGCGGCGGACCGGAGTTCTCGCCGGGGCGGCGGACGGGGGTCTTGCGGGCCCGCTCGGCCATGAACGCACGCTCGGCGAGCACCGGACCCTCGAAGCGGCGGACCCGGTCCACGGGGATGCCGGCCAGCTGTGCGACCTCTTCCGCGGTCGCGCCGGCACGTATACGCGCCTGGATGTCGCGGGGACGGAGATGGCTCTCCACCTCGATCTCGATCTGGCCGAGGCGAGGACGGTCGCCGCGCACGGCGGCGCGGAGCCGTTCGTCGATGGGAAGCGTGTACTCCGTGCTGTCCGCAGCCTTCAGCACCAGCCGTGTGCCGTCATTCGAGACGGCCACGACACGCAGTTCGGGCATGGGGACCTCCCGGGTGGTGCCTGCCGACGTCACGTGCGTCGCTGCTTCCGCTAGTCGAGTGTGGCCTGCCCGGGTGCAGCCTGCCACAACCTTGCCGAGTTGCCCGGCGTGTCGGGCGCGGGCCCTGGATCGCCGTTATGGCACGGTTACCTATTCGCAACGCTAAGTGACGAACTCTGTCACCCTGTGCAACTAGCCCCCTCCCGGCGGTCCTTAAAGGCCCTGCACACCCTGACGGGAGACCGGACCCAGGGCTCGCAACAGTACTCCATTCGGGCCACCTGCGTGGATTGGCGCGCCGTCCAAGTTGTGGCAAGGGGGCGGACTCGGCCGCTCGCTTGCCCGCTTTCCTCGATCTTGAACGTGGGGAACACCACCCCCGGTGCGGCCCTACGCCCCCAGCACCCTGCGCAAGTAGTCGTTCTGGAACCGCCGATCAGGATCGAGCCGGTCCCGCAACGCCGTGAACTCTTCGAAGCGCGGATACACCCGGGAGAAGTACTCGGCGTCCCTGGTGTGCACCTTGCCCCAGTGCGGACGTCCCTCGTGGGCGGTGAAGATGCGCTCGGCCGCGGTGAAGTACCGCTGGTAGGGCGTGCCCTGGAACATGTGGACGGCGATGTAGGCGGTGTCCCGGCCGGAGGCGGTGGACAGCGTGATGTCGTCCGCCGGGGCGGTGCGCACCTCCACGGGGAAGCTGACCTTCAGGCCGGAGCGGTCGACCATCGTCTTCAGCTCGCGCAGCGCCTCGACGACGGCCGCGCGCGGAACGGCGTACTCCATCTCCACGAAACGCACGCGGCGCGGAGACGTGAAGACCTTGTAAGGGATGTCGGTGTAGGTCCGCGCGGACAGGGCCTTGCTGGAGATCTGGGCGATCGCGGGGATCGTGGCGGGCACCGCGCGGCCGACCCAGTTGGCCACCTGGAAGACCCCGTTGGAGAGGAACTCGTCCTCGAACCAGCTCTGGAGCTGCGGCACCGGGCGCTCCGGGCCCGCGCTGCGGTTGTTGCGCTTGGTGTTGGTGCTCCCGGTGTGCGGGAACCAGTAGAACTCGAAGTGCTCGTTCTCGGCCCAGAGTTCCTCGAAGTCGGCGAGGACCCGGTCGAAGGGCATCGGCTCCTCGCGGGCCGTGAGCAGGAAGACCGGCTCCACGGCGAACGTGATCGCGGTGACGATGCCCAGGGCGCCGAGGCCGATGCGGGCGGCGGCGAAGACCTCCGGGTTCTCCTTCTCGGAGCAGGTGAGGACCGAGCCGTCGGCGGTGACCAGTTCCAGACCCTTGATCTGGGCGGCGATCGAGCCGGAGTCACGGCCCGTGCCGTGCGTGCCGGTACTGGTCGCCCCGGAGACCGTCTGCTCCATGATGTCGCCCATGTTCGTCAGCGACAGGCCCTCCCGGGCGAGGGCCATGTTGAGTCTCTTGAGCGGGGTGCCGGCCTCCACCGTGACGGTCATGGCCTCGCGGTCAATGTCACGTATGCCCGTCAACAGTTGAGGGCGGATCAACAGCCCGTCCGTCGCCGCTATGGACGTGAAGGAGTGCCCCGTGCCGACGGCCTTCACCGTCAGGCCGTCCTCGGCGGCCCGCCGCACGGCGGCGGCCAGCTCGTCGACGGACGCCGGGGTGACCTCCCGCGCGGGACGCGCGCAGACGTTGCCGCCCCAGTTACGCCACGTGCCGTTCTTTCCGTTCGCTGTGCTGCTCAACGGAGCCTCCCCGACCCGTAGCCGGCCGCTTGAGCCGACGGAATCCGAGGAAACCCACCGCGACCGCGACGGCCCCGGCCACCGCCGGAACCCCGTACCCGGCACGTGCCCCGGCCGCGTCGATCACCCAGCCGGCCGCGGAGGAGCCGAGCGCGACCCCCACCGCGAGCCCGGTGCTCACCCAGGTCATGCCCTCGGTGAGCTGCGCACGTGGTACGTGCTCTTCGATGAGGGACATCGTCGTGATCATCGTCGGAGCGATGGACAGTCCCGCAACGAACAGCGCCACGGCCAGAAACGGCAAGTTTCCGACCAGTAGGAGGGGGATCATACTCACGGCCATGGCACACACGCCCAGCAACCACCGGCGTTCCGGAGCCCCGGCGAAGCGCAGCAGTCCGAAGACCATGCCCGCCACACAGGAACCGGCCGCGTACAACGCCAGGACGATGCTCGCAGCGGCCTTGTGCCCCTCCTCGTCGGCGAAGGCCACGGTGACCACGTCGACCGCCCCGAAGATCACCCCGGTCGCCACGAAGGTGGCCACCAGGACCTGAAGGCCCCGCGAGCGCAGGGCCGTGCCCCCGCCGCGGTGCTCGCGCGGGTGCGGCACCGGCTCGGTGGCGCGCTGCGCGGTCAGCCAGAAGACGCCCACGGCCAGGAAGCAGGCGGCGAGCAGGGGACCGGCCTCCGGGAACCAGGCCGTGGACAGGCCGATGGAGATGATCGGCCCGAAGATGAAGCACACCTCGTCCATCACGGACTCGAAGGAGTACGCGGTGTGCAGTTGCGGGGTGCCCCGGTACAGGGCCCCCCAGCGGGCCCGGATCATCGCGCCGACGCTCGGCACGCAGCCGACGCCGGCGCACGCCGTGAACAGCACCCAGTCCGGCCACCCGAAGTGCACCGCGCACAGCAGGACGGCCGCCGAGGTCAGAGAGACCAGCGTCGCCGGCCGCAGCACCCGCCGCTGGCCGTACTGGTCCACCAGCCGCGAGACCTGCGGCCCGGCCACCGCCGCCGCCAGCGCGATGGTGGCCGACAGCGCACCGGCCAGGCCGTACCGCCCGGTGAGCTGGGAGACCATCGTGACGACGCCGATGCCCATCATCGACAGCGGGAGACGGCCGAGGAAGCCCGCGGCGGAGAAACCCTTGGTGCCGGGGGCGGCGAACAGGGCGCGGTAGGGGCTGGGCACGGGGTCTCCGAAAGGCTCAGTAAGCTGCGAACGCAGTCGACACAGATTACGCCTCGGGGGGCCCGACACACTCGTCAAGGCCTGCGGGGGCCGGCCGCCGGGCAGGTGTCACCCCGCCGTTTCCCGGCTGTCAGTGCGGGGTGGCAGGATCGACGCATGCCAGACGCGCGCGATGTCAGCCCCTACGACGCCCTGCTCCTGCTCTCCTTCGGCGGCCCGGAAGGCCCGGACGACGTGGTCCCGTTCCTGGAGAACGTGACGCGTGGGCGAGGCATCCCCAAGGAACGCCTCAAGGAAGTCGGGCAGCACTACTTCCTCTTCGGCGGGGTCAGCCCCATCAACGACCAGAACCGCGCCCTGCTGGACGCCCTGCGCAAGGACTTCGCCGACCACGGCCTGGACCTGCCGGTCTACTGGGGCAACCGCAACTGGGCGCCGTACCTGACGGACACGCTGCGCGAGATGGTCCGCGACGGCCGCCGCCGCATCCTGGTCCTCGCCACCAGCGCCTACGCCTCGTACTCGGGCTGCCGCCAGTACCGCGAGAACCTCGCAGACTCGCTCGCCACCCTTGAGGCCGAGGGGCTGGAGCCGCCGAAGGTCGACAAGCTACGGCACTACTTCAACCACCCCGGCTTCCTCGAGCCCATGGTCGACGGCGTGATCCGCTCCCTCGCCGAGCTGCCCGAGGACGTCCGGGACGGGGCGCACCTCGCCTTCTCGACGCACTCGATCCCGACGGCCTCCGCCAACACCTCCGGGCCCGTCGAGGACCACGGCGACGGCGGCGCGTACGTCAGGCAGCACCTGGACGTGGCGCAGCTGATCGCGGACGCCGTCCGGGAGCGCACCGGCGTCGACCACCCCTGGCAGCTCGTCTACCAGTCCCGTTCCGGCGCCCCGCACATCCCGTGGCTGGAGCCCGACATCTGCGACCACCTCGACGAGCGGCACGCGGCCGGTGTCCCGACCGTGGTGATCGCCCCCATCGGGTTCGTCTCCGACCACATGGAGGTCCTCTACGACCTCGACACGGAGGCCAAGGCCAAGGCGGAGGAGCTGGGGCTGCCGATGCGCCGCTCGGCCACGGTCGGCGCCGACCCGAGGTTCGCCGCCGCGATCCGCGAGCTCGTCGTGGAGCGCGCCGCCGTCGAGCGCGGACAGGAGGTCACGCCCTGCGCCCTGGGCGCCCTCGGGCCGAGCCACCACCTCTGCCCGGTCGGCTGCTGCCCGGCCCGCGCCCCCCGGCCCGCCGCCGCGGGCGCCGACAGCACCTACGCGTGAGGAGCCCCGTGACCGACCCCCTGCACCAGGACCTGCTCGTTCTCGCTCAGGAGGCCGCCCGGCGCGCGGGCGCGCTGCTGCGGGACGGACGCCCGGCCGACCTCGCGGTGGCCGCGACCAAGTCCAGCCCCATCGACGTCGTCACGGAGATGGACATCGCGGCCGAGAAGCTGATCACCGGCCTGATCGCCGAGCGCCGCCCGGACGACGGCATCCTCGGCGAGGAGGGCGCCGCCACGGAGGGCACGAGCGGCGTCCGCTGGGTCATCGACCCGCTCGACGGCACGGTCAACTACCTGTACGGGCTGCCCACCTGGTCCGTCTCCATCGCCGCCGAGCAGGACGGCGAGACCGTCGTCGCAGTCGTCGCGGTCCCGATGCGCGGCGAGACCTTCCACGCGGTGCGCGGCGGCGGTGCCTGGGCCACCGGCCTCTGGGACGGCGAGCGCAGGCTGGCCTGCCGCCCCGCGCCGCCCCTGGACCAGGCGCTGGTCTCGACGGGCTTCAACTACGTGGCCGAGGTCCGCGCCCACCAGGCCGAGGTCGCGCAGAGGCTGATCCCGCTGCTGCGCGACATCCGGCGCGGCGGTTCGGCCGCGGTCGACCTGTGCGACCTGGCCGCCGGACGCCTCGACGGCTACTACGAGCGCGGCCTGCACGCCTGGGACCTCGCGGCGGGCGACCTCATCGCCCGGGAGGCGGGCGCACTGACCGGTGGACGCCCCGGAGAGCGACCGTCAGGGGATCTGACAGTCGCGGGTACCCCGGGCGTCTTCGAGCCCCTCCAGCGCCTCCTGGAGGACTTCGGCGCCTGGCACGACTGATTCCGCGATACCCCCGGAACGACGGAGCGGGCCCCGGCGCTGGATTCGCCGGGGCCCGCTCCGTACGGCCTGATCAGACGCTCGTCGCGCCGACCTCCACACCGTGCTCGGCGGCGAGACGGCGCAGGTCGTCGAGCTCGCCCTGCTCCACCTCGACGAGGAAGTCGTCGCCCTCGTCGCGAGCCCGGGACAGATCGGACTCGGTCGCCTTTATGCGCTGCAGAAGTCCTGCGGTGAATGCGTCCATGCTGCGCCCCCTCGTCCTGGGTCGTGGGTCGTTGGCACGGGGGTGTGCCGTTCGGAAGGGACGATCACGTCTCCGGTGGATGCCCAGCGCCGCTCGGCCGGGCGGCGACGGTGCCGGACACCCACGCCCGCCCTGCGGCAAAGCGGGTTGACGCAGCACCGCAGGGTGGTGCGGTGCCAGCAGAGGGTGATCGTGGGATGTAAAGCCGTCCTCCCCAAGCTCCCTTCCGTGGAAACCTAACCGCGGGAGAAAATCTCTTATTCCGCATCGGGCCCCGCCCGCTCACCCGCCTTACCTCCGACTTATGGCCGAAAAGGGCAGGATGGAGGGCAACACACCAACAGACCGTCGAAGACCCCTGCCCGGCTGCGCCAGTGCGGCGCTCCGCGGGCGGACATCAGGAAGGACCAGGGACGTGCGCGTACTCGTCGTCGAGGACGAGCAACTGCTCGCCGATGCGGTGGCCACCGGACTGCGCCGGGAGGCCATGGCCGTCGACGTCGTGTACGACGGCGCGGCCGCCCTGGAGCGCATCGGCGTCAACGACTACGACGTGGTCGTCCTCGACCGCGACCTCCCACTCGTGCACGGCGACGACGTCTGCCGCAAGATCGTCGAGCTCGGCATGCCCACGCGCGTGCTGATGCTCACGGCCTCCGGCGACGTCAGCGACCGGGTGGAGGGCCTGGAGATCGGCGCCGACGACTATCTGCCCAAGCCGTTCGCGTTCAGTGAGCTCATCGCGCGGGTGCGGGCCCTCGGCCGGCGCACCAGCGTGCCCCTGCCGCCGGTCCTGGAGCGTGCCGGGATCAAGCTCGACCCCAACCGCCGCGAGGTCTTCCGCGACGGCAAGGAGGTCCAGCTCGCGCCCAAGGAGTTCGCCGTCCTGGAGGTGCTGATGCGCAGCGAGGGCGCCGTCGTCTCGGCGGAGCAACTACTGGAGAAGGCCTGGGACGAGAACACCGACCCGTTCACGAACGTCGTCCGCGTGACGGTCATGACCCTGCGCCGCAAGCTCGGCGAGCCGCCCGTGATCGTCACCGTACCCGGCTCCGGCTACCGGATCTGATCGGCCGTGGCCACCACACCCGCGCCTCCCAAGGCGCCCCCGAAGCCCACCTGGGACCCCCGGCGGCCCGCGCCGCCGCTCCCCTGGCTGCGCCCGACCATCCGCATAAGGCTCACGCTGCTCTACGGCGGCATGTTCCTGATCGCGGGCATCCTGCTGCTGTCGATCATCTACCTGCTGGCCGCGCAGGCGCTGAACGTGGGCAGCGAGCTGCCGTTCAAGATCGTCGAGGGCAAGGTCACCAGCGACATCTGCAACCTGCCCGACCAGGCCTCGCCCAGCGAGTTCAACAACGCCATGAACCACTGCGTCAACGAGCAGCGCCAGAACGCCCTGGACAACCTGCTCAGCCGCTCGCTGCTGGCGCTGCTCGGCCTGGCGGTCATCGCCTTCGCCTTCGGCTACGCCATGGCCGGCCGGGTCCTGTCGCCGCTGGGCCGGATCACCCGTACCGCCCGCGCGGTGGCCGGCTCCGACCTGTCCCGCCGGATCGAGCTGGACGGCCCGGACGACGAGCTGAAGGAGCTGGCGGACACCTTCGACGACATGCTGGAGCGGCTGCAGCGGGCCTTCACCGCCCAGCAGCGCTTCGTGGGCAACGCCTCGCACGAGCTGAGAACACCGCTGGCGATCAATCGCACGCTCCTTGAGGTGCACCTGTCCGATCCGGGAGCGCCGGTGGAACTCCAGCAACTCGGCAAGACCCTGCTGGCCACCAACGAGCGCAGCGAGCAGCTCGTCGAGGGCCTGCTGCTGCTCGCCCGCAGCGACAACCAGATCGTCGAGCGGGGCCCGGTGGACCTCGCCGAGGTCGCCGAGCAGGCCATCGACCAGGTGCACGGCGAGGCCGAGGCCAAGGGCGTGCGCATCCGCGGCGAGCAGAAACCCGCGGTCGTCCAGGGCAACGGCGTGCTGCTGGAGCGGATCGCCCTCAACCTGGTGCAGAACGCCGTGCGCTACAACGTGGCCGAGGGCGGCTGGGTCGAGGTCACCACCGACGTCCAGCACGGCCAGGCGGTGCTGGTCGTCTCCAACACGGGCCCGGTCGTGCCGGCGTACGAGATCGACAACCTCTTCGAGCCGTTCCGGCGGCTGCGCACGGAGCGCACGGGCAGCGACAAGGGTGTCGGACTCGGTCTGTCCATCGTCCGGTCGGTGGCCCGGGCGCACGGCGGGCACATCTACGCCCAGCCTCGCGAAGGGGGTGGGCTCGTGATGCGAGTCACGCTGCCCATCTGAGATCATGTCGCCGATCAACTCGGCGACGTACGGGGATGTTCGCTTTGCGCGGAATTTTCAAGATCTCACGGCATGTGCACCGTGTGTGATCGATCACAGGGGCGCCTTTCTGGCCATCTACTCTCCGTGATCATGCGTCCTGTCGGAAAGCCGGGAAAATCCCGGTTTTCGAGGGTCTTGATCACGGGAAGTACACGGTGAGACGCCTTTGTAGTGCGGCATTCGGACCGTGTACGGTCCCCATCGCCATCCAAGCCGATCACTCGTGAGGAGTCCGGTTGGGTGTCGATTGAGTAACAGACCTTGATGTGAGGCAAAATCTCCGCCTCAGGTCGGGCACAAGTCCGGCCTCTCACGCGTTACGTGCGCTGGAGACACCGCAGACACCCAGAGGGGGAGAGCGACATGGCAACCGATTACGACACTCCACGCAAGACCGACGACGACGTTGACTCGGACAGCCTCGAAGAGCTGAAGGCTCGGAGGAACGACAAGTCGGCCTCCGCAGTGGACGTCGACGAGTTCGAGGCCGCCGAAGGCCTCGAGCTGCCCGGCGCCGATCTCTCGAACGAGGAGCTGGCAGTTCGAGTGCTCCCGAAGCAGCAGGACGAGTTCACCTGCATGAGCTGCTTCCTGGTGCACCACCGCAGCCAGCTGGCCCGGGAGAAGAACGGTCAGCCGATCTGCCGCGACTGCGACTGAGGACGGGTCGGCCGTGACCGGCTCGACCCCTCCCCGGAAGCGCCGCTTCTCCCAGCGGAAAGCGGACCAAGGGCCGATGGACGGCCCGCAGCACGGCGCGCGTGACGACGAGCGAGGCTCAACCGGTACGGGGGCGGCCTCGCTCGAACCGGCAGCGGACCGGGGTGACCTCCCGGCATCCGTCGACGCCCCCGCACCCGTCGCCCGACGGCGGGCGGGGGCGATCCGGGAGCGGGCCTGGGAAGGCGCCCGCAAGGGCGGTGAACGGGCCCGTGCGGGGCTCGCGCACCTCGCCGACCGGATCATCGAACTGGCCCCGCGCGTCCCCGTACGGGACCTGGCGACCCTGCGCAGGCAGTTCCCGGGCCTGGGGCCCGAGGAGCTCGCGGACAGACTCGTCGCGGGCGCGGCGAAGGCGACGGCGACGGTCGGAGCCGGCATCGGCGCGGCGGCGATGCTCCCCGTGCCGCCCGCGATGCCGACGGAACTGGCCGCCGAGGTCACCGGCGTCGCCGCGATCGAGCTGAAGCTGATCGCCGAACTCCACGAGGTCTACGGCGTACGGCCGCCCGGCAGCCTCAAGCAGCGCAGCACCGCGTATCTCAACGCCTGGTCGGGGGAGCGCGGGATCGACGCGACCAAGCCGTCGACGCTGAGCACGGCGCTGAACAGCCGCATGAAGCGCGAACTGCGCCAGCGGATCACGAAGCGGATGGTCCGCAGCATGCCGAACCTGGTGCCGTTCCTGGTGGGCGCCGCAGTCGGGGCGGTCATGAACCGCAGCGAGACGAGAAAGCTCGCCGTCCGGATCCGCGAGGACCTGCGAAAGATCCAGGTGCCCTGGGAGGCCCTGGAGGCGCTCCCCGCCCTGGAGCGTCCGGCGGACGCCCTGGAGATGGACGAGATCACCGACGACCCCTTGGGCCGCCTCGACGACAGACACGGCAAGCGCGACGACGGACGCTGAGGCGACACCGAGGCGGTGCGCGGGTGCGGGGGTGGCCGAGTGGGGGCGAGGCGCATGCCTCACGGCCATGAGCGCGTGCGCGACGCGGACGACGCACGTCCGCCCATCCGAACCGGGAACCGGCGCCTGTGCCGGGTGCCGCCCCGCGTCAGGTGGCCGGCGCCCTGCGCGTGCGGTCGGGCTCTGGTGGTGCCGTAGACCCCGGCTCGCGTCGCGTATCGTGCGTCAGCCGCCGCAGGACGCCTCGCGCGGCGGATGACGCCTCGCGTGCGTGTGCTAAGCCGGCTTCGCCGCCGTCAGCGCCTCCGCCAGGCGCTCCGGCTCGCGCGTGGACAGGTACAGGTACGGAGTCGGGTCCTGCGGGTCCGTGACCTCCACGCGCAGGGCGGTGGGGATGTAGGCGCGCAGCAGCATGAAGGCGCGCGGATCGGCCTTGTGGGTGCGCCAGGCGCGGGTTTCCTCCGCGTCCAGGACCTCCGCCTCGCCCAGCGCCGCCACCGGGATCTTCGCCTCGCCCGCGATCAGGGAATCGCCCACCACCCGGATGCGGACCGAGCCGTACGAACTCGCGGCGACGGCCGCGACCGCCGTGCCGCCGGCCAGGCCGCCGAGCATCGGCAGCGTGCCGAACGGGAGCAGGACCAGGGCCATGGAGACCCCTACCAGGAACGACAACAGCCACCAGGACCGGGGAGCGGTCAGGCGTTCTTCGTACGGGGCGGCGGAGAGCTGCATGGAGCCAAGCTTGACACGGTGTCCGGAGGGGGCCGACGCGCGGGTAAGGTCTCCGGCTGTGAGTCGTACTTCCCCTGCTCTTCAGCCTCCGGACGACGCCGTGCGACCGGTGCGGCATCCGGACGCTCCGGCGCCCGGTGAGCCCCTCGGCGCGCACTACGGCCAGTGTTTCGGCTGTGGCGGCGACCAGCCGCACGGGCTGCACCTGGAGGCCCGGGCCGGCGAGGGCGTGTCGCTCACCGCCGAGTTCACCGTGCAGCCCGCCCACCAGGGCGCCCCGGGTCTCGCCCACGGCGGTGTGCTGACCTCCGCCCTGGACGAGACGCTCGGCTCGCTGAACTGGCTGCTGCGCACGATCGCCGTGACCGGGCGGCTGGAGACCGACTTCGTGCGGCCCGTGCCCGTCGGTACCACGCTGTACCTGGAGGCGGAGGTGACGGCGGTGGCCGGGCGGAAGATCTACTCGACCGCCACCGGACGCGTCGGCGGCCCCGAAGGGCCCCTCGCCGTGCGTGCCGACGCGCTCTTCATCGAGGTCAAGGTCGACCACTTCGTCGACCACGGCCGTCAGGAGGAGATCCAGGCGGCGATGAACGACCCGGACCAGGTCCGGCGCGCCCGCGCCTTCGAGGTGAACCCGTGAGCCGTGAGCCCCGTCAAGAGCTCGACGTGCTGATCCGGCGCGTCGATCCGGACGTACCACTTCCGTCGTATGAGCACCCCGGGGACGCGGGAGCCGATCTGCGTACCACCGAGGCGTGCCGGCTGGCGCCGGGCGAGCGGGCCGTACTGCCCACGGGAGTGTCTGTGGCCCTGCCGGAGGGGTACGCGGCCTTCGTGCACCCGCGGTCCGGTCTTGCCGCCCGCTGCGGCGTCGCCCTGGTGAATGCCCCGGGGACGGTTGATGCCGGGTACCGTGGGGAGATCAAGGTGATCGTGGTGAATCTCGACCCGCGCGAGGACGTGCGGTTCGAGCGCTTCGACCGGATTGCCCAACTGGTCGTCCAGCAGGTCGAGAGGGTCCGCTTCCGGGAGGTGGCGGAGCTTCCCGGCTCCGCGCGGGCCGAGGGGGGCTTCGGGTCCACCGGAGGACACGCCGCGGTGGACGGGACGAGCGGCACAAGCGGTCAGGCCGCCCTGGGCGGTCAGACGGGTGGGAATCGATACGCTTCGGTCGTATCCGACCGGGAAGGACAGTGACGTGTTCGGACGTCGCAAGAAGAGGGATGCCGCCGAGGACGCGGCCGGCGAGGCCGAGCAGGTCGTCGACGGTGTCGACAGTGAGGCGGGCGGCGAGAGCGAGCGCCTGAGGCTCGAGCCGGCGCCGAGGCCCGACGGACCCTGGGACAGCTCCGAGGTGAGCGACCCCGGCGAGGGCCGGGTCGACCTCGGCGGTCTGTTCGTGCCGGGCGTCGACGGCATGGAGCTGCGGGTCGAGGTCGCGGGTGACGCGATCGTCGCGGCGACGGTCGTGCTGCGGGACAGCGCCATCCAGCTGCAGGGATTCGCCGCGCCCAAGCGTGAGGGCATCTGGGGCGAGGTGCGCGAGGAGATCGCGACCGGTATCACCCAGCAGGGCGGCATCATCGACGAGGTCGAAGGGCCGCTGGGCTGGGAGCTGCGGGCCCAGGTGCCGGTGCAGCTGCCGGACGGCACCGGCGGCTTCCAGGTCGTGCGTTTCGTCGGTGTGGACGGCCCCCGCTGGTTCCTGCGCGGGGTCATCTCGGGCCAGGGCGCGGTGCAGCCGCAGGCCGCCGGGTTGCTGGAGCAGATCTTCCGGGACACCGTCGTGGTCCGTGGCGAGGGCCCGATGGCGCCCCGCGACCCGATCGTCCTGAAGCTGCCCAACGACGCCCAGATGGTCCCCGAGGGCGTCCAGCAGGAGGAGGGCTCCCGTTTCGCCGGCGGAATGGGCCAACTCCAGCGCGGACCGGAGATCACCGAGGTCCGCTGAGCGTCGCAGACACAGCAGGGCCGCACCCCCAAGGGTGCGGCCCTTTCTCGCGCTTCATGCGGGGAGCCTTGACGGGGTATTGGTCTGCACCTACTGTCTCCGTCCATCGCGTTCCAAGGTCAACGCGGGCGCCCAGCTCTGGAAGGGCGCCTTCGACCGGACGCGATCGCCGCCTACATCCAGGCCCTCGCCTGGTACGTCACCCGCGACGAACGGCACGCGCGCAAGGCGATCGAGCTGATGGACGCCTGGTCCGCCGCGATCCGGGACCACACCAACAGCAACGCGCCCCTGCGGACAGGCTGGGCCGGCTCCTCCTGGCCCGAGGCCGCCGAGATCATCGAGGTCGAGAACGCCGTCAAGTACAGTCCGTCCGGCACGCCCGTGCTGGTCGCCGCCAGCGCGCTCGCCGACCGGGTCGAGGTGCGGGTGGCCGACCGCGGGCCGGGCGTCTCCGACGAGGCCAAGGAGAGCGTCTTCGAGCCCTTCCAGCGCTACGGCGACGTCCCGCGCGGCTCCGGAGTGGGACTGGGGCTCGCGGTGGCGCGCGGCTTCGCCGAGGCCATGGGCGGCACGCTCGGCGCCGAGGACACCCCCGGCGGCGGGCTCACCATGGTCCTCACCCTCCGTGCGGCGGGACCGGGCCCGGAGCTCGGCCACGCGGCGGAAGACGCGGCAGAACCGGAAAGGCAGGCCTCCTCATGACCCGTGTGCTGGTGGTCGACGACGAGCCGCAGATCGTGCGCGCCCTCGTGATCAACCTCAGGGCACGCGGGTACGAGGTCGACGCCGCCCACGACGGTGCCACCGCCCTCCGGCTCGCCGCCGCCCGCCACCCCGACGTGGTCGTCCTCGACCTCGGCCTGCCCGACCTGGACGGCGTCGAGGTGATCAGGGGCCTGCGCGGCTGGACCCGCGTGCCGATCCTGGTGCTGTCCGCCCGGCACTCCTCCGACGAGAAGGTGCAGGCGCTGGACGCGGGCGCCGACGACTACGTCACCAAGCCCTTCGGCATGGACGAACTGCTGGCCCGGCTGCGGGCCGCCGTGCGGCGGGCCGAGCCGGCCGGGGGCGGTGCCGACGAGATGTTGGTGGAGACCGGCGAGTTCACCGTCGATCTGGCCGCGAAGAAGGTCGTCCGCGCCGGGAAGGACGTACGGCTGACCCCCACGGAATGGCATCTGCTGGAGGTACTCGTCCGCAACAGCGGCCGGCTGGTCGGGCAGAAGCGGCTGCTCCAGGAGGTGTGGGGGCCGTCGTACGGGACGGAGACCAACTATCTGCGCGTGTACATGGCGCAGCTGCGGCGGAAGCTGGAGGCGGACCCTTCCCATCCGAAGCACTTCATCACGGAGCCGGGGATGGGGTACCGGTTCGAGAAGTGAGGTCCTGGGGGTCCGCGAAGTCCCGGGAGTACATGGCTTTCAGCAGCCCCCGGTACGCTCTAGATATGAGTGCTGTTCCTCGTTCGCAGAAGCCTGCGGGCCGGTTCCGGCGCATGCTCGACCGGCTCTCCTCGTCACAGGAGGACCTGGAGTCCGAGGAGCTGCGCGAGGACACCGAGACCACGGGCTGTATCCGGATCGGAGACTGCCAGGACCGGCAGATAGTGACGGTTACTGGTACCTTGCGCACGGTCACCCTGCGGCCGCGCGCCGGCGTCCCGGCCCTGGAGGCCGAGCTGTTCGACGGCTCCGCCGCGCTGGACGTGGTGTGGCTCGGCAGGCGCTCCATCGTGGGGATAGAACCGGGGCGCAAGCTGATCGCATCGGGCCGGATCTCGATGAGCCGGGGCCGCCGGGTGCTGTTCAATCCCAAGTACGAACTGAGACCCCTCGGACGGGAGTAGCCGGTGACGTCGCTCGACAAGCCGACCGAAGAGACATCTGCGGACGACGCCCGGGCGGTGACCGAAGCCGCCCTGTTCGAAGCCTTCGGCGGCGTGCGGGGCATGGTCGAGACGGTGGTGCCCGGCCTGCTGTTCGTCACCATCTACACGATCAACAAGGACCTGCACCTGTCGGCGATCGCGGCGCTGGCCGTGTCGCTGGTGCTGGTCGCCGTCCGGCTGGTGATGAAGGACACCGTCAAGCACGCCTTCAGCGGTGTCTTCGGTGTGGCGTTCGGTGTCGTCTTCGCGATGATGACCGGCAACGCCAAGGACTTCTACCTGCCCGGCATGCTCTACACGCTGGGTCTGGGACTCGCCTACATCGTCACCACGCTGTGCGGTGTCCCGCTGATCGGGCTGATCCTCGGCCCGGTCTTCAAGGAGAACCTCTCCTGGCGCACGCGGAACCCCGGCCGCAAGAAGGCGTACGCGAAGGCCAGTTACGCCTGGGGCGCGATCCTGCTCGCCAAGTGCGCGATCCTCTTCCCGCTGTACTGGTGGGCCGACACCACCCAGCTGGGCTGGGTCCTGGTCGCCCTGAAGATCCCGCCGTTCCTGCTCGCCGTGTGGCTGACGTGGGTCTTCCTGGCGAAGGCGCCCGCGCCGATCGACGTGTTCGCGGAGATGGAGGCGGAGGAGAAGGCCGCGGAGGAGAGGGAGCGGGAAGCTGCTGCTCGGTCCGCCGAGCAGTGACCGGCGTTTGTGCTGGACTCACTGGGGGCTCCGCCCCCGGATCCCAAGGGCGTATGCCCACCCCCCGCCCGACGCGGTCGGCCGAGAGGTGAAGCAAGCGGAAGGGGCTTCCCGGAGGATCCGGGAAGCCCCTTCCGCCTGTCCCCGCAGGGCCCCGCTCAGCTCGCCGCGCTGTCCCGGCGTACCGACAGCAGGTCCTCCAACTGCTCCTCACGGGCCTGGGCGGCCACGAAGAGGAGTTCGTCGCCCGCCTCCAGCGAGTCCTCCCGGGAGGGCGTCAGGACACGGGTGCCGCGGATGATCGTGACCAGGGACGTGTCCTCGGGCCACTCGACGTCCCCGACCTGGGTGCCGGCCAGGGCCGACTCCTCCGGCAGGGTCAGTTCGACCAGGTTGGCGTCGCCGTGGCTGAAGCGGAGCAGGCGGACCAGGTCGCCCACGCTCACCGCCTCCTCGACCAGGGCCGACATCAGACGGGGTGTGGAGACGGCGACGTCCACGCCCCAGGACTCGTTGAACAGCCACTCGTTCTTCGGGTTGTTCACCCGGGCGACCACCCGCGGAACGCCGTACTCCGTCTTGGCGAGGAGCGAGACGACCAGGTTCACCTTGTCGTCGCCGGTCGCGGCGATGACGACGTTGCAGCGCTGCAGCGCCGCCTCGTCCAGGGACGTGATCTCGCAGGCGTCGGCCAGCAGCCACTCGGCCTGCGGGACGCGTTCGACCGAGATGGCGGTCGGTGCCTTGTCGATCAGCAGGACCTCGTGGCCGTTCTCCAGCAGTTCGCCCGCGATCGAGCGGCCGACCGCGCCGGCACCGGCAATGGCGACCCTCATCAGAGACCGCCCTCCTCTTCGGGACCCTTGGCGAACGCCGCCTCGACCGTGTCGACCTCGTCGGTGCGCATCATCACGTGCACCAGGTCGCCCTCCTGCAACACCGTCTGCGAGGTGGGCAGGAGCGCCTCGCCGAGCCGGGTCAGGAACGCCACGCGCACGCCCGTCTCCTCCTGGATCCGGCTGATCTTGTGGCCGACCCAGGCGGGGGAGGTGTGCACCTCGGCGAGCTGGACGCCCCCGGTGGGGTCGCGCCACAGCGGCTCGGCGCCCGAGGGGAGCAGGCGGCGCAGCATCTGGTCGGCCGTCCAGCGGACGGTCGCGACGGTGGGGATGCCCAGGCGCTGGTAGACCTCGGCGCGGCGGGGGTCGTAGATGCGGGCGGCGACGTTCTCGATGCCGAACATCTCGCGGGCCACGCGCGCGGCGATGATGTTGGAGTTGTCACCGCTGGAGACCGCGGCGAAGGCGCCTGCCTCCTCGATTCCGGCCTCGCGCAGGGTGTCCTGGTCGAAGCCGACCCCGGTGACCCGGCGGCCGCCGAAGGAGGACCCCAGGCGGCGGAAGGCGGTGGGGTCCTGGTCGACCACGGCGACGGTGTGGCCCTGTTGCTCCAGGTTCTGGGCCAGGGCGGAACCCACCCTTCCGCAACCCATGATCACAATATGCATCGCGTCACACCGTGCTTCCTACGGGCCCTCTGACCATCAACAATGTCCTGCTCATGTCTCTCTTTCGGCTCGCCAGGCACCAGTCGCGGCCTGAGTGCCGGCCGCCAGGCAACATCATGCAAGGGGAATCACGCCATGATGCCTTCCGGGGGCGGTGCCGCGTTCAACTGCCCGACTCCAACGTATCGGCAAAGTCGAAGGGGTTGCCGAGGGCCCTGCCGGGCCTCGGCGGGGAGGAAGGCCGACATGAGGAGCGAGATCGACGTCCTCGTCCTGGGCGGCGCGGGCGTGGACACGATCGTGCACGTGCCCGAGCTGCCCGTGCCGCTCGCCGACAGTCACATGATCCGGCCCGGGATCGTGACGCGCGCCGGCCAGAGCGGGGACTTCGTCGCGCTGGCCGCGAGCGCGCTGGGGCTGCGCACGCATCACGTCGACATGCTGGGCGACGACCCCGAGGGCGACCTGGTCCGCGCCCTGCACCGGGACCACGGCATCGCGCTCACCGCCGTCCCCCAGCCGCTCGGCACCAAGCGCGCGGTCAACCTCGTCGGCCCCGACGGCAGACGGCTGTCGCTGTACGACGCCACCCGCTCGGCGGAGACGGACCGGCTGCCCGAGGCCACGCTGCGGGAGCTGGCCGCGGCAAGCCTGCACGCCCATGTCGTCATCACCCAGCCGTGCGCCCACGCGCTGCCGGTCCTGCGTGAGGCGGGCATCACGATCTCGACCGACCTGCACGACTGGGACGGCTCCGACCCCTACCACGAGACCTTCGCCCGCCAGGCGGACCTGGTCTTCCTGTCCCGCACGGCCCTGGCCGACCCGGAGCGGACCATGCGGCGGATCACCGAGCGGGGCCGGGCCCGGACCGTCGTCGCCACCGCCGGAGCGGACGGCGCGTACCTGCTGACCGACGGCGAGCTGACCCACGTACCCGCCGCCACACCCCCGGCGCCGGTCGTCGACTCCAACGGTGCGGGCGACGCCTTCGCCGCCGCGTTCCTCCACGCCTGGCTGCGGGGCGCCCCGCCCCGCGGCTGCGCCCTGCACGGCACCGTGGCCGGGGCATACGCCTGCACGGTCCCGTCGACCCGGACGGAGAGCATCGGGTGGGAGGAACTGCGTGCCGGGGTGGCGGAACTGGAGCGGGAGCGGTTCAGCGACGGGCAGGGGCGTCCGCCTCTCTAGGGCGTGTCCGGCGACACGTCCTTGCGGCGGCTGATGCTGCGCACGCTGGCCACGGTGAGGATTGCGAGGGCGACGAGGGTGGCCGCGGCGCCGATCAGTTCTGCGGTCGGGTGCATGGGACCTCCAGGGGCGGCAACGGCCGGAAGACGGACAGGGCTTAGTCATATAGGCATGGGATCCGGGTGACCTGCCGAATCCGCAGCCGCAGCAGCCTCTGAATTCACTCAGAGAGCAGAGGGAACGCCGATGGGGGGGTGGCGGGTGGGCGAGCCCGCATTCGAACGCTTACGATCCACTGTTGTGTCCAAACTGACCGACGTGCCCAAACGGATCCTGATCGGGCGCGCACTGCGCAGTGACCGGCTGGGGGAAACACTCCTGCCGAAGCGCATCGCACTACCCGTTTTCGCCTCCGACCCACTGTCCTCCGTCGCGTACGCGCCGGGGGAGGTGCTGCTGGTCCTGTCGATCGCGGGTGTGACGGCGTACCACTTCAGTCCGTGGATCGCGGTCGCGGTGGTCGTCCTGATGTTCACCGTGGTGGCGTCGTACCGGCAGAACGTGCACGCCTACCCCAGCGGCGGCGGCGACTACGAGGTGGCGAACACCAACCTCGGCCCCCGGGCCGGCCTCACGGTCGCCAGCGCGCTGCTCGTCGACTACGTCCTCACCGTCGCGGTGTCGATCTCCTCCGGCATCGAGAACCTGGGCTCCGCAGTCCCGTTCGTGGTCGAACACAAGGTGCTGTGCGCGATCGGCGTGATCGTGCTGCTGACGCTGATGAACCTGCGCGGCGTGAAGGAGTCGGGCTCGCTGTTCGCCGTCCCGACGTACGTCTTCGTCGCGGGCGTCTTCACCATGATCGCCTGGGGCGCCTTCCGCGGACTGGTCCTCGGCGACACCATGCGGGCGCCGACGGCGGACTACGTCATCAAACCCGAGCACCAGGGCCTGGCGGGCTTCGCCCTGGTCTTCCTGCTGCTGCGCGCCTTCTCCTCCGGCTGTGCCGCGCTCACCGGCGTCGAGGCGATCTCCAACGGCGTCCCGGCCTTCCGCAAGCCCAAGTCCAGGAACGCCGCGACCACGCTCGCGATGATGGGCCTGCTCGCCGTCACCATGTTCTGCGGCATCATCGCCCTGGCCGCCACGACCGACGTCCGCATGGCCGAGAACCCGGCCCGCGATCTCTTCCACAACGGCGTCCCGATCGGCGCGGACTACGTGCAGAACCCGGTGATCTCGCAGGTCGCCGAGGCCGTCTTCGGCAAGGGCAGCTTCCTGTTCATCGTGCTGGCCGCGGCCACCGCGCTGGTGCTGTTCCTCGCCGCGAACACCGCCTACAACGGCTTCCCGCTGCTCGGCTCGATCCTCGCCCAGGACCGCTACCTGCCGCGTCAGTTGCACACCCGCGGCGACCGCCTCGCCTTCTCCAACGGCATCGTGCTCCTCGCGGGCGCCGCCGGACTGCTGGTGGGCATCTACGGCGCCGACTCCACGCGCCTGATCCAGCTGTACATCGTCGGCGTGTTCGTGTCCTTCACGCTCAGCCAGACCGGCATGGTCCGGCACTGGAACCGCCTCCTGGCCGCCGAGCAGGACCAGGCCAAGCGCCGCCACATGATCCGCTCGCGCGCCATCAACGCCTTCGGCGCCTTCTTCACCGGCCTCGTGCTGGTGGTCGTCCTCGTCACCAAGTTCACGCACGGCGCGTGGGTCGCCCTGCTCGGCATGGTGATCTTCTACGCGACGATGACGGCCATCCGCAAGCACTACGACCGCGTCGCCGAGGAGATCGCCGCCCCCGAGGGCCCGAGCGACGACAGCCTGCGGCCGTCCCGCATCCACTCCGTCGTCCTGATCTCCAAGATCCACCGCCCGGCACTGCGCGCCCTGGCCTACGCCAAGCTGATGCGCTCGGACAGCCTGGAGGCCCTGAGCGTCAACGTCGACCCGGCGGAGACCAAGGCGCTGCGCGAGGAATGGGAGCGGCGCGGCATCGACGTACCGCTGAAGGTCCTGGACTCGCCCTACCGCGAGATCACGCGGCCGATCATCGAGTACGTCAAGGGCCTGCGCAAGGAATCGCCTCGGGACGCGGTGTCCGTGATCATCCCCGAGTACGTCGTCGGCCACTGGTACGAGCATCTGCTGCACAACCAGAGCGCCCTGCGGCTGAAGGGCCGGCTGCTGTTCACGCCGGGGATCATGGTGACCTCGGTGCCGTACCAGCTCCAGTCCTCCGAGGCGGCCAAGCGGCGGGCCCGCAGGCGGCAGGAGTGGAACGCGCCGGGTTCGGTGCGGCGCGGTCCCGCACAGGTGCGGTCGAAGGAGTCCACCGAGCACAAGTCGTGAGACGACGGCTCGGTCGTGAGATGACCGCTCGGTCGTGAGACGACGGCTGGTGTGAAACGGCCGGGTGGTGCCCACGTAGACTGGTGGGCTGTTGTCCGGCCGTTTCCGTCGGCCCTTGCCCCCCACGTGTTTTGGAGTCACCCCACCATGCAGGCAGAACCGAGGAAGTCGCTGGTGGGGGAGGAATACGAGGTCGAGATCGGCCCCGTCGCCCACGGCGGCCACTGCATCGCCCGTACGTCCGAGGGCCAGGTGCTGTTCGTCCGGCACGCGCTGCCCGGTGAGCGGGTCGTGGCGCGGGTGACGGAGGGCGAGCAGGGCGCCCGGTTCCTGCGCGCGGACGCGGTGGAGGTGCTGGACGCCTCCAAGGACCGGATCGACGTCCCCTGCCCGTTCGCCGGCCCGGGCCGCTGCGGCGGCTGCGACTGGCAGCACGCCAAGCCGGGCGCGCAGCGGCGCCTGAAAGCCGACGTCATCGCCGAACAGCTCCGGCACCTGGCCGGCCTCACCCCGGAGGAGGCCGGCTGGGACGGCACGGTCGCGCCCGCCGAGGGCGACAAGGTGCCCGCGGGCCAGGTTCCGTCCTGGCGTACCCGCGTCCAGTACGCGGTCACGGCCGACGGCCGCGCGGGCCTGCGCCGGCACCGCTCCCACGAGGTGGAGCCGATCGACCACTGCATGATCGCCGCGGAGGGGGTCAGCGAGCTGGGCATCGAGAAGCGGGTCTGGACCGGCATGGACTCCGTCGAAGCGATCGCGGCGACGGGTTCGCAGGACCGCCAGGTGATCCTCACGCCGAAGCCGGGCGCGCGCCTCCCGCTGGTCGAACTCGACCGCCCGGTGTCGGTGCTGCGCGTGGACGAGCGCTCCGGTGGCGTCCACCGCGTCCACGGCCGCCCCTTCGTCCGCGAGCGTGCGGACGGCCGGACCTACCGCGTCGGGGGCGGCGGCTTCTGGCAGGTCCACCCGCAGGCTGCGGACACCCTGGTGACGGCCGTCATGCAGGGCCTCCTGCCCCGCAAGGGGGACATGGCGCTGGACCTGTACTGTGGCGTCGGCCTCTTCGCGGGCGCCCTCGCCGACCGGGTCGGCGACCAGGGCGCAGTCCTCGGCATCGAGTCCGGCAAGCGGGCGGTGGAGGACGCGCGGCACAACCTCGCCGAGTTCGACCGCGTGCGTATCGAACAGGGCAAGGTCGAAAGCGTGTTGCCGCGGACGGGGATCACGGAGGTCGACCTCATCGTCCTGGATCCGCCGCGGGCGGGGGCGGGCCGGCAGACGGTGGAGCATCTGTCGTCGCTGGGGGCGCGGCGGATCGCGTATGTGGCGTGTGATCCGGCGGCGTTGGCTCGGGACTTGGGGTACTTCCGGGGTGGGGGGTATCGGGTGCGGATGCTGCGGGCGTTCGATCTGTTTCCTATGACGCACCACGTTGAGTGCGTGGCGATCCTTGAACCTGCCGGAAAGGGCTCCTGACCAGCTGTTTTGGGTGAGGGGCGTTGTGGGCGCTACGGGCGATATCTTGACGCATATTTGACGCATGCGGCGCACTTTTGACGCACGTCTGACGCACGTTCTGATGGGCTATCAGGCGTGGCAGGCGGCTGTGCTCTTCGATCCCGAGGGCGGGTGGTCGTAGTCGTAGCCCTTGTCTGCGTGGAGCTTGGCCGGACGCCGGCGGCGCGGGCCGCGGCGGGAGCGGATGGGCGGGATCCCGCGTACGAGCGGTTCCAGGCCGAGGCTGTCGTGCATGTTGGCGCCGGAGATGCCCAGCGACAGCGGCGCGCCGTTTCGGTCGGTGACGAGGTGGATTTTCGATCCCGGCTTGCCGCGGTCGGTCGGATTCGGTCCGGTCAGTGGCCCCCTTTTGCCGCCCGGACGCTGACGGAGTCGATCGCGCACCGCGACCAGTCGAGCTCGCCCCGAGCGCCGAGTTCGTCGAGGATGATCCGGTGCAGTCTGGCCCACACCCGGTCCCGGCTCCACTGGGCGAAGCGTCGGTAGACCGTGGGCCAGGCCGGCCCGAACACCGGTGGCAGCTGCCGCCAGGTGCAGCCCGAGGTGGCCAAGAAGATGATCGCTGCCAGGCATTCGCGGTCACCGGCCCGCCGGCGCCCACCGCCCTGAGGGCGTATGACCTCCGTCGGCGGGACCACCCGTCGGAACAGCGTCCACAACTCGTCCGGCACCAACCGCTCCACCAGATCCGTCATGCACGGCTCACCGAGCGATCACGCCATCAGAAACGACGTCTTACGTGCCCAGCAACGCGGTCCGCAGTGAAGACCGCTCAGTGCTCGAAGGCTTCGTCAGTCGGCCCACCCGATCTTGCGCACCTCGATGGCTGCAGTTCGTTAAGAACCGCAGCCAACGCCGTTCGCGTCACTCGGCTCAGCTCTCGGCCGTGTTTACGGGGCGGCCTTCACTCGTGCGGGCTATCCAGCGGCCTCAGCTGTGCTTTTGACCATATGTGATGCCTAACCTTGCCGTGAGGGCGAGCGGTCGGCAGCGCGTGCGTGGCACGTTCTACGAGCCTGGGGGTGCGGTGGAAGTCAGGGATGTGCGTCACGCGTACGGTCGTCGTGAGGTTCTACGGGGCTTGGAGCTTGATCTGCGGCCTGGCGTGCTGGCCGGGATCGTCGGGGAGAACGGTGCGGGCAAGTCCACACTGTTGAAGATCTTGTCTGGTGAGCTGTGCCCGCAGCGTGGCACGGTCCGTCATGGAGGCCGTTTCGGCTACTGCCCACAGGACGTGGTGGTCAACGACGCTCTGACCGTGCGGCAGCACCTGGAGTTCTTCCGCGTCGCACGGGAGCTGCCTGATCTGCGGCACGCAGGGGAGGTCATGGAGGCGCTGCGGTTGACGGAGTACGCCGATGAGCGTGCCGGTCTGCTGAGCGGCGGAACCCGTCAGAAGCTGAACCTGACCCTGGCGCTGATGCACGACCCGCAATTACTGCTGCTGGACGAGCCCTACCAGGGGTTCGACTGGGACACCTACCAGCGCTTCTGGGACTTGGCGGCACGGTTACGTGATGCGGGCCGCTCGGTCCTTGTCGTCTCGCACCTGGCCTATGACGCTGAGCGCCTGGACGAGTTGTGGCGGCTTCAGGGCGGCGTCCTGCACCCCGCCCAGGCGGTGCCGGCGTGAGGCGCCACCTGCAGCTGTTTGCCACTGCAGCCCGATTCGACCTGGTCGAGCACGCCCGTAACAGGCTCGCCATGGTCCTGGTCGCCCTGTTCATCCCCTCCTGGATCAGCCTGGCCTACGCCGTCATCCCCAGCAGGACCGTGACCTTCACGCTGCGCGCGACAGGCCGGCTCCTGGCACCCGCAGGCAACCAGATCACGCAGATCACCGGTGCCATCAACGCCGTCACCCTGATCACCGGGTTCATGATGTTCGCCGTCACGTTCAACGGCGGACGCTTCGACCGCCGCCTGGCCATGGCCGGCTACCCCCGCATCCATCTCGTCCTGGCCAAGACCACCACCTTGACCCTGGCCTCCAGTGCCATCGCCACCTATGCCACCGCGGTGATCTGCACCGCCTGGAGCCCGCGCCGGCCCCTGCTGCTCGCCGCGGCCCTGTTCTGCGGAGCGATGACCTACGGGGCGCTCGGCGTCGTCTTCGGCTCCCTGCTGCGCCGGGAAGTGGAGGGCATGTTCGCCCTGATCATGACCAGCCTCGTCGACGTCGGCCTGCAAAGCCCCCTGGCCAGCGGCGGCACCCAAAGTGCGGCCATCCAATTCCTGCCCACCTACGGCACCATGCAGGCCGCCACCGCCGCGGGCTTCACCCCCGAACCCCTGCCCGGGGATCTGGCCGTACAGATCCTGTGGTTTGCCGGCGCCGCACTCCTGGGCCTGCTCGCCTTCCACCGCCGCACCAAAGACGCCCTGACCATCCGGCCGCCCCTGCGTCTGCCTTGGCCACCTGGGCACCGGCAACCTGCGCACCCGGCCCGGGACACGTCGACGCCCCGCTGAGCAACACCCCGGCGCGACGGATCACAAGCACCCTACGAGGGACGGTTGCGCCCCCAACGCAGAGCGAAGTCCTGGCCCCGGAAGGGAGCCGTTTGACCAGAAAGGACTCACAGATGCTGGTAAGGCGATGGCTGGACGCGGCGGGTATCACCGATCCCGTCCTTCGGCACTGCTACACGGTGTGCGTGCGCGAGCTGGCCGGCGCCGACGGAGGGATCGCGCACACGCACGGCCTGCGCATCGCTCCCGCAGCGGCCCGGCCTCACACGGCGGCACTGCTCGCACACGGGTACCGTGCCGATCTCTACGTCGACACCGGCCCGGTCGAAGAACGTCAGCGGCGCTTCACCGCATTTGTCGAGGACACCTGGGCAGCCTTCGCCGCCGGCGGCTCCCACGACCCTGTCCTGCACGCCACGGTCCACACCTACCGGACTTACGGCATGCCGCTGTCGGTGATTGAGGACATGTTCAGCGCGATGCAGCGGGACCTCGACTTCCGTGACTTCGCCACCTTCGAGGAACTGCGCCTGTGGAGCATGCAGATGACCGGTGGCCCGATGGCCATGGTCTACCAGGTGATGGACGACGAGACCGAACCCGCATACGAGCTGCTGGTACGCGAGTTCTCTGTGTTCGCACAGATGACGGATGCGCTGCGTGACCTGTCGGAAGACCTCGACGACGGGCGCCTCTACCTGCCGTTGGAGGACCTCGACCGGTTCAACGTGCGCGCCGAGGACATCAAGTCCAAACGCTGGACACCGGCTACGGCCGACCTCATCGCGTTCGAGGCCGAGCGTGTCAGCGAGCAACTGCACAAGGCCGCTGAAGTGGACCACGGTCCCGTGAGCGCCGTCTGGCGCGCCCGCTGTGAACACCTGGCCCTGTTCATCGCCGCAGTGCTGGCCGCGGGCCAGGACCTCCTCCACCGACCGGTACAGCCTCCCCTAGGTGCGCTGCTCAACGTGTGGCGCCCCCTCATGCGCGCCGTGATCCCTGCTGACCTGTGAAAGGACGCGCCATGCCTCTTGCTGTGACCCCCGCAGGCGACACGGACATTCCGCTCCTGCAGGCCGAGCTGCTGCGCTGGGTGGGCAGCGGCGACAGCCTGCTGGAGCTGGCCTGCCTGGACGCCCTGTTCCCCCCGGGCAAGCTCCTGCGCCCCGTGCTGTGCATGGAGTCGGCCAAAGCCGTCGGCGGCACCGCCGACCAGGTGCTGGCCTTCGCGGCCGGCCTCGAATGCCTGCACGTCGCCAGCCTCGTCCACGACGACATCATCGACCAGGACCCGGTACGCCGCGGACGGGCCTCCACCGCCGAGCAGTACGGCCTCGCCGAAGCCCTGGTAGCAGGCGACGGACTGTCGATGGCCGGAATCGCGGCCCTGCTCAGCGGCGGCTCCGCCGAGCGCGTGCTGCAAGCAGCACGCGTCACCATCGAGGCTCTGCGCCACATGTGCCAGGGCATCATGCGCGAAACCGAAATCCGCGGCGACCTCACCTGCGGAGTGCCGACCGTCCTGAACGTCATGCAAGCCAAGACCGCCGCGCTGACCGGCGCCGCCTGCCAGGCCGGGGCGATCCTGGCCGGAGCAACCCCGCAGCAGCACCAGGCCCTACGCCAGTACGGAGAACAACTCGGCATGGCCTTCCAGATCCGTGACGACCTGCTCCCCTACACCGCCGAGGACCAGGTCACCGGCAAGACAGCCACCAGCGACGTCGCCAACCTCCAACCCACCCTGCCTGTCCTGCTCGCCTACGAAGCCGCCGACCAAGCCGACCGTAGCCGCCTGGCCACCGTATTCCGCGGCGGCACCGATCCCGTCACCGCACACCGAGACGTCCTCGCTGTGCTGACCCGCACCGGCGCTCTCAGCACGGCGACCCGGATGGCGTCCTCCTGTGCCCAACAAGCACGAGCCGAACTCACCGGCCTGCCCGGCTCCACCCGGCTCGCCCAACTGGCCACATCAGCAGCCGACCGCCAGCACTGACGGAGCGCCTGTCAGCCACGGCTCCACCAAAGACCCCTCGACGTCTGTTGCCGCACCCGCCCCACAACACCTCGGGCGTACGCGAGAGATCTGAACACATCAACTTGACAGGGAAGGCAGCCCGCTGCATGACGTGGTCGACGACCAGGACGTCATTGTCACTCCGGGCAGCGACGCACCGCTGACGATCATCGACCCCTTCAAGCCCGCCTCCCTCCTGCTGAAGGCCAGGGACGACAAGAGCGGCAAGCCGCTGGCCGGATCCACCGTCAACATCGGGACCGGCGACAAGACCGTCCTCACACTCACCACGGGCCCCAACGGCACGGCCACTGTCCAGCTGCCGTCAGCAGCCGCACCGGCACCAGATTCTGGGGCAGGCAGATCAAGGCACCCGCCGGGTAGCTGTCCGACAAGCCGAACCAGGACGAGCCGACGTCGGACAGTCCGACTCTGGACAAGCCTGGTAAGGACGGCAGCGCCTCATACCCGTCCGCCTCGGCGTCCGACGTCCCGGTCGCGCGCGGGGCCGCACCGAGTACCTCGGCGCCAGCTCCCGAGGGCACGCTCGCACACACCGGTGCCGACGCCACCCCATGGCTGCTCGGCAGTACCGGCCTCCTGATCGCCGCCGGTGGCGGCGTGGTCCTGGCAGCACGCCGACGTCGTCCCCAGGGCGACGTGTCCGAGCACTGACCAAACCTGACCCACGACGTGAAGCCCCAGGGATCCAAGCCGCGGCGGATTCCTGGGGCCTCACGAATGCCCGGACACCCTGCGACCTGGCCAGGCCCTTCATCGCCACTCGATCGAGCGAGCCCGAAGAACATCTTGCCCGTACTGGTGCCTATGCCGGACGGCCGAGGCGGGTGCAGTGACGCGGATTCCGATGGGGGTAGGTCCCCGCTCCCGCGAGCGACTGCCGGACTTGCCCTGCTGGTCTGCTACAGGTCACGGCCTGCGTGCCATGCGGATCGGCGGGCGCGGTCCTTGTCGCGCAGGCATGTCGCCAGACCAACGAACTCGTTCCTGGCCTCCTGTGGGTCGCGGCCCTCGAGCAGGAGCTCGGTCAGGGATGCCACCGGCCAGACGACCAGTACGCCATGTCGCGCGAAATACACGGCGAGGGTTCGGATTCGGAAGGTGTCGGCAGTGTCGAGCCACGCGCCGGCGAGCAGCTTCCAGATGCGGCGGCGCGCCCGGCTGGTGGCGACATCGGCGGTGACCACGCTCGCGATCTCCAGCAGGGTCGCGCCGTCCGGGCCGTCGAGGACGAAGGTGTGATCGTCCCAGTGGTCGAAGATCACCGGGCAGGTGGTGCCCCAGGGCGTGCCGATTGGCGGATCACCGGCCAGGTGGCGCATCTGCTCCAGGGCACCCGAGGTGATCAGCCCCTGCGTGAGGGCCAGGGGATCGGCGATCGCCTCGTTGTGCGCGCTACGGTGTAGTTCCTCGACGCTCGGAACGTCCTCTCGGAACACTCGGAACAGCGGGTGTTCGATGCTGTTGTTGCGGTAGGCGTACTGGAACGCGGCGAGGATCCAGCACAGCCGGGCCAGGCCCCGTTCCGGCCCTGGCCCGCCGAGCCGTCCGAGTGGGGCATGCGCGGCAAAGTAGTCGCGCATCCGGTTGAACAGCTCGCCGAGCACCGGCTCGTCCGGGAGGCCGGGACGCGAGAAACCGCGGTGTCCCCGCTCTGCGGAGGTGAACACCATGCCGACTGTCGCTCCCGCGTCGCGTGCCGTCTTGAGGTCGATCCAGCCGCTCGGCGTCGGACGCATGTCCAGTGCACGCTCGCGGCGGTCCTCAGGCAGACCAGCATGGGTGGGGTAGCGTGCCGCCTGGGCGTCTGCCCAGGAGCGCGAGACAAGCCCGGCGCCAGCCAGTCCCAGCAATGCCGCATAGGGTGGGGCGGGCTGGATCAGTGCGGCCAGGCGCAGCGTGAAGGCCCGGCCGGCCTGGCTCCAGTGATGCCGGTCGACTGAGCCCTCCGGGCGCGTGACGAAGCAGTCACGAACCTGAGCCGCCATGTGCCGGGCTGCCTCGGACGAGCCGGGCAACCGCGCCTCGCACCAGTCACTCAACTCACCGTGGTACAGATGTGAGACGACCGACATGCGGTGATTCTACGATCATCGGCCAGTGCGACGGGAGATCGCCGGTTGCCCGAACTGCCTTGCGGTATGCGCTGGTTAGCGATCCTTTGGTGACGTAAACGCGCTGCCGCGCATCGTCGGTTACGCCGGCCGTGAGAAGGATCTGCCAGCCCTGTACCGCGCGCAGCCCTGTGGACAACCCTGACCGGGCCCGTTCAAGTCGCGGGCCCAGAGACCGCGCCGTAGACCGGACGTAGGCAGTCGGCCAAATGGACCAGGGCGGGCTCCGGCCCGGTAGGTCGGCACGGCTGGCCCAATCGATGAGGTAGCACCTACAACAGGCGCTCGGCGTAACCTCGACCGCCTATTGCTGGGTCTTCCGGGCCGGGGCGACGGGATTGGAAGCGGCGGAGCCAAGAGCTACGGTGGTGTCGGCTCCCGGCGCTGAACGGCCGGCCCGATGTACCTCGCCCCACCAGCCGACCCCCGTCAGCACCAGGGTGAGGCCAACTCCGGCCAGGATGGCAGTGGACGGTGCCACAACCTTGAGGAGACCACCGGCGAGCGACCCTGTCGCCGCGTAACCCGCACCCGCCGCCGCGTACATCACCGAGTAACCCGCGGCCAGAGCGCCCGGCGGCAGTGCCTCGCGCAGAGACAGGTTGCGGGTGAGCATCGCACACGACTGGAGCGTGCCCCCCACGACCAGCGCGGCGGCTATCCCGGCCGAGTGAGGCGTCAGCGCGGCGAGGGCCACGCACGCCGATGTCCCGGCCATCAGCACCACGCTGCGGGTGCGCAGCCGCCCGGGCCAGGACCGAAGACCGTGGACGAAGGCGCCGATCCCCCCGCCCACCGCCATCCCGGTCAGTAGCGGACCGGACCAGCCGACGCCGACGCCGCGCTGTTCGAGCAGGGCCGGCAGCACAAGTTCGGACAGGCCGAGCAGGGCCAGACTGGCGGCTCCCGTGACGTACACCGGCCAGGCGCCGGTCAAGAGGCGCAGCAGCGACGCGCTCGTCCGGTCCTCGCCGTCTGTGTCGTCCGCGCCCCAGCGGGCCGGAAGCAGCCACAAACCCGCGACCGACGACGCCATCAGGGCGGCGCAGAGGAACAGCGGGACGGGCGATGCGACACCGAGTGCCAGGCCGGCAACCGCGGCCGGGGAGACGGCCCAGATGACGGCCGTCAGTATCGACTCGACGGACAGCGCCTGCGCTGTTGCACGCTCCGGGACAAGCACCGTGAGCAGCGTGCGCAGGCCACCGGTGGCAGCGGCCGGGGCGGCACCGGCGAGACACGCAAACCCGGCGAGGACTGCCGCGTGCGCGTCGGGGAATACTCCGACGCCCGTGAAGGCGGCGGCTCCGATCGCGAGCCCGACGGCCAGGTGAGCGCGGGCGCGGTCGGGGCGCAGGCGCATCCCGAGGACGGGGGCGCCTGCGATCTCGCCGATGACGTAGGCCGCCGCGAGGAGCGCGCCCAGGGAGTAGCCGCCGGGGCGTTCACGCACCAGGAAGACCAGGGCCAACGGAGCCATGGCCACCGGCATGCGGGCGCCGACGGTGGTGCAGGACCAGATCAGAACCTGCTTCGAGGCGACGTCGAGGTAGCTCATGGGACGACGCTAGAGGCCGGCACCGACAACGCCCCAGGAGATTTCCGGCGCCTGTGGATATCTCGTGAGCACCCGAGAAGTCCCGAGCACCCCCTTCAAGAAGGTCAGCGCCTCGAGCCACCCACCCCGCCTCCGCATCTTCGCCGCCTTCTCGAAGTCCTCGACCAGGTAGGTATCCGTCACCAACTCATGCAGCAGCAGCCGTCCTTCCCGGTACAGCTCGGCCCCGGGGTTTATGCCGGGACGCGCGGCTGCGACCGTACCGAGTTGATAAGTCCTCCGTCCGCCCTTCGGCTATGGCAGGCAGGCTGGCTGCGCGGAGGGCAGAGTGCCGTTCAACCGGCGCCATGGTCGAGCATCTGACGTGGGTCAGGCCGTATGGAAGCGAGAATCTGTTCGATCGCGGGGTTGCGAGGGCGTGGGACCGTTATGGGGGCGCACCGACGAGGAAGCAATGGTGGACCACCGCGCGTCGGACGAGCCGACCGTGTTCTTCGAGCTCGCTGGACGCGACTACGCGATCACCTTGACGTCTGCATCCGGACTCGATGTGGCCGAGGCCGCCAGGGCCGCCGTACGGGCCCGTGATCAACGCGGGCTTGGGCCGGGTGTGCGGTGGGTCCTGGTGTGCGCGCGAACTCCGGGGCGTGCGGTGGACGATGGCCTGCGCGCAGCCCTGAGCGGGCAGGGCGTGCTGCTCGACCGGGACCATCTGGAGGCCGCCCTGTGCGGCCTCGCGCCGCTCGCGACGCCGGCCCGTTCCGCTTTCCGCATGCCGCGGCCACCGTAGTAGCGGGGGAGGAGCAGGTAGCCGCATGGGTCGCGACTGGTCCTCTGCGCTGTGTCAATCGACGGGGGTCAGAAGGCGCTCAGCTTCTGGGATGACGTCGTCGCGCATCCACTTCAGGTACTGGTGTCGGGTCAGTCCGCTCTGGTTCTGACGTAGGCGTGGTACTGAAGGCATATTCCTCCGCCTCCCGCCCGTCTCTGACGACGCCAATGCGTGTCGTCTCGGTGCTCACCGTCGGGCCGTATGCGGTTGCCGTTGCTGTCGCCGCATCGGGCACGTGCACCTCGTGCCGGACCTGCGTTCCCTCCTCCATGCCCTCGAACACAAGATTCCGTACATCCGTGACGCACCGCAGCAGGGAGTTCTTCTTGCTCTGCGACGACCACTCGCCGAACTGGTGGTTCCGCACCCCCTTCGACTCCACGTCGATTGCATGACCGACCCTGCGGATCATGGCGATGCTCGGAACGAAGACGTCTGTGAACTCCTGCGTGTCCTCGCTGACCTCTTCGAGAAGCTCCAAGTGCTTCTCCGCCAGTTTCAATGCCTTGCGGCTCCGGTCCAGTCTCACAGTGGGATCCGCTCTTCGGCGGGTGGTCGTGTGGGTCACGGTGCCGGGCCGTGTCGAGAGCGGTGACCATACATGCTGATCGTTCGCCCCAATGGCGGAGCGAGTCGACGATGGTGCTCAATCTCAGACGGCGCGACCGAGCGGCTCGCGGGCGACGACGAAGATACGGATGACAACTGGCAGGCCGGACTATCTACGTTGAGACGGGGGCTGGGTTGGCTGAGAACGGACAGTTCGTGTCCGTTGACATCGAAGTCAGTTGTGTGCAGCCCTCTGACCTGGGCCGACTAGGTTGGATGTCAACTTGCCGGTGGGGGTGGGGCTGGCGGCTACTGCTTGGTGCCGACCGTGCGCAGTGCGGCGAGCACCAGTGCCTGGGCGACGGTGACGATGTCGCTCACGCGGACCTGTTCCTGTGGACCGTGTGCGAGGCGTACGTCGCCGGGGCCGTACTGCAGCGTGGGGATGCCCGCCCCGGAGTACAGTCGCAGGTCGCTGCCGTAGGGGGCGCCTCGCTCGGAAGGTCGCGGGCCGCTGGTGACGTCGGCGTGCGCGTCGGCGACCTGGGCCGCGAGCGGATGCCCGGCCGGCAGCCGTCCGCTGGCGAACTGTCCGCCGGGCCACGTCACCGTGGCGGGGTGGGAGCGCAGCCAGGGGTCGGCCGCGCAGGCTTCGGCCACGCACGCCTCCAGTTCGGTGCGTGCCTGGGCCGGATCCTCGCCCAGCCGGACGCCCAGTCTTCCTTCGGCCACCAGGAGGTCGGGCACGCTGCTGGCCCAGTCGCCGGAATGGACGGTACCGACGGACAGCGGGTAGGGGATGGGGTATTCGGACATGAGCGGGTCGGCGCCGACGTTGCGGCGGGCTTCCAGATGGGCGAGCGCGCGGTGGATGGGCAGGTATGCGTCGATGGCGCTCACTCCCACGTATCTGGTGCTGCCGTGGGTGGCCCGGCCGGGTACCTGGATGCGAAAGGTCAGGGCGCCGGCGTTCGCAGTCATGACCGCGCCGCTGGTCGGTTCGGTGATGATGCAGGCGTCGCCGGTGTGGCCGCGTTGGAGGGTGCCGAACGCCCCGAGTCCCCCGTCCTCTTCGCTGACTACGAAATGCGCGGACACCTGACCGCGCAGCCTTGCGCCCGCCTCTCGTATCGCGGCCAGGGCGGCGAGTATCGCCACCACCCCCGCCTTCATGTCGCACGCTCCTCGTGCGTGCACCATGTCCCCGATAACCCGGGGGCGGAAGGGGCCACACTCCCATTGCGCCATGTCCCCGGGAGGGACGACGTCGACGTGCCCCTGGAGGATCAGGGTCGGCCCGTCGCCCTGGGGCCGCGTGCCGCCCACCAGGCCCCACGCCTCGGTGCGCGGGGCCTCGCTGCCGGGAAAACGGGGATGGTCACGTAGCTCGGGCAGGTTCATGGACCACAGGTCGACATCGAGGTCCATCCGCTTCAGATGCCGGGCCAGGACGTGCTGAAGCTCGGACTCCGCGGCGCTGCCTGTCACGCTCGGAACGGCGAGGAGTTCCAGCAGCAACCGGGCGATGGCCGCCTCGTCCACCGCGGCCAGTGCGGAGGCTTCCACACTGCTCAGGCTTGCTGTCATCTCACCACTGCTCCCGGCACGTGACATCAGGACAAGCCGGAGACTATGTTCGGCGGACAACGCAAGCAATCGCCATTTGCTGCTGCCTACTGTCGCTTTCTTGCAATGTCGGCGGGTTCGTGGCTAATTCTTGTGCTGCGCCGCAGGCTCTGACGTCTGGAGTGAGGTCATGGACGCCATCGATGAAGCGATCATCCGCTGCGTGCTGAGCGACGCGCGGGCCACTTATGCCCAGATCGGCAAGGCGTCCGGGCTGTCCGCGCCCGCCGCCAAGCGGCGTCTCGACCGTCTGGTGGCCACGGGCGCGATCCGCGGGTTCACCGCTCTCGTCGATCCTCAGGCGCTGGCCTGGCATACCGAGGCTTTCGTGGAGGTCTACTGCACCGGCAATCCCACCCCCGCCGAACTGCGCCAAGCCCTGGAGGACATCCCCGAGGTCGTCGAAGCCTGTACCGTCTCCGGCGCCGCCGACGCAGTCGTCCACATGCTCGCCAGAGACATCCCCCATCTGGAACAGGCCATCCAACGCGTGCGCGCCACCGCTCCTGTCGAACGGACCGAGAGCGCCATCGTGCTCTCCCGGCTGTTGAACCGGCCTCGCGTGTGATCGACACCATGGGATCACCGCGCGTGTGCTGAGGCTCGCGTCGTCCGCCGGCCAACTGTGACCGCTCAAAGGGCTGCGGTGGTCAGGCGTGGGACCTCCAGGGCGAAGCGGACGTCCGAGCAGCGGAGGTTGTGGCGCTTTGCGAGTGTGCGGATCTGTGTCCCCATGAGGGCCTCTTGGGCGATGCGGTGGGCCAGGTCTTGGCGCCAGGCGAAGGGATTCCTCCTGGGGAGGCGTCGGCGTGGTCTGTTTGTGCTGCCCAGGGAGTTGGCATCGGCGAGAGCCCGTTCGAGTGCTTCGGGTGAGTGGCCGGCGGTGGTGGCGAGGTGTTCGAGGAGCGGCCTGCCGAACCACTGCGGTGGGCCGCAGAGATAGCAGTGCGGGAAGCTGGGCTGGAGATGGTTGGCGCGGGCCAGGCGCCGGATGTAGGCGGACCGGCAGCGGCGCGAACCGGGGCGGTAGTTCGCTGTTCATCGGGACGTAGCGGTCTTCGTGGCCATCGACGCCGTGGTGTGGGCGGTGTGGTCGAGCGGAATGGCCTGGAGGCTCTTCTTGGTGATCTTCTCGGTGCCGGTGAGGATGGCGTCGAGAGCGGCTCCGCGGATGGCGTGGGAGAGAGACCCGATCACGCCGAGTGTGCCGGAGCGGTGTTCGTGCAGCCGCAGGGTGTCTTCCATGGTGGCGACCAAGCCCTTCCATTCGCTGTTGTAGGGGAAGGGGCGGGAGGGGATCAGAGTGAAGCGGCCGGCGATCTGGGCGCCGCGTGTCCCCGACAGCAGCCCCGATTCGTCGATGTCGGTGCCGGCATAGACGAAGGTGGCGGGCAGGCGCTCGGAGAAGTACTTGAGGGTGTCGGCGACTTCGGCGCCGTGGCGGCTGGTGAGCGAATGTTGTGGAGTTCGTCGACCAGCACCAGCGCGGTGCGGGTATCGGTGCAGACACCGACGACAGCCTCGATGATGTCCGTCATGTTCGAGCGGGCCCGCACCGGCAGGCCCAGGAAGCGGCGAACTCGGTCGCGATCATGCGGGCGGTCGCGGCGGGCGGGACGGTGACATAGACGACCGGAATCCGGTCTGTGGCATGGGAGGATTGAACCTGACTCAAATGTGCGTTCGAGTAGTCGTTCTTCCCGGATCCTCATTGTCTGATCGGCGCGAGAGGTGCGAAGGCTCGTTTGTCGCGTAGGAGGGCCCACAGGACACTGGCGCGCCGGCGGGCGAGCGCGATAACGGCTTGCACGTGCTTGCAGTCCTCACTCCGCTTCTTAAGGCAGAAGTCTCTGTTCGGACCTTCGGGGATGATGCTGGTCTGTGCCGACAGGTAAAAGACCCTGCGTAGACGTCGGCTATAGCGCTTGGGCCGGTGCAGGTTGCCGGTGCGACGACCCGAGTCCCTCGGCACTGGCACCAGCCCCGCCGCGGAGGCCAGATGGCCAGCGTCTGGGTAAGTCGACAGGTCACCGGCGGCTACGACGAACTCTGCACCGAGGATCGGGCCCATACCGGGCAACGATTCGATGATCTCGGCCTGCTGGTCACAGCCATTCGTTGATGGCCGCGACCAGCACGGTCGCCTCATAGCGGACGGCGAGCTTGTCGTACCTCGTCGCCACCGCGAAGAACGGCCGCATCACGGCCTGCCGATTCCCGGGGCCTCAGCAGGCCGAGGGACCTGCGACGTTAACAGGTCATCTCATTTGGCGTGCTCGATACTCTTCCGGCGTGGGGATCGTTGAGCGGCTGGTGCCGGAAGAGCTGGGGGAGTTGTTCCAGCGGGTGGTGCCGGAAGCGCCGATCCGTCCGCAAGGCGGCGGCCGGCGCCGATACGGGGACCGGGAGGTGCTGGCCGCGATCATGTTCGTCGCGACGTCTGGTTGTACGTGGCAGCGGCTGGCGTCCGCCTCGTTCGGGCCGTCGGGAGCGACAGCTCACCGCCGCTTCACGGAGTGGTCGAGGGCCAGGGCGTGGGCGCAGCTCCACCGTCTGGTCCTGGACGAACTCGGTGCCCGCGGCGAGCTGGACCGGTCCCGCTGCGCAATCGATTCCGTGAACATGCGAGCGCTGAAAAGGGGGACCTGACAGGTCCGAATCCTGCGGACCGGGCAAGCACGGCTCGAAGATCCATTTGGTTGCTGAGAGGACCGGTCTGCCCCTTTCCGTCGGTTTCTCCGGCGCGAACACGCACGACAGCCAGGCCCTCATCCCGCTGGTGCAGGGAATACCGCCGATCCGGCCTGCGCGGCCGACGGCGACGCAGGCCGGGCAAGCTCCACGGCGATAGGGGTTACGACTACGACCACTTGCGACAGTGGTTACGCAGTCGCGGGATCACACCCCGGATCGCACGCAAGGGAACAGACTCCAGCCAGCGGCTGGGCCGGCACCGCTCGACCATCGAACGCACGGTGGCCTGGCTTGCCGGATGGGCGATCTCTAGAGAGCGTCGGGGTAGGCGAGATGGGCGCCGCAGACGGCGCAGCGGAAGAACACGGCGGTTGCCCCGTTGACCAGGTGTGTCAGGAAGTGCTCAAGCTGGTTTTCGTCGTGCCAGCCGTCGAGGCGCATGTCGGCCCGGCTGGTCGCGGCTCGGCGTCAGCCAAGGACTGTGCCCGTGGATGCGGCTGGCCGACGTCGGCGTGAGAACGCAGCGAGGTCGATGGCCTGGCCGGTGTGTTCGCAGGTGTGCGTAAGCGCACTGCTGTCGTGGTCGTGCCCGCCTTCGACACCGTGGATCAGGGTGGCCATGAGGCGGCCCACCAGCGGGGCGTTCTTGAACTGATTGCCGCTGGTGCCGATGGCTACGTAAAAGCCGGCAAGTTCGGTTCGGTCGTAAACGGGGGTCCAGTCGTCGGTCACGTCGTACACGCCTGCCACCCCTTTGGGCTTGTTGGGAACGCGCAGACCGGGCATCCGGCGGGCCGCCCGCGTCACCTGCGTTCTGAACTGCGACACGGTCGGGAGGGGACTCCCCTCATCCGGATCATCGAGCCATTCCAGCGGGTCGCACTCGGGTTCCGTGCCGCCGACGAGCAGGAACTCCCTGCCCTCGGGCCGTATATATGTGCCGAGGTCCATATCGACCAGCACCGGTGCCTGACGGTCGCCGCCGACGTCGTGGTGGCCGGCGGGGGCCGCTACATGGTGCACCTCCTGGCGAAGCGGCCGCAGACCGACCGTGAAGTCGCCGCCCACTCCGGCGAGCCGGTTCAGCTGTCCCGACCATGGGCCGGCCGAGTTGACGACTACCCCGGCGGACAGTTCGGTTCCCTCATCGAGGCGCACCCCGCGCACGCGTCCCCCGCGCCGCATCACCGCGGTGACCTCGGTCTTCCAGCGGAAGGTGGCTCCGTGCCGCTGGGCGGCCGCAGCAAGGTTGCGCGCGGCGAGTTGCGGGTCGTCGACAAAGCCTCCGTCGGGTGTGTGGAGAGCACCGAGCCGAGCGGACGCGTCGGCGAAGAACTCGTCGTCATCCACAGGGTGGGGCGGGAAATACCGGCCGGTGTCCACGGCGGGCAACCGCTCGGACAGCTCCTGGGCATCCCATTCCTCGTACGGGACACCGACCTTGTCGAAGTGGCGCGTGAACAGGCTGCAGGGTGCGAAGTCCACGTCCAGCATGGTGACGCCGCAGCGGTTGAACGCTGCGAGGGGTTCACCGGCGGGTGCTTGGAGATGGTCGCGCCATGCTTCCCAGCACTGAAGGGACTCCCACGCAGCCTTGACGCCCGCGATCGTGGGATAGGTGAAGCGGACCACGGCGCTCGATGCGCTGGTGGAGCCGTTGCCTGCGCCGCCGAACTTGTCGACGACGACCACCCGCAGACCGCTCCGCGCCAGTTCGAGAGCGATGGAGGATCCGATGACCCCGGCCCCGACGACGACTGCATCTGTGCTCTCAGCCACGTTTCAACTCACCTTCTCATCGCCGGACCAGACGGTTCCTGCGGCGGCGCGGCGGGTCGCCGCGCCGCCGTTGTCCGCACCGTACGCGGGTAAGAGGTCAAGTCCGGCGACTTTTGTTGTCACTTCCCGTCGCTGTACCGCACCGTTTTGTCGCGCATGTGCACCGATGCTCAGCTGTGGGGGCCGAAGGCCGCTCAACGTCCCGGACGTGATCGTGGAGCGGGTCGGCCCTCGCGCATGCGCAAGATCAAGGTGACCGCGTCCTCCGAGCGGGTCCCGGGAGTGAGGAGTTCCTGCAGGAGGAGGCCGCGAATCGCGGCAATGGTGACGGTGGCCAACTCCCGCGCCTCCTTCGCGTCGAACCCTTCGCGTTCCGCGAGTGAGGACAGCATCACGGTCAGGTCGTCGATCGACTCCACAAACTCACGGAAGTCCTCGGGGGCGTACGCGGCCAGTCCGACGACGTGGAAGAAGCCGCGGACACGCGACAGCTGCTCCGGCCGGGTGTAAGCACGCCAGATCGCGCCGACGAAATCGTCGAAGGTGCCCTGCTGGGCGGCCTCCAGAAGTGCCTCGTTGTCACGGGATCGCTGGGCCGTGAGCATGGCGGCCAAGACGCCCGGGAGCGACCCGAAGTGGTAGCGCAACAGGGCGTGGCTGGTCTCGATTCGGGCGGCGATCTCACGGAGCGACATCTCCGGCGGGGGAAGGGTCTCACCGAAGGCGTCGAGAAGCCGCACCAGGAGTCGCTCACGCGCGCTGCCGTTGCGTTGCGAGGTTGACAGGATCACTCCCGCAGTTTATCCATTGGAAAAGACGGGATGCAATGGCGGAGGATCGACGATGGGACCTGCTCATGTGGTCGGCGCGACGGTCATCGACGGATCAGGGCGTGACCCCAGCAGCCTCGATCTCACGATCCAGAACGGCCGCATTTCCCGACTCGGCGGCTCCAGCGCGCACGGCGAGCGTCTCGATGCCGAGGGATTGACGATGACGCCCGGCCTGATCGACGCTCACGTCCACCTGGGCCTGTCGAGCCCGATCCAGCCGCACTTCTCGTTTCAGATCAGCGCCGCCGAGATCGCGGCGGACATCTTCGCCACGGCCGGCGCGACGCTCGACGCCGGCTTCACCACCGTCCGCGACACCGGCGGGATCGACGGCGGTGTCGTCACCGCGATCGCGAAGGGCAAGGTGAAAGGGCCGCGCGTCCTGTCGTGCGGACCTGTTCAGTGCCAGATCGGTGGGCACGGCTACTACGGAGCCGAATGGGAACCCACCGAGCTGTGGAGCAGCCACCACATCCCGGGCCTGTGCGCCCTGTCGATGATGGCGGGCAACGCGGACGAGCTGCGGCACAACGTCCGCGAAGCCTTCCGTCGCGGAGCCTCCTTCCTGAAGCTCTGCGTGACAGGCGGAGTGGTGGGCGGACATGATCGACTGACCGACACCCAGTTCACCGTCGAAGAGATCGCTGTCGCAGTTCAGGAAGCTGCGGCACGGAACACCTATGTGACCGTCCACGCCCACAACAACCAGGGCATACGCAATGCGGTCGAGGCCGGGGTGCGCTGCGTCGAGCACGGCACCAGCCTCGACGAATCCACAGCGGCTCTGATGGCCCATCGCCAGGTTGCCCTTGTGCCCACGTTCGCCGTCGTCGAGCAACTGCTGCACGACACCGCCGAGGCCGGTCTCGCCGCGTCGGCCCGCGACCGGGCCAAGGGCGTACGCGAGCAGATGGCGCGTGCGCTCGCTGTCGCCAAGCACGCAGGAGTACGGATCGGGCTGGGTTCCGATCTCATCGGTCCGGCCCAGCATCGGCGCGGCAAAGAACTCAGCCTGCGCGCAGCCCTCGGGACGCCGATGGAAGCGCTCGTGGCGGCGACCCGGACCAACGCGGAGATCCTCGGCCTGTCCGGCCAGGTGGGTGTCATCACTCCCGGCGCGCAGGCAGACCTCGTTCTCTGGAACGGCAATCCGCTCGAAAACCCGGAACTGTTCTCCGACCCCACCAACGCCGTCCTCGTCATCCAGGCCGGCGAAATCGTAAAGGACCTCAGATGAGCACCATGTGGCAGGGCTGCCTCCCCCACACCGACTACTTCGAGATGCGCTCCAGCGGTGGGCACGACTACGGCGTCTGGGTCACCACGCCACCGCACTACGACCCTGCCACAGCGCCAGCGCCTGTCGTGTACGTGCTCGACGGCAACTGGGCCGTGGGTTTGACCGCCCCACTCATCGTCACGCAGCTGGACCCCATGCAGGCGATGCAGCCCTACGTCCAAGTCAGCGTGGGCTACGCGGGCGGGGAGGCCGAGCACTGGGAGCGGTTGCGCAACCGCGACCTCGTGCCGCCCGGGGAACCCATCGCGAAGGAGTACATCGATGCGGTGGAAATGGGGGTCGAAAGGGGTGTGACGACTCGCGAGCAAGCCGACGCCTACCTTGCTGAATTGAGCGACAGCCGCGGGGACATGTTCCTGAACTTCCTTACCGACGACCTGCACCCGCGAATCGAACGCGAATACGGCACAGCCCCGAGCGGTCACGGCCTCTTCGGCTACTCCTACGGCGGACTCTTCAGCCTCTACGCCTGGCTCACCAAGAGCACCTTCTTCGAGAGCATCGGCGCGGGCAGCCCCGGCATCGTCAATGCGGACAGTCAGGTCTTCGCTCGACTTGAAGCCATGGGTGACACCCCGCCCGACACCAAGCTGCACGTGACCTTCAACGAGCAGGAGATGCTCGGAGACCTGGCGGTCTACCAGAATCTCGCGAAGAACGCGGCCACGTTCCTTCACCGCCTCATTTCACGCGGCGGATCCGTCACCAGCGCACTCATGCACGAGACGCATGTGACCGGGCTGCAGGCATCGTTCCTCAGCTACCTCAGGACCTGCCGCGCCCAGTGAGCCCGGACGCCGCAGCTCTCCTTCCGTCCCATGTGAGTCGACTTCTCTGGAGGTGTGCGGGTGGCCGAGCGTGACATCGTCAGCACGACGCCCCCTGCCGTGGGTATCGCCGAAGCACTCAGGCGACGGCTGCCCGCCGGCCGGGTGGTGACCGATCCGGACATCGTCGCCGGCCTCTCGCACGACCAGGCGGTGTGGGCGTCTGTGGGCCGAGCGGTGGCGGTCGTGCGCGCCAAGAGCACCGAGGAGGTCCAGACCGTGGTGCGTGCGTGCCTGGAGCAAGGAGTCCCGTTGGTTGCACGCGGCGCCGGCACTGGATTGTCGGGCGGCGCCAATGCCGTCGAAGGAAGCGTGATCCTCGCGCTGGACGGCATGGATCGGGTGCTGGAGGTCGACGAGCTGGAGCGCCTCGCCGTCGTACAGCCCGGTGTGATCAACGACGACCTCCGCGCCCACGTAGCGGCGCTCGGCCTGTGGTACCCGCCCGACCCTGCCAGTTCGCCCTGGTCGACCATCGGAGGAAACGTCGCGACGAACGCCGGCGGAGTCTGCTGCGTCAAGTACGGCGTCACCCGCGACTATGTCCTCGCCTTGGAGGTCGTGACCGGCACGGGCGAGGTGGTCCGGCTGGGGCGCCGCACGTCAAAGGGGGTTGCCGGCTACGACCTTGTGAGCCTCATGGTGGGTGCCGAGGGCACTCTTGGTGTCATCACCGAGATCACGGTCCGGCTGCGACGCCTGCCTCCTGTCGGCGTGACCGCCGTCGGCTACTTCGACAACGTCGGGCAAGCCGGTGACGCGGTGCGGGCGACGACTGCCGCAGGGCTGCGGCCGGCCGCGCTAGAACTCGTCGACCGGCACTGTCTGCGCGCGGTCGACGCCTGGAAGAACATGGGACTCTCCGCCGAGGCAGACGTGGTACTCCTGGCCCGTTTCGACGATGACGGCCGCGCCGCCGAGGAAGGCGCCCGCAAGATGGCCGACTGCTTCCGCGCCGCCGGCTCGACTTGGGCGGACCAGTCGGAGACAAAGGAAGAGGCCGAGATGCTCTTCGCGGCCCGCCGGCTGGCCTTCCCCGCGCTCGAGCGGCTGGGGCCGGTCCTCACGGAGGACGTCTGTGTGCCCATCGGGGCGGTGGCGGAGATGCTGGCCCGCATCGACCGGACCGCTGAGAGGCACCGGATCACCATCGCCAACATCGCGCACGTCGGCGACGGCAACTTGCATCCGCTGCTTGTGACGGAACACGGTGACACGGCGGCTCAGGTCCGGGCCCGTGCGGCGTTCGACGACATCATCGCAGACGCACTGGAACTGGGCGGCACGGTGACGGGTGAGCACGGTGTGGGACTGCTCAAGCGGCCAGGTCTCACCCTGGAACTCGGCCCAGCCGTCCTGCAGATGCATCGCGCGGTGAAGCACGCTCTCGACCCGGCCGGGATTCTCAACCCCGGCAAAATTTTCGGACCCGCATGATCCCTTGGCCAAGTACGGGCTCCTGCTTCAGGGCCATCGCATGTGGCCAGTATGCGATTGCGAAGCCAGCACCTCCCGATCGCCACGACCGTCAGACCGGCGATCCAATGGAGATGGCTTGTAAAGGCCAAGCTCAGGAAGAAGGGAGCTCAGACCTCGCAGAGCAGCTACCTGGAAGTCACGCAGCTGGCTTCGGGCTACTGGTGCCGTGGGAGAGCCTGTGCCTTCTGCGCCGAAAGAGTCTTGTAGACGGTACCGGCGAGGTCGGGCAGCGTGTCCCCTTCGCCAACGGCGCTGTTGACAGCAATTGCGATGATCATGCCGGTCTTCGGGAAGTACATGTGCAGCACCCGGTTTCCAAAAGTGGCCCCCTCATAGGCCCAGACCGTCCCGGCCACAGGATGGACGAAGAACATGTGCCGGCGCCGCTGTCCGGTCTTGCGATCGGTGATGTCCGGCTGGACGGGGCGGATGGTCTTCCAGGCATCGATGAGCTCACCGACGATGGGATCGACCGGCTTGGAGAACGCCGCCGTCGTCTTGTTCGCCGGGATGTGCGGCAGACAGACGCGGTAGGTCTCGCCGCTGTCCGGGTCGGTGGCCTGGTCCCAGCGGACGCACTCGAGCTCGAGACGACGTATCTCGTCCATCCGCAGCCCGCCGAACAACCACACCCTGACCAGGGCGCGGATCATCTCGATCGGGTACTAGTTCGCGTGCCATCCGGCAGCCTTTGCCCGTGGTGTCCCGTAGGCGCGCAGGTCCTCGGCGGTCAGCGTCAGACCGGCGGCCATGAGCTTGGCCCAGGCGGCATCGTCGATGATCCGGGGGTCCGGGTCACGGCCGGCCCGGACCGACAGCGGCAGAGCAAGGGTACGGCGGGGATCGAACCTGGGGGTGATCCGTTCCCATTCGATCGCCCATTGGCCGCGAACTGCGGTCATGGTGTCCGCGATGTACTTGGCGGCGATGTCACGCGTCCAGGCTTGCGGGTTCGTCGCCTCTGGATGCTTCTCGGCTGCCCAGCGTCCGGCCACCAGCAGCGCCCGGCTCCAGCGCGGCCACGAAGGAGTAGGGCCGGCCCGGAATGAACTGCGATGTTGTCTTCGTGCGGCCGTAGACGTGGCAAAACAGCCGCTCTGCCGAGCACGGCGCATCCGAGCGGAGCCACGGCGACACCGAACTACGTCCACCAGCCCGAGCGGGATCTGTGGCACGACTACGAGTGGGGCAACGTGCACTGGTACTGCTGCGGCAACCCCCTCGAATCCCGAGCCCTCCTCGACACCGTGATGCAGGCCATATCGCCCCGGAGTGCCCGCGAACTTCGGAAGGTTGTCAGCCGGTCAGACGCCGTCTGGAACCCCCGGAATACGCCAGAGACCTGCCTTCTGCCAGCAGCAGAACACCGGCCCGACCGGGCTCGACGATCACTACAGTCCAGGCTCATGACGGCAGTTACAACGCGCACGATCGAATACGCGGCCGACGGCCTGACGATGTTCGGGCACCTCGCGCTCCCGGCCGGTGTCGACCGCCGGCCCACGGTCCTGGTCGGGCCCGAGGGGGTGGGGCTCAGCGACGTCGAGCGTCGCAGGGCCGATGCGCTCGCCGAGCTGGGATACGTGGCGCTGGCCTTCGACCTCCACGGCGGGCGCTATTTGGGTGACCCTGAGGAGATGTTGGCCCGTTGCATGCCGCTGCTCGCCGACCCCGACCGGATGCGAGGCATCGGCCACGCGGCGCTCGACGTGCTCCGCGCCGAGCCGCGGACCGACCCGGACCGGATCGCCGCCGTCGGCTACGGCACCGGGGGCGTAATCGCGCTGGAACTCGGGCGCGACGGCGTCGACCTGCGCGCGATCGCGACAGTCAACGGACTGACCACGGGCCGACCAGGCGAGACGGCGCGCATTCATTGCCCGGTGTGGGCCGGGGTCGGGTCGGAAGACCCGATCATGCCGCCCGCGCAACGGGACGCATTCACCGCCGAGATGCAGGCTGCGGGCGTCGACTGGCGCCTCGTGGTCTACGGCGGCGCCTTGCACGCCTTCCATCACCCACCGGTCGACCACATCGTGCTTCCCGGGGTCGGTTATCACCCTCAGCACGCGCAGCGAGCTTGGCGGGACGTTGTCGACCTGCTCGCCGAGTGCCTGCCCATAACGGAGTGATCTGGGCAGACTGGCGTAAGACCGGGCGGACCCCGACCTCAACTACCTATCTCTCACACGTCCTTGACGACTACGGATACCCGCCCCGAATGATCCGCAGCACCCGGCTCGTCGACCTGGTGAACACCATGGACCCCAAGCTCGTCGCCACCGCCTTCGGCATGGACCCCCAAGCCACCCTGATCTATCTCGCCGACCACGTCGATCCCGGACGGATGGAGGAACGGACAGCTCACTGAGACTCACGCCTTGGAAATACGATTGCCGACCCACAGACACGCTGACATCATCGCGAGAGTGATCACTGCCGAGGCGTCGAACTGCCTGATAGTGACAGGTATGCCGGGGGCCGGGAAGTCAACCGTGACCAGACTCGTCGCCGAGCGGCTGCCACGTTCCGCTCGGCTCGACGGCGATGAGCTCAACAGGATGATCGTCAACGGTTTCGTCTGGGCCCTGGGCGAGCCCGCCGACGAAGCAGCGAGGCAAGTGGAGCTGTCGCACCGCAATCTGTGCGCGCTGGCCAACAACTTCGCCGACGCCGGCTTCACACCGGTCATCGATGCGGTGATCCCCTCCCGCGAGAAGCTGGACTTCTTCCTGGATCTCCTCACGCCTCGCCAAGTCCTGTTCGTTGTCCTCACACCGGGCATCGAGGTCTGCCAGCACCGCAACTCCATCAGGGATCCACGGGAACGGTTCGACTTCGACGGCTACGAAGCCCTCGACGCCGATATGAAGCGCGAATTCGGCGCCGTCGGCTGGTGGTTCGACACCGCGGCCCTCACCCCTGACGAAACTGCCGACCGCATCGTCCGCGAAGCCCGCCACCGAGCCCTGGTGCACTAACTGCAATCCGAGCAAAGCGCACATGTCCCGGCCAACGTGTGCCAGGTGGCTCCGAAAGTCGACAGGTTCCCTCCGCGGTCCAAGACCATCGCCCGCTACGGCCCCGCGTTGACCTGCTCTGCATCGACGAACTCGGCTACATGGACGTACTTGACTCGGTAGCCGGCCATCGCGGCTTCGGTGCCCAGTGCGATCAGCAGGTGGGACTTGCCGGTGCCGGAGTCGCCGATGAGGCAGAGCGGCAGGCCCTTCTTGATCCATTCGCACTTGGCGAGGGTATGGATCATGGCTGCGTCGATGTTGGGGTTGGCCTCGAAGTCGAACTTCCGCAGCGACTTGTCGCGGAGGAAGCCTGCCGCCTTGATGCGGCGCTCGGAGCGGCGGCGGGCCCGGTCGTCGCACTCGTCCAGGAGGAGCTCGGCAAGGAAGCCGAGGTAGGACATCTGCTCACGGCTCGCCGTCTCGGCAAGGTCGGGGAACTGGGAGCGGAAGTGGGCAGCCGGAGCATGCGGCATGCCTGGTCGACGGCGGTGGTGGCGGCCTTCTCGGTGAGTCCTCGCTGGCGGGGAAGGGTCACGGCGTTCTCTTTCACGGGGTGGGGTGGTCGGATCGGCGGAGCCGCAGGAGCTGGTCGTAGGGGGCGACGGACTTGAGCTCGGCGAGTGTGTCCACTTCAGGGACGGGGACGAGGTGGTTGCGCGGAACCAGCCGATCTGGCCCTCGACGCCGCCCTTCTCGTGGGCGCCGCGGATGCCGGGCTGGCAGTAGAGGGCGTCGATGCCGTAGTGGGAGCGGAAGGCGGTCCACCGTTCGGCTTCGATCCTGCGGCGGGAGAGGCCCAGCACCTGGGCGAGAGCGTGGACGTGGCCTTCGAAGAACGCTTCCTGCCCTGCCGAGGCGAAGATGCGGTGCACGGCCTTGCCCGAGTACGACAGCCGGAACGCGAACAGGTAGCAGGTCACCAGCTCGCCGGCCAGCTTCACTGTGACGTCGCCGAAGTCGACCTCGGCCTCCGCCCCGGCCCTGTGGGTCTGCGGGACGAACGCGTCCACCACCCCCTTGCAGGCCTGGAGACGGATCTCCTCACGGCGGGCGGCGACATAGGAGCGGACCATCTGGTAGGAGACGTCGACGGCTTCATGCTCGTCCAGGAGCCGGTCGTAGATCCGCTTGACCGTGTGGCGCTGCTTTCGCGGCGCGGTCAGGTCCGTCTTCAGGATGGCGTCGATCACCGGCTTGTAGGGGTCCAGGCGCGTTGCCCGTGGCCTCGTCTTCTTGCCGGAAGCCGACGGCTGACTGAAACGGTCCGGGCGATGAATCGGTCAGTGTATTTCGTCGCGCCGGGTGACCTGAAACTCGAAGGGGATGGTTCCGGGATCCAATGTGGTTGCTCCGCCGTCCACCGTCAGGACGGCTCCGTTGACGAAAGACGCGGCCGAAGACAACAGCCAGGAAATTGCTTCGGCAATCTCGCGGGGATCGCCGGGGCGCTGTGCCGGCAGCAACCGGGTGGCTTCTTCGTATGCCTGGTCGACCTCGCCCACGGCCAGTCCGCAGTCGTCCGCGAACCGTCTCATGCGGCGGTCGGCCATCTCCGTACGCACCCAACTGGGGCAGACCACGTTGGCCCGCAAGCCTTGCGGCCCGTAGTCCACGCAGAGCGACCGGCACAATTGCAGCAATGCCGCCTTGGACGTGGCGTACGCGGCATTGCCCACTCCGTTACGGAGGGCGGAAACCGAAGAAACCGCGACCACGGAGCCCTGGGCCCGGAGCAGGTGGGGTAATGCAGCGCGCATCAAGAGGAAAGGGCCTGTCAAGTTGGTGCGGAGCACCAAATCCCAGTCCTCCTCGGAAAGTTCTCCGACGCCGCCACCGCGTCCCACTCCTGCATTGACGACCAATCCATCAAGTCGGCCGAATCGAGCCATGGTTGTATCGACGAGACGGTCAACGTCCTCCGGAGCGGCGGTGTCGGCCGGACAAGCCAGAGCTCCGGTTTCCGCCGCCACACGGCGCAACGGTTCCGGCCGTCGACCGGAGACGACGACCTCGTGATCGGACGCCCGGAGCAGCCGTGCCGTCGCCGCACCGATTCCGGTTCCTCCCCCTGTCACGACCACAACGCGCTGATTAGTCACGCGAGTTCACCTTCCGCTTGCTGCCGGCTCGGGTGAAGTGATTGTACGTGGCAGCAATCACGGGGGTGCGGTCGTGACGGGGGCTCCAGGTTCTTTGAGAAGTGATCTCATGTCTGGGTTCGTCATGTCAGGCCGAGGGCGGTGAGGGGCCGTAGGTGGTCTCGGACGGTGTGGACGGAGGGCGGCTGCGATGTTGGTGTGGCCGTCTTGGCGGTGGATGCCGATGGCGAGGTTGCGCAGGCCGGCCATGACGCGGGGCAGGTGGCGGGTGCGGATCTTCGAGGCGTCCTCGTGGAAGGTGCGTCCCGGACGTGACGGAGCTGGTTCTCGATGGGCCGGTGACCACGGTCCAGGAGGCGAGTTCGCTGCCGGTGGCCTCGCCGGGCGGCAGGCTCGTGACCAGGTGGATCCGCTCGATCGTCAGCTTGCCTGTGCCCAGGGCCCCTCTCCGCCGCACGGCTTGGAGGGCTCGGCGGGTGTGCGGGTAGTCGGGGTGGGCGAACGCGGCCGTCTTCAGGCGGCGTATCTCGTCGCGGTGGTGTCCGCGTCTGCGTTCGTAGTGGTCCAGGCGGATGTCCCGCCAGGCAGGCGCCGGACCTTCTGGTGCAGCCCTGGGTGGTTCCGCTTCACCACGGCCAGGTAGTGGGCTCCGCGTCCGTGCAGGTAGGTGGCGTGGTCGTGCTGGGTGTGCAGGGCATCCGCAGTGACGACCGTGCCGGTGAGATCGATGTCGTCCAGGAGCGGGGTGAAGGCCGGGATCTCGTTGCTCTTGCCGTCGATCTGCCGTTGGGTGAGGACCTGGCCGTTGTGGGTCATCGCTGCGATCGGGGCGGTGGCCGGCCGCCCTGCGGTGCGGGAGCCGCGGAGTGCCTTGCCGTCGACGGCGATGACCCGTCGTCCCGGGCCCGGCGCCTTGCGCTCCAGGAGGAAGCCGCCGATGGCGCGGTCGAGGGCGTCACCGTCCGCGGCGGCCAGGGCGAGGCGGACGGTCGTGGCATGGGGCGGCCGGATGAGGTCGGCGAGCGGGCCGGGCCGGAACCCGAGCAGGGCCAGGACGCGCTGCGGGGCATCGGTGACCCACTCCTCGATCGCATGGAGGCGGCGCCGGCCAGGACGGCGGCGGCCGCGGCGGTGAGCAGGGCCGTCCACGGGTGACGGATGCCGCGATGAAACCGTGGGTCAGGCACTGCGGCCAGATGACTCCGCAGGGCGGCCACAGGGCATACGGGAAGATGGACGCGCGGGCATGGACTCGCTCGGTACTCATACGGACTCGACACTCACATGATCACCAGTGGCCATGCCTGTTCTGCGTCCAGGGTCGCTGCCGGCGGAAGTCGACAAGTCGTCACATCCCGTGCTCAGTAGGCAAATCGCCCACCCCGCGACTTCTCAAAGGCCCTGGGGACTCCAGTGCCGTAGGGCTGTGTGTGGGGGCGGTGCGCATTCCGGAGCGAGCCGCCGACGGTTCCCGTGGCAGCCACTTCGGCCGCCTCGTATCGGCCACCCCCGCCGACCGGCATGGCGGCCGGTCATCTTGACCGAATCTGTTGGATCACGGGCTGCATTTGGTGGTTGCGGCAGTCCCGGCATCCGGTAGCCTGGCGTCGACCGAGTCATTCTTGAGTAATCGAGTGGGAGTCACGGTGTACCCCCTGGGGGCGCGAGCTATCTGCGTCGAGCTGGAGAACTGAGAACTACCTCAGTCCCTGTTCTCGGCCCGGCTCGGCGTGTGATCCTCCCCCACCTCCGTGACTCTTCCATGAGGCCGTGCCCATGCGCTCAACGCAGATCCGTCAGATCTTCACCGACTTCTTCACCTCGCGAGGCCACCATCTGGTGCCCTCCAGTCCGTTGGTCCCCGACGACCCCACGCTGCTACTCGCGAACGCCGGGATGAACCAGTTCAAGCCTTACTTCCTCGGTGAGACCACCCCTGCCTTTTCCCGCGCGACCAGCATCCAGAAGTGCACCCGCACCTCGGACATCGACAACGTCGGACGTACCACCCGGCACGCGACGTTCTTCGAGATGATGGGCAACTTCTCCTTCGGTGACTATTTCAAGGAAGAAGCCATCGCCTTCGCCTGGGAGCTCCTGACCGAGGGTTATGGACTGGAGAAGGAAAAGCTCTGGATCACCGTCTACAAGGACGACGACGAGGCGGAGAACATCTGGCGCCGCATCGGCGTCCCAGCCTCGCGCATTCAGCGACTCGGCATGGAGGACAACTACTGGTCCATGACGGTCCCCGGCCCCTGTGGACCCAGCTCCGAGGCCCACTACGACCGCGGCCCGGCCTTCGGCAAGGAAGGCGGTCCGGCCGTGGACAGCGAGCGCTACGTGGAGCTCTGGAACCTGGTCTTCATGCAGAGCATCCGCGGTGAGGGACCGCCTAAGAAGGACTACCCGATTCTCGGCGAGCTGGGCAAGAAGAGCATCGACACGGGTCTCGGTCTGGACCGGCTCGCCGCGATCCTCCAGGATGCCCAGAGCGTGTGCACGACCGACCTGCTGCTGCCCACCTACCGCACCGTCCAGGAGCTGGCCGGCCGGGAGGCCCCCGGCGAGGGTGAGGACAAGGTGTCCTTCCAGGTCGTCACCGAGCACGCCCGTTCCATCGCTTTCCTCATCGCCGACGGCGTCCTGCCGGCCAAGGACGGCCGGGGTTACATCCTGCGCCGCCTGATGCGCCGTGCGATCCGCCACGCGCGTCTGCTCGGCATCGACGGCCCGATCCTGCCGCCCGCGACCGCCAGCGTCGTCGCCAACCTCGGCGACGTATGGCCGGAGCTGTCAGCACAGGCCACGCTGATCGAGCAGGTCGCCGCTACGGAGGAGGAGTCCTTCACCCGTACCCTGACCCAGGGCACCCGGCTCCTGGACGCCGCGATCAGCCGCACCCGGGACAGCGGCTCGGCCGCGCTGCCCGGCGAGACGGCCTTCGAACTCGCCGACACCTACGGCTTCCCCTTGGAACTGACCATCGAGGCCGCCCGGGACGTCGGGCTGACCGTCGACGAGGACCGCTTCGCGACGCTGCTGAACGAGCAGAAGCAGCGTGCCAAGGCCGGCGGCAGGGCCAAGACCGCCGAAGCCCTCAAGAAGCTGGACGCCTACCGCGAACTGTCGTCCGCCTTACCCCGTACCGAATTCGTCGGCTACGAGCACCTGACCGCCGAGGCCACCGTCACCGGCCTCATCGTCGACGGCACCGTCGTCCCCGCCGCCGAGGCGGGCGACGAGGTCGAACTCGTCCTGGACCGCTCACCGTTCTACGCCGAGGCCGGCGGGCAGATCGGAGACACCGGCACCCTGACCATGAGCGACGGGACCCGGCTGCGGATCACCGACACCCGCTACGGCCTGGAGGGCTTCCGCGTCCACACCGCCCGCGTCCTGGAGGGCGAACTGCGGACCGGCACCGACGGCCAAGCCCGCGTGGACGCGGAGCGCCGGGCGGGCCTGATGCGCTCGCACTCCGCCACGCACATCCTGCACGCCGTCGTCATGGCCACCCTCGGCGACCACTCCCGCCAGCAGGGTTCCCTCGTTGAGCCCGACCGGCTCCGCTTCGACTTCGCGCACTTCACCGCGCTCACACCCGAGCAGCTGCGAGAGATCGAGCAGGCCGTCAACGGCCACGTCCTGCACGACCCGGCCGTACACGTCTGGCACGCCGACCGCGCCGAGGCCGAAGCCGCCGGCGCCATCGCCCTGTTCGGTGAGAAGTACGGCGACACCGTCCGCATCGTCGACATCGGTGACTTCTCCCGCGAACTGTGCGGCGGCACCCACGTGGCCCACGGCTCCCAGGTCGGCACCTTCCGCCTCCTGTCCGAGTCCTCCATCGGCTCCAACCTCCGCCGCGTGGAAGCCCTCACCGGACACGGCGCCCTGGCCAACGTCGACACCGAACGCCGCGTGCTGACCGAACTGTCCGGCCTCCTCGGCAGCAGGCCCGCCGATGCGCCCGGGGCCCTGCGCAGGCGCCTGGAGGCACTCGCCTCCGCCCAGAACGAACTGGCCCGTCTGCGCACCGCCGAGCTGGGCCGGCAGGCGGCTGACCTCGCGGACCACGCTCGACCTGTCGGGCGGGGCCGGCTCGTCGTCCGGCAGGTCACCGGCCTGTCCCCGGTCGAGTTGCGCACGCTGGCCGCCGACACCGTCTCGCGCATCGGCACCGAGGCGGCTGTCGTCATCCTGGCCACCGAGCACCAGGCGAAGGCCCTGCTGGTGGCCGCGGTCTCCCGCTCGCTGCACCAGGGCGGAGCCGAGGCCAGTCGGCTCCTCACCGATGCCGCGCGGATCGTCGGCGGGGGAGCCGGCGGACGGGGCCCGGTCGCCAACGCGGGCGGACGCGCCTGCGAGCACCTCGAACAGGCTCTGGCCGTCGCCGGCCGGGAAGGCGAACGCCTGCTGGACGACTGACGTGGGCCACGTCCTCACGTGCTGAGAGCCTGGACGGCGAGCAGGCGGGACGCGACGCTCCCACCTGCTCGCCGGAGCCGCCGGATCAGGCGAAACGTCAGCCGGTTCGGCGGCGCGCAAAGGGCAAACCCCGGACATGAGGTCCCGCCCGCGACGGGTCGAAGGTCACTGCTGTGCGGGGAACGACTCGGACAGCTGCTTCTCCCACCGCAGCGCCTCGTCCCGGTCGCGCGCAATGATGCAGAACTCGACGGCGCCGCCCTGCCGCACGTGGTCACAGGCGATGACCACCCCGGCGCGCTCCGCGGGGTCGAACGCCAGACCCGACCGCTCCAGCACGCGGACCGCCGCCGAGAACGACGGGACGCGCCATTTGTTGCGGCTTACCAGCACCCGCTCGGCCAGGTAGCCGGGGCCGACCAGGTTCTCTCCGAACCAGTGCAGGTGCGTGGTGCCGCCCAGGCGGCCGTTGTACTCGGAGAGCACCACCCGGCCGTCCGGGGCGGCCAGCCCGTCGATGTTGATCAGTCCGCGGTAGCCCATGGCCCGCACGGGCTCACACAGCCGGGCGGCGGCGTCCAGGAACTGCCTGCGCACCGCGTCCGAGGTCGTCAGCCCCGGTATGGCGATACCGTCGAACACGGGGGCCATCCGCATCTCGCAGCCATGCCGCTCTGTCACACCACTGTCGTCTATGGCGAACTCCGACCCCAACGGCACCGAGTCCTCCAGGTACTCCTCGACCACGGTGTAGTTCCGCCCCCCGTTGGAGTACCGCTGCCAGTGCCGATCGAAATGGCTCCGCACCGCCCCGGGGCTCCCGAGGACGGACATCAGTGGCGCACCGACCTGGGAGATGCCCGGCCGGGGTGCGAGGATCTCGTTGCCGTGCGCGCCGGCGTGGAAGTCCTGCTTGACGATGGCCGGCTTCCCGGAAGCGAGGAGGCCGGAGGCGAAGGTCTCCGCGTCGTCGCGCACCCGGGTGACCACTCCGTCCGGCAGCGGCAGGCCGAGGCCCTCCGCGATCGAGCGGAAGGCGCTCTTCGCGTTGAGCAGGTCGTGACCCGAGCCTGCGAGGAACCCGAGCCCGGGCGTCCCACGCTCCAGGCCGAGCCGCAGGGCCAGCGCGGCGACTGCCGGCTCGAAGGAGAAGGGCAGCACCCGCTCGATGCCGTTGCTCCCGACGAGCTGCCCGGCCCGCTTCACGAAGTCGGGGTGGAGCAGCCGGTCCCGGGTGAGGACGTCGGTGCCGAACCGTCCGGGCGGTGGGACTAGCACAGTGACGTCGTCGGGGGCGAGGCCTTTGAGACCGAACAGGTAGCGGAGGAAAGCGGGATCAGCCGGCTGGGCCACAACGACCACGTCGCCGGGACGGGCCAGCCACGCCATACGCAGCGAGCTGTTGCCGCCCAGGCGCCGCTTGGCGGGAGGGAACGCCTCCAGATCGCCGATCAGGTGCTCGTTGAAGGGATTGCCGATCAGCAGCGTGCGCCCGGGGTCCGTCCGGCTCACCGATCCGCCGCTCACTCGGTCCGCCCCACGGTCGCCAGCGCCGAGTCGAGCCGGGTGAGGAGGTCCTCCAGCTCGGAGTCGTCGACCGTCAGTGGCGGAGTGACCAGCACGGACTGCGTCGCGCGGTCGATTCCCGCGGGGTACAGGATCAGCCCCGCCGCCTCCGCGGCCGAGCAGATCCGCCGGTTGAGCGGTTCCTCCCGGTGGCCGGCGGCGTCCTGCAGTACGGGCAAGGCGAGCAGCAGGCCGCGCCCACGGGGCTCGCCGAGGAAGCGATACCGGGCGGCGATGGCGGACAGTCTCCCGTGCAGCTCTCCGCCCACACGGCGGGCGCGCTCCGGTAACCGGTGCTCGCGTGTGTAGCGCAGGACCGCGAGCGCCGTGGCTGCGGAGAGCGGGTTGCCGCTCATCGTGTGGCCGAAGGCCAGTTCGGTGGCCGAACGCCCGGGGAGCACGCGGGTGCCGACCAGGCAGGCCCCGATGGGCGTGTATCCGGCGCTGAGTCCCTTGCCGGTGACGACGAGGTCGGGCCGGGCGTCGGAACCGAGGTGGGCGAACCACGCGCCGGCGCGGCCGAATCCCGTCATCACTTCGTCGACGGCCAGCAGGGCACCCGACTCGTCGCACAACGCGCGCAGTCCGCGCATCACCTCCGCGGGGATCTCCTCGGCGCCGCTCGCCGCACCGCCGATCGGCTCCACCAGCACCGCGGCGACCCGGTCGTGTCCCACCTGGTCGAAGGCCGCCTTCCAGTCCGCCAGGTCAGGCAGCGGCCGGTCGGCGTCGGCCGCGGTGACCGGCACGGAGGCGGTCGATCCGTCGAGCAGGGCATCCAGGCCGGTACGACGGGACGGGTGCGCGGACACACCGAGCGCCCCCGCGGTCATGCCGTGGTAGCTGGGACGCTGAGTGAGGACGACGGACCGGTCACCGGGCCCGTCCGCGTGGTGGTGCAGAGCCAGCCGCAGGGCGGTCTCGGTCGCCTCGGAGCCGGAGTTGGTGTAGACGACCTCTCGGTAGTCGGCTCCCGCGATGCTCAGGATCTCGGTGCTCAGCTCGTCGACGGCGCGGTGGGCCAACTGGCTGCGGTGCACGAAGGTGATCCGCTCCGCCTGGGACCGCAACGCGTCCAGCACCTCGGGCACACCGTGGCCGAGGTTGACGCAGACGGCTCCCGAGCTGCCGTCGATGAACTCGCGGCCCTGCTCGTCGCGGATGCGGGCGCCCCGGCCGTACACCGCCACGGGACGGCCACCGCCGGGGGGTATGGTGCTCGGACTCATCACTGACCCTTCCAGGGGGTTCGGGCTGGCGGGGACGCGCTCAGCCGTCGCTCCGCGCGGCCCTCCAGGGAGGCGAGGAAGCGCCGCACGTCGACGGTGGCGCGCAGGTGGGTGCCCTCGCAGACGACGGTCCCCGCCTCGTCCCACACGGTGAAGGTGAACCGGGTCTTGCGGCCCACGTCCTCGGCCGTGACGCTGTAGACGGCCTTCGCACCGACCGGCACGGCGGCCCGGTGGTGCATGGTGGCCGTGACGCCCACGGACATCTCGCCCTCGCCCAGGTGAGGGGCGAGGACCTCGGCGCACAACTGCTCGGTGTAACCGAGGATCGCCGGTGTGGAGAGCACCTCCAGCCCGTCGTTGCCCCACTGGGTGGCACAGTCCGTCGGGGCCACGACCCTCTCGCAACGGCCCTTCACCTCTGTCGACGCCGCTCGCGCCATCGGATTCCGTCTCCTTCCGGTCACGTGGGTCACAGGCCCGCGCCGCCGCTGTGGGCGCGCAGAACCTGGTTGAAGATGTTCTTCTTCTGCATCTCGTTGGTGCCGCCCGCGATGCGGAACGCGACCGCGTCGCGCAGGTGGCGTTCGATGCCGCTGCCGCTCTCGAAACCGAGGTGCCCGAAGAGCTGCACCAGCTCGAGCCCGGCCCGTACCAGTCCCTCGGCGGAGAGCAGTTTCACGCAGGAGGCCAGCAGGCTGGCCCGGTGGGCGTCGTCGGGGCGGGCCAGCGCACCGGCGGTGGCGTAGGACAGCGCCCGGGACGCGGCGACGGTCATCTGCATGTCGACGACCTTGTCCTGGATGTACTGGTGCTCGCTGAGGGGAGCGCCGAACGCCTCGCGTGTGGTGATCCGCTCGACCGCGGTGGGCAGCAGCGCCTCCAGATGCGCCGAGACGATGACGCCGTAGATCATCCGGTCGAAGGCCAGGCACCAGTACAGGACGTCGAGGCCCGAGCCGGCCCCGCCGAGCACCCGTTCGGGTGAGATCTCGACGTCGTCCAGGCCGATCGGCCCCAGCGGGCTGGTGCGCAGGCCCAGCAGGCTCTCCTGCTCACCCTGCTCGACCCCCGGCTGCCCCTTCTCCACGAGGAAGAGCGTGATGTCGCGTGGGCCGATACCGGCCACTCGGCCGACGATCATCATGAGGTCGGCGACCGGGGCGTTGGTGATGTGGCTCTTCGAGCCGGACAGCAGATAGCCGCCGTCCCGCGCGGGCCGGGCGGTCGTGGTCACCGCGGACACATGTGACCCGCCGGCCGCCTCGGTCGCCGCGGTCGCCCCGATCCACCCCGAGACCAGGCCGGGGAGCAAAATCTCCTTCTGCTCCTCGGTGCCGTACCGCAACAGCAGTTGCTGCAGGCCGGCATGGGCTGCCGCCGACAGGACGAACCCGCAGTCGCGGGACCCGTGGGCCAGCCCTTCGAAGGCGGCCACGTGGTCCCACAGGTCCCCGCCGTCGCCGCCGTAACGCTTGGGCACGGGAACCGCCCAGAAGCCGGTGTCGGCGAGTTCCTGCCACAGCCCCCGGTCGAACGCTTCCTCACGGTCGCGCCGGTCGCTGTCCGGGGCGACGCGCTCGCGCCCGAAATCGGTGAACCTCCTTCTGAGTTCGTCCTGTCGGTCCGTCCACGTAACGTCCATATCGGCCTCCCGAAGGCTGAGGAGAGGAGAAGGAGGTCAGGCGGCGGTCTGCGCGCCGACCGCGCTCGGTATCCGCATGAGCGCGCGCCCCCAGGTCATCCCGGCACCGAAGGTGACCATGAGCACGGTGTCACCGGCCCTGACACGTCCGCGCCGGACCGCGGCGTCCAGGCCGATCGGGAGCGAGGCGGAGGCCGTGTTGCCGAGGGTGTCACCGGTCATGACGACCTGTTCGGGGGTGAGACCGGCCGCGGCGGCAGCCTCCCGCACCAGACGCGGATTGGCCTGGTGGCACACGAAGTGGTCGATGTCGGCGATGGTGATGCCATGCTCCTTGACCGCCTCGGCCACCAGCAGCGGCAGTTGTGACCGGACCAGGTCGGCGATGTCCCGGCCTCGCATGGTGAGGTAGTGGGAGCCCTCGTCGATCTCGGCGGCGGTGGGGCCGGTGGGCGCGCCGCCCACGGCGAAGTCCCACATGGTGCCGTCGGTGCGCAGACTGAGTCCCAGGATGCCTTCACCGGCCGGGACCCGGCCGACGACGACAGCCCCGGCGCCGTCGCCGAACAGCGGGTACGTCCGTCGGTCGCCCGGGTTCAGGAAGCGGGAGTAGGTGTCGCTCCCGACCACCAGGACGTGGCGGCGCCCGCCACGACCGAGCAGCCCGCAGGCGATGTCGAGCCCGACGAGGAACCCCGCGCACGCCGCGTTGACGTCGAACGCGACGGCCTCGGTGGCGCCGAGGGCGGCCTGGAGTCTCGACGCTGAGCCCGGGACCGGCGACTCGGGAGTGGAGGTGGCCAGGATGACGGTGCCGATCTCCGTGGCGTCGATGCCGGCACTGTCCAGAGCCGCTCGCGAAGCGTGCACCGCGAGTTCGGTGCTGGTCTCGTCCGCGGCTGCGAACCGACGCTCCAGCACGCCGATCCGTCCGGTGATCCAGCCATGTTCGACGCCGAGGAGATCGGCGACCTCCTTGCTGTCGACGCGCCGCTCGGGCACGAACGATCCGGTGCCGAGCACCCCGATGCCCGTGGTGGGGGCGGGGCCGGGCGGTATTGCATCGGGCATGTCGTCTCCGTTCGGGAGTCGGTTGAGGCGGGGGGCCGGGTCCCGCGGGGCGGATGTCATTCGGCGCCTCCGGTGCGCGATGGTTCGCGTACGCCGGGTGGACGGGTCCTCCCGACACGGGGGGTGGTGCCGAACCGGCGCATGAGGGGCCGCTCGATCCAGGCGAACATCCCCCAGGCCACCAGCGTGCAGACGGTCGTCAGCAGCAGCACCGTCGCCGCAGGGCCGATCGTCTGACGGACGCTTCCACCCACGTAGAGGTCGAAGAGCAGGATGATCTGGTAGTGGCTCAGGTACAGGGCGAAGGAGATTTCGCCCAGGAACACCATCGGGCGCGCCCCCCACGCCGTCCGCACGCCGCGTACGTCCGCCGAGGCCGCGCCCACCACCGTCAGGGCGATGGGAACCGCGCTCAATGCGGCGACCGAGAACGGCATCGGCAGCAGTGGCTTCGCGGCCAGAGCGGCGGCTGTCAGAGCCACCCCGGGCAACACCCCCAGGCGCGGGGTGAATCCGTCGCGGACCATCCGGGCCAGCACGACACCGATGAGGAACTCCGGCAGCCGGCTGAGCGGGAAGTAGTAGGCGAACCAGAAACGCAGCATCGGTTCGTCCAGCTGCCCCTCGGCGACCGGGGGCCCGGTGATCGCCATGGACGCCAGCGCGACCAGCCAGACCAGCGCGATCATTCCGGCCAGCAGTGCCGGCAGCAGGGCGGTGCGTACCCGTGCGACCACCGGGAACAGCAGCGGGAACAGCAGGTAGAAGGCGAGCTCGGCGGCGAGCGACCAGCTGACGGGGTTGACGCTGAAGATGAGCTCGCGCACCGGCAGCCACGTGTGCACCAGCAGCAGGTTGGCCACGGCGGGCACCTCCTGCGACGTGTCGTCGTCGGCGAAGCCGGGTGCGGTCGCGACGCCGGTCACCGCGATGACGGCCAGCATGCTCGCCCACGTCACCGCGTGGTTGGGGAACACCTTCCAGAACCGGCGGCGCCAGAACGCCCGGGCGGTGTCGTCCTCGCGGGCGGACCACGTGAGGACGAAGCCGCTGAGAACGAAGAAGAACGACACCGACACCATGGCGAGCGGGATGAACGCGGCGGTCGGGTAGGCATGGCCGATGAACACCCCGAAGGCCGCCAGGAAGCGAAGGCCGGTCAGGCTGGGCAGGCGGGAGGCGGCAAGGGCGACGGTCATGGCGGGCCTCCTGTCCCCGCGAGCACGGAGAGGCCGTCCAAGCCGGCCCGCCGGACCAGGGACACGGCGGCCTCCCTGGAGCGCGCGACGGCGTCGGCCGGTCGTACGTTCACCGACTCCCCGGCGGCGACGACCTGCCGGCCGTCCACCCAGACCTCCTTCACCTCGCGGGGACCGGCGCAGTACACGACCGACTGGACCGGGTCGTGGATGTTGGCCAGGGAGGGCGACTCCCCGTCGAAGACGACGACGTCCGCGGCCTTTCCCGGCTCCAGCGAGCCGACCTCCTCGCTCATGCCCAGCGCGCGGGCGCCGCCGATGGTGGCCATGCGGAAGGCGTCCCGGGCCGACATCGCCGACGCACGCAGGTGGTGGACCCGCTGCAGCAGCACCGCCGCCTTGACCGCCTCGGTCATGTCCTGGCGGTCGTTGCTGGCCGCGCCGTCCACGCCGATGCCCACGTCGACGCCGAGCGCGTCGAGCTCGGGGAGCGGGCACACCCCCGAGCCGAGCACCATGTTGGCGACCGGGTTGTGGGCGACGCCGACTCCGTACTCCGCCAGCAGGGCGATGTCCCGGCGGCTGTTCCAGACACAGTGCGCGGCCAGCACCGGTGCGTCGAAGAGCCCGCGGTCGGCGCAGTACTCCACCGCGCTCATCCCGTGCCGGGCGCGTACCTCGACCGCCTCCTCGCGCACCTCGTGCAGGTGGATGTGGGAGCCGTGGCCACCGTCGACGGCCATCCGGACGCCGTGGCCGAACAACTCCGGCGACTGAGCGGACACGACGGTGATTCCCACCCGGAACCGGCACAGCCGACTGGCCGCGGCCGCCTTCCGCAACTCCTCGTGCTCGCGCAGCAGGGCGGCCTCTTCCACGCCGGGCCGCGCGTCGCCCGCGCCGAAGGCGACGACGCCGCGCAGCCCCAGTTCATCGAGAGCCTGCACGACGCCCGGGGTGACCGGTTCCGGGCCGACGGGGTCGCACACGAACATGTCGTTGACGAGCGTGACCCCGCTGTGCAGCAGCTGTATCCCCGCCAGCAGAGTGCCGACGTAGGCGTCCTCGCGGCGCAGATGCGGTGCGACCGGTCCGATCAGCTCGCGGATCCACGCGGCGAGCTCGTACTGCTCGGCCATGCCGGCCAGCAGCGCTTCGGAGAAGTGGCCGTGGGCGTTCACGAACCCGGGTGTGACGATGTCGTTCGGGCCGCCGTGCACGGGGTCGTCGGGGAACCGCGCGGCCAGGTCCCGGTAGGCGCCGACGTGGGTGATCCGGCCGGCGCTGAGCCGGACGGCTCCGTCGGTGACCGACTCGGGGGCCGCCGAGGTGAGCAGGTGCCGCCCTCGGATCAGGACCGACCCGTTCATTCCGTCGCCCTGCGCGCGCGCTCGGCGGCCGCCGGCGGGAACTCCGCGTCGAACAGGCCCGTGGGCAGCCCTTCGATGTGCGCCACGACCTCGTCGGTGCTGGTGACGTCGGCGTACTTCATGTGCAGGTCCAGCAGGCTGGCCTTGTGCGCGAGCCGGGAGCGGTCGAACACGGCCTCGTGCGGAATGGTCGTTCGCAGATCGTGGGATATCGCGTCGACGGCACTCGCCCGCACACAACCGCTGGTCGTCGTCCCGGTGATGATGACCGAGTCGGCGCGCAACATCGTGAGGTGGCTGATGAGCGGGGTGCCGAAGAACGCCGAGGGCTTCCGCTTCTCGACCAGGATGTCTCCCTCCACCGGGGCGACTTCGGCGACGATCTCGTTGCCGAGGTGGCCCAGGACGTCCACGGTGTCGTCGCTGCGGTGGCTCTTGAGGGTCCACACCCCCAGGTCGAAGCCGTCAGCGCGGCGTGGATTGGTGGTGAACACGATGGGCAGACGCTTGCTGCGGGCGCTGTTGAGGATCTTCCGGATCGCGGGGATGCCGGTGTTCCAGGCGACCTCCCCGCACGAGTACCGCCATCGGGCGATGGAGTCGAGCACGGGCTCGGGCCGGTCGCCGCAGAAGTTGTAATTGACGTCGATGACCATCACGACCGGGCGCTTGCCGAATCCGGCACGGCGGCCCCAGCCGGCCGCCTCGAACACCCGGCGGTCGGTCTCGTCGAGGACGTCATCCCAGACGTGACCGCTCATCGCGGGCTCCCGTTGCTGCGGGCGACCGCGACGGGCGGGGCGGGCAGGGTCTCCGGGCTGAATCCGGGGCGGTGCATGTCGGCGGCCGACCACCGGTCGTCCCGGCTGACCCGGGTGGGCTCGGTGACCTCGAAGGCACGCTCCCGGTTCTTCAGGGTGCGGGGCAGGAACCTGCCGCGCGGGTCGCCGACCGGCCGCATACCGGGGGAGTCGTCCGCCCATTCGGCGGTGACCTCACCGCGCAGGATGGTCATGATCGGCCAGCCGGTGAAGTCGTGGCCCTCCATGATCGACCAACCGGAGCGGGTGTTGATGTGCTCCTTGCCGACGGTCACCTCGCGGCCGGCGTCGACGATCACCATGTCGGCGTCGTAGCCGGGCAGCAGCGAGCCCTTCTGCCCCCACAGCCCGCTGGTCTTGGCCGGGTTCTCGCAGGAGACCTGGACGAGCCGTTCCATGCTGATCCGGCCCTTGTTGACGCCCTCCGAGAGCAGCACCGGCAGAAACAGCTCGACCCGGCTGAAGCCGGTGCGGCAGTCCCAGATGTTGGCGTTGTACATCTCCTCGTGGGAGGCCGGTTCCCAGCCGACCACGTGGTCGGAGCCGACCACGTCGACGATGCCCTCGGCCAGAGCGCACCACAGCGCCTCGATGTTCTCCCGGCGGCGCAGCGGCACGTTGATCCGCCAGCCGTCCTCCGGCTGCGCCCACAGCCAGGCCGGCCCGGTCTGCGCGTACAGTTCGACGCCTTCGGCGCGCGCCTTGGCGACCTCCTGGAAGCTCAGCTCGGTGGTGCAATGCTGGAGGTAGAGCGGCGCCCGGCCGGGGGTCTGCTTGGCCATGTAGGCGTAGGCCCTGATGTGCTGGGCCTCAAGGAAGTCGGGAGAGCGGTCGGTCCAGGCGCCGAAGTCGGTGCGCCCGCTGTCTCGCAGCCGCTCCTCGAAGATCCGGGCGATCTCCCAGTTCTCCGGGTGGATGTGCACCATGCCCGGGTATCCGAGCCGGGCGGTCTGCTCCATCGTCAGGTAGACGGTGCCGTCGTCGATGCCGTGGCCCAGACCGGCCCGGCGCGAGGGCCAGTTGTTGTCGTCGTCGTCGGACATCCCGCGCAGCCCGCGCGTCTGCAGGTAGAGCTTGAAGGACGTGACGCCGTGCTGTTCGGCGTACTCGGGGATCTCCCGGGCCTGCTCGTCGGTCTCCAGCATGTACGTCAGGTACGCGTCGACGTGCGAGTCGTTGTCGAGCACGCTGCGCGCCGAGGGGAACGCCTTGTGGAAGGAGACGACGTCGGAGCGCTTGACCACCTCCTTGAAGGGACTGGTCCCCAGCCGGGTGACCGGCGCCTGCACGCCCCATGAGGTGACGCCGGCGCAGGCGGCCGCGCGCGACTCCGACTTGATGTCCTGCTCGAAGGGGACATAGCAGCCGGGATGCGCCTCGGAGTCCACGATGCCGGGCAGCACGAAGTTGCCCCTGGCGTCGATGCGGCGGCGTGCCGGCGGCATCAGCTCCTCGGGGGCCAGCATCGCCACCTTGCCGTCCTTGACGCCGACGGCGAGCCGGTACCGGCCGTCGCCCAGCACGACGGTTCCGTTCTCGACGACGAGATCAAGCGTCGCGTTCTGCACTTCGGATCAGCCCTTCCATATTTGGAGGCAAGGTGAATTTCCCGCACCACAAAGAAGGCGAGCCCGCCGGGCTCACTCGGGGACGAGCGGGAGGTAGATAAAGCGGGTTCGGTGTCCGAGCCGAGGCCGGACGCGGCTCGCTGCGTCGAAGTTCACGCGGGGAGAAGAAGGATTCGCGCCCGGTGTGTGAATTCTGCTCCGGCAGCGCTGTGTGCGAGTGTGGCATCCGCAATTGGGGACGGCAACAGTGATCCCCGGGTTTCGCCCCGCACTGTCCCGCCGGCGGGACCGGTCGCCTGAGCGGGACGGGTGCGGTACGCGGTGTTCCCTGCCCGCGCCCGTGCGCCATACCCAATTCATCGACGAGTCCGAGGGGCGGCGGCAGCCTCTCTCCCTGTTGCGCGAATGGTTTTCATGGACGTACGTTGCCGGAGCCAACGGCCCGTCGACGCAGGGACATTCATGGCGTCGGCGAAATTCGAATCACGTGAGACGTCTCCGATGAGAGCACTGCTATGTCTGGAGAGCTCGATGAGACTAGGAATTCTGTGGTGGGAACCGGGCGAGGTCGAATGCCTGGGGATCGCCGAGGCCTGTCGGGAGCGCGGCCACGAGGTCGTCCTCTTCGGGCTGGAGGACATCGGGTGTGAGGACACCCCGATGGGCATGGTCCCCACCGTCGCGGGGCAGGGGGCCGATGCTTTCGACGCGGTCCTCTCCCGCGCGCACATCGGTGCCGACAACTGGCGTAACGCCGTCGAACGGCTCACCCTCCTGTCGGGCACCCCGGGTACGCTCATGCTCGATCCGGTGAGCGCCCATGTGCGGACCGTGAGCAAGTTCGCCATGCTGCACCAGCTGACCCGCTCCGGGATCCGGGTGCCGCCCACGCGCTCGGTGCGGACCCTCGCGGATGTGGAGAAGGCGGTCGACCGGTGGGGCCGGATCGTCCTGAAGCCCTCCGTCGGCTTTCGCGGCATCGACGTGGAGCGCTTCGCCCATGGGTTCGGACTCGGGGAACGGGCCAAGGCCAGTGCCTTGCTGGACCGTTACGGCGTTCTCATCTGCCAGCCCTACATCCCGCACGAGGGCGACCACCGGGTGCTGGTGATCGGCGAGGAACCCTCGGTGTGCACGCGCTTCCACACCGGCGGCGACGCCTGGAAACCGTTCCCCGGGGACGGGCTGCCACCGGGTGAGTCCTGGGACGTCCGCATCGAAGTGTGCGCCCCCTCGCGGGAGATGGCCGACCTCGGTGTACGCGCGACGAAGGCCATGGGCCTGAGCTACGCCGGCGTGGACATCGTGGAGACCGAGGACGGCCCCGTCGTCATGGAGGTGAACGTGGTCCCCGGCTGGGGCGCGCTCCCTCCGGACGTCCAGCGGATCCCCAACCGCGCCGTGGCCGACCTCGTCGAGCGGCGCACCCGCGAACTCGGCCCCGTGTGAAGACCGTTCTGGAGGCAGCATGAACCTCGTCAAGGTGCGCCACAACTTCGAGAGCGCACACCGCCTCCCGCAGCTCGGCGGGAAGTGCACCAATCTGCACGGGCACTCCTGGTGGGCCGAGATCACCGTCGTCGGCAGGCTCGACGACCGGGGCGTCGTCGTGGACTTCGGCGTGCTGAAGAAGAGCCTGCGCGAGTGGATCGACACCCACCTGGACCACGGCGCCATGCTGGGCGCGGCCGACCCCCTGGTCCCCGCCCTGATCGCCGACGGGACCAAGTTGTTCCTGTTCGGCTCCTCCGAGCCCTCCAAGGGCCTGGAGTGGCCCACCGTGGAGAACGTCGCGGAGCTGCTCGCCCGCGTCACCGCCGACCGGATCGCCGAGGCCGGGTGGACCGACGTGTCGGTGTCCCGGGTGCAGGTGACGGAGACGCATGTGAACGCCGCCGAGGTGGTTCGATGACCCTGCCGGCCCGGCTGCGGGATCCCGCCGCGCCGCGGCCCGACGAACTGCCGCTCGCCGAGGCGTTCGGGCCGACCCTGCAGGGCGAGGGTCCGGCCGCCGGACGCACCGCCTGGTTCATCCGGTTCGGCGGCTGCAACCTGTCGTGCTCCTGGTGCGATTCCGCCTACACCTGGGACTCCTCGCGCTTTCAGTTGCGGGAGGAGATCAAGCACACCCCCGTCGCGGACATCGACGCGATCGTCCCGGACGGCGCCCTGGTCGTGCTCACCGGCGGCGAGCCGCTGCTCCAGCAGGGCTCGTCCGCCTGGGCGCGGCTGCTGGGCGGGCTGCGGCGGCGCGGCTGCACGCTGCACGTCGAGACCAACGGCACCATCGCGCCCGACGACCGTACCCGTGAGCTCGTCGAGACGTTCATCGTGTCGCCGAAGCTCAGCAACGCGGGACGGCACCGAGGCCGACAGGACCCCACGCTGAACCGGGGCTGGTCGGCGGCGGCCCGGGACGGCCACGCGCATCTGAAGATCGTGTGCGCCTCACCCGAGGACGTCGACACCGCCGTCGGACTCGCCCGTGGCCACGGCTGGCCGGACGGACAGGTCTGGGTGATGCCCGAGGGCACCACCGCCTCCGGTCTCAATGCCCGTTGGCCCGCCATCGCCGACGCGGCGGCGCGGCACGGTATCAACGCGACCCACCGACTCCACGTCCTCGCCTGGGGAGACAAGAGAGGCCACTGACCGTGATCGATCTGGACAAGGTACAGACCGCCGTCAGCGATCTTCTGATCGCCTTGAACGTCGACGAAGGCGAACACACTCTGGACACGCCTCGCCGAGTGGCGAAGGCGTGGGCGGAGGCCCTCGACGGCTACGAGGACGACCCGGAGCGCCACCTCGCGCGGCGGTTCAGCGCCCCGCACGACCCGGGCCTGATCGTCGTCGCCGGGATCCGGATGAACTCCACATGCGCACATCACCTGTTGCCGGTCACCGGCACGGCCACCGTCGCCTACCGGCCGCGACCCGGGGACGAGATCGTCGGACTCTCCAAGCTCGCCCGGGTGCTGCGCGGCTACGCCCGCCGGCTCCAGGTCCAGGAGCGCATCGGCCACCAGGTGGTGAGCGCCGTCCAGAACGCCCTGTCGCCGCTCGGCAGCGCGTGCGTGATCACCGCGGAGCACGGCTGCATGACGATCCGCGGGGTCAACGAGACGGCGACCGTGACCACCACGCGCGCCCTGGGCGGGGACTGGACCCCCGAACACAGCGACGTCCAGGCCGTGCTGGCCGAACACGCCCGCACCTTGCGGATGACCGGAAGCCCACGGTGACCGCCCCCACCCGCTACTGCCCCGGCCGACGTCCGTCCGACCGAGAATCGCTGGAGTGACATGAGGACACCCACAGCAGGAGTGGGCGCCACCGCAGTGGTCGTCGCCGCCGCGCGCGCCGCGGAGAACAGACGGCCCGACCGGCTCTTCCACGACCCCCTGGCGGAGCGATTTCTCGCCGAGGCATGCAAGCAGTCCACCCTGGAAGCCGTCGAGGTCGTCCGCCATCCGATGGAGCACTACTTCGCCATCCGCACCCGCTTCTTCGACGACTCCCTGCGCCGTGCGCGCGCGCAGGGGTGCCGGCAGGTCGCCGTGCTCGGCGCGGGCCTCGACACCCGCGCGTTCCGGCTCGACTGGCCGCCTGGAACCAGGGTGTTCGAAGCCGACCTGCCGGAGGTGTTCGCGTTCAAGGAGCCGGTCATCGAGGCCGCGGGCGCCGAACCGACGTGCGACCGGATCGTCGTCGCCACCGACCTCGCCGCCGACTGGGAGGCGGCGCTGCTCCGAGCGGGCCTCGATCCCGGGCTGCCGACCGCCTGGCTGATCGAGGGCGTGCTGTGCTACCTGCCCGACAAGGCGGACGACGGTGTCCTGGCCGGCGTCACCCGGCTGTCGGCGCCCGGCAGCCGGATGGCCGGAGAGCACGTGAGCCACCGGGTGTTCACCGACCCGGTCGCGCGGCCGATGCTCGACGCCCTGGAGTCGGTCGGCGCGCCGTGGCTGTCGGGTGTCGAGGACATCGGAGCGTGGCTCGGCGCGTCCGGCTGGCACTCGGAGACCGTCGACCTGACCGACCCGGCGGTGCACCACGGCCGGATCACCCCCGTCGACCGCCGGCGGATCGCTGCCGGGCCGACCCGCGGCTGGATCTTCCAGGCGTGGAACTGAACCTGAGGCCGGTATGCCCGGACACACCGGCGGTGGCGCATCCGGCGTCGCGGCGGCGTGGACGGCCCGCCCGGGGACCTGGCGGCGTCCCCGTCGTATGAGCGGGGCCGCCACGAGGCGGTGGCGACCCCGACCGGCGGCCGGGAGCGCGGCCGCCCACTGCGCGCCGGGGCGGCGGCCTCCGCCGGACGCGACCTCGGTCCAGCGCCGGAGGCCCACCGCGACCGCCCTGGCCGCGGCACGACGGGCCGCCGCGGCCAGGACCCCCAGTTGTGCCGCGCATCGCCCGGGGAGATGCCTGCGCGACGGTGCACGACCGCGGACACGATGCCCCGGACCACTCAACGGAATGAGGGACGAGCATGTGCGGAATTGCCGGGTGGCTCTCCTACCGGCGCGACCTGGAGGCACAGGCCGAGACCGTCGACGCGATGATCGACACGCTGAAACGGCGCGGTCCGGACGATTCCGGGCGCTGGATCGGCAGGCACGCGGCCCTGGGCAACCGCCGCCTGTCGGTGATCGATCCGGACGGCGGCCACCAGCCGATGACCGCGGAATCCGAGGACGGGACGGTCGTCCTCGTCTACACCGGTGAGACGTACAACTTCACCGAACTGCGCAGTGAACTCCGATCGCGCGGGCACGCCTTCCGCACCGGGAGTGACACGGAAGTGGTGCTGCGCGGATATCTCGAATGGGGAGTGTCGGTCGCCGAACGGCTCAACGGGATGTACGCCTTCACGATCTGGGACGGTCGCACCGAGCAACTCCACCTGGTGCGCGACCGCCTGGGCGTCAAACCCCTCTTCTACTACCCGACGGACGACGGCGTTCTGTTCGGATCCGAGCCCAAGGCGATCCTGGCCAACCCCATCGCCGAGCGTACGGTCGGGCTCACCGGACTGCGCGAGCTCTTCTCCTACGTCAAAACCCCCGGGCCGGCCTTCTGGGAGGGCATGCGCGAGGTCGAACCCGGGACGATCGTGACGGCCGACCGGAGCGGACTGCGCACCCGGGTCTACTGGACCCTGCGGACCATGGAGCACACCGACGGTCTCGACGCCACCGTGGGCCGGGTCCGCGAGCTGCTGGACGACATTGCCGCGCGGCAGCTCGTCGCCGACGTACCCCGGTGCACGCTGCTTTCCGGAGGGCTGGACTCCTCGACGCTGACCGCGCTGGCCGCCGGGCGACTGACGCGCAGCGGCGAGCGGGTGCGCAGCTTCTCCGTCGACTTCCTCGGCTACACCGCGAACTTCGTCAGCGACGGCATCCGCGAATCTCCCGACGCGCCCTACGTGAGGGACTTGGTGGCGTACTGCGGAAGCGACCACCAGGACATCGTGCTCGACGCCAAGGACCTGGCCGATCCCGGGCTCCGGGCCGAGGTGGTCGCCGCCTACGACTTCCCCCCGTGCGTGGGGGACATGAACGCCTCGCTGTATCTGCTGTCCAAGGAGGTCAGGCGACACTCCACGGTGGCACTCTCCGGTGAATGCGCCGATGAGGTGTTCGGCGGCTACAAGTGGATCCACGACGCCGGAGCCCAGAAGGCGGACATCTTCCCCTGGCTCGTCCAAGGGGACGGGGACCAGACCGTCGATCCGTTCGAACGGGCCTTCACCCCCGACGTCGAGAAGAGCCTCTCACTCGCGGAATACGCCCGTGACTCCTACCGGTCGGCCGTGGCCGGCGTCGAGCGGGCGCCCGGCGAGGACGACCGCGAGTTCACCATGCGCACGGTGTCCTATCTGCATCTGACCCGCTTCATGCAGCTGCTGCTGGAACGCAAGGACCGGATGAGCATGGCCGCAGGACTGGAGGTACGCGTCCCCTACTGCGACCACCGTCTGGTGGAGTACGTCTACAACGCGCCCTGGTGGATGAAGACCGTGGACGGCCGGGAGAAGAGCCTGCTCCGGTCCGCCGCGGCCGACGTCCTGCCGCGGTCGGTCGCCGAGCGGGTGAAGAGCCCCTACCCCTCCACCCAGGACCCCCTGTACGCCGCGGCTCTCCGGGATCAGACGCGAGACCTGCTCGCCACCCCGAACCACCCCGTGTTCGACCTGATCGACCGAGGACTGCTGGCGGCGGCGGTGGCCGACGAAGGCCCCGCCACCACTCAGGGCAGCCGCAGCGCCCTGGAGCGCGCCCTGGACCTCGGCGCCTGGTTCGACGCGTACGCGCCCACAGTCCGGCTGTCCTAGGCCCGGTACCCGGGACCGGCGGCCGAGAGAGGAAGTGTGCACCGGCATGGAACCTGATCGAGGCTGGAACGACACCCAGCGTCCCTACCCGGACGGTCAGAGCGTGCACGGCATCGTGGCGCGCATCGCCCGGGACCGGCCCGGGGCGGTCGCCCTGATCGACGGGGACGAGCGGATCACCTACGCCGAACTCGACCGGGCGGCCGACGCCTGTGCCCACCGGCTGGCCGCATTCGGTGTGGGCCGCGGCCAGGTGGTGGCGGTGCTGCTGCCGCGCGGCGCCGAACTGGTGGTCACGATCCTGGGGGTGCTGAAGGCCGGCGCGGCCTACGCCCTGCTGGAGACGGAGTGGCCACGCGCCCGCCTGCGCGACGTGCTCGCGGAACTCGGCGCCGAGGTGGCCGTGTGCGACTCTGGCCGCGCCGACGGGCTCGGCCCGCGGGTGTGGACGCCGCCGGGGTGTCGAACGGCGGAGCCCCCGGAGGGGTTCACCCCGGCCGGGACCGGCGGCGCCGACCCGTGCTGCGTGTTCGTCACCTCGGGCACCACCGGGAGGCCCAAGGCGGTTCTGTCCCCGCACCGGGCGACCGTGCGCCTCTTCCGCCGGGGACTCTCCTTCGGCGACTTCACCTCGCGCACGGTCAAGCCGCTGGCCGCCCCGCTCCCCTGGGACGGGTTCACCCTGGAACTGTGGTCGGTGCTGCTCACGGGCGGCACGTCGGTGGTGGTGCGCGAGCCGTACCTGACCCCGGACGCGCTGCGCCGGATGGTCCGCGACCACGGGGTCTGCGACGTGTTCCTCAGCAGCGGGCTGTTCAACCTCTTCGTGGACGAGGACATCGAGGCGTTCGCGGGCGTCGCCCAGGTGATGACCGGCGGCGACCGGTTGTCCGTCCCGCACGTGCGGGCGTTCCTCGACCGGTTCCCCGACTCCGTCCTCATCAACGGCTACGGACCGGTCGAGAGCACCGTGGTCGCCGCCACGCGCCGCATCGTCCGCGCCGACTGCGACAGCGGTGCCGGCGTGCCGATCGGCCGCCCGGCCCCCGACACCCGGGTGCACGTCCTCGACGGCGACCGGCTGTGCGAAGTCGGTGAACCCGGGGAGTTGTGCGTGTCGGGTGACGGTCTGGCACTCGGCTACCTGGGGGATCCGGAGGCGACCGCACGCCGCTTTCCGGTGCTGGAGCTGGACGGGAAGGCGACCCGCGTGTACCGCACCGGCGACCTCGCTCGCTGGGACGAGGACGGCGTGCTGCACTTCCTCGGGCGGCTGGACAGGCAGGTGAAGATTCGCGGCCACCGCGTCGAGCCCGCCGAGGTGGAGCGGCAGATCGAGCGGGTGCTGAAAGTGCGGCGGTGCGTCGCCGTCCCGCGCCGCGCGGCTGACGGCGGTTACCGCGGACTGGCCGCGTTCTGCGTACCGGAGCAAGGGGGGGACCGGCTGGCCGGAGCCCTGTCCGCACTGCGCGGGGTACTCGCTCCGTACCACGTTCCCGAGGCCGTGATCGCCGTCGACACGATCCCGCAGACCTCCCGCGGGAAGGTCGACGAGACCGCCTTGCTGGCCCTGCTGGACGGCGCGGAGGGCACCCCGCCCGCCGGTGAAGCGCCCGCGGCCGGCGCCGCCGAGGACCCCGGGGACGACCTCACCCTCCTCGTGGCCCGGGTCTGCGCCGACGTGCTGGGACGGGACGAGGTGCCCTCCGGCGCGGACTTCGTCGCGCTCGGTGGGACCTCACTGGACGCCGGACGGGTGTGCGCGCGCCTGACCTCCGAGTTGGGCAGGCCGGTACCCGTCTCACTGCTGCTGCGCGAACGGAGCGCGCGCGGCCTGGCCGACTCCCTGCGAGTCACGCCCGCACCGGCGTCCGGGGCGGTCGACGACGGCGGACCGGTCCCGCTCACGCCGGTACAGCGCGATTTCCTCGCAAAGCACGGCAGCGCCCCGGACGACCGGATGGCCCACTGCACCGGCGTGTGGGTCGTCGACGGACCGGTCGACATCGCCGCCCTGGACCGTGCCGCCGCGTACGTCCACGACCGGCACGAGGCGCTGCGCGCCGCCTACCGGGACACCCCGGTGCCCGGCGCCGTACCGGGGAACACTCCGGCGCCGCGGACCGCACTGCTCCCGGGCGCCGCCTCGGAGGAGGAGGCGGTCCGGGAGGTCCACCGGGAACTGCTCCGGCCGCTGGAGATCACCCGGGGGGAGATCTGGCGGCTCGCCGCCACGCCGATCGCCGGTGGCGGCGCCACGGCCATCGGGTACGTCGTGCACCACATCGCCTTCGACGGCTGGTCGGAGACGGTGCTCGCGCGCGACCTGGGGGAAGGCTACCGGGGGGTCGCCGAGCGGGGCCGCACCTCGTCCCTGGCCCGGACCCGGGCGCTGTGGGACGCGCATCGAGCGGCGCTGCCCGCCGTGGAGCCGTTGCTCCAGGAGCTGGTGGACGAGCTGCGGGACACGCCCGAGCTGCCGCTGCGACCGGCCCCCGAGACGAACCGCCGGGGGCCGTCGCGCGTGGTGCGGAGCTTGTCGAGGGAGGCCGCCGCAGCGCTGCGCGACGAGGCGGCGCGCTCCGGCCGTACCCTGTTCACCGTCCTGATGGCCGGTTACGCCCGGGCCGTTGCCGCGGTGACGGGCCAGGATGACTTCGGCGTGGTCGTTCCGGTGGCCCAGCGCCTGGACGCGGGCATGGAGGACGTCATCGGGTGCCACGTCAACATGGTCTGCATCCGGGTGCGGGAGGCCCTGGGCATCACGACGGACGGCGCGGCGCCGCTGGTTCGCCGCGCTCTGGCGGCCCAGCACGTCGGCTTCGACCTGCTGATCGGACGGCTGCGGGAGGTCATGCCGTCCCGCACGCCGGGCACTCCGCTGTTCCAGACGAACTTCGTCGTGCAGGGCGATGCCGCGCCCGGGCTCGACCTCGGCCCGTTGCGGGGCCGGCCGGTGCGCCCGCCGTATGCCGGGCTGACCACGCCGCTGCAGACCGAGGTGTGGCCGGACGAGGAGGGTGGCCTGCGACTGGTGGTGAACTTCCTGCCGGCCGCCGGGGGCCTCGTCGAGGAGCTGGCCGACGCGTTCTGGCAGAACCTGGGCGGCAAGGGGTGAAGGTGCGGGAGCGGTCCGGTCGCCCTGCGACGACCGGACCGTTCCCCTGCCGCTCGCCGGCACCGCTCAGGCGTACCCGACGGCATCCTGGGCCAGGTTCCACCAGGCACGGTTCTCCCGGTACCAGGCGGCGACTGCGGCCAGTCCCTCGTCCAGTCCGACGCGCGGAACGTAGCCCAGTTCAGTGCGGATCTTGCTGTCGTCCACCGCGTAGCGCCGGTCGTGGCCCTTGCGGTCCCTCACGAAGCGCACGCGGTCCCAGTCCGCCCCGAACAGCTCCAGAAGCCGTCCGGTCAGGTCCTTGTTGGAGAGCGGGTCGCCCCCGATGTTGTACACCTCCCCCGCCCGGCCGTGACGCAGCACCGTGTGCACCGCCCGGCAGTGGTCGTCGACGTGCACCCACTCCCGGATGTTTCCGCCGTCGCCGTAGAGCCGGAGCGGGAGGCCTCCCAGGAGATTGGTGATGAAGGCCGGAATGACCTTCTCGTTGTACTGGTACGGGCCGTAATTGTTGCAGCACCGGGTGATGGACAGATTGAGGCCGTGCGTACTCCAGTACGCGCGTGCCAGCAGATCGGCACCCGCTTTGGAGGCCGAATAGGGGGAGTTGGGCAGCAGCGGGGCCTCCTCGGTCCAGGCGCCCTCGTCTATCGAGCCGTAGACCTCGTCGGTGGACACGTGCACGACGCGCCGGATACCCGTTTCCAGGCAGCAGTCCAGCAGGTTCTGGGTGCCGCCGACGTTGGTCCGGACGAAGATGTCCGGCACGGTCAGCGATCGGTCCACGTGCGTCTCGGCGGCGAAATGCACCACCGCGTCGTGCCCGGGAAGGACGTCGAGCAGGAGTCGGCGGTCGCACACGTCGCCGCGGACGAAGCGCAGCCGGGGGTGCTTCATGGGGAGGTTGGAGGTGTTCCCGGCATAGGTGAGCTTGTCCAGCACCGTCACCTCCGCCCGCTCGGCGCCCGGATACTTCTGGGCGAGGAGACTGCGCGCGTAGTAGGAGCCGATGAAGCCGGCCCCGCCGGTTACCAGGATCCTCATACCTCATCCCCCTGAAAGGGTCGACCGATGGGATTCATGTCGGATCACCATCGTGTGCTGTTCCGGACGGTAACTCGATATGTGGGAGCAGCGAAAATGGAATCCGGGTTGCCAAACCATACACGACGGCGTTGATAAAGCAATCGCGCAGGGAAATCCGGATTGCCGATCCTGTCCCGCCGGCGGTACACATGTCTTATGTCATCGCCGTGACCTGCATTGACGGCCGGCGGAGTTTTTCGATGTCGTCTATTCGTGGACACCCGGCAGGTGCCGGGCTAAGGTCGTCGACGACATTCGCCACGAATTCAAGAGCCACCTCGCGGTGCCGCTCGCCTCGAATGCGGCGGTCTCACATTACTTCACGGAATGGGATCGGAATGCGTGTCACTATGCCCGGAGCCGGGTGCTGGAGAGGGTGCACATGCGCGTCTTGATGCTGACCCTGCCGATGCTGAAGTCCCACCTCTATGTGCTGGCCCCGCTCGCCTGGGCACTGCGCTCCGCGGGGCACGAGGTACGGGTGGCATGCCAGCCCGACCTGACCGAAGCGATCACCTCGGCGGGCCTCACCGCGGTCTCGGTGGGTGTGCCGATGGCCGGGGCCGCGGAGGAGGTGGCCGCCGCCGGTCCTGAAGCCGCCCCGCCTCCCCGGCCGTTGCCCGCGCGCAACCCGGTGCAGTCCGACTACGGCGGTGACGACCCCTGGGCCGAACTCGACTCCGCGGTCAACAACTTCCTGCGGCACTGCTGCCCGGAGCCGATGCTCGACGACCTCGTGGGCTTCGCCCGTTCCTGGCGCCCCGACCTGGTGCTGTGGGACTGGATGACCTACGCGGGCGCCATAGCCGCCCGAGCCTGCGGCGCCGCGCACGCCCGTGTGCTGGGCGGGACGGACGCCCTGGTACAGCTGCGCCGGGCGTGGCGGAGCGGAGCCCCGGACGACACCCGGCAGGACCCGCTGCGTGCCTGGCTGGAACCGCTGCTCGACCGGTACGGCAGCGACTTCGCCGAGGACGCCGTCACCGGCCGATGGACCGTCGACACCCAGCCGGAGTGGGCCTGGCGCCCCGGTGGTGTGCACCGCGTGCCGGTCCGGCAGCTCGCCTACAACGGGCCCTCCGTGGTGCCCCGCGAACTGGACGCCCCGCCCCAGCGGCCCCGGGTGTGCATCACCATGGGCGGTTCGCAGCGGGGCGGCACGTACTCCGAGGCCTCGCCCGCCGCCCTGCTGGAGGCCGTCGCGGACCTCGACGTCGAGGTCGTCGCCACGTTCACCGCCGCCGACCTCCGAGACCGCGTTCTCCCCGACAACGTGCGCACCTACGACTACGTGCCGCTGACGGCCCTGCTCCCCTCGTGCGCGGCCGTCGTCCACCACGGCGGTTTCGGCACCATGGTCTCGGCGCTCGAGAGCGGCGTGCCCCAGCTGGTCGTGCCCGGCGAGTTCTGGAGCAACAAGTGGTACGGGCCGGTGGCCTACGCCAACGGCCTCCAGGAGCAGGGCGCCGGCGTCTACGTCGCCGACTCCGACCGGCTCTCGCCCGACCTGCTCCGCATGCACCTGAAGGAGGTCCTCGACGACCCCTCCTACCGGACCGCCGCCGAGCGGCTGCGCCGTGAGGCGCTCGGCACGCCGGCCCCTTCTGCGATCGTCCCCGCGCTGGAACAGCTGACAGCCGCCCACGTCCCGCCCACGTGCACCGCGCCGAGGGGCCACCGATGATGAGAGCAGACGCCGCGACGACCCCGGCCCCCACCCGTACCCGCCTCGGCCGTACGGGCCTGACGGTGAGCCGGCTGTGCCTCGGAACCGTCAACTTCGGCGGACGTGTCGAGGAGCCTCAGGCGCACCGGCTCATGGACCACGCCTTCCACGGCGGCATCGACTTCATCGACACGGCGAACATCTACGGATGGCGTGTTCACAAGGGCCACACCGAGGAGGTCATCGGCCGCTGGTTCACCAAGGCGCCGGCCCGTCGTGACGACGTCGTGCTGGCGACCAAGGTGGGCAACGCGATGACCGATGCCCCGGGCGACGGCGGGCTGTCCGCCAAGGCCGTCGTCGCCGCCTGCGAGGCATCACTGCGCCGGCTGCGCACCGACCGGATCGACCTCTATCAGATGCACCGGGTCGACCGGGAGGCCGACTGGGCAGAGGTCTGGGAGGCGATGGACCGGCTCGTCCGGCAGGGCAAGATCCGCTACGTCGGTTCCTCGAATTTCGCCGGGTGGGACATCGCCACCGTGCAGACCGCCGCCTCCCGCCACCGCACCCGCGAGGAGGTCTCCACGCACCGCGCGGACCTGCTCCCCGGCGAGGCCCCCGGGCACCCGGACCGGCCGGCCGCCTCGCCCCCGCCCGCCGACGAGCGCCGCCGCCCCCCAGGGCTCGCCTCGGAGCAGTGCCTCTACAACCTGCTCGTGCGGCACGCGGAGCTGGAGGTGATCCCGGCGGCCCGCGCCCACGGCATGGCGGTGCTCCCCTGGTCGCCGCTGCACGGCGGGCTGCTCGGTGGTGTGCTGCGCAAGACCGCCGCGGGTACCGCGGTCAAGTCCGCCCAGGGACGCGCCGAAACAGCCCTGGGCGACCCGGCCGTGCGCAGGGCGGTCGAGGCCTACGAGCGGTTCTGCGCGGAGATCGGCAGGGACCCCGCCGAGGTCGGCCTCGCCTGGGTGACGGCCCGCCCCGGGGTCACGTCCACGGTGATCGGGCCGCGCACCCCCGAGCAGGTCGACGGGGCGCTACGGGCGCTCGCGTCGCCACTGAACGAGGCGGAGACCACTCGCCTCGAGGAGCTGTTCCCGCCCATCGGCCGGGGGGGACCGGCTCCCGACGCCTGGATCACCTGACCCCCTCTTTCCGTGAGGAGCACCTGCATGCCCCGTCACACCGATCCCCGGATCCTGCCTCGCGAATCGGAGCGGGAGCGCGACGCCCGCGAACGGCTGACCAAGCTGATGAGCGGCAGTCTGATCCCGCCCGAGTACCTCATCGACCACCTCGGCATCTACATGCGGCGTCACCAGGTCTCCGACCTGCTGTCCATGGACGCCCTCTACCGGATGTGCGCCGGCGTCCCCGGAGTGATCATGGAGTTCGGCGTGCTGCACGGACGGCACCTCGCCGCGCTCACGGCGCTGCGCGGCATCCACGAGCCCTACAACTCCACCCGCCGGATCATCGGCTTCGACACCTTCACCGGATTTCCCGACGTGGCCGATCAGGACAAGGTCAGCCAGAGTGCCACCGTGGGCCGGTTCGCCACTGCCGACGGCTTCACCGAGCACCTGCGCGAAGTGATCGAGTGCCACGAGGCGGTCGAGCCGCTCGGACACGTCCAGCGCACCTTCGTCGTCGAGGGTGACGTCCGCGCCACCGTTCCCGCGTACCTGCGGGACAACCCTCAGACGATCATCGCGCTGGCCTACTTCGACCTCGACCTGTACGAGCCCACACGCGACGCCCTTGAGGCGATCCGTCCCTACCTGACCAGGGGCAGCATCATCGCCTTCGACGAGCTGGCGCACCCGAAGTGGCCCGGTGAGACGGCGGCGCTGCGGGAGGTGCTGGGCATCGACTCCGGGCAGCTCCAGGTACTGGACGTCCCGGGCCGCGACGCACCGCTCGTCTACCTCCGGTGGGACCGATGACCACGGGGAACCGCGCCCGTGCACCACGAGGAAGGAGAGGCCCGTGAAGGCGCTCGTCCTGGCCGGAGGATCAGGCACTCGGCTGCGTCCGTTCAGCCACTCGATGCCCAAGCAGCTCGTCCCGGTCGCCAACCGGCCCGTCCTCGCACACGTCCTGGACCGCGTCGCAGAACTGGGCGTCACCGAGATCGGCATCGTGGTGGGCGACAAGGCAGCGGAGATCGAAGCCGCCGTCGGCGACGGAGCCCGCCTCGGGGCACCCGTCACCTACATTCACCAGGAACGGCCCCTGGGACTGGCCCACGCGGTCCGGTCGGCCCGCCCCTTCCTGGGTGACGACGACTTCGCCATGTTCCTCGGCGACAACATCCTGCTGCCGGGGGTCCTCCAGGCCGCCGGGGACTTCCGCGCGGGCCGCCCCTCGGCACAGGTGGTCGTGCAGAAGGTCGCCGACCCGCGCCAGTTCGGCGTCGCCGAGATCGACGGTGAGGGGACGGTGCTCGCTCTCGCGGAGAAGCCGGCCGAGCCCCGCGGCGATCTCGCACTGATCGGGGTCTATTTCTTCACCTCGCAGGTCCACCGGGCGGTGGACGCCATACCGCCCAGCGCCCGCGGCGAGCTGGAGATCACCGACGCCATCCAGTGGCTGGTGGCCTCCGGAGCCACGGTTCGGGCGACCGAGCACACCGGGTTCTGGAAGGACACCGGACGGCCCGAGGACCTGCTGGCATGCAATCGCCGCCTGCTCGAAGAGCTGGAGCCACGGGTGGACGGAGACGTCGACGGCGGCAGCCGGCTGACCGGCCGGGTCGTCGTGGAGCCCGGCGCTGTGGTGGTGCGCTCGCGGATCGAGGGCCCCGCCATCATCGGCGCCCGAACGGTGGTGGAGGACTGCGACATCGGCCCCTGCACGTCGGTCGGGGCCGACTGCGAACTGCGAGGCTCCGTGCTGGCCGACTCCGTCATCATGGAGGGCACCCGAGTGCTGCGCACGCGTGGCCTGGCCGGCTCGCTCATCGGCCGCTCCGCGGTCATCGCTCCCCCCGGGGCCCAGGGGAAGCCCGGCGAACTGCTCGTCGGCGACCACTCCCTGGTCGCCTGGGGAAGGTGAGGAGACGCGATGTACGCTCCCAGCACGCTGGTTCCGCGCACCGACGACGACCTCTCGGCGCGGTTCGCCCGTTCCGCGCTCGCCGTCGACGAGGGGCACTGGATACGAACCGCCGACGTCGAACCCTGGCTGCGGGACCGCGCCCGGGCACACCGTTTCCAGGTGCACCGCATCCCCTTCGAGGACCTCGACGGCTGGTCCTTCCACCATGACACCGGCAACCTGGGCCACCGCAGCGGCCGGTTCTTCACCGTCGAAGGGCTGAGGATCACCGGTGGTCCCGGCGCTCCGGACGCCCGGGAGCAGCCGATCATCAACCAGCCGGAGATCGGGATCCTGGGCATCCTGGCCAAGGAGTTCGACGGGGTCCTGCACTTCCTGATGCAGGCCAAAGCGGAGCCGGGCAACCCCGAGCCGGTTCAGCTCTCGCCGACGGTGCAGGCCACCCGGAGCAACTACACCCGGGCGCACGGCGGTTCCGTGGTGAAGTACCTCGACTACTTCACCCGGCCGGAACGCGGCGGGGTCCTCGTCGACGTCCTCCAGTCGGAGCACGGTGAGTGGTTCTACCGAAAGTCCAATCGGAACGTCATCGTCGAGGCCGCCGGACCCGTCGAGACCGGCAGCGACTTCTGCTGGCTCACCCTCGGCCAGATCGGTGCGCTTCTCCGGCGCAACCTGCTGGTGAACATGGACGTCCGGAGCGTACTGGCCTGTGCGCCGGTGCTCGGCTCCGAGCCCGGCGCCCGGAACCCCGACGTCGCCCTGCAGTCGTGGCTCTCCATGCGGCGGGCCGTCAGCGACATGCGTGCCGAACTCGTCCCGCTGGCCGGGCTGCACGGCTGGCAGCGCACCCCGGCCTCCTTCGAGCCGGCCTCGGACGGCGGGTTCCGCGTGGTCGCCGTCCGGGTCGAGGCGGCCAACCGGGAGGTGGCGGGATGGAGCCAGCCGCTCGTGGAACCGAAGGGCCGCGGGCTTGCCGCCTTCCTGCTGCGCAGGTTCGACGGCGTGCCCCATCTCCTCGCGCACGCCCGGACGGAGGGCGGGCTGACCGACGCCGTCGAACTGGCACCCACCGTGCAGGCCGTGCCCGAGGAGGCAGGTGTCGACGGCCGGCCGCCCTTCCTGGACGAGGTGCTCGCGGCGGCACCGGAGCGGACTTTGTTCGACGCCTGGCACTCGGAGGAGGGCGGCCGCTTCCTGAACGCGGTGAGCCGCTACACCGTCGTCGAAGCCGGCCCGGACGTCGCACCGCGCACCCCGCCACCCGGATTCATGTGGGCGACCCCCGGCCAGCTCGGTGACCTGGTACGCCGAGGACGCTACGTCAACGTCCAAGCCCGGACGCTGATATCGGCACTCAACACAGGAGCGGTCGCGCTCTGAAGCCGGCCGTCCCGCCCGGCTCGGCCGGGCGGGACGGCCGGCTCGCCGGACTCAGCCCGGCGCCGGAGCCTCCCCGCCGGCCGGCGCCGCCGCGGTGCGGCGCAGCCCGTCCTCGAGCCCGACCCGCGTTCGCCACCCCGTGGTCGAGCGGAACGCCCGCGCGTCGACCTCGATGTCGCAGAAGTCGATCGGCTCGGCGTACTCCGGCGGTACCACCCGCGTCACCGGGACCGGTGGCCGCCCGGTGCGCGCGGCCACCGCGACGGCGACGCGGCCGAACAGATCGCGCAGCGGCTCGCCCCGGCCGGTCCCGAGCACCCAGCGCCGCCCGGTCAGGTCGTCGCCGCGCCCGACGGCGTCCAGGGCCGCGGTGAACACCGCGCCGCCGCCCACTGCCCCGGCGCCCGCCGACGCCGCCCCGGCCGGACGCCAGCTGGCCGCCGCCACCTGGACGACGCCCGACCGCCCCCGCCGTGCCGCCCGGCGTCACCACGCCGCCGCCTGGCTGGCGGCGGCGGTCGGCCGGCCCCCAGGCGTCGGCGCCGACCCGGCGGCGGCGACGCGGCCGGCACCGCCGCGGCGACGTCGTCCACGTGCAGCAGGTCCCGGCGGACCGTTCCCTCGCCCCACATGGTCACCCCTTCACCGCGCAGTGCCCGGCGGATCATCATCGCCACCACACCCTTGTCCCGGCCGCCCTCCGGTGCTCTGCTCACATGGCCGTAGACGGTCGGCAGGCGCAAGGAGACGGCCCGCAGCACGCCCTCCTCGGTGGCTTCCCGCAGCAGCCGCTCGGCGGCCAGCTTCTGCCGCGGACAGGCCGTACCGGGCGCGTCCGGCTCGGTGCCGTCGATCCTTCCGTTCGGGGGCACCCCGACCTGCATCACGGTCCCGGCGAACAGCACCGTCGGCGGCGGACCCGACCGGCGCCCGTCACGGAGAGCCGCGACGAGGTCGCGCACCAGACCCAGGTTGACGCCTGCCGCATGCGCGTCGTCCTCACTCGCCCGCCAGCCGCCGGGACCCGTGATGTGGGCGACCAGATAGATGACGACGTCCGAGCCGGTGACCGAGTCCGCGAGGGCACCGGGCCGGGTCAGGTCGGCCTGGAACGGCGCTACGTCGGCGACGGCCCCGTGAGGCACGGGAAGGGCCTGCGCGCGACCGTGCGCAGCCGTACCGGCCGCTCGGCGAGCTCGGCGCTGATCGCGGACCCGATGAACCCGGACGCACCCAGCACCGCGATCCGGGGTCGGCGTCCGTTCACCCGCACAGCGCCTCCATCGCCTCGATGCTCGCCCGGTAGCCGGGGAGATCACCCCGCGACCGCGCTTCTGCCAGTGTCGGCGCCGCCCGGTCCCGATCGGACAGCAGGAGCGGGAGTCCCCGCGGGACAGGCAGCGCCAGGGCGGGATCGAGTGCGGCCAGGGCGAGTTCCCTGCCCGGGTCGTATCCGCCGGACATCAAGTACGACATCAACGTGTCGTCCTGCAGCGCGACGAACGCATGACCGACGCCGGCTGGCACGTACACGGCACGGCAGCTGTCCCCGCCGAGTTCGGACGTGTCGCAGCGGCCGAAGGTCGGGGAGCCGAGCCGCAGGTCCACGACGATGTCCAGGGCTCGCCCCGACAGGCAGTAGACGTACTTGGCCATGCCCGGGGGAGTCCGGGTGTAATGGATGCCACGGAGCGTTCCGCGGCGGGACCTGCTGTGGCTCATTTGCGCCACCGGGAAGAATTTGTGGCCGACAGCCTGCGTGAAGGTGGATTCCTCGAAGGGTGATACAAACGACCCTCGCTGGTCCCTGTACACCTCGGGGGTGAACTCCACGACCCCTGCGACCGACAGTTCTCTGGCTTTCATGAGTGCTCCTCGACGTCTCGATGGCCACAAATGCACGATCGGATGCCGGCAACCGGTCCGCACAACGAGCCTTCTGGCAGGGCGGCTGGGATGAGCCCCCGCATACGGAGGCGAAATGACCCGTTCTACGTAGCGATTCTGCAGATCCGGGAAGAAGACCGCCACAGCGCCTGGAGGTCTGCCCGGTCGCTAACGCGGCTGGTGAGCGCGTGATTCCACGTCGTGTTTCCGTGCCGCACCCGAGCCGAGCTTAGCGGGCGCAGGCTTCGCGCGGCAGAAGGCCTTCGACTGAGGTGGATACCAACTGCCCTATTCTCACACACCAGTTGACGGGAGTGACAGCCTCCTCTTAGAGTCGCTCTTCAGCACGACGTCATCGACGTGGAGAGTGCGGATAACAGTCGGCGGGAACGACCCGGGCGGAGCGCCTCGAGCTGTGCGGATGCCGCTCGATTGTCGCGTGAGTGTCGTAGTTCCGGTACCCGGCGCATCGTCGTTTGGCGAGAAGAGCGTGTACTGACGTCCATTCCTCGGCTATTCGACTAGAGGGTGATGTGGTGACAGCCAACGGTGAAACGTCTGCTGCTGCGCCGGGACCGAAGGGGAGAAGTCAGCAGCAGCCATACGTCGGCGCAGGTGAGAGAAGAACCGAGCAGGGGCTGGACGACGGGGTGTTGGCGACTCGGGTCGGACTGCGTATACCCGCGGGCCTCGACTACGAGGTGTGGGAGCGAGCCGGCCAGCGCATCGCCAGGTTGGCCGATTCGTCGGCATGGTGTCTGGGCGACTGGATCATCTACGGGGAGTCTCGGTACACCGATCGCTATCGCAGGGCCGTCAAGGCCGCCGGTCTCGATTACCAGACCATTCGCAACTACGCCTGGGTGGCGAGACGTTTCGACCACGCACGACGTCGGAGTGAACTCAGCTTCCAGCATCACGCCGAGGTCGCGGCGCTGACACCGGAACAACAGGACTACTGGCTGGACCAGTCGCGGCGCTTCGGCTGGTCGCGCAACGAACTGCGGAAGAACGTGAGGGCGGCCCGGAAGGGGAAGACCGCACACGCAGAGGCGCCGGAGGCCCTTCCGCGGATCAAGGCCAGTCCCGAACGAGTGCAGCGCTGGCGACTGGCTGCCGAGCGCTCGGGCAGCACCCTGGAGGGATGGATCGCGGCGCGGCTCGACGCGGCCGCGGCGGTGATGCTCGGTACGGCCAAGGACGTACCTGTCAACCGGTGAGGATGGTGAACGGCTCGGTGTGCGCCTCTCGCCGCCGAGTCCACTCCGGCTGCTCGCAGACGGTGTTGCGGCGCGCGCCATCCGGTGCGCGGTCAGAGTTTCGCTCATGCCAGCCGAATTGCCACATGAGCACGGGGGATGGCGTCCGATGGCTCCCAAGGAGGCGTAGTCATGTCCGCCGTTTCCGACGCACCGAGGCATAGCCTCGCCGACAAGCTCAATCATCTGTTCCAGGTGGTCGTCCCCTCAGGCCGTGGGCCTTATGGCAATGAAGAGGTGGCGCAGAAGATCACCGAGGCCGGGGTGTCGATCTCCGGCAGCTACATCTGGCTGTTGCGCAAAGGGCAACGGGACAATCCGACATTGCGTCACATCGAAGGTCTGGCGAAGTTCTTCGGGGTTCCGCCAGCCTATTTCTTCGACGATGATGTGACGGACCAGGTCGACAGGCAACTGGAGTTGGTGCATGCGATGCGGGACAGTCGCGTTCGTAACCTGGCATTGCGGGCGGAGGGGCTCTCCGCGGCAAGTCTCGACGCTCTCCTGGCGCTCGTTCATGAGGTGCGAAAAATGAACGAACTGCCACCCAAGGGCGGTGATTCCGAGGGGGAGGGTTGACATGCAGAGAATTTCGCATTCGTAGGCATGGTGCCGCCCAGAGGTCCGTGCACGCCGACCGTGTCAAGCAATGCCGTTGTGATGCGGCCGGGGTAGCGCCGCTTCGAGCGGTTCGTGTCCGTCTTCGTCGCCCTGGAGCACCTCCGGAGGATCTTGCATGGTGTATCGAGACGTCTTGTTGCGCCGTCGCTGCCAGGCGATGCTGCGCAAGTTCGACCTCCCGCAGCCCTTCTCGCTGAAAGGATTCTGCCGACAGCTGGAGGAGCGAAGACAGCGTCAGATACATCTCCACTCGGTTCCCCTGCAGAACCTCATGGAGGGCGTCTACGGGTTATGGCTGGCGACGGAGACCGACGACCACTTCTTCTACGAGCGCCAGACCAGCCGATTACACCAGGAGCACATCGTCCTGCACGAAATCGGCCATATGCTCTTCAATCACGAGTCGCACAGCCCGGAAGGCGGCGGCACCGGCTCGGTCTCGCAGCTGTTCCCCGATCTGGATCCCGGGTTGCTCCGCAAGGTTCTCGCTCGGTCGAACTTCTCCGCACGCCACGAGCGGGAGGCGGAGATCATGGCCAGTGAAATACGCACCCGTGCGCTGTCGGGAGTGGACCGGAAGTCGGGCAACGTGGTGGCCAGGCTGGAAGAGGGACTGGGACTCGACGGCCCCCGCAGCAGCCTGCGGCGGTGGCGTTGAGCGCCTGGCAGCAGAGCGTCGGCACCATGGTGCTGTGGGTGGCCGTCCTCCTGCGGGCTCCCTTCGTCTTCCGTTCCCCGCAGCAGCGTGGGCTGTGGCTGGCCGTCGCCACGGCGGTCATCGCGATGACCTTGAATCTGCCCTCCGTGAGCGCCGCCACCACCGATCTGCTCGGGCGGGGGCATGCCGTCGGCCTGGTCAGGAACCTCTTCGGAGTCGTCTCGGCGGCTGCGGTGCTGTACTTCGTCGCCGAGACTACGGCTCGCCGGCGCCTGCGGCGCTGGCACCAGAGAGGCACCTGCACTCTTCTCGCCGCTCTCATCGTGATCGACGCGGTCAACGAGGAGCCGCACGACTACGTCGTCACCGGGGCAGGTGATTCGCCGCTCCTCGCCCTTTACTGGCTTCTCCTGATAGCCGCCCATCTGGGGACCAACGTGCTATGCGTGATAATGTGCTGGCGGTACGCCCGGGGCGGAGCATCACTCTCGCTCATATGGAGCCTGCGGCTCTTCGGTATAGGAACAGCCCTCGCTGGCCTCTTCTGGGTGGGCCACCTCATGCGGCTGTTCTTTCCCGTGGGCTGGATCGCGGAATGCCAGCCCCTTATTATGGAGGCTCACGGCCTCTTTCGGGCTGCGGCGATCTTGGTGCCGGCAGTGAGAGCTGCGCACTGCATATGCGTGGACATTTCCATCGTGTGGCGGCTGTGGCCGCTCTGGAAAGAACTGACTGAGGCTGTGCCGGCGGTCACTCTGACCAAGTCGCGGCCCCGGCTGTTCGAGATTCTGTGGCCCCCCGTTCCCTGGAAGATGTTCGCCTACCGCAAGGTGATCGAGACCCGGGACGCCATCCTCGTGCTCCACAACTACATCGACCCGGCGTTGCTGGAAGAGGCGCGTGACCATGTGTCCACCCTCGGCATACCGGAGGCGCAGCGGGACGCGGCCGTTCTGGCCTGCGCACTCCACAGGGCACGCCGGATGAAGCCCGTGGGCGGCCCCTCCAAGGCGAAAGCCGTGCCGGTGAGTCCGGCCCGGCTCGACCACGGTGATTTCGCGTCGGAGGTCTTGTTCCTCCTCGATGTCAGGCAAGCCTACGAGCTCGTGGCGCGAGCATAAGCCGGTCTTCACGCGAATCCAAACGTCTTCTGTCCAGTGAAGAGGAAGGGTGAGATCCGTGCCCCGAGCATTCGTGTTCGTCGTAGGTGACAATATGGCCGACAGAGCCGCCCCAGGAGACTTGGTGCCGCTGTCCCGATTAGGTTCTGTGCTTGCGGAGAGGCAGCCGTCCGATTCACCACCGGTGATACTGCCGGGGCAGGGCATCGAGGAGTACGAGCGTGAGATCGTCCGCGCCGTGCTGCGCCGGCACGGTCTGCCGGAGTCGATACTCATGGACATACCTCTACCGGCGCCACTGCCCTGCTTCGAGGTGCACAAGCGTATTCCGGAGAACGTTCTCATCGCCGGGCTGAGCAAGGTCGACGACCGGTTGTTCCAGGCGACTCTGCGCATCTCCGACCGCCAGGAAATGGTTCTCGACCACACCACCGGCTCACATGTGACCGGCATGGTGATCACGGAGGCCGTACGGCAGATGTCGGTCGTCGTCGGCGAGCGGCATCTGCTGACGCCGACGGGCACGGCACGTCGGTTCATCCTCAACTCCCTCCAGACCACGTTCCACAAGTTTCTGCTCCCGCTGCCGACCCGGCTGGAGTACACGCTGGAGCACATCGAGCGCAAAGGCCCCGACCGGCTTCGGTTCAAGGGACGGTGCGACTTTCTGCAGACGGATGTCCTGGCCGCCTCAGGCTCGATGGCTTTGACGGTGATCGACGCGCAGCGGGCCGAACAGATCGAGGCGGTCGGCATCCGCAGGACGACCCGCACGCTGGCGAAACGGCACACGGAGCAGCGCGGCGTGACGGAGCACCTGGCCCTGGGCCGGGCCGACGCGTCCTGACCACCGGTGGCCAGCCCCGTCCGCCGGCCCGCCGTCCTGCGGAGGTTCCCCCATGTGGTTACTGCACAAATACCCCCTGCTGATCCTTGGCGTGTGTGTCGCGGCGACCGGCACGGCCATGGTCGGCGGGCTGCTCGACCTCACCTCTCCCTGGCAGCGGGTGGCCGTGGCGCTCGCCGGGCTCCATCTGGTGTGGCTGCTGCTGGAGACCTGGACGACCGTCCGCAGCTCGACGTCGACCGAAATGGCCACCGACCGCGGCACGATCTACGTCTACGGCACCGCCCGTGCCGCCACCGTGGTCGCGGCCTGTCTGCCGGCGGCCGACGTCCAGACCTACCACCCCTGGATGCTGACGCTGCCGGTGCTCTTCGCAGCGGCAGTCGGCTTCCGACTGTGGGGCGTTTGGACCCTCGGCCGCTTCTACTCGCACCGGGTCCGGGTGCTCGACGATCACCAGATCGTCCGGAGCGGCCCCTACCGGTGGGTGCGGCATCCCGCCTATCTCGGGATGGCCCTCGCCCACATCGTCTTCGTGCTGTTCTTCCTCAACACCTACAGCGCCGCAGCCCTGATGGTCCTGCTGCCGACGCTGGTCGTGCGCATCCTCGTCGAGGAGCGGACCCTCCTCACGCTCCCCGGCTACTCCGACTACGCGGCGACCCGTCGTCGTGCCATCCCCCGGATATGGTGACCAGCTCGATGAACGCACTGCGCATCCCTACCTTCTCCTGGCACGGCAGGAAGCGTCCGGTACTTCGCGGGCGGGCCCTGCTGAACGAGGCGGAGGTCGGTCCGAAGTTATCCCGGCAGGCGCGGATGGCGGCTGCGGGCTTCCCGGTGCCCCGCTTCTTCTGCGTGTCGGCAGGAGTGCTCACCGAGGTGCTGCGCCCCGTGCGCGCCGAGCTCGACGCCCTGCTCACCGGCCTTGACACGGCTGACCCCGAGACCTTGGAGAAGAGGGCGTCCGCACTGCGCGAGACGGTCCTCGCAGCCCCCGTACCGACCACAGTCGAACGGCAGTTGTACGACGCCTTCGACGAGGTCTTCGGGCCCGAAGCCGTGGTCTCGGTGCGCTCCTCGATCGTCGGCACCGGCACAGACGCCGGGGAGGACTCGACGCACGACGCGTTCGCCGGGATCAGCGACAGCTTCCTGTATGTCACCCGACATCAGCTTCTGGACCGGGTACGGCAGTGCTGGGCCTCCGGGTTCGGGCCACAGGCGCTGCTGTACCGGGCCGCCCGGGGCGGCACGCAGCGCGGCTTCGCGGTGTCCGTCGGCGTCCAGCGCATGCAGTTCGGCCGCCGCTCGTTCGTACTGTTCACCTGCGATCCGCTGACCGGCGCTCGCGACCGGGTGCTCGCGGCCGGCCTCGGTATCGGCGAGGGTGTCGTACAGGAGAAGGTCCCGGTCGACCACTACTTCATCAGCCGCCGCGGCGACACGGTGCGCTCCGTGCTCGCGCACAAGACGCAACTGATGGAGGAGAACCCCGACCGGCTCGCCGACGGCCCCCGCACGGTGCCCGCCCCCGAGGAGTTGCGGTACGCACCCGTGCTCACAGACGAGCAGATCCAGCAGGTCGTGGCGGTCGGCGACCGTATCGAGAAGCTCTTTGGCTGCCCGCAGGACATCGAGGGCACCTACACCGCCGACGGCCGGCTGCACATCCTCCAGGCACGACCGGTGGTGCTGGACTTGGACCGACAGCGGCTGTGGAGCAACGCGAACATCACCGAGTCCTACCCGGGCGTCACCACGGCGCTGACCTACTCCTTCGCCCAGCGCTTCTACCGTGAGGACTTCCACGACTTCTACCGGCTGCTCGGCGTACCCCGCAGGGTCCTCGACCGGCACGAGGGCGAGCTGCGCGGCATGATCGGTCTCTTGCGCGGACGGGTCTACTACTCGCTGAGCGTCTGGTACACCCTGCACGGACTGAGCCGGACCTTCCCCCTGTGGCGGGAAAGCTTCGAGCGGATGATGGGCATGTCCCCGTCGGTCACCCACGTCCGGCCTACCCCGCCGCTCACCGACCCCGCCCTGTTTCCGGTGACGGCGGCGACCATGGTGCGCCTGGCGTGGCGGCTGCTGACGCACGGCGCCGCGGTGAAGGACTTCGAGACCTGGTGGGAGGAGGTCCTCGCCGCGCACCGGGAGGCCGCGAAGACCGCCGATCCGCTGCAACTCGCGCTGCTGATGCGGTCGCTGTGGAGAGAGGCCGGTGACCGCTGGGGCATCACACTGGTCAACGACATCCTGCTGCAGATGCACGAGACGCTGGCCATAAAGATGTTCGACCGCTGGACGCCCCAGGCGGACCCCGGACTGCACAGCGATCTGCTGTGCGGCGGGGAGGAGAACCGCAGCGTCGTCATCCTGATGTCGATCGTCGAGATCGCCGAACGGATACGCGCTACCCCGGGCGTCCTCGCCGCGCTCGCCGTGAAGCCCCCCGAGGAGGTGTGGGACGAGATCGACCGGGGCGTCTATGGCAGTGACCTCGCCGACCGGATGCGCGCTCACACCCACCTCCACGGCGACCGGGGCCTGCAGGAACTGAAGCTGGAGGTGCCGGTCCCCCGTGACCAACCCGCCCAACTGCTGTGCACCGCCGCCGAGTACGCGCGCGGCGACCTCACCCGCGCCCTGCTGCGCGAACGCGAGGCCGAGGCCCGCCGGGCGGGTGAGACGCGGCTGGCCGAGCTGCTCACCGGGCACCCGCTGCGTCGCGCCGCGCTGCGCGCCGCGCTGGCCGGGCAGCGCCGGTACATAAACATGCGGGAGAACACCCGCTACCGCCGCAGCGAGCTGTACGGCTTCGGCCGCCAGGTGTATCGCAGGCTCGGCGCCGATCTGGCCGCGCGTGGTCTGCTGGAGAAGGCCGGAGACGTGGTGCATCTGACCGAGGAGGAGATCCTCGGCACCTACGACGGCACAGCCGTCACCGACGACCTGCGGGGCCTGGCCGCCGTACGCCGAGCCGAGTTCCACGCGCGGGACGCCGAACTGCCCATGGACTTCGTGACCATGGGCCCCGTGCGGGACGCGCTGCCGAACCCGGACCGGGACCCAACCGCCTCGGGCACCCTGAGCGGCCTGGGCTCCAGCGGCGGCGTCGTGCGGGGCACCGCGCGCGTCGTCATCGACCCGCACGACCTCGACGCGCCCTCCGACGACATGATCCTCATCGCCCGCGAGACCGACCCCGCCTGGCTGTTCCTGATGCTGTCCTCACGGGGCATCGTCGTCGAACGCGGCACCCTGCTGTCTCACACCGCCATCTCCGGGCGTAAGTTCGGCATCCCAACCATCGTGGCGCTTCCGCATGCGACCGCCCGGATCCCCGACGGCGCTCGCGTGGAGATGGACGGCGCGGCCGGGACCGTGAAGATCTTTGAGGAGGACGAGGCATGACCGCCACTGAAGCCTCCCACCCGGTGGCCCACGAGTCCCGCTCTGCCGCCCGCAGCGCCCGCCGTCTGCGCGCCTTCTTTGCCGAACGGGCTCCCGCCCGCATCTACGCCGTCTACGCGGTCCTGTGGGTCCTCGGCCTCCAGGGCACCCTCGCGCTCCTCGCGCCGGAGCGGGACTGGAGGCTCGGTGGCTCCCTCATGGCCGAGATCGCCACCGTCTATCTGGCGCTGCTGTTCATCCGGGTCGTCGACGAACAGAAGGACCTGGAGTACGACCGCCTGCACAACCCCGCCCGGCCACTGCAGCGCGGCGCGATCGACGTACGGGAGCTGCGGATCGCGATGGCGCTGATCGTCGTCGCGGAGCTTGCACTTACCGGCTGGCGCTCGCCGCTGCTGGCCGGCTGGCTGCTGCTGGACCTGGGCTACATCTGCTTCCTCGTGCGACTGGAGCGCTGGTCGGCGATGGTCCGCGACCGGATCTTCGTCAACCTGCTGGTGAGCTATCCGGTGCAGGCGATGCTCAGCGTGCACATCTGGCTGTCGTTCCGGGAGGCGAGCGGTGGCGGTCCGGGGGCGCACGCGGTGCTGGGGGCCGTGCTGTGTGCATGTGTCTTCATGCACTTCGAGTTCGCCCGCAAGACCGGCGCCCGGGTTGTGCCCGGCGCCACGCTGTACTCGAACGTCGTCGGGTTGCGCGGTTCGGCCGCGCTGACCGTGGGCTGCGCGCTGGCCGGGACGGCCGTGGCGCTCGGCGTGGTCCGTCCCTGGGAGCTGCGCGGGATGGCCACACTGGCCGGCTGGCTGCCGCTGACCGCGCTGGGCTTCCTGTGGGCCGGCGCGGAACAGTTCGCGTCACTGCGCACAGCGACCTGGCCGTCCGGACCGGCGATGGGCTATCTGGCCTGGCTGTATCTCGGGGTGTTCGTCGCGGCGCTGGCCGTGGTCCGGCCGGGGTTCGGGGGATGAGACCGGCACAGGGTGTCGCGCTGCCCGCCGTCCACCGCGAAATCCGGCTGACTGCGCATTCGGCGAGCAGGGTCTTCTCCACGGGCCCGTGTCCTTGTCGGTTGTGGGTATCACTTGTGGACGGAGCCGAGGTGCCAGACGACGGCCTTGTCCAGCTTCACCGAGCCGTTCTCGGCGAAGACCTGCACGCCCTGGCTTGCGGGGTCGGGGAAGATCTGGTCGGTGATCACGGCCTCGCCGCTGCCGCCGAAGACCTCGACGGACGACCAGTCGACGAGGATCCGAAGCTTCACCTTCCCGTCCCTCGCCTTCAGCGGTGCGGTCTGGACGCCGGGGAAGTTGCTGTTGAAGTCAACGGCGCCGGAGTGGCTGCGGTCGACGTACAGCTCCTGTGTCGTGGTGTCGTAGCCGATGACCGTCTCCTCGCCGTTCGCACCCGTGCGCACCTTCAGGCCGAAGCGTTCGGCGTCCTTGAGGGAGAAGGTCGCCTCGATGTCGAGGGCCTTGCCGTTGGCCGCTGAGCCGATCAGGGTCTTGGAGGTGTCCTTGACGGTGGCGCCAACCGCGGACGCAGGGTGCGCCTGCCGCAGCGACGTCACGCTGTTCACGGGCTGGCTGGTCAGCCGGATGCGGCCGTCGATGGTGCGCAGGGCCACCTCCCGGGGGATGCTCTGGGCGCCGCGCCAGGGTGAGGTGGGGATGGCGCCGCCGTAGTCCCAGTTGTTCATCCAGCCGATCATGTACCGCTTCCCGCCCGGCGCGTTCTCCCAGGAAACGGCCGCGTAGTAGTCCTTGCCGTAGTCGGCCCAGTCGGCGCGCTGGACGACGGACTTCGCGGGAGCGTCGGCTTCGGTGAACTGGTCGGCGAGGATGTGGCCCCAGCCGGCGGTGTTCATGTCGACGATCTGGATCTGCGCCTCCTTGCCGGCGTAGGGGCGCATGTCGAAGGAGGCCCAGTCCATGGTCTCGCTGTTGGCGCCGGTGGCGCTGCGGACGACCTTGCCGTCGACGATCAGGTTGACGGACGTCTCCTGGGAGACGGGCTGGGCCTGGGCGTCCGAGAGCATGATGTGGTCGACGTTGATGTGGCCCCAGCCGCCGCTGTTGTCGTCGACGATCTTGATCTGGGCCTTCTTGCCGGCGAGGTCCTTGACGTCCCAGGAGGCCCAGTTGAGCGCCTCGCCGTCCTGTCCCGTGGTGCTGCGGACCACCTGGCCGTCGACGAGGAGTTCGACGGCGGTCGGGTTGTCGGAGCCGGCAGGGTGGTTGCCGCCGCCGACCAGGAAGTTGACGTAGTCCTTGTCGATGGTGAACTCGGGTGAGGTAAGGGTGCCGGTGGTGGAGTCGCCGTTCAGGTAGCTGTTGACCAGGCCGCTTCCCAGGAAGCCGGAGACTTCCTGCTGGTTGGTAAGGGTGCCGGTGGCCGGTGCGGTGCCGAAGGCCTCCCCGGTGACCGTCCAACCACCGTAGGTGCCGCCCTCGAAGTCGGCGAGGATCGTACCCGCGGGCGGCGGGCCCTGCTCCATGACGGTTCCGGCCACGTGCGGGTGCCGACCACCGCCGACCTTGAAGTTCAGGTATTTGCTGTCGACGGTGAAGGAGGGCGAGGTCAGGGTGCCGGTGGTGCCGTCACCCGAGTGGAAGCTGTTGGCGAGGCCCTTGCCGTCGTAGCCGGAGACGGCTCCCTGTCCGTCCACCGCCCCGGCTGCCGGCACCGTGCCGAACGCGGTGCCCGTGGTCGTCCACGATCCGAAGTCCGTGCCCTCGAAGTCCTGCACCACCGTGCCGGTGGGCGGGGTGTAGGTGCCCTTGTCCTCGGCGGTGAACCTCTTGCCGTCGAAGTCGCCGATGAAGTACTGGGCGGCCGAACCGCCCGCGATGCCACCGGGGTTGATGTTGACGACCAGGACCCACTTGGTCTTCTTCGGGTCCCCGTCGACCGCGAGGGGGAACAGGTCGGGGCACTCCCACACGCCGCCCGTCGCACCGGCCGGGCCGAACTCGCTCTGCAGCTCCCAGTCCTTGAGGTTCTTCGACGAGTAGAACTGCACCTTGTGCTCGGCGGACAGCGACACCGTCATGAGCCAGCTCTTGGTCGGCTCGTACCACTGGACCTTGGGGTCGCGGAAGTCCTTGGAGCCGATGTCGATGACGGGATTGCCCTGGTACTTGGTCCAGGTACGGCCGCGGTCGGTGCTGTAGGCGAGCGACTGGGCCTGCTTGCCGCCGTTCTTGTAGGCGCTGGTGTAGATCGCGACCATGGGCGGGTTCGTCGTCGTGCCGAACCCGGTGGTGTTGTCCCAGTCGACGACCGCGCCGCCGGAGAACACCATCTCCTCGTCGTCGTGCGACAGGGCGAGCGGCAGCTGCTTCCAGTGCACAAGGTCCGTGCTCACCGCGTGGCCCCAGGACATGTCACCCCAGGAGTTGCCATTGGGGTTGTACTGGTAGAAGAGGTGGTACTCGCCCTTGTAGTACACGAGGCCGTTGGGGTCGTTCATCCAGTTCCTCTCCGGGGTGAAGTGGAACTGGGGCCGGTAGGTCTCGGAGTACGGCAGGGTGTCGGCGGCGAGGGCCTCAGGGGCGAGCGGGGCGAGCGGGGCGGCGGACAGGGCGCAGACGGTCGCCACCGCCGCCATCATCCGCACGCGGGCATGCCGGGATACACGTCCAGAACTCATCGCGTCTCCTGTGCTCTGGCTCCGCTGGGCCGAGCCTGGAACTCGGTGCGGACCGACCGGAAGTGACGCCCTGGTTGGCGTCGACGTCCACGTCGCCGACCAGGAGTGTCATCGTTGACTTTTGTCATCGTTGACTGGTGTCATCGATGACATCGAGTGGCCCGATGATGAGCGGAACCCCGCCAGCGCGTCAACGGTTCAGGCGGAATTGGCCGGGGCGGCCCGCCCGCCTGTCAGGCACCACCGGCGGTCGTCGGCTGCGCCAACTGGTCCTGCCATGGCGGGTTTTGCCCGACAACCGAGCAGGTCAGGGCCGCGAGCCGAGTGCTGAACCGGCACGCTTCCCGCGACCTCGTCGAGACCGACCTGATCGCCCATGGGTACCGGTGCATCGGCTTCATCGGCGACCTCCCCACCAATCTCCGCGTCCCAGGACCAGTTCCACGCCATCCCGTGACTGCCGGCCTGGAAGTTGCTCGCCTTTCAACTCCCTGAAGGCAGAAGGTCATTGCCAGTGGTGAGAGGTGAGGGAGCGCCTGGCGAGAAAGGGGGTATCCGCGCACTCGATCGCTTCCAGTTGTGTTCCATTCGATCACCCTCTTTGGAAGGGCGACGCATGCGCAGAGCACGAAGAGTACTGCTACGGCTGGCCACGGGCTTACTGGCCCTTGCGGCGCTGGGCGGTGTGGCGACATCAGTTTCCGCCGACACCCCGGCCGCGTCCCTGACGGGAACGCGGCAGTACAGCGCGGACGACGACTTCACCGCCGTCTGGTCCCGCGCGGACGCGTTGAAGCTCCGGCAGGACAAGACCAATCTTCGCGCTGACGGCCCCGCGCTCGGTCCCCTTCGGTGACCGGCACTGGTACGCGAAGATCGGCTACTACTACTCGCGTGACGCCAAGAGCTGGAAGTACGGCGGCGACCTGAGCGGCGCTTCCGGTAACCGGGGCGTCGCCGGCTCGATGGCAGCGCCTGCACGAGATGCTGCTGGCCGAACCGCGGTCGGCCACACGTGATCGTCGAGGCCCACGGCACCCCTCTGGCCGCCACGCTAACCGGCGGCAACCGCAACGACGTGACCCAGCTGATCCCACTGATCCGAGCGGTTACGCCGATCCGAGGCAAACGCACGCCAACCGCTGCGCCGCCCCAAGCACCTCTACGCCGACCGCGGCTACGACCACGAGAGCTACCGCGACCAGGTCCGACGGTTGGAAATCACCCCGCACATCGCCCGGCGCGGCACCGAACACGGCTCCGGACTCGGCGTACACCGCTGGGTCGTGGAAGGCGCCATCGCACTACTGCACTGGTTCCGCCGCCTACGCACTGAGGACCCCGCTCTGATTCCAGGCCGAAGTAAGGTGGAATCCCATGTCGCAACGCGCGCCAAGCGCAAGGAGGCGGAATGCTCGCCAACTCGTCGGCGCTGGCGGCCGGAAGGCGTCATTCGGTCGGACGGCGCTGGGATGGAACCGTTCTCGCCGTGGGCAATACCGCAGCCGCTGAATGTCGTGTCGAGCGATGGGAAGACGTCGTCGCGGTGGCAGCCGGCAACGTCCATACCGCGACGAACACGGGCAGGTCTCATACGGTGGGACTCCGGTCGGACGGCACGGTGCTGGCAACGGGGTGGAATGGCGATGGGCAATGTGATGTCGCCGGATGGCGAGGCGTTACGGCCGTGGCCGCAGGCTGGCGCCGCACGCTCGGGCTACTCGCGAATGGCCGCGTGCTGGCAGTTGGCCGGAGTTCAGAAGGACAGTGCGACGTGCAGTCCTGGCGCGACATGGTCGTCGTCTCGTGTGGTGACTGGCACTCGGTCGGCGTCCGGTCGGACGGTTCCGCACTGGCCGCGGGGAACAACCGACGAGGGCAGTGTGACGTTGAAGGGTGGCGTGACCTGGCCGCCATTTCGGCCGGGTATCTCCATACCGTCGGCCTCAGAGCCGACGGGCGGGCAGTTGCGACCGGAGACCGGGTAGCCGGGGCGTGCGAGGTCGATGAGTGGGAAGACGTGGTGGCGCTCGGCGCGGGCAGCCACCACACCGTCGGGGTCACTGCGTCCGGGCGGGTCCTCGCAGTGGGTGACAACAGCTACGGACAGTGCGAAGTCGGCGATTGGCGTGACATTGTCGCCGTGGCGGCCGGTTCAACGCACACCCTCGGCCTGCGTGCCAACGGCACAGTCGTGGCCGCAGGGAACAATACCGACAGACAGTGCGAAGTCGATGCTTGGTCCGGAATCCAGCTTCCCTAGGGCCCCGGGCCACGCTCGCTGCCGCGGTCGCCGGACTCGGTGAGCGGGAAGTCCGCTCCCTGCTCGCCGTGCAGGGAGTTGTAGAACTGCGACTCGGGGTCTTCCACCCACCAGTCGTCGTCGGTGACCACGTGATACGGCATCGCGGTGCCGCCCGCCACGTGGCCGACCCCCTCGGTGATCCTGTAGGTGCCGGTGGGGGTGGTGTACGTGCCCTGACGTCGGCTGGCCCCGTCGGTCACGCCGTTGGAGCCGACGCGGCCGGCGCTCGTGCTGAACTGCGCCTTCCAACCGGAGGGCGGATCCCGCATCGCCGGAGTCCGAACCCGATCCTGGCCCGGACCCCCTGCCGTTCGCTGACCGTCCGGTCCCCTCCGCATCGCCGGCCGTTGTGGAGGCGGAGGCGGAGGGGCTGGCGGAGGAGGAGCCGGGGGTGCTGGGCGACGCGCTGCCAGGGGGCGGCAGCGGGATCCTGCGATGACTGCGGTACCACGACCGAGTCGGAGGCCGTGGTCTGGTGTGTGTCCTGCCCGCCGCAGGCGGAGATCACCGCGAGGACGCTGAGAAGTGCGGCGGTGGGCAGAGCCTTCCGGGAAGGGCGTGCACAGGGAACTCCTTGGGTGAGGGGAAGCGCGAGCTCAGCTCGCGGTCGCGGATGTGGTGGGCAGGGCGCCGGTGCAGGTGGCGCGGCCGAACGTGCCGCTGGCGGTGGCGCTTTGCACGTGCCGGCCGCGGATCGCGAGCGTGCAGCGGGCCTGCCCGCCGTTCTCGCCGAGGGTGATGCTGATGGTCGGGTCCTGGCCGAGGGGGACGTCGACGGTCTTGCGCCAGGGCAGGGCGGCGGCTTTGACGACGGTGGCCTTTCCGGCCTTGCTGCGGGACTGGAAGGTGATGTCCGCGGTGCCTTGGCCGGACACCTCGTAGGTGACCGAGGCGGTGGGGGTACCGCGCTGCGGCTTGCTGTCGCTCCCGCCGGTGTCCGCGACGCCGTACACCACGAGCCCCGCGCAGATGGCCAGTACCGCGCCCGCCACGATGAGACCCGACCGGTCCGCGCGCCGGAAAAGTGACGGCGTCGCGGATTCCCCTGTGTTGTTGCCGGCCATGAATTATCCCCCTCGAATTGGGACTGCTCGAAGTCGAACCGGGCGGGTTATACCCGATGCCGTTCGCCGACAGCAAGCGAAGGGGAAAATCGGACATTCGGCGACCTGTTCATTGTCAATCGTCCGCTATGTCCCAACACTTGACATGGCGTCAGCGGAGTGATTAGAAATCCGGCGCCCCCTGCCTATGGGCTCGTTTTTCATGGTCGGGGGTTAATTCCGGCGGCATGTTTATGCCATGGCGCGTGAGGAAAGGTTTGGCGTGAAACCCAGACGGGGCAGGCTGATGGCGTGCCTGGTGGTAGCCGCGGTGACGAGTACCGCGTTGCCCCAGGTCGCGTATGCGGCGCCCGCTGATGACGGTGATGACAAGGGGATTGTCGACACCGTTAAGGGCTGGTTCGCAGATGACGATGACGATGGCGGGGGATGGGAAAAGCCTCCGTCGCATGACGAGTTGGAGATGGCCGACCGGCAGAAGCTGCCGAAGGGCAAGGCCGCTCCGAAGGCGAAGCGGGTCAAGGAGCTGAAGGGCCGGCGCACGGCGAGTGCGCGGTTCTGGCAGCTGTCGGACGGCCGGGTGGAGGCGGAGCTGTCGGCGGTGCCGACGTCGTACCGCTCGGGGTCGGGCAAGAAGGCTTCCTGGAAACCCGTCGACACCGCCGTGCGTGGTACGAAGGCGAAGGGTTTCGAGTTCGCCAACACCACGAACAACGGGCGGTCCTGGTTCGGTGATGACGCCGACCGGCTGGTGCGTTTCGCCTCGCCGAGCGGCCGTTCGGTCACCCTCGGTCTCGACGGTGTGAAGGACGACGATCTCAAGCCGGCGGCCAAGGGATCCACGGTCACGTACGAGGACGTGGTGCACGGCGCGGACATCGAGTATGCGGTCGGTCCGGGCCGGGTGAAGGAGAACATCACCCTGGCCGAACGCCCCGACACGCCTGTGAAGTTCACGTTCACGCTGGACGCGGACGGTCTGACCCCGAAGGCGCGCAAGGACGGCTCGATCGCGCTGTACGGCGAGTTGCCGCACACGCCGGAGCTGGTGATCCCGGCCCCGTACATGACGGACGCGAAGAAGGCGGAGAGATCCGTCTTCGGTGGGACCTACAGCACCAAGGTCACCCAGAAGCTCACCAAGGACGGCGACTCCTGGAAGCTGACCGTCACGCCGGACGCGAAGTGGCTGGCGTCGAAGGAGCGGCAGTATCCGGTGGTGATCGACCCGACGATCACGATCGCGCCGTCGCCGACCGACTCGCAGGACACGATGGTCCTGTCGGATCAGCCGTCGGTGAACTTCAACACGACCTGGAAGCTGTCGGCGGGCAAGACCGACACGGGTACCTCCCGGTCGTTGATCAAGTTCCCGCTGAGCGAGATCCCGTCGGGTACGCGGATCGACACCGCGCGCCTGGAGATGTACTTCGACCAGGCGCATACGACCAATGCCAACGACGTGACCATCGGCGCCTACCGGGCCACCGGCACGTGGGACGAGCTGTCGGCGACCTGGGACAAGACCAGTGCGCTGGTGGGCGAGTTGTCCGGCACGAGCGTGCAGGTGGACGACGGGGACGCCGGGACGACGGCGGCGGTCGGCACATGGAAGCCCGGGTCGCAGACGTACGGGATCGACGGCGACTACCTGTACAACAAGGACTCGATCACCACTGACACCTACACCTGGCAGCCGAAGATCCCGGAGACGGCCTCCTACCGGGTGGACGCGCACTATGTGACGGCCTCGGACCGCTCCACGGCGGCCCCGTACACGGTGACCGGTCAGGACGGAACGGCCACCTACACCGTGGACCAGACGGCCGGTTCGGGCGGGGTGTGGGCCTCCCTCAACGGCGGCTCGCAGATCGACTTCGCCAAGGGCACGGCCGGCAAGGTGGTCCTCGGGGACACCGACAGCTCGACGGCGGTGATCGCGGACGCGGTGCGCTGGGTGAACCCGGCGTCGATCGTGAAGAACACCGGCGAGTACAACCAGTGGCACAAGTTCCCGGTCACGGACACGGTGCAGCAGTGGCTGGACGGTACCGCCACCAACCACGGCTTCGTGCTGAAGGCCACGGACGAGTCGGCGACCGCCAAGACCGGCGGTCCGCGCTATGAGGCCGGCGACGGCGACTACGGCGGCGAGACCTCCACGATCCCGCGGCTGACGGTCACCTACGGCAAGGTCGGCACCGCCCTGAACTCGCCGACGGTGATCCACGGCACGGGCCCGGAGCTGTCGTGGAAGGCGTACTCCAACAGCACCGGCGACAGCGGTCTGGACATCGCGGAGTACCAGCTGCACCGCTCCACGCAGCAGGCGTTCACGCCCTCGGCCGCGACGCTCGTCGCGCCGATCGACAAGGCGTCCACCAGTTACACGGACACCACCGCGACACCGACCCCGGACTCCTCGGCGAACGAGATCGGCCGCTCGTACTACTACCAGCTGGCGGTGAAGACCAAGAGCGGCGAGCTGCTCGGCTCACCGACCCGCATCGTCGGCGTGCCGAAGGCGGGCCGCACGATGCGGCTGATCCAGGGCACATCGGGGGTGACGGACACGACCCTGTCGTCCGCACAGCCGACCACCAACCAGGACGCCATCCAGTCCTTCGGCGTGGGCCAGAAGTGGCTGAGCGTGGGCAACAACTCCGCCACGTACGGCAAGACCCGCACGGCGATGAAGTTCGCCACCTCCGACATTCCGACCACGGCCACGGTGCTGGAGTCGCGGCTGTTCATGTGGGGCGCGGAGACCACCACCGGCACGAACGGTGCGATCTACGAGCTGCGCGGTCTGACCCGCGACTTCGCCGAAACCACCGCCACCTGGAACAACGCCGGCTCCACCACCGCGTGGACGACGCCGGGCGGTGACTACTCGGCGACCGTGTCGGACACTGTCGCGCAGGTCTCGGAGGTGGGTCGCCACTGGTGGGACGCCACCTCTCTCACCCAGGGCTGGATCAAGACGCCGACCAGCAACAAGGGCGCGATGGTCAGGCTGAAGGACGAATCCGCCACCGGCCCGCAGGAACGCACGCTGTTCCTGGCCTCGGAGGCTTCCGACTACCAGCTCGGCCCGCTGCTGCGGGTGATCTACGTCGACTCCACCACGGAGGACACCTACTACGCGCCGCAGACGCCGGCCAGAATGACGCCGAACTCGACCTACACGGTGGACTTCACGGTCACCAACACCACCTCGAGTGCGTGGGCGAGCGGTGAGCGGCAGCTGTCGTACACCTGGAAGCTGCCGGACGGTACGGACGTGACGACCGGCGGCAACCAGCTGTCGACGGCGATACCGGCGCTGTCGCCCGGCCAGTCGGCGACGATCCAGGCGCAGCTCAAGACGCCGATCAACTCCGACTCGGGCAGCAAGCGCACCGAGTACGTGCTCGGCTGGGACGTGAAGAAGGTCTCCGACGGCAGCTGGCTGTCGGCCGGGACCGGCGGCATCGCGTCGTTGAAGCAGAACGTGGCGGTGGAGGACCCCACCTCCAACACGCTCGGCCTGGAGAAGTTCTACTCCTACACCGGCAAGAACACCGGGGCCGGTTCGACGGTGATGAACAACCTGGCGTCGGGCAACAGCGTGTGGTCCTACAACGCGTTCACCAACCCCGGCCGAGGACTGACGACGTTCGCCCGGTTCGCGTACAACTCGCTGGACACCTCCGACACCGTGTCGGGTGCGGGCTGGTCGGCGCAGCTGGCCGGGCCCATCCGGCTGGGCGCCCCGCTGGAATTCCACCCGAAGCCGAACGCCAACGCCACGCAGATCCGTCTGCCGGACGGCGACGGCACGACGCACGTCTTCACCAAGCAGGCCGACGGCACGTGGAAGGCCCCTGCGGGCGTCCACTACCGCATCACGATGAAGGCGGGCCTGGACTGCACCCCGGACAAGGACCCGGTGCCGGACGCGTGGACACTCCTGCGCCCGGACGGCACACGCTTCTTCTTCGGTTGCGACGGCTATCTGACGTCCGTCGTCGACAAGAACGGCAACACGCAGACGTACACGTACGAGGAACGCAAGTCCAACAACAAGCCGACCAAGTTCCTCACGTACATCACCGACCCGGCCGGCAGGCAGACCCTGCGGGTCGAGTACTACAAGAAGGGCGACGCGTCGTACGACTACATCGACGACACGGGCGCCAAGGTCACCGGCTCGAACCTGACGAACTCGAAGATCTACGACCACGTCAAGTCGATCACGGACATCTCCGGGTCCGTCTCGGGCCTGCCGGTCCGCAAGATCTCCTTCTTCTACACGACGAAGGGTCTGCTCGGCCGGTTCACCGACGGTGACGGCTCCAGCCAGCCGAAGGTGTTCAAGTTCACCTACGACGCCACTCAGGGCAACAAGAACGTCAAGCTGGTCAAGGCCACCGACCCGCGCGGCAACGCCACCGACCTGGCGTACTACGCGCCGCAGGCGGGCGACGACCCGAAGTACCACTGGTGGACCAAGACCATCAACGACCGCCTCGACGGTGACACGGGCTTCGCGTACGCGACGAACACCACGAACACCAAGTTCACCGACACCACCGTCACCGACGCCGAGGCGCACGCCACGAAGTACGTGACCGACGACTTCGCCCGTCCGGTCCAGACGACCAACGCCAAGTCCCAGAACACCAAGATGAGCTGGGACGCCGACAACAACGTCACGTACCTGGAGGAGGACAACGGGGCGAAGACCGCGTACTGCTACGACCAGAAGACCGGCTACCCCCTCTGGCAGCGCGACGCGGAGAACAACAAGTCGGGTGTCCCGGACCAGACGACCACCTGCGTGACGGACACCTCCAAGTGGCCGGCCAACGCCGCGAGGTACGAGTACCAGACCCGCGCCGACGGCTTCTCGGCGGACCTGTTCCGCAAGACGTCTCCCGAGGGCCGCGCCTGGCAGTTCGGCTATGACACCTTCGGCAACCTGAAGACGGTCACCGACCCCAAGGGTGTCGCGACGACTTCGGTCCCGGACGACTACACGACGAAGTACGAGTACGACTCCTACGGGCAGCTGACCAAGGCGACGGACGCCAACGGTAACGCGACGACCAACAGTGGCTTCGGGCCGACCGGTTACCCGGCGACGATCACGGACGCTCTCCAGAGGTCGACATCGTTTGAGTACGACGAGCGCGGCCAGGTGACCAAGGTCATCGACGCCAACCAGAAGGCGAGCACGCAGACGTACGACACGTTCGGCCGTCCGCTGGTCAACGTGGTGCCGAAGGACCAGGATGCCGGCGTCCTGATCACGACCCCGGCGCCGGTGTACGACGAGAACGACAACGTCACCAAGTCGACGGCGCCGAACGGTGCGGTGTCGACGGCGGTGTATGACAACGCGGACCAAATCACGTCGGCGACGGCGCCGGCGAACAACCAGACCACCCCGCGTACCACGACGTACACCTACGACAAGGTCGGTAACCCCAAGACAACAACGGAGCCCAAGGGCACGGCGACCACGGCGGACACGACCGACTACATCACGACGAACCACTACGACGCGATCTACCAGCTCACTTCCGCGGTGAACGCGAAGGGCGACAAGGTCTCGTACGAGTACGACAACGTCGGCAACGTCACCAAGGTCATCGACCCGAAGAAGAACGCGACGACCGACACGACCGACTACACGACCAGGACGGACTACGACCTCAACCACCGGGTCACGGTCGTCACCGATGCGGCCGGCAAGACCACCAAGCGGGGCTATGACAAGGACTCGCTGGTCACATCGGCCACGGACGCGGAGAACAACACCACGCTCATCACCTACGACGAGCGCGGCAAGCAGACCGAGGTCAAGGTCCCGCACGACGGCACGACCTCGATCACGTACCGTACGACGAAGTACGAGTACGACCAGGTCGGCAACACCACCAAGGTGATCAGCCCGCGTGCGGTCGCGGCCGGTACGACCACCGCGTTCACCGCCCGTACCGAGTACGACGCGCTGAACCGCCCGGTCAAGCAGTACCAGCCGTACGATCCGGCGGACAGCCGCTACAACAACCCCAACGTCTACACGCAGACCACCTACGACAAGGTGGGCCGGGTCGCGAAGACCTCGCTGCCGCCGTCGCAGGGCGAGACGGTCCGCAACGACACGACCTACGGCTACTTCGACAACGGCTGGGCGAGGTCATCCACGGATCCCTGGGACATCGTCACCACGTACGACTACGACGAGTTGGGCAAGCAGACCACTCGGACCCTGACCTCGGCGGGCGGCTCCTCGGACCGCACGATGTCCTGGTCGTACTACCCCGACGGCTCGCTGAAGTCCCGCTCGGACGACGGGGTCCCGGTGGGCAAGTCGGTCGTCCTGGTGGACAACTCCGACACTCAGAACACCGCGAAGAGCGGCACCTGGACGAAGGGGGACATCGCCGGTCAGCAGGGCTACAGCCACGAGACCCACGCGGCCGGAACCGGCACTGACGCCTTCACGTGGACGCTCAACATCCCCAAGGACGGCACGTACACCGCGTACGTGAAGTTCCCGAAGGTGACGGGGGCCGCGACAACGGCCAAGTACACGCTCACCCATGAGGCCGGGACGACCGACAAGACGATCGACCAGAACGCGACTGCCCATCAGGGCACCTGGGTCTCGCTGGGCTCCTACTCCTTCAAGCAGGGCAACGAAGCCAAGCTGCAGCTGTTCCAGAACAGCGGCGGTGCCGTGGTCGCGGACGCCGTGAAGCTGATCAGGGACAACTCTGCCGAAACCGACAACGAGAAGCGGACGTTCGCGTACGAGTACGACCTCAACGGCAATCTGACCAAGATCGACGACACCTCGTCTGGTGCGAAGATCGACGCGTACTCGGTCCTGTACACCGGCCTCAACCAGGTCGACAAGGTCACCGAGCTCCAGGCCGGCCAGGAGAAGAAGTCCACGTCGTACGCCTACGACGCGAACGGCCTGGTGGATACGGTCACTCACCCCGTCCAGTACTCCAAGTACACGTACGACCTGCGTGACCTGGTCAAGACGGCGTCGATCGGCAAGTCCCCGACCGACCCCTCGCCGAAGGTCACGTCGTACACGTACACCGACCGCGGCCAGCCGCTGAAGGAGACCAAGGCCAACGGCAACACCGTCGACCACACGTACTACCTCGACGGTGCGCTGAAGACCTCGGTGGAGAAGAAGGGCAACGGCACCACCCTCGTCGCCTCGCACACCTACGCCTACGACCCGAACGGCAACAAGGCGCAGGACGTGGCGAAGAAGATGAATGCCGACAACCACGCGGCGTACCTCGAATCCACCACGGACTACACCTACGACCCGGCCGACCGGCTCGCCAAGGCGGTCAAGACGGGCAACGGCGCAGGGACCGAGAACTATGTGCACGACGACAACGCCAACGTCGTCAGCCAGACCGTCAAGAACCTCACCACCGCCTACGACTACGACCGCAACCGCCTGCTGAGTGCAACCGCCGTCGGCGGCACCACGTCCACCTACAACTACGACCCGTTCGGCCGCCTGGAGTCGGTGACATCGGGCAGCAAGGTGACCAGCCGGAACGTGTACGACGGCTTCGACCACGTCGTCGAGTCCCAGAGCGCGGACTCGACGGGAGCGATGAAGTCGACCACGTACACCTACGACCCGTTGGACCGCACCGCCTCGAAGACGGCGGACGGCAAGACCACCGACTTCGGATATCTGGGCCTCTCGTCCGAGGTCCTGGACGAGAACGTCGCCGGCCAGCTGACCAAGTCGTACCAGTACAGCCCGTGGGGCGAGCGTCTGTCGCAGATCAAGCACAACAGCGACGGCACAACCGAGGACGGCTACTACGGCTACAACGGCCACACCGACGTCGAAACGCTCACGGACGGAGCCGGCGACACCAAGGCCACGTACGGCTACACGGCCTACGGCTCCGACGACACGTCCGAGTTCACCGGCATCGACAAGCCTGACCCCGGCAATCCCGGGAAGGAGGACTACAACCCCTACCGGTTCAACGCCAAGCGCTGGGACGCCCAGTCCGGCACGTACGACATGGGCTTCCGCGACTACAGCCCGGGCCTGAACCGCTTCACAAGCCGGGACATGTACACCGGTGCCCTCGCCGACATGAACCTCGGCACGGATCCTTTCACCGGAAACCGGTACGCCTTCGGCGGCGGCAACCCTGCCAACTTCATCGAGTACGACGGCCATTTCGGGTTCGTGCTCGTCGCTGCCGTAGCCGTCGTGGTGGTGGCCGCGGCACTGATCACGGACGAAGTCGCCGCTGAGCAGTCGGGGCGCGAGAGCATGCTCGACCGTATGGCGGACGGCCTGACATCCACGGCCGAGGGCATTCGGGACTCCATCGAGGAAGCCACGCAGGACGACCCGGCGCCGAAGCCCGACAAGAAGCCGCGGAAGGACAGCGAACCCCAGTCGAAGCCCAGGCCGCTGCCGACGCCGAGTCCGGCTCCGTCCCCGATGAACAAGAACCGTCAGGACTGCACGTCGGGCAGCTGGTCCGGCCCCGCCATCCGGTACGACCCCCTGAGGGACGGTAAAGCGCAGGGCGGGGAGGCTTGTCTGACGGCTCCGCTGGGGACGGGCTCGAGGGCGGCTTCGCTGCCCATCTCCGGATATCAGGATGCGCGCGACCAGGGATTCAGCGTGTCCCGCTGTCACATCATCGGAGCCAAGCTCGGCGGCGACGGCACGCGTGAGGACAACCTCTTCACCTGTGCGCAGAACCCGACAAATTCCGCGAACATGTACCATCAGTTCGAGAAGCGTGTGGCGGCTCTCGTCAAACCTGGCGTGTCGGTCTATTACAACGTCAGTCTGCTCTACCGCGAAGGGGCCAGTCGTCCCTACGGGGTGAGCATGTCCTACTACACGAGTACCGGTGAATCGGACCACCGGACGTTCCCGAACTGGGCCTACCGGAACGGTACTTGGACAACATTGGGCTGAGTTCGCTCACCCCGTTTGCCGTGGCCCCGAGCGGTATGCTCGGGGCCACGGCCCGCGGCTTGGCATTCGGCCCTTTTCAGAAAGGATCAGAAGCTCGTGTACACCACCCCCGCCCCCGAGGTGGACATCACAGCGATCATCCCCGACCTGTCGGAATGGCGCAGGATCACCGTGCGCCTGCATCCCCGGCCGGGGAACCCCCGCGAGGTCGACAGTCACATCGGCGGCCCCATGCTTGACGTCGAGGGAAGCGCGCGCCCCGCCTGTGAAGAGCATCCGATGGATGACGACGGTCGGGACGTGCCGCGCCCTATGGAATCCGTGGCACAGTTCTTCCGGCGCGATTTTCCCGAGATTCCGTATCCGGACGGATGCGATCTCATGCAAGTGTACTGGTGCCCAAATGATCACTACATGGAATATGCTGACTCGGATTACGAGGGCCCCGCAGTCTCACTTGAGTGGCTTGATTCTGTGAATGCAGCAGAAGGCGCCAGGGAAAATCCCTTCCATCGGGTTCAGCCCTGCAACGAATCGTATGAATTGCGCCCGTGTCGAATCACGCCGGAGCGAGTCGTTGAATTTCCATGGATGGAAGAGCTTCCCGACGACATCGCCCGACGTCTCGGCACGGTGGATCAGGAACGCGGGTTGCGTTATCAGTACGCCCTGTCGGTCGCGTACGGCTGGAAGATCGGGGGGTGGCCGAGTTGGCACGCGACGGACAAGAGGAACCTTTCCTGCCCTGACTGTGAAGGAAGCGTCGAGCTGCTCCTCAAGGCGGACAGCAGCGAGTGGGACGGCGCGAGCGACCGGTGGTGGCCGCTGGAGGACAGGGAATTGGACCAGCATGCGCTGGAGATCGCCTATTCACCGACCGGCGCGGAGGTCGGCCGGTTCGGCGAGCTCCGCGTCTTCGTCTGCCGCAATGACGTCCGACACCAACCCGTCCTCGACATGCAGTGAAGACTGGGCGATGTCAAGCGTCGGGCGCGCCGGTACGAGGGCGAGGGCGGCCATCGTTTCCCGCGTCACGCTGACACCGACGAGCTAGAGCCCACAAGGTTGTACGGCTCCTGTGACTTTCTCATGTGTCAATCAACACACTTGTGACCCGTGATGTCGGTGACGCGACATCCGCTTGATCGATCGGGAGTGTCGGAAGCAGGGCTCCCGACTGACCGAGCGAAGGGGTGGGGGCCTGTGAGCCAAGTGGACGGACGTGCCCCGGGGGCCGAAGTGATGCGGTCGTGCGCCGCGGAGTTCGTCGCCCGCGTCACCGCCCGCAACCGGCTGCCGCTGGACTACGCCGTGGTCAGCCTGCGGATCGTGGACTTCCTGATCGACGGGCTGCGCAAGGGCGGGGCCGAGCGCGAGCAGGTGCGGGACACTCTCTTCGGGCTCGGCGCCTACGTCGGTGAGGTACTTGTGCGTCGCGCAGGTGCGGTATGGGTGGACTTCGACGCCGACCAGCGCGCCTACTTCGGCCAGCCGGTGGGCGTGCGGATGCCGGACGGCCGGGTCTGGAACCCGCTCGGCAAGGTCCGTAACCGCTTCGAACTCGGCGGACCCGGGGAGTCGCTCCAGACTTTCTATCTGACGCTGCACGGTCGGGCCAAGGAGAGCCGCCGAGTGAGCGGGACCTCTGCCGCGCTGGTGGTGCTCCTCGCCGCCGCGCTGACCGGCTTCGCGGACTTGACGGACGAGGGGAAGCCCGGCGAGTCCGCACGGCTCACCGCCCAGAGCCCGCAGACCGCCCCCGCCGAGCCTCGCACCGCCCCCGAGTTCCTCGCCCGCGCCAAGGAGGCGACGGCCTGACAGAAGGGCCGGACGTTCGCGGTATGACCGTGCCCCGGTCCTTCCGCCGGACCGCGCTGAGCAGGGCCTTACTGCGGTGCGTCGACTTCGGCGTCAGGAGGTCCGCCGTCGTCAACAGGAAGGAGCTGCCCAGGCGTTGGGCCCGCTGCCAACGAGCGCGGCGACAGCCTGCACCTCGCGCCGTGACGGTGTAGGCGCGTCCGCACAGCTGCCCTGCTCTGATCGTCTTCCTAGCCTTCCTGTGGCAGGCATGTCGCCTCACTGCACTGGCTACCGAACCCGCCAAGCCGACCTGGTCCGCGTCAGCCCGAAGGCCGGTTTTGCACCTGGCGCCCACTCTGCGCGTCATGCGCATCGACACTGTGCAGAACGGTCTGAGTCGCAGCTGCAAGGGCTTGCGCGTCTCTCGCGGGCGACGTGGCGATGCGGAATGCGGGTGGCCCGATTCCGGCGGGCCTTCGGGCTCACCACCCACTTCTGAGCCCGTGCGCCGGAAGGCGCTCCTGGCCGGCCGGCGCACGGACCCCGCTCGTCACCGCCAGATGGAGCCCAGCTGCCACGTCCGCATGTGGTCCAGGGTGGCGGTGCCGCCCTCGGCGAAGACCTCGGCGCCGGTGCTGGAGGGGGCGGGGAAGACCTGGTCGGTGATCACGGGCTCGCCGTTGCCGCCGAAGACCTCGACGGCGGACCAGTCGACCAGGATGCGCACCCCGGCCCCGGAGCGGGCGCGACTGCCTCCGTACGACCGGCAGTTCACCGGCTGTCGTCGGCCGTCGCGAACCGCGCCGTCCCGTTGGCCGTGGCGGGCTCGGGTCCGGTGACCGCCCAGGTCAAGGGGGTGGGGTGGGGGGCCGCCCGGCAAGCTCCGGCCTCGTCGTGGGAGTCACAATCGCCGACGTGGCCGCGAAAAGGGCGCGGGAACCCCGAGTGATTGACCAGGTGGCGGATTTGAGACGTTCCTCAAAGACGTGACCAAAAACGGTAGGACGTATTCCAGCCTGCTTACCTGCAGTCACAGTACTTCGCGCTGTTCGGGTGTTCCGTGGTGTGGTGAGGTTTCAGCCGCTGTCCAGCGCGGCCCGGGCTGACAGGGGGCCTTCTTTAGGACAGGGTGACCAGGTCCTTATCGAGTCCGACCTGGCAGGGTGGCTTATGGACTGGCGTGGAAGGTCTTTTGCGCGAAGAACCGCACTTACCGGCGCAGCGGCATTGGGCGTGGGTGTTTCGGCCGCCGGTAGCGCGTCGGCCAGTGTGCCGGACGAAGGCACGGGCGGCCGGCTGCGGAGCGATCTGGCAAGGGTCCGCGAGGCGCAAGACGGGCAGTTGGTCGTTGATTTCCCCAGAGCGGGAAGCCGTTCGCGTGCGACCATGGCACCTGATGCGACGTCGTCACAGGAGACGGTTCCCCTTGTGGGATTTCCGGAAGGGATAATTCCACGTCCCGGTGACCGCGTGGTGATTACGAACTGGTGGGAAGGCAAAGAGATCGCGGCCGTTCCCGTGGTCTCGTGGGTGACGGGCGTTCCCGAGCGGAGCGCCGATGGGGGTTACCGGATCGGCGACCGGCGCACCGCCCCGACCCCCTTGCTGGAGGATGCCAGCAGGACTCGCAGTCGTATCGCCGTCTGTCTGCTGGACACGGAGCTGGACACCGCCCAGGTGATGGCAGTCCAGGCTGCCACGGCGTGACGGTATACGACGTAGTGAATGCTGCCGTCCGTATCGCGGCAGCCGCATTGTTCTTTTATGCGGGGGCTGAGAAACTCGCGGCGCCCCGCTCGTTCCGCTCGACGCTCACGGCGCTGCGGATCCCGTGGATGGTCCCGGTCTCGATAGGCGTCCCCCTCGTCGAACTCGCTGCCGCGTTCGCTCTGCTGAGCGTTCCGCGCTCTTGGCTCACCGTCGCACTGGTGGTCGGGCTCGGTGCCGCGTTCGCGTTCGCGGGGGCCTTGGCGATGGCCCGGGGAACTCGGGTGAAATGCGCATGCTTCGGCCAGGTCGACGCCGGCCTTCTGGGCCCTCGGCAAATCGTCCTGCTTCCGGTGTGGGCCGGGGTCGGGGCGCTGGCTTTCTGGACACCGGACCGTTCGCCGACCGGTCCGGGAGTGACGGTCGCCGTGGTGCTGGCGTTGGCGGGATTCACAGCCCTCAAGGTGGTTGCCGTGACTCGGAAGAACCGGGAGTACATGCGAGCGATGGTGCCTAAATGATCTTCTTGTGGATAGTGGTGGCCGTCCTGTCGGTGCTCGTACTGGTCTGCCTGCTCGCGTTGGTCGATCAGTACCAGACACAGCAACTGATCCGGCGGCGACTTGAGTTGGACGACGCCCCCAGCCCGATCGATCTTCCGCTCGACCGAGCGCTCGCGCCGTCCGCGATCGGTCTTCCGGCGGAACTCGACGATCACGAGCATCTGGTGGTCCTGTTCCTGTCGACCACCTGTGACACCTGCCGGACGATCGCGAAGAAACTGAATGGCAAGCCGCCGCAGACACTCTGGATCGTGCTGGTCGAGGGGTCTGCCGAGCGGGCCGCCGAGTGGTTCTCCAGCACGGGAGTGCCGCGGAATCAGGGCACGGTGGACCTTGACGGGCGCATCAGCGACGCGCTCGAACTGGACATCACACCTGCGGCGCTCGTCTACCGAAGGGGCGAGGTCGTGCTGGGGCAGACCGTCCCCTCGTTCCGCCAGCTCGATCCGCTTCTGACGGCGGACGATGTCGCGGCATCCCTGGTCGCTGATCCCGCTGAGGAAGGGAAGACAGCTGTATGAGCACTCCTACGTTGTGCGCCGATTCGACGGGCGTCGCGACCGAACTCGATGAACTGAGCAGTCGGCCCGCGCGGCGACGCCGCGTGCTGCGCGCCTCCTCCACCGCGTTGATCGCCGGCATCGCGACCCTGTTCCTGGGGGGCCGCGCCGTTGCCGACTGTCAGGGCTCACCGTGCTGCAGTCTGGCCATGTGCAAGCAGTGCTACTACGCGGTGGCCAAGGACCGGTACACCTGTCCGAGTGGTTACAACCGAAGAACGTGGACGTGTGTGTCGCAAGGCTTCACGTGGTTCTGCGGAGAGTGCGCCAAGGGCTCCACTTGCTGGCAAGGCCCGTTTGCCTGCTCCATCTGGTTTCGCTCGTGACTCTGGTGGCCATGTGGACGGTGAGCCTGGCTGCTGTGGCCGGGTTCGCCCAGCTGTTCAGTCCTTGAGGCCAGTCCTTCATCGGATTCGTCCGCCCCTTCGTGCAAGGGGACTCCGAAGACATGCGGAAGAGAAACCTGCGCTTCGTCGGGATTCTCGCACTCGCTCATATCGCCGCCGCCGGTTTCATGGTGGCGCTCCTGTATCAGATCGGCACGGTGACGTTCGCTCGTATACCACTTGCGGTTCGGGTGGTGATGTGCGCGGTGGCGGCAGTGGTCGGTATCGCCCTGGACTTCCGTGCGGTCAAGCGGGGAACTTTCTCGGTCGGGTTGCACCGGCAGACCGCAAAGACCTTGTCCAATGGCACTGGTGACACCCCGGGCTGGGTGATAGCGCTGCTGTGGGGACTGGACACCGGATTGGTGTGGACGACGTTCCGTATGTCGTGTGCATCATGGGTGCTGCTCTTGAGTTCTCTGCTGAACGTTGCTCCGCAGTGGTGCGGCCTGGCCTATGGCGTATTCTTCGGAGTGCCGTTGATCATCGGCACGTTGACTGGGGATCCGTCCGCGATCGGTCGCCCTTCCCGGTACATGCTGACGCGTGTGACGCAGGGAGGGGGCATAAGCGTTCTGCTGCTGCTGCCCCTGGGTGTCCTGTGGAGTCATTTCCTGGTTACGTGACGCCATGCCTCGACCAAGAGCCGTTCTCCTGCTGATGTCCTGTTGTGTCGTGTCGGTCCTTGCGGCTTGCAGTGACCGACACGACACGACATCTTCTGCTGACAGGCCGGCCTGCGACGACGCGGTCGTCCCGGATTCCCACGTTCCTGTCGAGCTGTCCCGGCAGGGTATGAAAGCGGTCGGAGACAATGGCGTCTGGTTCATCGCGCCACAGACGAACCAATGGGGCGATCTCCTGGAGCGGCGAGGAACCGGTCGTGGTGGCAAATTCCCTCTGTGGGTGGGTGAGAAGACCCTCCCGCGTGTCTCGGTGGAGGGAATCGGCGGCACCGCCGGCACCGGCCGGGCGGATCTGTCACCCACTTCGGAAGGTGTTCCCGGGCCCGTTCCCATGGAGGTCGAACTGCCCGGCCCAGGCTGCTGGCGGGTGGTGGCCGAAGGCCCCGAAGGCACCGCACACATTCTCCTGAAAGCATCGTGACCTACCCGTTTGTCGGTGTCACTCGTCGAGCGGCGGTTCTCCGCGGCCGCGTTGCTGGTTAGGGTGGCGATCAGAGACCGGCGGGGGCGGCAGCGTGATGGCGGGGGACATGGGACCGGGAGCTGAAGCACTGCTGCGCAAGCCCGCGGTGCTGCCCTGCGTGCTGCGCGTGTGGCTCGGGGTGATCGCGGCCCTTGCCGCGGTGGTCGTCGTCGTTCTCGGAGTCCTGTACGCCGGGCACAGTGAGCCCGGCAGGGTGGACAGGTGGGTCGTCCGGCCGACGGCCGACAGTGTGGGGCCGCCCTGGCGGTACCTCGCTCTGGCCACGGACTTTCTGGGGGAGCCCGGGGGAGCGGCGGCGCTGGTCGTGGCCCTGGTGACCGCCTGCCTGCTGTTGCGGCGCCCTCGCGCGGCGGTGCTCGTCGTCGCCGGCGCCGGTGTGAGCGTGGCGACGGCGACGTCGCTGAAGCACGTGGTGGGACGCACCATCCACGGCGACGGCAACCTCTCCTATCCGAGCGGGCACACCGCCTTCCTCACCGCGCTCGCCCTGGTGGTGGCACTGTTCGCGACCGGCCGGCTCGGCCTGCGCGGGACGGCCGGCACGTCACTCGTGCTCGCCGCGGCGCTCCTCGCCGGCGCCGCCATGGGCTGGGCGCAGGTCGCCCTGGGCGCGCACTACCCGACCGACGTCCTCGGCGGCTGGTGCACCGCGCTGGCGGTGGTACCGGCGACCGCGTGGCTGGTCGACCGGGTGGCCGACGCCGGTCGGCCGGGGCGTCGCTGACGTCATGTCGCCGCGTCGTGTCATGCCCGGCGGCGGAACACGGGCTTCACCGGACGTCCGCCCAGCCACGGCGTGGGGTCGGCGGCGTCCAGGGCCTTCCGGTACACCGCACACGCCTGGGCCACCGCGTCCACGGTGTGTTCGATGTCGGCGTCGCTGAGCGCGCCGCTCACCACGAACGACGGGGCCAGCACCCCGCCCGCGAGGAGCCCGCGCAGGAAAAGGGTGCGGTACCGCTGCGAGGGCTGCCCGTTCTCGTCGAGGGTGGCGAAGACCAGGTTGCTGGCCCGGCCCCGGACGACGATGTGGTCGGCGACGCCCATGCCGGCCGCGGCGTCGCGGACACCGGCGGCCAGCCGCTCGCCCAGGGCGTGCAGCCGCGCGGTGACGCCCTCCTCGGTGTAGGTGGTCTGCACGGCCATCGCGGCGGCCAGGGAGTGCGTTTCCGCACCGTGCGTGGTGGACAGCAGGAACACCCGGTCACCGGAGTGACGCAGCCCGCCGAGTTCCATCAGCTCGCGGCGCCCGGCCAGCGCCGAGACGGCGAAGCCGTTGCCCAGCGCCTTGCCGAACGTGGAGAGGTCGGGGGTGACGCCGTACAGGCCCTGGGCGCCCGCCTCGGACCAGCGGAAGCCGGTGATCATCTCGTCGAAGATCAGTACGCAGCCGTGCCGGTCGGCCAGTTCGCGCAGGCCCTCGAGGTATCCGGGTGGCGGCTCGGTGTGGGTGGCGGGTTCGAGGATCAGGCAGGCGATCTCGTCCTGGTGGCGGGCGAGCAGTTCCTGCGTGGCGGACAGGTCCCCGTAGGGGAACGACACGGTGAGGTCGGTGGTCGGCGCCGGAATGCCGGCGGACATCGGTGTGGTGCCGATGAACCAGTCGTCGGTGGAGAAGAAGGGATGGTCGGCACAGAGGGCCACCCGCGGGCGCCCGGTGGCGGCGCGGGCGAGGCGCACCGCGGCGGTGGTGGCGTCGGATCCGTTCTTGGCGAACTTCACCATGTCGGCGGTGGGGACCGTGGCCAGGAAGCGCTCCGCGGCCTCGACCTCGATGACGGACGGCCGGACGAAGTTGCTGCCGCGGTCGAGTTCTCGTCGTACCGCCTCGGTCACGCGGGGATGGGCGTGGCCGAGGCTGACCGAGCGCAGGCCGGAGCCGTACTCGATGTAGCGGTTGCCGTCGATGTCCCACACGTGAGCGCCGCTGCCGTGGCTGATGACCGGGGCCAAATTCTCGGGGTACTGGTCGTCGCCCTTGGCGTAGGTGTGCGCGCCCCCGGGGACCATGGCGTGCAGCCGTTCGTTGGCCGCCCGCGACCGGGGGAGCCGGAACTCTTCGGTGTCCAAGCTGACTTCACCCTTCCTTGTGCTTCAGGATCTCGGCGAGGCTCGGCGCCTCCCGGTCCCGCTGGGACATCGAGGTGACCGGCAGCGGCCAGGGAATGGCGAGTTCCGGGTCGTCGAAGGCGATCGTCACGTCCTCGGCCGGATCGTGCGGGCGGTCGATCCGGTACGAGGTGTCGGCGGTCTCGGTCAGCGCCTGGAAGCCGTGCGCGCACCCCGCCGGGATGTACAGGGTCGCCTGCGTGTCGCCGGACAGCTCGAAGAAGGCCCGGCCGAGGTACGTCGGCGAGTTCGGGCGCAGGTCCACGACGACGTCGAAGACCTTCCCGTACGAGCACCGCACCAGCTTGGCCTCGCCGGCGCCGGAGCGCAGGTGCAGGCCGCGCAGCACGCCCCGGACCGAGCGGGACAGGCTGTCCTGGACGAAGGCGTCCGGGTCGAGGCCGACCGAGCGGACCACGTCGGCGTCGAAGGTGCGGCAGAAGAAGCCGCGCTCGTCGGCGTACGGCGTGGGTTCGAACAGGTACGCGCCGGCGATCTCTGGGACTTCGGTCGCTTTCATCGAGCCTCCCGATGCGCGTGGGCGGGTGCGTGGTCCGTCGCCGGGAACGCGGCTGCGGTCAACGCGGCGAACTGGTCGGCGAGTTGTTGTCCGGCCGCCTGGTTCCGCTCGGTGAGGGTCCGGCGCAGCTCGGCCGACCGCTTCTCCAGCGCCCGGAACCGTTCGAGCAGCCGGTCGGCGTCGACCTCGCGCGCCGGATGGCAGAAGGCGCCCAGGCCCATCCGGTCCATGAGCGCGTCGCTCTTGGCCGCATAGCTGAGGGCGAGCACCGGTGTGCCGGTCTTCAGCGCGCAGATCAGGTTGTGGTAGCGGACCGCGACCACGGTGTCGGCGGCCGCCATCTCCTTCATCAGGTCGGCCAGCGAGGCCGGCTCGGCAGCGGTGACCAGCGGCGAGTCCACCGCGTCGAGGATCGCGTCGACCACCGCCCCATCGCACCGGTCGCCGGTGAGCAGCCGGATCGGCCGGCCCTCCTCGACCAGCGTGCGGACGAAGCGGATCGTCCCGTCGAGGTAGCGCCGGTATATCTCGTCGGCCCGCGCGCGGTCGTCGTTTCCGCCGTGGAAGTCCATCACGCCGACGCAGACCGTGCCCGGCGAGCCCGAGGGCGTGCTCGCCGGCGGTGCCGGCAGGGAGAACGCGAGGTCCGGGTAGACCTCGTCGCGCGAGGTGTCCACGCCCATCGCCCGCATCGCGTCGCGGGACAGGGTGTCCCGGTACGACCGGTACGCGGCCAGCCGCGCCGACCAGCGCACCAGGGCCCGGGTGGGCCGGTCGCTGATCCGGTCCGCGCCGACACCGACCAGCGCGACCCGGGTGCGCAGCAGCCGGCCACTCGCGCAGAGCAGGAACAGCGAGTAGGGGAAACCCCACGGCCGCAGCGGCAGCGTGGCCTCCAGGACGCCCATGCCCGGCACGATCACCACGTCGTGCCGGCGTACCCAGGCGGCGGTGCGGACGGCGTCGACGAGTTTGCCCAGTCCCTTCGCCGCGATCGCGCCCGCACGCGACGCGGTCCGGTACTCCCCGCGGTACCAGTGCAGCCGCGTGGCAGGGATCCCGAACCGGGCCGTCACCGCCTCGGGGCCGCCGCACAGCGCGTCCACGACGGCCTTCGGGTGTTCGGCGCGCAGGTACCCGAGCACGGCCTCCAGCGACCCGTCGTTGCCGAGGTTGCCGGAGCCGAGCAGACCGAACACCCCCACCCGCACCGGGGTCACGCCTGCCTCCCCTCACGGCCGGCGACCAGGGCGTCGACCGAGACCGTGAGCCCGGCCGGGTCGACCGGGGCGCGGTCCTCGACCCGCTCGCCGGCGCCGGGCCGGACCCGGCTGGTCATCCACGCGGCCAGGTGGCGCAAGCACGCCCGCCGGTCGGCAGTGGACAACGGCGCCCGCCGGATCGCCGAGGCGAAGCCCCAGACGTACTCGGCGAGCAGCCGGGGCGTCGGGTGCAGCGGGCCCGCCCGGCGCGGGTCCAGGTTGACGCACCGGGCGCGCTTGGACGGGTTCGCCCGCTCGGCGCGGGTGGGGTGGTCGCGGCGGAAGTACAGCAGCTCCGGCACCTGGTGGAAGCGCCCGTGCAGGGTGATCTCGGCGACGTAGGTGCGGTCCGCGTGGTGGTAGCTGTCCATCGGCTTCACCCGGCGCAGCACGTCGGTCCGCATCACCCCGTAGAAGTCGTCGCCCCCCGGCTCGAACAGCAGGCTGCGGAAGCGCTCCGGCGCGTGCGGGGAGTCGGTGGCGAGTGTGTACTCGTAGGGGACCTTCACCTGGCCGGTGCCGTCGATGACCGCCTGGTCGGTGTGCGCGAGGATCACGTCGGGCCGCTCGTCCAGCGCCTGAACGCAGCGCCGCAGCAGGTCGCGGCCGTACAGGTCGTCGTGCGAGGCCCACTTGAACAGCTCGCCGCGGGCCTCGGCGAGCACACGGTTGTGGTTCGGCGTGGCGCCGATGTTCCGGGGCAGCCGCAGGTAGCGGATGCGGGAGTCCCGCGCCGCGTACGTGCGGCAGATGTCCTGCGTCCCGTCGGTCGAGGCGTTGTCGCAGATGATCAGCTCGAAGTCCTCGTAGGTCTGGCCGAGCAGGGCGTCGAGCGACTCGGCCAGGTACTCCTCGCCGTTGTAGACGGGCAGGCCGATGCTCAGCCTGGGTCGGTCGGTCATGGCGTCCTCTCTTCGCGGATGGGGTCTTCGTGGTGCTCGCGCCGGGCGGATCGCAGGTGCAGCCACCACACGGCCGAGCCGCTGACCGTCGCGGCGGCGACGCCCCAGGCCGAGCCGACCGTGCCGGCCACGGCCGCCCCGCCGAGCCCGCCGCCGACGTAGCAGACGGAGGCGAACAGCTGGGAGCGCAGGCTGCGCCGGGCCGCGCCGAGCGCGCGCAGCCCGGCCGCCGCGCCGGTGCCGAGGCCGGCGCCCGCGACGCCGAGGGCGATCGGCACGATGAGCTGCGAGGCGGAGTGCCAGACGCTGCCGAGCGCCAACTCGCCGAGCCGGTCCGGCATCAGCAGCAGCGCCCCGCCCCAGAGCAGCGCGGCGGCGGCCTGCCCGCCGCCCAGCAGGAGGCAGAACGAGCCGAGGCGACGCGGGGCCCGCCGCAGCACCCGTGCCGCCTCCGGGACGGTGACCAGCGAAAGACCCATCAGCACGGCGAGGAACGGGCCCATCAGGAGCTCGGCGCCCCGCACCGCCCCCACCGCGCCGATGCCGACGATCGCGCCGAGCCCGTACGCGCGCAGCTGGCTCGCGCCGCTGAGGCTGACGTTCTCGACCAGGTACCGGTAGCCGAGATCGCGCTGTTCGCGCAGCCACCCGCGCGCCCCGGTCAGCCGGGGCCGGATGCCGGACTGGAGGCAGCCGTACCCCGCCGCCACCGTGGCGGACGCGCCCCAGGCGAGCAGATACGCGGCCACGCTGCCCACGCGGGCCGCCACGACCATGGCCGGGACGAGCGCGACCCCCCACACGACGTCGTTGACGAACGCCTTCCGCCCGCTGCCGGCGGCGAAGAACGAGAACCGCCAGGCGTCCTGCAGCAGCAGCCCGGGCAGCATGACGCCGAGGCAGGCGAACGCGGGCCCCACACGGCCGCCGAGGGCCGGCCCGACCAGCAGACACGCCGCGCCGATGGCCGCACCCACCCCGAGCGCGGTACCCGTCGACCGGGCCACCGCCGCGCGCCAGGAGGCGTCCGGCACCCCGCTGAAGCGCACCACGAGCGGGTCCGTGGCAAGCCCGCGGGAGACGTTGAGCACCACGCCGTAGGTCACCCAGGCCAGGCTGAACACGCCGAACGCGGTCACCCCCAGCGAGCGGGCCACGTAGAGGCCCACCACGAAGTTGCTGATGCTGGAGGCCGCCTGGTCGGCCAGCCCCCAGGACAGCCGCCCGACGAGGGCCCGCCGGGCGGACCCGGCCGGTGCCGTCGTCTCCTCCTCGGTGGTCATCGGCGTCATGCCTTGATCAACCCGGCGCCGCGCAGGGCGTCGGCCGCTGCGGCGACGGTGTCGAACGGCAGCCCGGACCGGGTGGCGACGTCCAGCAGACCGTGCTCGCCGTCGGAGAGGCTGAGCACCCAGAGCATGGCCATCTGGGCCTGCTTGGTGTCGCTGCGGCCGCCGAGCGCGTCGTACAGCCCGCGCCGGCCCAGCTGCGGTTCGCCGTAGGGACTGAGGTTGACGTACCGACGGTTGCGGTCGAGGACGGCGAACGCCTCGCGGCAGACCGCGAGGGTGTCCGCCATCGCCTGAGGGGAGACGAAGTCAAGGTTGTCCGCCGAGGTGTGGTACTCGGGGTAACCCGCGTACGGGGTCCGGGTGAGCGAGCCCACGCCGAGGTCGAACCCGGGCGAGCAGAACTGCCGCTCGTCATAGCCGTACGGCGTGAACTCGGTGACACGGTGCGGGCGTTCGGAGGCGGCCAGCACATGCCGCATCACCCGGTCGATCTCGGCGTCGCCGCGCCTGCTCTGCTTGTACGTCAGGGAGCCCGGGTCGCCGGCGCAGGCCAGCACCAGGCCGTGCTTGACCCGTTCCACCCGCTCCGCGTTACGGGCCAGCCAGGTGATCGCCCCGATGGTGCCGGGCGCGAAGAGGAACCGGTACGTGTAGTACGGCGCCCGCTCCGCCAGCTCCCGGGCCAGGAACGCCGCCACGGCGATGCCGGCCAGGTTGTCGTTGGCCAGCGACGGGTGGCAGACGTGGCAGGAGACGATCACCTCGTCGGGGACCTGCCCCGGGACCACGTGCTCGGCGTAGGTGAGGTGGCCGTCGGCGAGGGTGGAGTCGATGCGCACCTCGTACGCGCCGTCCGGCATCGCGTCCAGGGTGTCCTGGGCCAGGCAGAAACCCCACTCCGGCTTGTAGTAACTGGTGCGGTACGGCACCCAACCCGGATGGTCCGGCAGGGTGTGCAGGTGTGCGCGCAGCTCGGCCAGCGGCATGGTCGCCGACACCGGCACGCTGTAGCCGAGCACGTGCAGGCTGGACGCGGCGAAGTCGACGACCCGGCGGCCGTCGGCGTCGGCGATGTACGCGTCCCGGATGTTCCACTCCTGCGGCACCGTCCAGTCGAGAACCCGAGTCCCGGTCGGCACCTCGTGCACCCGCAGCGGGAGGTATTCCCCGACGATGTCCAGGGTGGCGCGCACGCCGTCGCCGGTGATGCTCCGGCACAGCGGGTACAGCCGCTCCACCAGGGCGTACATCTCCTCGCCGGTCTCGGTCACGGGCGCCACCGCAGGGTGTCGTCGACGGCACCGGCGTCGGACGCCGCGCGCAGCACGGCCAGCCGGGTGAAGCGCCGCTCGAAGTCGTCCCGGGTCAGCCCGTGGCCGCGGTAGGCGTCGGCGAGTTCGAGCGCGCCCTGCTTCACCGTCCACTCGCAGTCGAAGCCGGGCACCGCGGCGCGGAACCGGGAGAAGTCCACCCGGTAGGACCGCGGATCGGCGCCGGTCTCCCCGGTGATCACCACCTTGGAGCCGGGTACCGCCTCGGCGACCTGCTCGGCGATCTCGGCGACCGTGACGTTGTTGGTCTCGCTGCCGATGTTGAACGCCCGGTCGTGCACCGCTTCGCGCGGCGCGCTCAGCGCGGCCGTGAAGGCCCGTGCGATGTCGGCGGCGTGCACCAGCGGGCGCCAGGGGGTGCCGTCGGAGAGCACCAGCACCTCGCCGGACAGGAGGGCATGGCCCACCAGGTTGTTCAGCACGATGTCGGCGCGCAGCCGGGGCGAGTGGCCGAAGGCGGTGGCGTTGCGCATGAACACCGGGGTGAAGTCGCCGTCGGCCAGCGCGTGCAGGTCGTCCTCCACCCGCACCTTGGACTCCGCGTACGGGGTGACCGGGCGCAGCGGGGCGTCCTCGCCCACCAGGTCGTCGCCGCCGGCGGCGCCGTAGACGGAGCAGGTCGACGCGTACAGGAAGCGCCGCACCCCGGCGTCGCGGGCCAGCCGGGCCAGCCGTACCGACGCGTGGTGGTTGATGTCGTAGGTGAGTTCCGGCGCCAGCGATCCCAGCGGGTCGTTGGAGAGCGCGGCCAGGTGGATCACGGCGTCCACCCCGGCCACGTGTTCCGCTGTGACGTCGCGCAGGTCGACCCGGTGACCTTGCGGGTCCGCGGGCGCCGGGCCGAGCACGCAGTCGGCGAACAGGCCGGCGTCGAGGCCGACGACCTCGTGTCCGGCGGCGGTGAGGACCGGGGCCATCACGGTTCCCAGGTAGCCCTGGTGTCCGGTCAGCAGTACGCGCATGGTTCAACCCCCCAGGTTGAGCGTGAGTTTGGCGACGGCGAAGGCCTCGGCGTAGCGCGCGTGGCTTTCGATGCCGCGGATCCGGGCGAGGCCCAGGAAGGCCTCCCGGTCGTACCAGGGCCGCTGCCGCTGCGAGGGGTAGTGCTCCTGCAGCAGCCGCACCTTCTCCTCGGCGATCTCCGGCGACAGCGGCTGGTACGCCGCCATACGGCCGAGGTCGCCGTCCCACTTGACGATCTCGTAGCCGAGGACCAGGTGGTCGCGGAACGCGGTCGGTATCAGCCGCGCCAGGCCCCGGTGGTCCTGGTGCGCGTCGTCGGTGCGCGGGGCGAGGACCAGATCCGGGTCGGTCCGCTCGCGCAGTTCCTCGACCGCGGCCTTGGCCTCCTCCCAGTGCGCGGGCAGCCGGCCGTCCGGCAGCTTGAGCACGGTCAGGCGCAGGTCTGCGCCCGGGCAGAAGGCTGCGAGCGCGGCCTGCTCCTCCTGCTCGCGCTCGCTGCCACCGCCGGAGAGCACCAGCGCGTCGACACGGACACCCGGCCGTGCGTGGCACAGCGTCAGCAGGGTGCCGCCGGCGCCGATGGCGATGTCGTCGCAGTGCGCGCCCACCGCGACGATCCGCTCCAGGGGACCGGCCCCGAGCCGGATCACGCGCTCACCGTCGCGCTGTCCCGTTCCCACACGGCCCACGGGCGCTCGCCCCGGGCGTACGCGGCGTCGAGCGCCGCCCGCTCCTTCACGGTGTCGGTCGGTTTCCAGAAGCCGCGGTGCTGGTGCGCCACAAGGCGGCCCTGCTTGGCCAGTTGGGCGCACCCGTCGGCGACCAGGTCCCCGCCCTCGGGAATGTGGTCGAAGACCTCCTGGCGGAGCACGAAGTAGCCGCCGTTCTCCCACAGCGGCAGTTCGCTCACCGCGGTGATGCCCCCCACCAGGCCGTCCTCGCCCAGCTCCACGCAGTGGAACGACGACTGCGGCGGCACCACCATCATCGACGCGCCCGCGTCGCGCCGGGCGAACTTCTCGATCATCTCCGGCAGCGGGGCGTCGGTGAGCACGTCGGCGTAGTTGGCGAGGAACATCTCGTCGCCGTCCAGGTGGTGCCGCACCCGGCGCAGCCGCTCCCCGATCGGCGACTCGATGCCGGTCTGCGCGAACGTGATCGTCCAGTCCGAGATGTCGGTGGACAGCAGCTCGGTCCGCCCGCCTCTGAGCACGAAGTCGTTGGACGTCGTCTCCTCGTAGGTGAGGAAGAAGTCCTTGATGTGGTGGGCCCCGTAGCCGAGGCACAGGATGAACTCCGTGTGCCCGAAGTGCGCGTAGTAGCGCATGACATGCCAGATCAGCGGCCTGGGGCCGACCATCGCCATCGGCTTGGGCACGTCGTCCGCGGCCCCGCTCCGCATCCGCATCCCGTAACCGCCGCAGAACAGAACGACCTTCATGCCTTGACCTCGACAATGCTCAGTTCCGGTATGGGGAAGACCAGCCGGCCGCCCCAGTCGTGCACGTAGGACAGCTGCTCGACCAGCTCGGCCCGCAGGTTCCACGGCAGGACGAGGACGTAGTCCGGCTTGTCGGCGGCTATCTGCTCGGGCGGCAGGATCGGGATGCGAGTGCCCGGGGTGAACCTGCCGTGCTTGTAGGGGTTGCGGTCGACCGTGTACGCCAGCAGGTCGGGCCGGATGCCGCAGTGGTTGAGCAGGGTGTTTCCCTTGCCCGGGGCCCCGTAGCCGACGACCGTCTCGCCGCGCTCGGCCGCCTCGATGAGGAACCTGAGGAGATCCCGGCGCACCTTGGCCACCCGGGCGGAGAACTCGGTGTACCCGGACAGCTCCTGCAGCCCGGCCGCTTTCTCCCGGGCCAGCACGTCGGCCACCCGCTCGCCCGGCTCGCCGGCCACCCCGGCCGGCCGGGCCCACAGCCGGATGGAGCCGCCGTGCGTGGGCAGCAACTCGACGTCCACGAGCGTGAGTCCGCCGCTCGCCAGCGCCCGGATCGCGGACGCGACCGTGTAGTACTGGAAGTGCTCGTGGTAGATCGTGTCGTACTGGTTCTCCTCGATCAGGGTCAGCAGGTGCTGCACCTCGATGGAGACCCAGCCGTCGTCGGCGACCAGGGCGCGCAGCCCCTGGGTGAACCCGGCCACGTCGGGGATGTGCGCGTACACGTTGTTCGCCACGACCAGGTCCGCCGGGCCGTGTTCGGCGCGGACGGCCGAGCCGGTGCCGGGGCTCAGGAACTCCGTGAGTGTGGGCACGCCCGCCTCGCGCGCCGCGGCGCCCACGTTCACCGACGGCTCGATGCCGAGGCAGCGGATCCCCCGGTCCACCACGTGCTTCAGCAGGTACCCGTCGTTGCTCGCGACCTCGACCACGAAGGCGTCGGAGCCTTCGGTGCCGAGTCCCACCCGCTCCACGGCGTCGGCGACGAACGTGCGCGCGTGCTCCACCCAGGAGGTCGAGTACGACGAGAAGTACGCGTACTCCATGAACGTCTCCTCCGGCGTGATCAGCGGCGGGATCTGCGCCAGCCAGCAGTCGGTGCACACCCGCAGGTGCAGCGGGTACGCCGGTTCCGGCTGGTCAAGTCGGTCCGCGGCGAGAAAGCTCTCACACGGCGGGGTCGCCCCCAGATCGACGACGCTCGCCAGCGCCGCCGAGCCGCACAGTCGGCATCGTGTCATCTACTGCCCCCCACTGATTCCGTCCCCCGTTGATTCCGTCCGCCCCGCGATCGCGGTGCGGTACTCCTCCACCAGGCGCTCCAGGCCGACGGCCGGGCTGAAGCCCCGCTCGTAGCGGCGCCGGGCCGCCTGGCCCATCTCCCGGTTGCGGCCCGGCTCGGCCGCGATCCGGCGTATGCGGGACGCGAGCGAGGCCGCCTCGCCGGGCTGGTGCAGCAGCCCGGTGACGCCGTCCTCGACGAGTTCGACGAAGGCGCCGTGACCGGCGGCGACGACCGGGACCCCGGCCGCCATCGCCTCCACGACCACCAGGCCGAACGCCTCCAGCCACGTCGAGGGAGCCACCACGGCGACCGACCGCGCGACGGCCTTCTGGCACTCCGCCGGGTCGAGCAGGCCGGCGTAGCGCACGTCGTCCCGGCCCGCCGCCCAGGCGGTCACCTCGCGCTCCAGCGGCCCCGTGCCGGCGATCACGAGCGGCACGCCCACACCGCCGCCCGCGGCGACCTCGTCCCACGCGGCCATGAGCAGCCGCACACCCTTGGCCTCGGCGAGCCGGCCGAGATAGAGCAACTGCTCGCCCGCGCCCGCGCGGCGGGCGTCCGGGTCGGGCACGAAGTTGTGCTTCACCGCCAGCCGTTCGGCCGGCAGGCCGGCCCGCACCAGGACGTCGCGCTGCGCCGCGGAGATGCACAAGAACCGCTCCACGCCGGACCACCACCGCCGCCGGTTGACCGACAGACTGACCGCGAGCGGCACCGTCGCCAGGCGGGAGCCGCGGTAGCAGCCGTGCCGGACGGCGGGCAGCGGCGCCGCCCCGACGCACTCGGTGCACGGCCGGCCGTCCCGCTGCAGCGTGCCGGGCGGGCAGACCTGGGTGTAGTTGTGCAGCGTGGCGACGGCGGGCACACCGGCGTCGGCGCAGGCCGCCAGCACCGCGGGCGACAGGAGAGGGAAGACGTTGTGGACGTGCACCACGTCCGGCCGCTCGGAGCGCAGCCGGGCGGCGAGTTCCGTGCGCACCGCCGGGTTCCACGGCACGAGGAGGGGCAGTGCGGCCTTGCCGAGCAAGGACCGGGCGGCGATGTCGTCGCTGCGCCGCTCGAACACCCCGACCCGGTGGCCGGCTTCGCGCAGCAGGGCCACCTCCTGGTCGACGACCCTGTTCTCCCCGCTCGGCTGGGCCGAGGCGTAGCGGTTGTGCACCACGAGGACGTGCATGCTCAGGCCACCTCCGTTCTCCGGGCTCGTCGCGGGACACGCCGTCGGGGGATCTCGGGCGCCGAAAGGGCAGGAGCCGCGGCAGGTGCCGCCAGCAGCGAGGCGGCCACGCCCAGATGCAGCAGATACGGCGAGGCGTCGCCCAGCCCGGCCTCGGTGTACGACGCGATCGCGCAGTAGCTGATCAGGAAGATCGCGCAGGCCCTCGACAGCGACGGCGGCCGCAGCAACGCGACGCCGCCCAGCACGACGATGACCGCCGCCACGAGCGCGACGCCGGTCATGCCCTGCTCCTGGTAGACGGCCAGCCAGCTGTTGTCGATCGGCAGCCCGCCGAACGACTTGTCGCCCAGGCCCGCGCCGAACAGGTACTCCGAGGTCGTCCGGGGCGCTGCCAGCAGGGCGTCCCAGACCTTGGCCCGGCCGGTGAGGTTGGAGAAGTTCTCCTGGCTCTGCCCGCGCAGGAACCACGCCCGCAGCGCGGAGCTGAACGCCACCGCGGCCACCGTGGCGCACACCACCGCCCAGGCGAAGAACCGGCGGGCGGCGGCGCTGGTCAGGACGAGCGAGCCGATCGCCAGCGCCAGCCCGGCGAGCAGGCCGATCGTGGCCGTGCGGGTATGGGTCAGCGCGAGCAGGACGAGCGACGGCACGATGACCACCGCCGCGCTGCCCCGGTCGGTGCGGCGGCCCAGCACGAGCAGCACGGTGAGCCCGATGATCACCGCTGCGTACTGTCCGATCTGCGGCGGGGTGAGCGGCCACAGCGCGCCCACCAGCCGCCCGCCGTAGAGATCGGGCAGGGCCGCGCCCGGGGAGATGGCAAGGCCGGCCGCCACCGACCCGAGCACCGCGAAGTACATCCGGATGTGATGCCGGACGAACGTCAGGCCGCCGTCCCACCAGCGGCTGAGCAGCCACAGCGTGCCGACGAAGAGAGCCAGCCGGGCGCAGCGGAACAGCGCGCCGAACCCGGACTCCAGGTCCACGCTGGAGATCACGCTCGGCACCAGCAGCAGGGTCAGCAGGAACACGAAGGCGCTGGCCCGGATGCGCAGCCGGAGATTGACGGCGAGCGCCAGCGCGAAGGCGGCGACCAGCGCGCCCATGGTGACCATCTGGATGAGGGAGCGGGGCAACGGGACGATGGTCTTCGCCCCGGCGGAGCCGAGCGTGTTGAGGACCAGCAGCCCCCAGACGGTCCCGACGATCTTCGGCGTGCGGTCTGCGGCCATCTCAACCACCGTCCTGTGCGCGGAACGTGCTGCCCGCGTCCTGCTGGTACGGCGGGGCCTGCCACTGCGCCGGGTCGAGCTCCTGGCTCGGGTCGTGGGCGACGAAGGTCCAGGGTCCGACGTAGACGTTGTCGTGCCAGCGGTTGTGCTGCGCGCGGGTGATCGCCTCGGCCACCCGCTCGCCCTGGTACGGCGACCAGTCCGGGTAGGTGCCGTAGTTGGCCAGCACCGCCATGCGGCCGCACTGCTCGGCGCACTTCACGACGGACGTGTCCAGCAGGAAGCGGTTGTGGTGGATGTCCACCCGCTGGGTCTTCCAGCGGCAGTCGGCGTAGAGCGGCGCGGTGGCGATCGCCGGCCGCGCACAGCGGTCGGTGTCCCGCACCAGCAGCGTGCAGTCACCGGAGGAGGTGTTGGCCGGGCTGTTGCAGAACCGGTCGGCGTTCTCCCACAGGGTGATCCCGGACCAGTTGTCCTCCAGCACGTTCCGGGAGATCTCGATCCTGTCCGTGCGGGCCCGCACCCGTGGTTCGCCGCCGGACTCGGACAGGTAGACGGTCGCGAAGGGGAAGGTGTCGCCGCGGTCGGCCGCCTTGCGGCCCTCGACCCAGTTGTTCCGCCGGATCGTGTTGTTCCGGATGACCGCGTTGTAACTGGTCTCGTAGATCAGCGCGGCGCCGTCGTTGGCCTCCAGCACGTTGTCCTCGATGCGGAAGTCGTTGTTGTTGGTGTCCGCCCACAAACCGGCTCCGCGGTTGTCGTGCACCCAGTTGCCGCGTACGTCGGCGCCGTCGACGGCCCAGAACTTGACGCCCCCGGTGCAGCCGCAGCCCCGCCGCCGCCGCTCCCAGTCGCCGGTGTTGTTGCCCGTGATCTCGTTGCCCTCGACCACCAGGCCGCTGATCCGGCCTTTGCCCTTGTACGCGTTCATGCCGTACTGGCCGTTGCCGCGCAGGCAGCTGGCCCGGACCTGCTGGCGGGCACCGGCCATCAGCCCGGCGCCGGAGTTGTACTGGATCACCGCGTGCTCGATCACCCACCCGTCGGCCGAGTCGTGATTGACCACGCCCTCGTCATGCGGCGCGACGAACCCCTGCACGGTCAGGTAGCGGATGGTGACGTCGCGGGCGGTGCCGCCGAACGCGTACTGGTTCTTCTTCCCGCCGTCGAGCACCGCGCCCGGCGCACCGAGATAGCGGTTCCCCTCCTTGGGGATGACCTGGGCGTAGCGGTCCGGGTCGAGCCGGTGCTTGCCCGGCCGTAGCCAGAACGTGGTGTGCGGGGGGCTGCTCTTGGTCTTCGCGGCCAGGTCACCGGCCTTCGCGGGGTCGACCGTCACCGCGCCCGCCGGCGCCTTCCCCGGCCCGGCCGAGGGCTTGGCACACACCCGGGCCACGGCCCCGGACGTGGACGGCGCGACGGCCGGCTCCGCCCCGGCGCTCGGCGTGCTCGTACAGCCGGTCGCGGACAGCAGAACCAGCGCCAGCGGTACCGCCGCCGACGCCCCATGCCGTCTCCTGATCCCCACGCGCCCGTCCCCCTAGCCGAAGAACCCGAGCACGGTGGTGAAGTCCTCCGCGCCGTCGGTGAAGCCGGTGCCGACCAGCGTGGTGGAGGGTTCCTTGCGTCCGAAGCCGGGGGAGTACCAGCCGAGCGGCGGGTCGGTCTCGCCGCGATGCGCCCGCCAGGACAGCTGCCCGGGCAGGTCGAGCACCGCGGAGCGGTCTTCGCCGTCCCGGGTCCAGGTGAGCTGTGCCCTGCTCCCGGCCAGGTCCGCGGTGATCGCCGGGCCGAGGTGGAACGCCAGGTGCACGGCCCGGCGCGGGCCGCGCAGCTCGTCGACGATGCTCAGCTTCTGGCTCGCGGCCGTCAGCTCCACCCGTCGGCGGTGCACGGAGGGCCGGTAACCGTCGTGCTCGGCGCACCAGCGGCCCACCCCCTCGCCGGAGGGGTCCGCGACCAGGACGCGACTCCCGGCATGCCGGGTCCACAGGAACGGGCCGCCGGAGACGGACTGGTCACCGCCGTCCAGCCGCAGCGTGTTGTGGCCGAGGGTGGACCGGAAGTACTGCCGCCACTCGGGCTGCCCGTGGTAGCAGTACGTCCCCGGGTCGGCGAGCACGTCGACCCCGTCCTGCCGGACCTCCACGGACAGCGCGTCCGCGTGGGCGTGCGCGGCGATGGACAGGAACCCGTGCGGACCGCCGTCGCAGCGGCACCAGATCTCTCCCGGACCCCGCAGGATGGTGAGCCCCGCGTCCGCGAAGTGGCCCGGCCGGCTTGCCGGGCGGGTCACGGACGGTTCCGTGGGCTTGACGAGCCCGGCCAGCAGCGGGGTGCGCACATCGGTGCCGGTCACCGCCGGCCACCAGGCGAGCCGGCCGAACACGGCGTCCCCGGTGGCCAGCAGTGAGCCCCAGCGGTCGGTGCCCGCGCCGTCCACGACCAGACCGTGCCCGTCGTCCGCGTCCCCCTGGCGCGGCGGCCGCAGCCGGTTGTCCACGACGGCCGCGAGCGCGTCGGTCATCCGCAGCAGCACCAGACGGACCGTCATGGGGACCGGCACACCCGCGGCATCCGCCTCGGCCACCGCGGCCAGGCCCAGCTCCAGGACGAGCCCGTGGTATTCGGTGGCCAGCTCACGGTTGAGGCCGGAGGGGAAGGTGTTGCCGCGCAAGTGCCGCTCCAGCGACCGCAGCGCGTCGGCCCGCCAGCGCGCCGAGGACGGGAACCACCCGAACGCGCAGGCCGCGGCGAACTGCCCGGCGGCCTCGGCGATGACGTGGTTGTTCGCCGAGGACCCCCGGCTGGGGAAGGCGGCCAGCCAGCGCTGGTGGTGCCAGATCTGGCGCAGCGCCACCGGGTTGCCCTCGAACAGCCCGGCCGCGCCCGGCCAGCCGTCGAGCAGCCGGCGGATCCACACCCAGGACAGCAGCCGGATCCCCAGCTCGATGCCGCTGGTCCAGTGCACTCCGCGCAGCGGTGGGTTGCCCGCCCACCACGACCGCAGGTGCTCGGCCACGCGCTCGGCGTACCGCTCGTCGCCGGTCACCGCGTAGGCGGCGGCGAGCCGGGTGAGGTACTGGTGCCGGGACAGCTCCCAGATCTGCTTGATGTCCCCGACCGCGTCCTCGTCCCGGTACGGCAGGTCGAAGGCGTAGCCCGACGGCGCCCGGCGCCCGGTCTTCGGGTCGTACCACCAGTCCGGGTCGGCCAGGTCGTCGCGGTCCACCCCGAAGAACTCGGCGTGTCCGGCCATCAGCCGGTCCGCCTCGGCGATGAGGCGTTTCGCGGCGTCCGGAGGTATCGCGGCGATCGCCCAGGCGGGCAGGACCGCGGTGAACCGGGCGCCGGTCACGCTCGGGCAGTCCGGCGGCGCCGACCGCCACCGCCGCCTGCGCACGGCGTCGCCCACCCGTCCGCCGATCTCCCGCGGCCCCATCCGGGACAGCCGCCGCAGGTACCAGCCCGCGCTCATGGTCATCGCGTTCTCTCCAGCGCCACCGGCGCGCCACCGGCCAGGCCGTGCTGCACGGCGAGGGTGGCCGCCGTGGTGGCGACCAGCGACTGGAGCGGCACCGGCATCGGCCCGCCGGTCCGCACGGCCTTGACGAACGCGGCCAGTTCGGCGTTCTGGCCCTTGTCCCGGGCCTTGGGCAGCCGTGAGCTGACCCAGCGCTTGCGGCCGTAGACCGAGGCGCGGACGAAGTCGTCGAGCCGCAGCACCTTGCCGTCCGCGACCAGGTCCAGCGTCTCCTTCGGGAAGCCGGGCGCGCCGGTGGTGACGTAGCTGATGGTGGCGGTGGACCCGTCCGGGTAGCGCAGGACGACCTGCAGATCCTCGTGGCCGGGCGAGGCGACCGCGTACACCGAGACCGGGTCGGCCCCCAGCAGCCAGCTGGCCGTGTCGATGAAGTGCCCGCCCTCGCCGGCGAACCGCGAGCCCTCGGTGCCCTGTCGGAGGTACCAGCTGCCGTGGTCGAGGCGGCCCGCGTTGACCAGGTAGCGCAGGTTCGCCGGACCGGTCCGGGCGCCGAACCGCTTCCTGGCCTCCTGCAGCAGCGGTGCGAACCGGCGGTTGAAGCCCACCTGCAGCCGGTCGTTGCCGGACTCCTCCACCGCCGCGAGCACACCGGCCAGCTCGTCCTCGGAGAGGGCCAGGGGCTTCTCCACGAACACCGTCTTGCCGGCCAGCAGTGCTCTCCGGGTCAGTTCGGCGTGCGAGCTGTGCCGGGTGACCACGAACACCGCGTCGACGGACGGGTCGCCGAGCACGGCGTCGAGGTCGGTGGTCGCCCCGGCGAAGCCGAACTTGCGCCGCGCGTTGGCCGCGGACAGCGCCGTCGTGGTGACGACGGTCGACAACTCGACGCCGTCGCGCTGCGCCAGGTGCGGCAGCAGCATCGACGTCGCGTAGTTGCCCGCGCCGATGAACGCGAGGCGCACCGGCGTCCTGGCGGCCCGGACCTGACTCGGCCTCACGCTCACCGCGGGCACGGCCACCGCGGGGGCCGGCGCCTCCGTCGCCTGGCCGGGGTACCGGAACAGGACCGCGACGGCCTTCAGTTCGCCGTCCTTCAGGTTCTGGTACGTCTCGACGGCGTCGTCGAAGTCGGCGACGTGGGAGATCAGAGGTTCGACGTCGACGCGGCCGCGGGCGAGGAGATCGAGGAAGCACGCCAGGTTGCGGCGCTCGGTCCAGCGGACGTAGCCGATCGGGTAGTCGCGTCCCTCCAGCTCGTACTCCGGGTCGTAGCGCCCGGGGCCGTAGGAGCGGGAGAACCGGACGTCGAGCTCCTTCTCGTAGTACGCGTTCCACGGCAGGTCCAGGCGGCACTTGCCGATGTCGACGACCCGGCCGCGGTCCCGGCTCAGCCGCGCGGCCAGCTCGACGGGCTGGTTGCTGCCGCCGCCGGCGGCCAGATACACCTGGTCCACGCCCAGGCCGCCGGTGAGTTCGGCGACGGCGCCCTCCACGACCGCGGACGCGGGATCGCCGCAGGCCGCCGCGCCCAGCCCCTCGGCGAGTTCGCAGCGCGCCGGGTCGGGGTCGGCCCCGACGACGCGGACTCCCGAGGCGGCCAGCAGCTGCACCACCAGCTGTCCGATCAGCCCGAGGCCGATGACCAGCGCCACCTCGCCGAGTTGCGACTCGCCCTGGCGCACGCCCTGCAGCGCGATCGATCCGACGGTGCCGAAGGCCGCGTGCCGCGCCGCGAGGCCGTCGGGCACCGGGGCGTAGAGGTTCTTCGGCACCCAGTTCAGCTCGGCGTGCAGCGCGTGCTCGTTGCCGGCGCAGGCCACGAGGTCGCCGGCCTTCACGTCGTCGATGCCGGCACCGACCTGCTCGACCACCCCGCACAGCGAGTAGCCCAGCGGCGTGTAGGAGTCCAGCTTGCCCATGACCTTGCGGTAGGTGGCGGGCACCCCGTTGGCGGCCACGCTCTGCACGACCTTGGCCACCTGGTCCGGCCGGGAGCGGGCCTTGCCCAGCATCGACATGCCGGCCTCGGACACCTTCATGAGCTCGGTCCCGGTGGAGATCAGCGAGAAGGCGCTGCGCACCAGCACACCGCCCGGCTTGCACCCCGGCGCCGGCACGTCGAGCAGCGCCAGTTCGCCGCTCTTGTAGTTCTGCACAACCTGTTTCACCGAATGTCCTCTTGTCTCTACGCCGTCAGGGAGAGTTCCGGCCGGCCCCTCAGGTCGCGCCGCGATACCAGTACTCGAGGGTCAGCACATGCCACAGATGCTTGGAGAAGTCCCGCTGCCCGGACGCGTCCTCCGCGACCATCCGCGCCAGCGCGTCGCGGCGCAGGAACCCGGCACGGACGAGCTCGCCGTCGTTCACCACCTCGCGCACCAGCGGCGCCAGATCCCGGCTCATCCAGGCCCGCAGCGGGGCGCTGAACAGCCCCTTGGGCCGGTACACGATCTCCCGGGGCAGGACCGAGGAGGCCGCCTCCTTGAGGACCGCCTTGCCCTGCCGTCCGACGATCTTGCGGTCGCCGGGCACGGCGAACGCCGCCCTGACCACCTCGACGTCCACGTACGGCACCCGCACCTCGGTCGACGCGGCCATGCTGGAGCGGTCCGTGTACGCGAGGTTCAGGCCCGGCAGGAACATCCGGGCGTCGGTCAGGCACATGCGGTTGACGAAGTCGTCGAGGCCGTTGTCCTCGTAGACGTCCGCATGCTCGGTCAGCACGTCCTCGACCGTCCCGGCCAGGTCCGGATCGAGCAGGGCGAGCAGCTCGTCCCGGTCGTACATGGTGTAGCTGCGCCGGAACGCGGTCTCCTCCGGCAGACCGGCGAAGGACAGGAACCGCTTCGCGAAGCGCACCGACCGGTACCCCCGGCGGCTCGACGCGACCGGCAGCCGGTCCACGGCCGCGGACACTCCGCGCCGCAGGGGCCGGGGCACGCGCTGGTAGCGCAGCGCGAGCAGGTTGGCCAGGTGCTTGCGGTACCCGGCGAACAGCTCGTCCGCGCCCATCCCCGAGAGCATCACCTTGATCCCGGCCTCCCGGGCGGCCGAGCAGATCAGGAACGTGTTGATCGCGGCCGGGTCACCGATCGGCTCGTCCAGGTGGTACGTCATCCGCGGCAGCAGGTCGAGCACGTCCGGGGCGATCTCGATCTCCCGCAGGTCGACACCGAACCGCTGGGCGACCTGCCGGGCATAGCGCAGGTCGTCCGGCATCGCCTCGAACCTGGCGTCCTCGGCGCGGAACCCGATCGTGTAGGCGGGGATCCCGGGCCGGTCGCGGGCCGCCAGCGCGGTCAGGTAGCTGGAGTCCAGCCCGCCGGAGAGGAAGGTCGCCACGGGCACGTCGGAGAGCAGATGGCGCCGGGTCGACTCCTCGACGACGGCGGCGATGTCCGGCTGTTCGCCGGCCCGCGCCCGCTCCCGGCCCTCCGCGGCGACGTCCTTCAGGTGCCAGAACCGGCCCCGCTCCACCCGGCCGTCGGGACGGCACCGCAGCCAGCTCCCCGGCGGCAGCTTCTCCGCCTCGCGGAACGCGCACCGCGAGTCCGGCACCCAGTAGTACAGCAGGGAGGCCACCAGTGCCGCATGGTCCACCTCCAGCTTCCCGCCGGTCGCGGCGGCGAGCGCCTTGAGCTCGGAGGCGAACACCAGGCCCTCGCCGCGCCGGAGCAGGAACAGCGGCTTGATGCCGAGCTGGTCGCGGACCAGCACCAGCTCACCGGTGCGCTCGTCGAAGATCCCGAACGCGAACATGCCGCGCAGCCGGGGCAGGCAGTCCGTGCCCCACCGCCGCCAGGCCTCCAGCACCACCTCGGTGTCGGAGGTACCGCGAAAGCGCACCCCGCCGGCCGTGAGCTCGGCACGCAGCTCGGGCGCGTTGTACAGCTCGCCGTTGTACGTCAGGGCGAGGCCGCCCGAGACCATCGGCTGGGCGCCGGTCTCGGACAGGTCGATGATGGCCAGCCGGCGGTGCCCGAGCTGTACGTCGCCGTCACCGGCGGGATGGCCGTAGCGGCCCGCCCCGTCCGGGCCGCGGTGGGCGAGGGCCTGGGTGAGCCGGTCGGTCACGGCCTTCCCGTCCGGCCACCGGTACGTGCCTGCGATGCCGCACATGTGCTACCGCGCCTCCTGGTTGCTGTCCGGGACCCGTGCCGCCCACATCGGCAGCCGCTCCGCCCGCCGCCGGCCCTCCCCCACTGCCTGAACGGCGTGGGAGCCCCCACCGATCTGCCGGGCCGGCCGCTCGACGCGGCCGCGCAGCGCGTGGTGCGGCCCGTCCCACAGCGTGCCGTCGGTCCGGTCCCGGGGATCGGGGTCGATCAGCACCACGCCGATCACCTCGACGCGCTGGTCCGCGAGCTGCCGCGCCACGGTGTGCAGCCACGCGGCGCTGCCGTGCCCGGCCCGCACGACGAGCACGGTCCGGGTGCCGAGGTACTGGAGGTCGGTCCACGCCGTGCCGGGCGCCACCGAGCCGACACCGAGCAGGCGCTCCTGGTCCGACGCGGCCTCGGCCCGCTCGCCGCCGACCACGGCGGGGTCACCCGGCTGCGGGCGGCGGCCGGCGAGCTGCGGGCCGGGCAGACCGTCGACGATGACCACCGGCCCGTTTGCCGTCAGCGCCCTGGCGAGGTCCACGGCGATCACGCTCGTGGTGCGCGCACAGCCCAGTTCCAGCAGCGACACCGGTTGCGCCGAGCCGCGCACGGCGCGGGCCAGGAAGGCGGTGAGCCGTTCGCGTGCCGCCCGGGTCCTTCGGCGCTGCCACAGCCTCGCCGGCCGGCGAGGCGCACGGGGCAGCTCCGCGATGACCGAGGCGCCCAGGTGCGCCGCGATGTCCCGGCGCAGCACGGGGCGGTCCGCCACCACCGAGCCGACCGCGGCCACCGCCAGCCCCAGGACGAGCCCGAGGACGAGCCCGATCGCGGCGTTGGTGGCAACGGCCCTGGGCAGGGAGTGCCGCACCGCGCGCGGGGCGTCCACGATCTGTGTGCCGGCGACGAGTTGCGGGGTGCCGATGCGCGCCTCCTCGGCACGCTGCTCGAAGTCGGCGATCCGCGAGGTGAGTTCGGCCCGGCGGGCGAAGAGCGACTCCATGCTCGCCGACGCCTTCGGGCTGCTCTGAGGCGGTCCGTCCCCGATCGCCTTGTTGACGTCGGCGAGTTCCTTGCGCATACGGTCGCCCTGGTCGGCCAGGGCCTTGGACTCGGCCTTCGCGCTCTGGCGCATCCGCCGCACATGGTCCGCGACGAACGCGTCGGCCAGCGCCTTGGCCCGGGCCACCGCTTCCGCGTCGCTGTCAGCCGTCACATCGATCTGCAGCAGGTTGTTGGACAGGCCGGTCCCCCGGTAATCCCGCATGAAGTCATCCGGGTTCTCCGGAGACTTGAGGGACTTCAGGGCCTCGCCGGCGATCCGCGTGGTCCGCAGCAGCTCCACGTCGGTGCGGATCAGCGTTCCGGTGTCGTTCGGCTGGTCCTCCTTGTGGGCGACCAGCACCTTGGTCACCGCGGCCGGCGGCGCCGGCAGCAGGACCGCCACCGCCACGCCGGCGAGCAGCCCCAGCAGCGCCAGGGAGCTCCACAGGCGACGGCGCCTGCGCACCGCCGCCACCAGCCCCTGCAGATCCAGCAGCGCGGTGGAGGCCGGCGACTCGGACGTCTCGCTCGTCGTCACAGCGCACCTCCCGTCGCGTGGCCGTTCACCGCGAACTCCGGGACGGCCTCATCCGCCGGACGGCGGCCGGGAGTCCGCGTGGCACGGCCCCGGGTCGTGCCGGCGACGACGACGCCGACGACCTCATGCCCCGCGTCCGCACACGCCTCGGCGATACCGGCGAGCTCCGCCGCGGTCCAGTTGCCCGCGCTGAGCACCACCAGGGCACCCGACTCGGTGTCGCGGTCCGGCACCAGCGGCCCGGACACCGACACCGCCACCACCCGCAACACGGGGTATCCCCTGCTCGAAGCACCCGGGTCGCCGCCGGCCTCTGCCACGAGCTGCCCGGCGGCACGGACGGCGACCTCGTCGCCGTCCGGGACGACGACCAGCAGCCGCCGGGGAGCCGGCAGCTCGTCCCGCAGGCGAGCACACACCCGCCGGTAGCGGATCCGCCTGCCGGCCTCGCCGCCGGACGGCTGCGGGGGCGGTACGTCCCACCGGGTGTCGACCCCCAGCAGCCGGCGGATCCAGGCCCGGGTGCCACGGCCCTCGGGCCGCCGCGCGGGCCGTTCACCGGGTACGTCGACGGTCCCCAGCAGCGCGGAGCCGAGCGCGGCGGCGATCTCCGGTGCGGTGCGCAGCCGTCGGCTCATCCGGGCGGCGGCGAGATGGCCGATGACCGCGAGCAGGAAGAACAGCAGCGCCCCGGCGACGATGAGCTGCGTCCTCGTCGGCGCCGCCTCGCCGGCCGGCCGGGCCGCCGGGCCCATGACGACAAGGCCGGCCTTGCTGGTCGCCGGGTCGGCCTCGTCCAGCTTCTTCATGGCGTCCAGCAGCGCGGCACGCAGCTTCTCCAGCTCGGTGCGGGCCTGCACGCTCTCCACGGTCCGCCCCGGATCGGCCGCCTCGGCCAGGTCGGTGATGCGGCGGTCGGTCTGCACCACCGTCTTGCGCAGTTCCTCGGGCCCGGCCGCCGCCCCGGGGTCGGGGTTGTCGCCCGCGAGCCGCGCGGCGAAGGTGACGAACTGCCCGGCCACCTGGTCGGACAGCCGCTGCGCACGCTCCGGGGTGTCGGCCGTACCCGAGATCTTGATGATGTTCCCGTCGGCGGCCTTGGCGCTCACCCGGTCCCGCAGCTCGCTGCCGCTGACCCCGGGCCAGCCGAGTGCGGCGGCCGCGCGGTCGGTCACCACCGAACTGGTCGCGATCTCCGCCTGGGTCAGCAGCTCGCGCTCCTCCCACTGCCCCGGCAGCAGGACCGACGCCGACGTCGTGTACCGCGGCGGGAACAGCACGGAGGCGCCGAAGCCGACGAGCGCGCCCACCATGGCGAGGACGGCGAGAAGCCGCCGGCGCCGACGGAGAATCCGCCCGATCGTGACCAGGCGTATCGTGTCATCGCTCAACTGCGCTGCCTCTTCCCTGTGCGGACCGGGGTGCCCGAGGACCCCGCGGTGCGGTCCCGGCAGGCGGCGGCGTAGGCGGCGAGCAGCGACGCCTGCGAGTTCCGCCAGGAGAGCGGCCCGCTGATCCGCTCCTGGCCGGTCCTGCCCATGCGGGCCCGCTTCTCCGGGTCGTCCAGCAGCAGCGCGATGAGCCCGGCGAACTCCGCCTCGTCGTCGGCGGGCGCGTAGACGGCGGCGTCACCGGCGGAGACCCGCGCCTCCTTCAGGTCGAACGAGACGATCGGCCGGCCCATCGCCATGTACTCCAGGACCTTGTTCATGGTCGACACGTCGTTGAGCGGATTGCGCGGGTCGGGGGAGAGGCACACGTCCGCGGTGGACAGGTACCGCACGAGGTCGGCGTCCGGTATGCGCCCGGTGAACTGCACCTGCTCGGACAGCCCCAGCCGCCGCGACAGCTCCACCATCGCCTCGAAGGCGTCGCCGGCGCCGACGAACACCGCGTGCCAGTCGGTGCGCCCGAGCTCGTCGCGCAGCTTCGCGAGGGCGCGCAGCGCGTAGTCGACGCCGTCCTGCGGGCCCATCACGCCGAGGTAGCACAGCAGATGAGGCTTGCCGCGCTTCAACTCCGGCTCGGGCGGTACCGGCTGGAACCGGTCGATCGCGGGTGCGCTGCGCACCACGAAGACGTCCTCCGGCCGCCGGCGGCCACGGCGCAGCGCGACGTCCCGGTAGCTCTCGTTCGTGGCGAGGACGATGTCCGCGGCCCGGTAGGTCCGCCGTTCCAGCGCGCACACGGCGCGGTAGAGCAGATCCTCGCCGCGGCCGAACCGGGAGAGGTACAACTCGGGTACCAGGTCGTGCTGGTCGAAGACGAACCGCGCCCCGCGCCGCTTCAGCCACAGCGCCGGCAGGAACAGCAGGTCGGGCGGGTTGCAGGCGTGCACCACGTCGACCGGGCCGACCGTGCGCGCCAGGCGCACCGTGTGCCACAACGCCGATCCGTACTCCCGCAGGTAACCGGCCGGCCCTCCGGTGGCCGCGCGCAACGGATAGCGGTGGATCCGCACCCCGTCGATCACCACCTCCGGCTCCGTGTCGCGCTTGCTGCCCTGCGGACAGATGACGTGCACCGTCCAGCCCGCGTCGCGCAGCGTCGTGCACTCCTGCCACACCCGCCGGTCGAACGGCACCGACAGGTTCTCCACCAGGATCAGCGCGCGCCGGCCCGGCCGGTCGCCGCCGGTTGTCTCATCGAAAGAGCTGTCACCAGGCAAGGCCCACGTACCCCGGTTCGGCCCGGCGCGCATCGGCGTCGGGAAGGTGGACGAGGTCGACGAGCACCGGGCCCTCGCTGTGGGGCAGCGCCGCCAGCACGGCCGGATCCCTGGTCCCGACCAGGCACACCTCGGCGTGGTCGAGCACCTCGTCGACGGACTGCGCGAGCAGTTGCGCGAGGTGCGGCAGCCGGTTCTCGATGTACTCGCGGTTCGCGCCGATCAGCCGGGAGAGGTTCACGTTGGCGTCGTAGATCCGCAGGTCGTACCCCTTGCCGAAGAGCCTCTCCGCCAGCTCGACGAGGGGGCTCTCGCGCAGGTCGTCGGTGCCGGGCTTGAAGGACAGCCCGAACATGCCTATGCGGCGCCTGCCCGTGCGCTCGACCAGGTCCACCGCGCGCTGCAGATGGTCGGAGTTGGAGGGCAGCACATGGGAGAGGATCGGCACCGAGACGTCGGCCCGCTGCGCCGCGTGGACCAGGCTGCGCAGGTCCTTCGGCAGGCAGGAGCCGCCGAAGGCGAAGCCGGGCCGCAGATAGGCGGGGCTGATGTTCAGCTTGCGGTCGGCCAGGAACACGTCCATCACCTGGTGCGAGTCCACCCCGAGCGCCTGGCACACCGCGCCCAGCTCGTTCGCGAAGCCGATCTTGAGGCCGTGGAACGCGTTGTCCGCGTACTTGATCGCCTCGGCCGTGGGGACCGGCACCCGGAACACCTCGCCGGGCAGGCCCTCGTACAGCGCCAGCACCGCGTCGCCGCTGGCCGGGTCGAGCTCGCCGATGACCGTCTTGGGCGGGTCGAAGAAGTCCCGCACGCTCGTGCCCTCACGCAGGAACTCCGGATTGACCGCGACCCCGATGTCCACCCCGGCCGTGCCGCCGACGTACTTCTCCAGGATCGGCACCAGCAGGTTCAGGCAGGTGCCGGGCAGCATGGTGCTGCGGAACACGACCGTGTGGCGCCCGCCCCGCTCGGCCAGCGCGGCGCCGATCTCCTCGGTGACCCGCTCCAAGTACGCCGTGCACAGGCTGCCGTTGGGCTCCGACGGCGTGCCCACGCAGACCAGCGACACCTCGCTGTCCATGATCGCCTCGCGGACGTCGCCGGTGGCGCGCAACGCTCCGCTGCGCACGACCTCGGCGATGACCTCGCCGATCCGCTCCTCGACCACCGGGGCCTTGCCGTCGTTGACCAGGTCGACCTTCACCTGGTTCACGTCCACCCCGACGACCTCGTGCCCCATGCTGGCCAGGCACGCGGCCGACACGCAGCCCACGTAGCCGAGCCCGAAAACGCTGACTCTCATGACCCGTCCCTCCCCAGGCAGACCCTGTGGCCTGCGGTCCCCCCACGCAGGCCCTTTCGGCCTGCGGTCCGCGCCCCGTCCGGACGCCGACCTGCGCGCATCAGTAGGCGCCCTGACCGTGGAGCACCGCACGCAGCGTCTTCCACAAGATCACTGAGTCCAGGGCGAGCGACCAGTCCTCCACGTACCGCAGGTCCAGCCGGACCGCCTCCTCCCACGACAGGTCGCTGCGTCCGCTGATCTGCCACAGACCGGTGAGTCCGGGCTTGACCAGCAGCCGCCGCCGGATGTCCGGGGCGTACGCGGCGCACTCCTCCGGCAGTGGAGGCCGCGGACCGACGAGCGACATCGATCCGGTGAGCACGTTGAGAAGCTGCGGGAGTTCGTCGAGCGAGTACCGCCGCAGCACCGCTCCCACCCGGGTCACCCGCGGATCCCGGCGGAGCTTGAACAGCGGGCCGGCGCCCTCGTTGCGGTCGGCCAGCCCGGCACGTGCCCCGTCGGCCCCGACGACCATGGTGCGGAACTTCAGGATGGTGAACTCGCGGCCGTCCTTGCCGACCCGGCGCTGGCGGTAGAACGCCCCGCCCCGGCTGTCCGCCAGCACGAGCAGTCCGACGCACACCATCAGCGGCGCGAACAGCAGCAGCAGGATCGCCGCGCCCATCCGGTCGACGACCCCTTTGACCACCCGGCGGCCCCCGGTGAAGGCCGGCATGCTGACCCGCAGCAGCGGGATCCCGAGCACCGCGTCGACGTGCAGCCGCGGGCCGGCGACCTCCATGAGCACGGGGGCCACGACCATTTCGGCGTCGCTGCCTTCGAGGTTCCAGGCCAGCCGCTGCAGCCGGTCCGGTGTCCAGTGCGGGTCCGGTGTGACCGCGACGACCCGGTAGCCGTCGCGGCGGACGTGGCCCGCGACGTCCGCCAGCCGGCCGACGACCGGCACTCCGTCCAGGTGGGCACCGTCGAGCCCGAGACCGTCCGTCGTGCACACCGCGTCCACCCGCCAGCCCAGGTGCGGGAACTTGCGGGTCCGGCTGATCAGGTCACGCACGGTGGCCGCGCTCCCGGCGGCGAGCACCGGTCTCAGGCACCGGCCTTCTTTGCGCTGTTTGTGCAGCGAGAGGCGCAGCACATACCGCGCCGTCATGGTGACGAGCGCGATCGCGGGGATCGCGACGAAGATCCAGAGCTTGATGTTGCGCGAGGTCAGGGCGATCCCGCCGAGTGCCAGTACGACGGTCGCCGTGAACAGCGCGCGGCCGAGCCGGCGGAACTCCTCGGCCCCCTGGCCGAGCACGGCCGGAGCCCAGGACCGGCTCACCGCGAGCGCCCCCAGCACCAGCAGTTCGGTGCCGAACGCGAGGATGCCCCACTTCTCATGCCAGTTGGCCGCGTCGCGGGACCCGAAGAAGTTGCCGATCGCCGCCACCACGAAGGCGGTGGCCGCGGTGTCGCTGATGATCACGTTGCGGCGGTATCGCTGCTCCCAGTCGGTCGCCGGCCGGCTGATCGCCCCGTTCGCCAGATGCCCCCGCGCCGACGGAAAAGGGTCGACAAGTTCACCCTGCTGCACAGAACCCCCCCAGGTCGCCGAATAGTTCGACGTGTTCGCCCCACACTGATCTCGCCTCGGGAGGCCCCCGCCTCCCGCCTCGCGCGCTACTTGAACAGCCCGAACCCCGGGTGCTCCCCGCACCCAAGGCACCCTCCCGGGCTCAAGAAATGGATCACCACCACGTCTGGCGGTGAGGAGACAGCCGCCGGCTTTCCGCGGCTCCGGACCTATAGATCATTAACGGTCGCCTCGTGTTCGAACATCCGAAGCACGGTCAATCTAGACCACCGGGATCAGTATGTAGAGAGTATGTGTGCAATTTGTGCGCAAGCTTTGAGACTCGTTGTGCCGGGGCGGTCAGCTGAGGGGCGAAGAGGCCGACAGGTCCTGGTCGGCGGCCCAGGACGCCAGGATGCGCAGCCGTTCATGGGTGGGGGAGCCGGGCGCGGCGGTCCAGACGGTCAGGTTCTGGTCGGGATCGGTGTTGGCGGTCAGGGTGTCCCAGTCCAGGACGAGTTCGCCGACGACCGGATGGTTGAGGGTCTTCGTGCCCACGGTGCGGGCGGCGACGTGGTGATCGCCCCACCAGCGGGCGAACTGCTTGTCGCGCAGGGACAGTTCACCGACCAGCTCGATCAGGCGGGGATCCTCGGGGTACTTCGCGGCCTCCATCCGCAGCTGGGCCACGGAGATCCGCGCGGAGGTCTCCCAGTCGGCGTACAGGGTGCGCATGGTGGGGTCCGTGAAGATGATCCGCGGGTAGTTGCGGTGCTTTTCCGCGAGGCGGGAGAAGTCGGTGACCAGGGCGGCCGCCAGCGCGTTCCAGGCCAGGATGTCCCCGCGCCGGCCCTGGACGATGGCGGGGGTGGCGGTGAGGTCGTCCAGGACCCGCTGAAGCTGCGGCTGTACCTTCTGCCGACCGCGACGCCGGGTGCGGGTGGTGGTCTTGCCCGCCAGCTGGAAGAGGTAGCCGCGCTCGTCGTCGTCCAGGTGGAGTACCCGGGCGAGCACGTCCAGCACGGGTGCCGAGGCCTGCATGCGGCCCTGCTCCAGCCGGGTGTAGTAGTCCGTGCTGATGCTGGCCAGCTGGGCGACCTCCTCGCGGCGCAGCCCCTCCACCCGGCGGGGTTTGCCGGTCTCGGGCAGTCCGACCGTGCGCGGGCTCAGTTCCGAGCGGCGCTTCTTGAGGAATTCTCCCAGCTCATTCAGGGGGACGTTGGCGGTCATGCTTCCCAGCATGACACCGGTTCCACCCGGGGAAGGGGGGAGAAATCCCTCCCAGGATGTTCCCTTCCCAGGATGAATTCGTCCGCTTTTCGCCCCCGCCCTCGCGTGTGAGGCTCGATATCGATTCAGCCGATCCCGATCCCGATCCCGGCTGAGGCACACCGACCCCCGCACGAAGGAAGCACCCCCATGCGCGGAGCAGTCATCTACGCCCCCGGCGACGTGCGCTTCGAGAGCCTCGACGACCCGAAGATCCTCCATCCGACGGACGCGGTGATCCGCACGGTCGCCACCTGTGTGTGCGGCTCGGACCTGTGGCCCTACCGCGGGGCGGAACCCATCGGCGACCCGCACCCGATGGGGCACGAGTACGTCGGCATCGTCGAGGAGGCAGGCAGCGAGGTCACGGGCGTCAAGCCGGGCCAGTTCGTGGTCGGCTCCTTCGCCACCTCGGACAACACCTGCGCGAACTGCCGGAACGGCTGGCAGTCCTCCTGCCTGCACCGCGAGTTCATGAGCGCCTGCCAGGCCGACTACGTGCGCATCCCCAACGCCCACGGCACCCTCGTCGCCACCGACGAACACCCGGACGGCGCGTTCGTGCCGAGCCTGCTCGCCGTCTCCGACGTGATGGGCACCGGCTGGTACGCCGCCCTCGCCGCCGAGGTGAAGCCCGGCTCCACGGCCGTCGTGGTCGGCGACGGAGCGGTCGGCCTGTGCGGCGTCATCGCCGCGCGCGAGCTCGGCGCCGAGCGGATCATCGCCATGAGCCGCCATGCGTCGCGCCAGCAGCTCGCCGTGGAGTTCGGCGCCACCGACATCGTCAGCGAACGCGGCGACGAAGGCATCGCCCGCGTCAAGGACCTCACCGGCGGCATCGGCGCGGACTGCGTGCTGGAGTGCGTCGGCACCGCCGAGTCGATGCGGCAGGCCCTGCACTCCGCCCGGCCCGGCGGCAACGTCGGCTTCGTCGGCGTCCCGCACGAGGTGGCCGTCGACGGCGAGGAGTTGTTCTTCTCCCACGTCGGCCTGCGCGGCGGCCCGGCCCCCGTACGCCGCTACCTGCCCGACCTGATCGACCGCGTCCTGTCCGGCCGGATCGACCCGGGCAGGGTCTTCGACCTCACCCTGCCCCTGGACGAGGTGGCCGAGGGCTACCGGGCGATGGACGAACGCCGCGCGATCAAGACCCTCCTCAAGCCCTGACCGAATCCTGTCCACGCCCCGAACGCGAACGCCTCCCCCCTCGGGGCCATCCACCCCTCTCACGCAAGGACCGACCATGACGACCTTCGCCCTCGTGGGTGCCGGGCCGGGCCTCGGGCTCGCCACCGCCCGCCGCTTCGGAGCGGCCGGCCACCGCGTCGCCCTCATCGCCCGCGACGCCGAGAAACTGGGCGGCCTGGCCGCCGACCTCGCCCGCGACAGCATCCAGGCCCGCGGCTACACCGCCGACGTTCTCGACACCGAGTCCCTGACCACCGCCCTCGACGCGGCCGGGACCGACCTGGGGCCCATCGAGATCCTCCAGTACAGCCCGGTGCCGCGCGCCGACTTCATGAAACCGGTCCTGGACACCAGCGCCGACGACCTCGACGCCCCACTCGACTTCTCCGTCAAGGGCCCCGTCACCTGTGTGAACGCCGTCCTGCCCGGTATGCGCGCCCTCGGCCGCGGCATGCTGCTGTTCGTCAACGGCGGCAGTGCCGTACGCCCGAACCCGAAGGTCGCCGGCACCTCGATCGCCTTCGCCGCCGAGAGCGCCTACGCCCGCATGCTGCACGACGTGCTCGCCGAGGAGAACGTCCACGCCGCCCAGCTGATCATCCCCGGGGCCATCCGGCCCGACGCCGAGCACAACAGCCCCGACGCGCTGGCGCAGCGCCTGTACGACATCCACCAGCGGCGGGACGGCTTCCGGCACTACTCCGAGCCCCTGCCCGACTGACCACGGAACGACACCGTGAACCCCGCGCCCCCGCGCGCTCTCGCCCGGCTGGCCCCGGCCGCCGCACTGCTGCTGGTCGCGACCGCCTGCACCAGCGACTCCCCGCCCCCTTCCGGGCCCGCCTCGCCGCAGGCCTCGACAGCCCCGGCCGCCACCACCTCACCCGGCAGGAAGGCCGCCATGAACATCCGGCTCACCCTCGACGGCCACCACATCGCCGCCACCCTGAACGACAGCGCCACCGCCCGCGACTTCGCCTCCCGGCTCCCCCTCACGCTGTCCCTGCGCGACTTCCACCAGGCCGAGAAGATCGCCGACCTGCCCTGGAAGCCGACCACGTCCGGCGCGCCGGAGGGTGCCGACCCCAAGGCCGGTGACCTGGCGTACTACGCGCCCTGGAACCAGCTCGCCACCTACTACCGCGACGCCCCCTACGCGACCGGCCTGGTCCCTCTCGGGCACATGGCCGACGGCGGCACCGAGCAGCTCGCCACCGCCGACGAGATCACCATCGAGGCCGTGCCCTGACCGGGCTCCGAACCGCTCGCCCCCAGGGGCGCCACCGCACGATGTCCACGCAAGGAGACTCCACACGTATGCCTTCCGCATCCGGGACCACCCCCGGCAAGCTCCCCTTCGTCGTCTGGGTGCTGGCCGCCGGCACGTTCCTGATGGGGACCACCGAGTTCGTCGTCGCCGGACTGCTGCCGGAGCTGGCCGGCGACCTCGGAGTCAGCGTCTCGCACGCCGGCCTGCTGATCACCGCCTTCGCCATCGGCATGATCGTCGGCTCGCCGGCCATGGCCCTGGCGACCCTGCGGCTGCCGCGACGCCGGACGCTGATCCTGGCCCTGTCCGTGTTCTGTCTCGGACATCTGGTCGCCGTCCTCAGCACGTCCTTCACGGTCGTCCTCGCGGCCCGGGTCGTCACGGCCCTGGCGACCGGGGCGTTCTGGGCGGTCGGCTTCGTCGTCGCCACCACCGCGGCAGGCCCGCACCACGCCACCCGCGCCACGGGCGTCATGATCGGCGGCCTGACCCTGGCCAACGTCGTCGGCGTGCCGATCGGCTCCTTCGCCGGCCGGCTCACCGGCTGGCGCGGCCCCTTCTGGGCCCTGGCCGCCCTCTCCGGGCTCGCCGCCGTGTTCATCGGCCGCTTCATCCCGGCCCGGGAGCAGCGCGTCGAGGTGTCCGTCCGGGCCGAGGTCCGGGCTCTGCGGCAGGGCCGGCTGTGGCTGGCGCTCGGCGCCGCGATGCTGATCATGGGCGGTGTCCTGGCGACGTACACCTATGTCACGCCGCTGCTGACCGACCGCGCGGGCGTCCCCGCGGGCGCCGTACCGCTCGTCCTCGTCGCCTTCGGCGTCGGCGCCCTGGGAGGCACCACCACGGGCGGCCGCCTGGGCGACCGACGTCCGATGGTCACCACCGTCACGGCCGCCGCGGCCACCGCCCTGGTCCTGTTCCTGCTGATCCCGCTGTCCGGCAACCCGGTGACAGCGACCCTCCTCGTCTTCCTCATGGGCCTGACCGGCTTCACGGTCAACCCGGTCGTCACCGCCCTCGCCATGCGCTTCGCGGGCGACGCCCCCACCCTCACCTCGTCGCTGACCACCTCCGCCTTCAACACCGGCATCGCCGCCGGCTCGGTGATCGCAGGTCAGGCCCTGGACTCCTCCCTCGGCCTGACCGGCCCGCCCCTGGCCGGCACCGTCATCGCCGCCCTCACACTGCTGCCCCTGATCGCCCTCGCCGTCCACGGCCCTTCCGGCACGGGCCGGATCGTGGCCCGGAGCGGCGCTCCCGCGCAGCGCCGCGACGAACCCGCGCAGGCACCGTCGCAGTACTGACGCCGTACCCCCGCACTCGAACGGAGACCACGACGTGAACCCCACGTACGACTTCACCGGCCAGGTCGCCCTGGTCACCGGCGCCGGCGCCGGGATGGGCCTGGCGACCGCCCGCGCGTTCGCCGCGTCCGGAGCCGCCGTCGCCCTCACCGACATCGACGAAGCGGCGCTGAACGCGGCCGTGAAGGACCTCACCGACGCGGGCCACCAGGCCCTCGCCCTCCCTTGCGACGTCAGCGACGAGGAACAGGTCGCCGCCGCCGTCGACCGCACGGTGGAGACCTTCGGCCGCCTGGACATGGCCTACAACAACGCCGGCATCCAGATCCCGCCCAGCGACGCCGCCGACGAACCCGCCGAACGCTTCGACCGCGTCAACGCCGTCAACCTCCGCGGCGTATGGGCCTGTATGAAGCACGAGCTGCGGCACATGCGCGCCCAGGGCAGCGGTGCCATCGTCAACTGCTCCTCGCTCGGCGGCCTGGTCGGCCTCCCCGGCCGCGCCTCGTACCACGCCTCCAAGCACGGCGTCATCGGCCTGACCGGCAGCGCCGCCCTCGAATACGCCCCGCGCGGCATCCGCGTCAACGCCGTCTGCCCCGGCACCATCGACACCCCCATGGTCAGCGACATGATCGCCAAGGGGGAACTCGACCGGGCGGAGGCCGAGGCCAGCCAGCCGATCAACCGCCTCGGTACGGCCGAGGAAATCGCCGAAGCGGTCCTGTGGCTGTGCAGCCCCGGAGCGAGTTTCGTCCTCGGCGTCGCCCTGCCCGTCGACGGCGGCTACGTCGCCCGCTAGGGCGTGTCCGCGAAGGCCCTCCGCGGGAGCGTAAAGGGGGAGAAAAGTCTCCCTGTCACGAGCGTTGCCGGTGGTGCGAGACTCCCCGGGCGACCAGTCGCCGCCGCCAAGGCGCACGGTCGCCCCATCCTCCCTCCGCGGTGACGACGACCTGTCTCCCGTCCCGCCGTTGTGCACGGCCGATCCGCCCGCGATACGAAGGCGTACGTATGTCAACTCAACTCCCGGAGTCCGCCGTTCCACCCCCCATCGAAGCCGGCGAGTCCGCCCCGGCGCCCACGCGGCGCACCTTCATCGCCACCAGTGCCGCGCTCGGCGGCGCTGTCGTGGCCGGAGGGGCGTTCCTCGCGGGCCCGGAAGAAGCCACCGCCGCGGCAACGGCGCCGTCCAGCCGCGTCTCCCTGACGGTCAACGGCACCCGCCGGACCGTGACGGTCGACAACCGGACCTCGCTGCTGGACCTGCTGCGCGAGCACTTCGGCCTGACCGGCTCGAAGAAGGGCTGCAACGCCGGAGCCTGCGGCGCCTGCACGGTGCTGGTCGACGGCCACCGGGTCAACTCCTGCCTGACGCTCGCCGTCCGGCTGGAGGGCGCCGAGATCACCACGGTCGAGGGCCTGGCCGAGGGTGACCGACTGCACCCCCTGCAGCAGGCGTTCATCGACCAGGACGCCTTCCAGTGCGGTTACTGCACCCCGGGTCAGATCGTCTCCGGGGTGGGTTGCGTCAAGGAGGGTCACACCGGTTCGCCGGAGGAGATCAGGGAGTGGATGAGCGGCAACATCTGCCGCTGCGGCTGTTACCTGAAGATCGTGCGCGCGGTCGAGCAGACCGCGGGCCGGAAGTGAGGGCCTGATGTATCCCTTTGCCTTCACCAAGGCGTCCGACACCCGTGAGGCCATCGACGCCGGTCGCCACGGCGGGCGTTACATCGCAGGCGGCACCACCCTGGTCGACCTGATGCGCGAGACCGTCGAACGGCCCGAGACCCTCGTCGACATCACCGCCCTGCCGCTGGGCGACATCACCGCCACCGAGCGCGGGGGCCTGCGCATCGGCGCCCTGGTGACCATGTCCGAGGCCGCCGCCCACCCCAAGGTGCGCACCCTGTACCCCGTCGTCTCCGAGGCGCTGGAGCTGAGCGCCTCGGCCCAGCTGCGGAACATGGCGACCATCGGCGGCAACATCATGCAGCGCACCCGGTGCACCTACTTCCGGGACGTGACCGCGAACTGCAACAAGCGTGACCCCGGCTCCGGTTGCGCCGCGCTGCACGGCGTCAACCGCACCCACGCCATCCTCGGCACCTCCGAGACTTGCGTGGCCACCCACCCCTCCGACGCCGCCGTGGCCTTCGCCGCCCTGGAGGCCCGAGTGCACCTGCTGGGCCCGGACGGAGAACGCCAAATCTCCTTCGCCGACTTCCTGTTGCGGCCCGGCAGCACCCCGCAACGCGAACAGGCCCTGCGCGAGGGCGAGTTGATCACGGCGGTGGAGATACCCGCCCTCCCGCGCCCGCTGAGGTCCGGCTACCTGAAGGTACGTGACCGCCAGTCCTACGAGTTCGCCCTGACCTCGGCGGCCGTCGCGCTGCACATCCGCGGCGGGGTGATCCGCGAGGCCAGGGTCGCCGCCGGGGGAGTGGGCACCGTGCCCTGGAAACTGCCCGCCGTCGAACAGCACCTCGTAGGTGAACGCCCCTCGGGGGCCCTCTGGCCGGCCGCCGCCGCGAAGGCGGCGGACGGCGCCCGTCCCCTTCAGCACAACCGGTTCAAGGTCGAGCTGCTCAAGCGCACGGTCGAACGCCAGCTGCGCGTCGTAGGAGGTACCAAGTGAGCCCCCAGCCGCAGGCAGCCGTGGGCGCGCCGCTGTCCCGGGTGGACGGCCGGCTCAAGGTCACCGGACAGGCGCAGTACGCCGCCGAGCACGACGTCGACGGAGTCGTGCACGCCGTGATCGTCGACGCGAGCATCGCCCGCGGCCGCATCACCTCCATCGACACCCGCGCGGCCGAAGCCCAGCAGGGCGTGTTGAAGGTGATCCACCACGGCAACGCGCCGACACTGCCGTACCGCGACAATCCCGGCTCCAACAACCCTTCGCAGGGGCGGCGGCTGCGCGTCTTCCAGGACGACCGCGTCCGCTTCCACGGCCAGCCGGTCGCCGTCGTCGTGGCCACCACCCTGGAGGCCGCTCAGCACGGTGCGAGCCTGGTCAAGGTCGGCTACGACGCCGAACAGCCGTCGACCGACCTCACCGAGGCCGAGCCCGGCGAGCCGACCCGTTACGCGCGCGGCGACGCCGAAGCGGCTCTGCGCACGGCGGACGTACGGCTCGACCTCGCGTACCGCACGGCGCGCAACCACCACAACCCGATGGAGCCGCACGCCACCATCGCCCGCTGGAACGGCGGCCGGCTCACCGTCTGGGACAAGACCCAGTGGGTGGTGGGCACGCAGACCGAACTCGCGGCGGTGTTCGGCCTGGAGACGGACGCGGTGCGGGTCGTCTCACCGTTCGTCGGCGGCGGTTTCGGTACGGCGCTGCGCTGCTGGCCGCACGTGGTCGTCGCCGCCCTGGCCGCCCGCGAGACGAAGCGTCCGGTCAAACTGGTCCTCAGCCGCAAGCAGATGTACCTCGGCACCGGTTACCGGCCCTCCTACGACTACCGTCTCCGGCTGGGCAGCGACCGGCGCGGCCGACTGACCGCCGCGGTCCACGAGTTGGACGCCGAGACCTCGTCGTACGAGACGTTCACCGAGGCCGTCCTCGCGGCCGGGCAGATGCTCTACAGCATGCCGAACGTGAGCCAGGCGTACCGCACGGTGCCGCTGGACCTGCCCACACCGCTGTACATGCGCGGCCCCGGCTTCCAGACGGCCTCCTTCGTCATCGAGTCGGCGATGGACGAACTCGCCCACAAGCTCGGCGTCGACCCGATCGAGCTGCGCCGGCGCAACGAGCCGGCCAAGGACGAGTCGAACGGGCTGCCCTTCTCCACCCGCCGGCTGCGCGAGTGCTACAGCGTCGGAGCCCGCGAGTTCGGCTGGGACCGCCGCACCCCCGAGCCCCGCTCCACGCGTGAGGGGGACTGGCTGATCGGCAGGGGCATGGCCGCCGGCGTCTACGACACCGCGCGCATGCCCGCCCAGGCCCGGGCCCACCTGGCCGCAGACGGCACCGCCGTGGTGGATGCCGCCGCCACCGACATGGGCCCGGGGACGTACACCTCCCAGACCCAGGTCGCCGCCGACGCCCTGGGGCTGACCGTGCGCGCGGTCACCTTCCGGCTGGGGGACTCCCGCTACCCGCCGACCCCGCCCCACGGCGGCTCGATGACCATGGCCAGTGTCGGCTCCGCCACCCTCGACGCCTGCGCCAAGGTCCGCCGTCAGGCCATCGAACTGGCCGTCGGGGACCGCGAGTCGCCGCTGTACGGGGTGGCGGCCGACGACATCGTGGTACGCAACGGCCGACTGCATGTGAAGAACGACCCCACGCGCGGGGAGACGTACCGGCGGCTGCTGACCCGCAACGACCGCACCCACCTGGAGGCCGACGGCTCCTTCGCGCCGCCGTCGGGCCCGGAACGGCACTCCTTCTACGGCTACAACGCGACGTTCGCCGAAGTGGCCGTGGACGCGACCCTGGGTCTGGTGCGGGTGCGGCGGGTGCTCGGCGTGTACGACGCGGGCCGCATCATCAGCCCCAAGCTCGCCGACAGCCAGGCCCTCGGCGGCATGGTCGGCGGTATCGGCACGGCCCTGCTGGAGCACACGGTCACCGACCACCGCGACGGCCGGATCGTCAACGCCAACCTCGCCGACTACCTGGTGCCCGTCAACGCCGACGTCCCCGACCTCAAGGCGATCTACCTGGACGGCGAGGACCGCGAGGCCGACCCGCTCGGCGTCAAGGGCCTCGGAGAGCTGGTGATGATCGGGGTGGCACCCGCCATCGCCAACGCGGTCTTCAACGCCACCGGCCGCCGCGTCCGCGAACTGCCCATCACCGCGGAGGCGTTGCTCTGACCTGTGCGCTTCGGAGCATCCCGAAGCCCACACCGCTCGTCCGGCAGCCCGGCGCCCCGTCCGCTGCCGGACATCCCAGGGCCGCCGCCGCGTGACGTATCCCCTGCGTCGTGGCGGCGGCCCGCTCACCTTCCGATCCCGGTCCCGCCATGGAGAACCGCCATGCTGAACATCGCGGACACACTGCACCGCTGGTGCCGCGAGGCCCGCCCCTTCGCCCTGGCCACCGTCGTCGGCGTGCACGGCAGCGCCCCGCTGCCTACCGGTACGTCGGTCGCGGTGGACGAGGACGGCAACGCCGTCGGCAGCATCTCCGGCGGCTGCGTCGAGGGAGCGGTCTACGAGCTGTGCCGGCAGGTGCTCCGTGACCGGGGCGCTCCGCAGCGGGCCTGGTTCGGCTACTCCGACGACGACGCCTTCGCCGTCGGCCTGACCTGCGGCGGCGAACTCGACATCGTCGTCCAGCGCATCGATCCCGCGGCCCGGCCGGACCTGACCACGGCCCTCTCCGAGATCGACCGAGGACGACCGGTCGCCGTGGCCCAGGTCGTGGACGGTCCGGAACGCCTCCTCGGCTCCACGCTGAGCGTGCTCGGCGGTGACCACGCCGCCCACGGCCGCCTGGACGACGGCCCGGCGCACCGAGCCGTGGCCGACCGGGCCAGGGCCCTGCTGCGGGCCGGCCGCACCGCCCGCGCCGACATCGGCGGCGAGGCGGACGGATGCCCCGAACCGCTGTCCGTCCTCGTCCACGTCCACGCGTCCCGGCCCCGCCTGCTGGTCTTCGGCGCCGTCGACTTCGCCGCCGGCCTGAGCCGGGCCGGCCGCTTCCTCGGCTACCACGTCACCGTCTGCGACGCCCGCCCCGTCTTCGCCACGACCGCACGCTTCCCGCACGCGGACCAGGTGGTGGCCGACTGGCCCCACCGCTACCTGGAACGCACCGAGGTGGACGAGCGCACCGCCGTCTGCGTCCTCACGCACGACGCCAAGTTCGACATCCCCCTGCTGCGCCTGGCACTCGGCCTGCCCGTCGCCTACGTCGGCGCCATGGGCTCCCGGCGCACCCACGCCGAGCGCCTGCGGCTGCTGCGTGAGGAGGGCGTCACGGAAGACCACCTGGCCCGGCTGCGCTCCCCGATCGGCCTCGACCTCGGAGCCCGCACACCCGAGGAGACGGCCGTCTCCATCACCGCGGAGATCATCGCCCAGGCCAACCAGGGCACGGGCCGGCCCCTGACCAGGACCACCGGCCCGATCCACCGGGCAGCGCGCCATCCCGGGGGCGCATCGCTCCGATAGCATATTCGATCGCGTGACGATCATTTCATTACAACTAACAAATCGAATAAAACAATTGATACCTATAAAAACGCGGATTTCCTCGCGAAGAAGACGCGGAATCACGTTCACCGCACGGCCTCGACCCCGGACGATGCTGTGGGCCACAGCAGGTGTCGTGGCCCTCGGGTTTCTCGTCGCGCTGGAAGTCGCCGCGCGGCACTACGGGCTGCCCGGGCCGATCACCACCCAGGTGCGAGAGGTGATCGTCGCCCCCAAGTCGGGCTTCCTGCTGTACGCCGGTATGGCGCTGACGATGGTGGTCCTCACCCGGCGGCAACGGTTCATCGCCGTCGGTGTCGCGCTCGGCATCGACGCCGTCTTCCTGGTGGTGCGCTGGGCGGCCGGCGTCGATGTGCTGGACGGCCAGCCCTTCGGCAACGGCGCGTTGTGGGTGATCCTGGGCTGTGCGGTCATCGCGGTGACGCGCCGCACCGGCGCCGAACGCGTCCTGCTGCTGAAGGGTGTCGGGCTGGGCCTGCTGCTGGTGGCCGGCCGCAAGACCGGTGACACCTGGCTGCTCATCACCTCGAAGACCCGCCCGATGGTGCTCGACCCGTACCTGGCGGTCGCCGACCACGCGCTGGGCAACCCCTCCTGGCTGATGGGCCGGATCGTCACGGCCACCGGTCCGGTCGGTGCCCATGCCCTCGACTACGTCTACGCCCAACTGGCGGTGGCCGCGGTCGTCGTCGCGCTCTACCAACTGCGCGATGTGGCCGCCGAGCGCCGCTTCCCGCGCCATCACCTGGTGCGGACCTTCCTGGTCATCGGCCTCCTCGGGCCGGGCATCTACCTGATCTTCCCGGTCGTCGGCCCGATCTTCGCCTACGGCCCGGGCGCCTTCGGCACCGGCGGCCTCCACTGGGCGGCGGCCGACCTGTGGCCGGACCTGCCACCGCCGATCAGCACCGCCCCGCACGAGATGCCGTTCGACGAGATCACCCCCCGCAACTGCATGCCCAGCCTGCACACGGCATGGGCCACCGCGATCTTCATCCACTCCCGCAGGGGCCCGCGCCTGCTGCGCTACGCGGGCACGTTCTGGCTGATAGCCACGCTCACCGCGACCCTGGGATTCGGCTACCACTACGGCGTGGACCTCATCGCCGGCGTGGTGTTCACGCTCACGATCGAGGCGGCCCTGCGCTCACTCGCACGCGGCTGGGACCGGTCCGGAACTCAACTGGTCACGTATGGAGTGGCCGTCTTCGGGGCGCTGTTGCTGTCCTACCGCTATCTGCCGACGGAGATGGCCGAGCGCCCCTGGCTGTTCGGGCCGCTGCTCCTTCTGGCGATGGCCTCGGTGATCTACGGCTACGTACGGACCACCGGCCAGTGGGAGACGAAGGCCCTACCGGCGCGGCAGCCGGTACCGGAACACCAACTCGTCAGCGGGTGAGCAGGACCGCCAGGGCGTTCACCCCGCCCGCACAGGCGAGGAGGGCGCAGGCGCACGCGGCGTGACGGCGGAGCAGGGCGTGCCGGAGGGCGGCGTAGCGGCTCTCGTACTCATGCCGCAGTTCCCTGGCCCGCCGTACCGTGTCGTGCAGCAGCTGACGCGTGACGTCGAGGCGCCGGCGGACGTAGTGGCCGGTGAGTTCCTCGGCCTGGGCGGTGGTCAGCCACGGCATCCGCGCGCAGAGCTCTTCGGCCTCACGGCGTGCCTGGTCGCGGTGGACCTGAGCGAGGAGAAAGCCCTCGGCCTCGTCGGCCAGCGCCTGCCGCGGGTCGTCGTACGGAGCCCCGTGACCGCCGCGTCTCACGGCCGCTCGCCCTTGTGCCCCTCGGCCTCGACGACATCGCGTCGGCCGGCGTTCGCCGCCTCGTCCAGCTGGGCCACGTCGGGATGGTGCAGGTCGAAGGCAGGGGACTCGGAGCGGACGCGCGGCAGGGTGACGAAGTTGTGCCGCGGGGGCGGACACGAGGTCGCCCACTCCAGGGAACGCCCGTAGCCCCAGGGGTCGTCGACCGCGACCCGCTCGCCGCGCTGGGAGGTCTTCCACACGTTGTACAGGAACGGCAGCGTCGACAGGCCCAGCAGGAACGCGCCGATCGACGAGACGGTGTTCAGCCAGGTGAAGCCGTCCGCGGCCAGGTAGTCGGCGTACCGGCGGGGCATGCCCTCGGCGCCCAGCCAGTGCTGCACCAGGAACGTGGTGTGGAAGCCGACGAAAAGTGTCCAGAAGTGGATCTTCTCGATGCGGTTGTCCAGCATCGCGCCGGTCATCTTCGGCCACCAGAAGCTGAAGCCGCCGAACATCGCGAACACGATCGTGCCGAAGAGCACGTAGTGGAAGTGCGCGACCACGAAGTAGGAGTCGGTCACGTGCCAGTCCAGGGGCGGCGAACCGAGGATGACCCCGGTCAGACCGCCGAAGAGGAACGTGACCAGGAAGCCGGCCGCCCACAGCATCGGCGCCTCGAAGGACAGCGAGCCCTTCCACATGGTGCCGATCCAGTTGAAGAACTTCACCCCCGTCGGCACGGCGATCAGATACGTCATGAAGGAGAAGAACGGCAGCAGCACCGCCCCGGTGGCGAACATATGGTGCGCCCACACCGTCACGGACAGCCCGGCGATGGCGATCGTGGCGCCGATCAGCCCCGTGTAACCGAAGATCGGCTTACGGGCGAAGACCGGGATGATCTCGCTGATCACGCCGAAGAACGGCAGGGCCAGGATGTACACCTCGGGATGGCCGAAGAACCAGAACAGATGCTGCCAGAGGATCGCGCCGCCGTTCTCCGCGTCGAACACCTGCGCCCCGAATTGGCGGTCGGCCTCCAGCACCAGCAGGGCGGCGGCCAGCACCGGGAACGCCATCAGCACCAGTACCGAGGTGAGCAGGACGTTCCAGGTGAAGATCGGCATGCGGAACATGGTCATGCCGGGGGCGCGCATGCAGATGATCGTGGTGATGAAGTTGACCGCGCCGAGGATGGTGCCGAACCCGGCCAGGGCCAGCCCCATGAGCCACAGGTCCCCGCCGATCTGGGGAGTGCGCTCCCCGCCGCTGAGCGGGGTGTAGGCGGTCCAGCCGAAGTCCGAGGCGCCCTGCGGGGTGAGCAGACTGCCGAGCACGATCAGGCCGCCGAAGAGGAACAGCCAGTACGAGAACATGTTCAGCCGCGGAAAGGCCACGTCCGGGGAGCCGATCTGCAACGGCATCACCGCGTTGGCGAACCCGGCGAACGTCGGCGTCGCGAACAGCAGCAGCATGATCGTGCCGTGCATGGTGAACGCCTGGTTGTACTGCTCGTGCGACAGCAACTGGATCCCCGGCCGGGCCAGTTCGGCCCGGATCGCCATCGCCAGCGCCCCGGCGATGAGGAAGAAGACGAACGACGTGATCAGGTACAGGTGCCCGATCTTCTTGTGGTCCGTCGTCGTCATCCAGGAGACGATCACCTGGCCCCGCCTGCGGCGCTCCGCCGCCGCTACCGGAGCGACCGGTTCGGTATGTGTCGCCATGAGCTCCTCGATCGGCAGTGCGGGTCGACCCGGCGGAAACTAGTCCCGCCGATGCGGAGCAGTCGCCTGACGTGGGGCTCCGCTGAGCCGAACGGCCCAGCGATCCATGCGAACGAGTGGTGTTCCGCCGATACCGGCACGGTGTGCCGGCTTCCGGCCCCGAGCCTGGCCGTGGGCGAGCCGGGCGGCGACGGCTGTGGCGTCAGGCGTCTGCGCGTGATGCCCGGCTCCGGCGCGCGGGCGCGCCCGCGCGCCGGACCTGGTGGAGGGCGACCCCCGCGAAGGCCGCCGACACGGCGCCGCAGATGAGCACGGCGATCCACTGGTCCGCCAGGAGGTTCGTCGTCCCGTCGGGGTACGTGCAGGTGATGGACGGCGGGAAGACGGTCCTGTCGATGTCCAGGATCTCGATCCGGGTCAGTTTGGTGTCCGGGGGGACGGTCTTCGCGTGCAGGCACCGGTCGTAGAGGTCGCTGCGGGAGAGGTCCAGCGCCGGGTCGATCCCGGCGGCCCAGATGGCGACCGCCGCCATCGGCGACCACATCGCACCGGCCCAGGCGGCAGGCGAGGCGCGCGACTGCCTTCTGAGCAGGACGACGGAGAGGGCCACGACCGTGACGGCGAGCCCCGCCCACATGACCCAGGCGCTCAGGGCGGTGGGGTGCGTCGGCCCGTACGACGTCGAGTCGGTCCAGTAGCAGGCGACGTCGGGCGGGAAGGAGTCCACGGTGACGTGCACCAGCGGGAAGTCGTCGTCGAGGGTCCGCCGGCCGCACACCGAGACGGGATCGGTGAAGGCCAGCCCACAGGCCACGGCCCCCGCGTAACCGACCGCCGTCGCCCACAGACCGATCACCGTCCAGCGGACCTCCCGGGACGGGCCGCGCCGCGATGCCCACAGCGTGTAGGGAACCAGCCCGGCCAGGAGCAGGCAGCCGGTGATGAACTGCGTGCCCAGCGCCGGCATTCCGCCTCCATCCCCCACCCGTACCCGAGAACCGGGCGCGCCTCGCCCCCGACGTGGGGACGGCAAAAGGGGCCTGGACGGTTGCACGGCCGGCCCGAACGGCTGTCGCAGCGAACCGGGCCACGTACGCTCGCCCGATGGACGGGATCATCACGCGGTTGACCGCCGCGGCCACGGCATCGGCCCCTGCACTCCTCCTGCGTCCCTGGAGGCCGGCCGACGCCGCGGACCTCGTGAGCCTGTACCAGGACGAGGCCCTGCGTCGCTGGGTGAGTACGGGCGTGCACGACCGTGCCGGCGCGGCACGGTGGATCCAGGACCAGCAACGCGGCCGGGAAGCAGGGCACCGTTTCGCGTTCGCCGTCTCGGAGGTCCAGGCGGCCTGCGGCGAAGGGGAGTTGGTGGGGCACGTGGTCCTCAAGAACGTCACGCCCGGTGCCTCGTCGGCGGAGGTCGGCTACTGGACCGCGGCGCATGCGCGCGGCCGGGGTGTGGCTCCCCGGGCCCTGGAGGCGCTGACGGACTGGGCCTTCGCCGCCTTCGCCGGCGACGGTCTGACCCGTCTGGAGCTCCTGCACCAGGCGGACAACACGGCCTCGTGCCGCGTCGCGCGGAAGTGCGGTTACGCACTGTCCTCGCTCGTGGCCGCGGCGCCACCGGCGTTCCCCCGGGAAGGGCACCTGCACGCCCGGGCGTCACACGCTGTCCAGGTCCGCGGCTAGGTGTGCTGTCCGGACAGGTTGGTGACGCGGCTGACTGGGGTGTGGCCGCCGATGCCGGTGTGGGGTCGGCGGGTCCGACTCCGGCTCGGCGAGCGCGGCGGCCCACGCCGGTGGGGAGACCGCCTCGGCGGGCACGGTCCGCTCCTCCTCCCACCCCAGCTTTCCGGCCACGGCCACGGGGACGCGGCCGAGGAACGTGAGCCCGCCCTCCAGGGCGTCCGCGAGGTCGGCCAGCACATGACGCAGTGACGGCCAGTGCGCGAAGGACGGCAGGTCCTCGTCGAAGCGGCGGCCCACCTGTCCGTGGTGGGGTCCGGGGCGGCCGGCGAGGAACAGGCCGTCCGAGGCCCGCCGGCCGATGCCCAGGGTCAGGGGCAGCCCTGCCTCGTCCGCCCCGAGGCTCCGCAGGACCGTGGTGTTCCGCACGATGTCCGCGACAGCGCACAGCGGGCCGTAGAACGCCAACTGAACTGCCCTGACCTCGGGTTCCACCCCGTCGTGGCACGGCAGCGAGGCCACCAGATCCGGGTGGAACGGCACGCCGAGCGTGCGTTCCGCGTCCTCGATGCCGGCCTGCGACGCGGGTGGGCGCAGCGTGGCGTGGGAGAGGGGAGCGTGCCGGGCCGGCCAGGCGTCGACACGGGCCCAGGACTCCTCGACGGCGGGAATGCTCATGGCAGCGGACACTATGCCGGGCCACCGACAGCGCCCCTGCCCTTCCTGCTGCGGCAGCGTCGTAATCCCGCCGAATTCGTGTGCGGGTGTACGGCGAGGTGACCGTTGAGGCAAGCGGCGGAAGAATGATGGGTGAGGGCTTGGCGGGGTCCCGGGCAGGTTCGGACGAAACGAGCCGCCGGACCCGCTCCGCAACCGCGACCACTGTCTTCGGACCGGCACGAGTGTCTTCGGACCGGCACGAGCGCGCCGAAACGGAGGACCGACTCATGGCCACCCCGCTCACCGCCGCCCGGCTCGTCGCCGCGCTGAAGTCCGAGGGCTGCGCCGTTCACGAGGTCGGCGGATGGCGCACCAACAACCGCAACCACAAGGGCCCGTGGGGTCCCGTGCACGGGGTGATGATCCATCACACCGTCACCGGGCCCGGCACCGACGTCGTCGACCTGATCTACCACGGCCACAGCGCCCTGCCCGGTCCGCTCGCCACCGGATGCATCACCAAGGACGGCGTCGTCCACCTGACCGGCAACGGCCGGGCCAACCACGCCGGCGGCGGCGACGGTGACGTGCTGAACGCCGTCATCGGCGAGTCGTACGGCACCTACCCGCCCGCGACGCGCGAGCACGACGGCTCGGCCGGCGCGGTCGACGGCAACGCCCGTTTCTACGGCTTCGAATGCGAGAACAAGGGCGACGGCAAGGACCCGTGGCCGGGTGTCCAGTACATCGCCATCGTCAAGGCCACCGCCGCGATCTGCCGCTCGCACGGCTGGGGCCCCAAGAGCGCGATCGGTCACCTGGAGTGGAGCGACTGGAAGGTCGACCCGCGCGGATTCGACATGGCCGACTTCCGCCGTGACGTCGCCGACGCCCTGGCCCTCCCGGCGGGCCTATGGGAAGGAGAGGACCCCATGCCTCAGTACGTCAACCTCGGTGTCGCCAAAGGCTATCGGCTCGCGCCCGGCGCCTGGGACTCGGTCGAGTTCGCCACGGAGTGGGCCGACGAGACCGGCGACCACGCCACCGGCGGGAGTGTCTTCGCCCGTGGCCCGGCCCGGTTCAGCGGGAGCGTCAGCCTGCACCTCGACGGGTTGCCGGCGGGCGCGGTCGTCCAGGCGCGCATGTCGGAGTACGAGGGCGACCAGCACCGCGCGGACCACCCGATCCACGAGATCACCGGGACCGGCGGCGGCACCTTCGCGGTCGTGCCCCTGACGAAGCGGCTCCCCTCCGGCCGGAGCATGCGGGTACGGCTGCTGAACCAGGCGGCCGTCCCGGTCACCGTCGCGAGCGCGGTGCTGACGGTGCTGGTGTGGAAGGAGACCTAGAGCCGGGCGCCGGGTCGGGCCCGTCTGCCCGCTTGACGGAGTCGGTGCTGTCGAAGGCACCGTCCGGGTAAGGGCCGTGCGGTTCCCCGTCGGTCGACTTGCCGCGCGGAGGATCCTGACCGGGCCACGGCACCCTTCACCGCCTCCCTGCGGGAGACGATCGCCCGTCCGGACACGTATACCCGGGCATGAACCGAAGCGAGTCACCCCCGTTACGAGTTGAACCGGGGCACGGCCCTGTGATTAGGGTGCGGGCGATGTTCTGCGCAGACGCCACCCCCTTACCCCGGGCAAGACGAGGCACGGCCGCTTCGAGCTTCTTGGGGAGGGCCCGTGAGTGACACGGTGACGACGGCCCGCCCGGTGGCCGAAGCGACCCGGGCGTCGCGGGGAACGGAACAGGGCGCGGCGGCCCGCCCGGCGCGGCAGCGGGACGCGTTCTTCGACAACGCCAAGTACCTGGCGATCGTGCTGGTGGCCGTGGGACACGCCTGGGAGCCGCTGCGGCCGGGCAGCAGGGCCGTCACCGCGCTCTACATGCTCGTCTACGCGTTCCACATGCCGGCGTTCATCATCGTCTCCGGCTACTTCTCGCGCACCTTCGACGGGAGCCCGGCCCGCCTCAAACGCCTGGTCACCGGTGTCGCCGTGCCGTACGTGGTGTTCGAGACGGCGTACACCCTCTTCACCCGGTGGACCAGCCAGGACCCCGACCGCCCGGTCAGCCTGCTGGACCCGCTGTATCTGACCTGGTTCCTGGCGGCGTTGTTCGTCTGGCGGCTGACGACGCCGCTGTGGCGGCATGTGCGGTGGCCGCTGCCGACGGCCCTCGTCGTCGCGATGCTGGCCACGCTCTCGCCGTCCATCGGCCACGACCTCGATCTCCAGCGCGCCCTGCAGTTCCTGCCGTACTTCGTGTCCGGTCTGCTGCTGCGGCCGGAGCACTTCCGGCTGGTGCGCCGGCGCGGAGCGCGGATCCTCGCCGTGCCCGTGGCCGTCTGCGCGCTGGGCGTGGCGTACTGGGCGGTGCCGCGGATGAACTACGCCTGGTTCTTCCACGCCGACAGCGCCCGTGCCCTGGGCGCCCCGTACTGGTACGGGCCCGTGATGACGCTGGCTGCCTTCGGCTGCTCGACCGTCCTGGTCGCCTGCTTCCTCGCCTGGGTGCCCGGGCGCCGGACGTGGTTCACCGCCCTGGGCGCGGGCACGCTGTGCGGCTATCTGCTGCATGGTTTCGTCGCGCAGGCCGCCAGGTACGGGGGCTGGTACGAGCCGGCCTGGGTCCACGGGCCCGCCGGCGCGCTCGCCGCCACCCTGGTCGCGGCCGTGGTCGTCACGGCGCTGTGCACGACCCCGGTGCGGCGCGTGGTGCGCTGTGTGACGGAACCGCGGATGGCGTGGGCCTTCGGCAGGGGGGACGCGGCCCCGCCGCGGGGTGATGTCCGCGCGTGACGCCTACTGTTGGGCGCCGCTCTCCTGCTGCACGGGCGCGTGCCCGTTGAGGGCCTGCGTCATCTGGTGCTGCGTCTCCTCGGCGACGACGCGAGCCTCCTCGACGACGTCACCGCGTTCGCGTATGAGGCTTGCGTAGATCGGCAGTTCTTCGTTGCGGGGCGAGTCGGGTTTCACAGGGTTGTCCTAACGCTTTATCCGGGTCTGAGGGGCCCGTGTAAGTCTGCGTCATGCCGAGCCGGGGTGTTACCCACCCCCGTCGTGTCCAGAATTCCGTCACGAGCTTCGCGAATTCCCCATCTTTGCGACCGTGGGAAAACGCCCGGGCATGGCGAAGGGCCCCGGGAATCACACCCCGGGGCCCTTTACGCGGATGCCGTCAGAGCGACGTCGTGTGCAGGTCCGCGCTGCCGCCGGCCGCGGCGCCCTCCGGCGACAGGGACCCCTGGAGGTTGGCGCAGAGGCCCGCCGTCAGAGGCTCGACCAGGCCGCCGGAGAGGGTGCCCACGAGGTCCGCGGAGGCGCCGCCCGCCATACCGCCGGAGACGTTGTCCAGGTCGGCGTCGGAGAGCTCGGCGCTGTCTACCTGAGGGGTGAGGTTCATGGGGTGTTTCCCTTCGCGTGAATGTCTTGCCGTGGCGGCGCGCGTGGGGGTCGCCGGATCCAGAATCGAGATTCCGTGCCGACGGCTCCGCCGTGCGCAGGATCAAAGCATTTCGCGAAGCAGACGGCCAACCGATCGCCGGCGTCGAAGTGGACGCTGCGGCGACCGCCTTCACCGACATGATCACCGGGGCACCGAAATGTGCCCACTCCTTCACGCAACCCGTCGTCCTGCGGCACGTACGGGTATTGCGCCCGGATTCCCCAAGCGGGCACTTCGGCGCCAAGTTCCCATGCCGTGTCACTGACTTGGCGCCCGTCCTGCCGTTCCACGGCGTCCTTGCGAACGGTGTGCAGATTGGCTGGAGGTTCGGATTCCGCTTCGTCAGGCCACCGCGGCCGGCTGCATCAGCCGGGCCAGCAGATCGTCCAGGGTGACCAGTCCGGTGAGCCGGTCCGCGGTGTCACGGACCACGGCCAGGGAGGACCGGCGGCGGCGCAGCACCTCGATCGCGTCGGCGACCGTGGTGTCCTCCGTCAGCTCGGGCACCGGACGGGCCAGTTCCCGGGCGGTCGTGGCCCGGCCCCGGGCCCGGGCGACCAGGGCGTCCCGGGCGTGGACCGAACCGAGGACGGCCCCGTCCTCCCGGACCAGCAGCCGGGTGCGGTCGTGCGCGGCGGCCAGTCGCAGCAGTGCCTCGACGTCCGTGCCGCCCTCGACCCAGGTGATCTCCGCGGCGGGGATCCGCAGCGCCGCCACCGGCGTCTCCGGCTCGGTCAGCGAGCGGGTCAGCAGCTCCGAGTCGGTCGCGCTGATCAGGCCCAGCCGCTCGGACTCCGCCACCAGGTGCGTCAGCTGCTCCCGGTCGTGCACCGAGGCCAGCTCGTCGCGCGGGGCCACCCGGCACAGCCGTACGAGCGCGTTGCTCACGGCGTTGAGCAGCCGGATCAGCGGCCGTACGGCCCGCACCACGGCCCGGAACGGCGGGGAGAGCAGCATCGCGGAACGCTCGGGGTGGGCGATCGCCCACGACTTGGGGGCCATCTCACCGACCACCATGTGCAGGAACACCACCACGACCATCGCCACGGCGAACGCCACGCCGTAGCTCACGGCACTGGGCAGGCCCAGGGTGTGCAGCAGCGGGTCGAGTTCGTGCGAGATCGCCGGCTTGGACACCGAGCCCAGGCCCAGGGTGCACACGGTGATGCCCAGCTGGGCGCCGGCCAGCATCAGCGACAGCTCGCGCATACCGGCCAGGGCCGCCCCGGCGCCGCGCCGCCCCTCGGCCGCCGCCTTCTCCATGCGGTGCCGCTTGGCGGCGACCAGCGCGAACTCGGCCGCCACGAAGAAGCCGCTGCCGATCAGCAGCAGCACGGTCACGAAGAGCGCCATCGGGAAACTCACGCCATCTCCTCGGCTTCCGGGGCCCGCACAACCGGGCTGATCCGGACCCGGTCGGCCACGTGCCGGTCCAGCGTGCGGACGTCGATCACGGCGCGGGCGCCGTCGGGCAGCTCGACGGTGACCCGGTCGCCGACCGTCGGGAAGCGGCCGAGCCGGTCCACGACCAGGCCGGCCACGGTGTCGTAATCGTCGTCCTCCGGCAGCCGGACACCGGTGGCCTCGGCCACCTCGTCCAGTCGGCGGCCGGCGTCCACCAGCCAGCCGTCGCCGTCCGCGACGGCCAGTACGGTGACCCGGTCGGACTCGTCCGCGATGTCGCCGACCAGCTCCTCGGCGATGTCCTCGTACGTGACGATGCCCGCCACGCCGCCGTGCTCGTCGAGGACGACCGCGAACTCGTCGTCCTGCTCCCGCATTCGCGTCACCGCGTCCGGCAGCCCGAGGGTGTCCGGCAGCAGCAGCGGCCGCCGGGCCACCTCACCGGCCCGCGCGCCGGCGAGGCGCGCGGCGGGCAGCGCCATCAGCTCGCGCACGCCCAGCACGCCCACGATGTCGTCCGGGTGGTCGCCGAGGACCGGGTAGTTGGAGTGGCCGTGCCCCGCGATCAGGCCGACCGCCTCGTCGGCGCCGGCGTCCGTGCGGACGAAGACGGCGTCGGCGCGCGGCACCATCACCTCGTCGAGGGTCCGCTCGGAGAACTCCAGCGCGTGGTCCAGCAGCGCGGCGGTGTCCTTGGGCAGGGCGCCCTGCTCGTGCGACTCGCCGATCAGATGCCCCAGCTCCTCCAGCGTGGCGCCGTGATGCAGCTCCTCGACCGGCTCGATGCCGGCCTTGCGCAGCAGTTTGTTCGCCGCGCTGTCGAAGACGCGTACAACAGGGCCGACGACCTTCAGATACGCCAGCGTCGAGGGGGCCAGCGCCTTCGCAAGCCGCTCCGGCACGGCGATCGCGAGGTTCTTCGGGGCCAGCTCGCCCAGCACCATCTGCACGACCGTGGCCAGCACGAAGGCCAGCGTCACGGAGACGCCGCTCACGGCCGCCCCGGGCAGGCCGAGCCCGGACAGGGCGGGCCTGAGCAGCGCGGACACCGAGGGCTCGGCGATGAAGCCGACGACCAGGCCGGTGACGGTGATGCCGAGCTGTGCGCCCGACAGCATGAACGACAGCCGCTCCAGCACCCGCAGTGCGCGGGCGGCCTTCTTGTCCCCGGCCTCGGCCTCACGCGCGAGCGTGAGCCGGTCCGCGGAGACGTAGGCGAACTCCTGGGCGACGAAATAGCCGGTGCCGGCGGTCAGCACGAACACGGCGAGCAGGCCCAGCAGGGCGTTCGCGGCACTCATCGACGCATCGATTGCGAGGGGGCGTCCCGCCGCGTGCCGCGATCACTGATGTCGTGGCGGGATGGCCGGGGACTGTGCCCCGGAGGGTCCGTCGGTCTGGCGGACAAGAAGTGGCTCCTCATGTGTGGTGTGTATCGGGGTGAACGTTCGTCATCGCGCCCGTGTTCCCGGATTCTACGGCGGTGTAGAGAACCTCAGTCCGTGCGGGACTCCACGCGGGACTCCTCGGCGAGGTCCGGCACCAGCGCGCGCAGCGCTTCCCGCTGGTCCGGGCCGATGAAGCGGGCGAGGGACTGCGTCACCGTCCCCGCGAGCGGGCCGGCGGCCTCGGTCAGGAGGCGGCGGGCCTTGTCGGTGAGGGTGACCTCGACGCCGCGCTTGTCGCCGCACACCGCTCTGCGGGTGACGAGGCCGGCGTGCTGGAGGCAGGCGATCTGGTAGGTGAGACGGGTCTTCGGACGGCCCAGGAGCTCCGCGACGCGCGTCATGCGCAGGCCGCCCTCGGGCTGCTCCGCGAGCAGGCACAGGATCAGGAACTCGTCGTGCGAGACGTCCAGCTTCTCCTTCACGACCGAACGCAGCCGCTGCTCCACCGCCCCGGTCGCGGCGAGCACCAGCATCCAGGCCCGCAGCTCGGCCGGCAGCAGCCCGCTGCCCTCGGCGGAGGGGCATTCAGGCAGGTCGGCGGGGTGCTCCTGGGGGTCGGCCATGCATCCAGCGTACCTGTCGTCCAACTTTGGAACAGGGGCTTGTTCAATTTTGGACGAGCCGCTAGCGTGCAGTCATCCAATTTTGGACGAGACAGGTTTGGGCAACCCGACCCGAGTGGAGAAAGATCATGACCGTCGCTGTGGAAACCGGACTGTGGCAGCTCGACACCACCGCCTCGACCGTCGGCATCCGGCACAAGACCATGTGGGGCCTGGTCACCGTGAAGGGCACCTTCGGCGCGATCAGCGGCTCGGGTGAGGTCCGGGCCGACGGGTCCGCCGTCGGCACCCTCACCTTCGGCGTCGCCTCCCTCGACACCAAGAACGCCAAGCGCGACACCCACCTGAGGTCCGCCGACTTCTTCGACGCCGACCACCACCCCGAGATCACCTTCATGGCCCGCAGCGCCGAGCTGCGCGACGGCGACCAGGTGCACGTCGTGGGCCAGCTCACCGTGCGCGGCGTCAGCAGGCCGCTGTCCCTCACCGCCCGCCTCACGGACGGGAACGCCACAGGGCTCACGCTGGAGACGGAGTTCACCGTGGACCGGGACCAGTTCGGCATGGGCTGGAACCAGCTGGGCATGATGCGCGGCCGGACCACGGTCACCGCCGCCCTGCGCTTCGTCCGGACCACCGGCTGACACGGCCCCTGTCAGCCCGACCGGCGCACCGCCTGCTGCACATCCGTGCTCGACAGGGTCTGCGGCGCCGCCGTGAACGCGCGCAGCCGGATCCGGGCCCCCGGCCGGGGCAGGGTGAAGCGGCCCGAGGGCGGCTGGAGTTCATAGCGGGCGGTGGCATGCGCGGGCAGGGCGCGCGGGCCCCGGACGACCCGCCAGTACGGGTCCATGCCCTGGCCCATGGTCAGGGTGAAGTGCGGGGCGAGGGCCGTGTCGTCCGTGTTGGTGACCTGGAGGGTGAGGCGCGAGACGGTCGCCGCGGTGGGATGGCGGGCCGCGACGACCCGCATGCGCAGGGGCGGCGTGCCACTCGCCGCCACGGCCGCGCAGCCCAGCGCGGGCAGGAGCAGCAACGCCGCCAGGGCGATCCGGGCCGGGCGGCGCCGCGGCCCGGACAGCGGACGAACCCGGGGCTGCCACGCCCCGGCGAACGCCGACGCGGGAGCCGTGACGGCCGCCGCCAGCCACAGCGGCGTCATCAACAGGTAGTAGCCGTCCTGGGAGCGGGTCGCCAGATAGAAGGCGCACCAGGGCAGGACGGTCGCGGCCGGCCCCAGCCGCCGTACGAACAGCACGAACAGCACCAGCAGGCCGGCGAACAGCAGCAGGCTCGCGAAGGAGTACCAGCCGAGCCGGTCGCTGCCGTTCGTCAGGTACAGCGAGACGTCCACCACGCCCTGCCCGTGCAGCACCGCTCCCTGCGTCAGTGGCAGGGCGATCCCCGTCAGCCACGGGCCCGGCTCGCTGACGACGAAGTAGGTGTTGACCAGCAGCCACAGGGTCGCCGCGGCCCCCGCGAACCGCAGCACCACCAGCGCCGCGGCCCGGCCGCCCAGCTCGCCGCGCCGCACGGCGTAGAGCCCGGCCAGCAGGAACGGCGCCAGGAACCAGGGGAGTTGCTGTGCCGCGCACGCCGCCCCCAGACACGCGGCCCGTGCCAGACCGGCCGCTCCGAGCCGCCCGCCCGCGCCGATGCGCGGCCAGCGCACCACCACCGGCACCAGCAGGGCCAGGGCCACGATCGCCGGGTAGCCGAGCCGCCCGTACGACGGCAGCATCCCGAAACCCAGGCACACCATGGTCGCCGCCGACCGCCACGGCGCCGGCAGCATCCGCCACAGCACGACCGTGCCGGCGACCAGCGCGCCCGTGCTCACCGCCGTCGCCGGAGCACCGCCGTGCCCCAGCCACAGCAGCGGCACGGCCAGCAGCGGGGCCAGCGGCGGATAGCCGTAGGTGAGGTCGTAGCCGCCGGTCACCGTCGGTGTGAGGGCCACACCGTGGCCGAAGAGCCAGGGCCACGGCTGCCCGTACACCGGGTGCCCCGCGGCCACTTCCCGCGCCGCCTGGGTGGTGAGCAGCGCCTCGTCGGAGCCGTGGTGGAGCATGACCCACGCGCACAGGGCGAGCGTCACGCCCGTCACCAGCACGCACAGGTCCACCCGCGCCAGCGACCGCTGCCGGCGGACGGCCAGGGCCAGCACCCCGCATGCCAGCACCGAGGCGTAACAGAGCGAGATCACCGCGGCCACGGCCGGCCGGTGACCGGCCGCCGTCGCCCACACCGCACGGGTGCCGATCAGCAGACTGATGTCCGCGAGCAGGGTCAGGACGCGGTGCCACTGGGCCGGGGGCGGCGGCACGGCCACCGCCGACTGCGTGCGCGAGCCGGGCACCACCAGCGTGGTTTCTGCCGAGTACACGCCGCAGGACGCTAACCGCCGCCGGTGAGCGGGGCCCGGGCGGCGGTGAAGAGGCGGGTGTGAGGCGGGTAAGGACCGCAGGGAGAGCCCGGGGAGCGCCGCCCGCTCAGTACACGTCCCGTACGTACCGCTTGTCCGCCGCGAGTTGTTTCACGTACACGGCGGCCTCCGCCTCGCTCAGCCCGCCGTGGGCCACCGCGATGTCCCGCAGGGCCCGGTCCACGTCCTTGGCCATGCGGGAGGCGTCGCCGCAGACGTAGAAGCGGGCGCCGTCGCGCAGCCAGTGCCACAGCTCCGGCCCGTGCTCGCGCATCCGGTCCTGCACGTACACCTTGTTGCGCTGGTCGCGGGAGAAGGCCGTGTCCAGACGGCTCAGGGTGCCCTCGTCGAGCAGGGCCGTCAGCTCGTCCTCGTAGTAGAAGTCCGTCGCGCGGTGCTGCTCGCCGAAGAACAGCCAGTTGGGGGCCCGGTGCCCGAGGGCCCGCCGCTCCTGGAGGAAACCGATGAACGGCGCGACGCCGGTGCCGGGGCCGACCATGACCATCGGGGTCGACGCGTCGGCCGGGGGCCGGAAGTGCGGCGAGCGCTGTACGAACACCGGCACCTCGGTGTCCGCCCCGGCGTCGGCGAGGAACGGCGAACACACCCCGCCGCGCCGACGCCCCCGCAGGTTCTCGTACCGCACCACGGACACCGTCAGCGACACCTGGTGGGGATCGACCAGCGGGCTGGACGATATGGAGTACAGCCGCGGCTGGAGCCTGCGCAGCACCCCGGCCCACTCCTCGGCGCCCGCCCGCACCGCGTACTCGGCGATCACGTCCACGGCCTGCCGCCCCCAGCACCACTGGGCCAGCCCGTCCTTGTTGTCGGGCCGCAGCAGCCTGCGCAACTCGTGCTTGTCCCGGGCGCGTTCGGCGACGAACCGCAGGAAATCGGGAGTGATCTTCGTGATGTCCAGGTGCCGGCCCAGCGCCTCGGCGAACGGCACCTCGCCCACCCCGGCCACCTCGACGGCCGCCCCGGCGTCCAGCCCGGTCACCGCCAGCCACTCCGCCACGAGGGCGGGCGCGTTGACCGGCCGCACGCCCAGCGCGTCCCCGGCCTCGTACGCCAGGTCCGTCCCGCTGGTGTCGAAGGTGAACCGCCGGACCTCCTTGCCCGCGCCCGGCCCGCTGAGCAGCCGGTTGCCGACGAGCCGGGCGACCGCGGCGGCGGGCTTCGGCTTCGGCTCGGGCTTCGCTCGCGGTCCGGGCTTCGCTTCGGGTTCGGGCCCTGAGACCGGGGAGCCGGCCGGCGCGGTGTCCGGACCGCCCAGTGCCGAGAGCACCTGGTCGAGCCACGCCCCGGCGGAGCTCCCGTAGTCCGGCTCGCAGTCCGTACGCGGGGCCAGCCGCACCCCGCCCAGCTCGTCGAGGCGCGCGTCCAGCCGGCGCCCGTGCCCGCAGAAGTCGTCGTAGGAGGAGTCGCCGAAGGCGAGTACGGCGTACCGCACCCCCTCCAGCCGCGGGGCCTGTTCGCCGGAGAGCGTGTCCCAGAAGCCGGTGCCGTTGTCGGGCGCGTCACCGTCACCGAAGGTACTGGTGATGAAGAGCAGGTCCGCCGTGCGGGCGAGCGTGACGACGTCCGCCTCGTCCATGCCGACGAGGCTCGTACGGTGCCCGGTCGCGGTCAGCCGCTCGGCGGTGGCGGCGGCGAACTCCTCGGCGTTCCCCGTCTGCGAGGCCCACAGCACCACGACCTCACGGCCGGCCGGCTCCCGCGCGGGGGCGGCCGGTGGTGCCGAGCGCGAGTACATGCCGGCGAGGACCCCGTTGACCCACAGGGCGTGCTCGGGGGTGAAGGGCGCGTCGGGCGGGAGCACCGGAACGCCGGGGGCGCCCGAGCCGAGCCCGGCGAGGAAGCCGGTGAGGTACTGGCGTTCCTGCGCGGACAGCACCGGGGGAGGGGACGGCTGGAGCCCGAAGGGGTCGGTCCCGGCGGGAGTGACGGTCGTCGGCGTCAGAGCCCCGGCCGGTTCCTCGCGTACGGCGCTCGCCGCCTCCCGCACGGAAGCCTCCCGCACGGGTGCCGCCACCTTCGCCAGCGACGCCGCGCACACCTTGAACTCCGGCTGGAACGACAGCGGATCCACCGCGTCGCTCGTCACCGCGTTGATGCTCAGGTACTCGCCGAACAGGTCGTTCCAGTGGAAGGGCGCGAAACAGCAGCCCGGCCGCACCCGGTCCGTCACCACCGCCGGCAGCACCGCCCGCCCGCGCCGCGAGGCGACCTCGACCAGATCGCCCTCCGCGACCCCGAGCGCGTCCGCGTCCCGCGGGTGGAGCTCCACGAACGGCCCCGGGTTCAGCTTGTTGAGCTTGGCGACCTTCCCGGTCTTGGTGAGCGTGTGCCACTGGTGCTGCACCCGCCCGGTGTTGAGCACGAAGGGATAGTCGTCGTCCGGCATCTCGGCGGCGGGCAGATGCGGCCGGGCGAAGAAGACGGCACGGCCGCTCGCCGTCGGGAACCGCAGCCCGTCGTCACCCACGTACCGGACGGGATTGCGCTCCGGCCCGTCCTCCCGCGCCGCCGGCCACTGCACGGGCGTCCTGCGCAGCCGCTCGTAGGAGACACCGCGCAGGTCCCACTGCGTCTTCGGGTTGTGGAACCGCCGGATCTCCTCGAAGACCTGCTCGGCGCTGTCGTACGAGAACCCCTTCTCGTACCCCATCGCGCACGCGACCTCCGCGATGATCCGCCAGTCGGCCATCGCCTCCCCGGGCGGGTCCGCGGCGGCCCGGGTCAGGGTGAGGTTGCGCTCGCTGTTGACGAAGACGCCCTCCGCCTCGGTCCACATCGCGCCGGGCAGGACGACATCGGCGTACGCGTTCGTCTCGGTGTCCGTGAACACGTCCTGCGTGACGACGAACTCGGCGGCCTCCAGACCCTCGATGACCGTACGCCGGTTGGCGACCGAGGCGACGGGGTTGGTGCAGATGATCCAGCAGGCCTTGATCTCCCCGTCGGCCATCTTCCGGAACATCTCGACGGTGCCCTGCCCGGCCCCGTCTGCCCGCAGGGTCCCCGGCGGCAGCTCCCACACCTCCTCGGTGAACGCCCGCTCCTCGGCCACGAGCACCGACCGCTGCCCCGGCAGCCCCGGGCCCATGTAGCCCATCTCGCGCCCACCCATGGCGTTGGGCTGGCCGGTGAGGGAGAACGGCCCGGCGCCCGGACGGCAGATGGCGCCCGTCGCCAGATGCAGGTTGACCAGGGCGTTGGTGTTCCAGGTGCCGTGCGTGGACTGGTTGAGACCCATCGTCCAGCAGCTCATCCACCGCCGGCCGGCCTCGCCGATCAGTGTCGCGGCCCGGCGGATGTCGTCCTCGGCGAGCCCGGTGATCTCGGCGACCGCCGCCGGGGCGTAGTCGGCGAGGAACCCGGGCAGGTCCTCCCAGCCTTCGGTGTAGGCCGCGACGAACTCCGGGTCGGTGTGCCCGTCCTCGTGCAGCAGGTGCAGCAGGCCGTTCAGCAGCGCGAGGTCGGTCCCCGGCCGGATCTGGAGGAACAGATCGGCCTTGGCGGCGGTGGCGGTCCGCCGCGGATCGACGACGATCAGCCTGGCGCCCGCCTTGACCCGCTCCATCATCCGCAGGAAGAGGATCGGATGGCAGTCGGCCATGTTCGAGCCGATGACGAGGAAGACGTCCGCCTGATCGAAGTCCTCGTACGAGCCGGGCGGCCCGTCCGCGCCCAGCGACAGTTTGTAGCCGGTGCCCGCGCTGGCCATGCACAGCCGCGAGTTCGACTCGATCGCGTTCGTCCCCACGAACCCCTTGGCCAGCTTGTTCGCCAGGTACTGCGCCTCCAGGCTCATCTGCCCGGACACATAGAAGGCGACCGCGTCCGGCCCGTGCGTGTCGACGATCGCCCGTAGCCGCGCGGCGGTCTCGGCGATCGCGTCGGCGACGGGCGAGGGCACCGGCTCCTCGCCCCGGTCGTCCCGGACCAGCGCCGTGGTGAGCCGCCCGGGCGCGGCGAGCAGGTCGGCGGTGGTCGCGCCCTTGGTGCACAGCCGGCCCGCGTTCGCCGGGTGCGCCTTGTCGCCGGACGCCTTCAGGACCGTGCGCCGCCCGTCCGGGCCCATGCCGACGTCGAGCACGAGACCGCAGCCCACCCCGCAGTACGAGCAGACGGTGCGCACCGCTTGCGTCTTCTGCTGCGGCCGGGGGGTCGTGGTCATGCCGTCGACGGTACGAACGCCCCGTTACGCAGGTGTCACATCGCTTGATCATGAGGAGTTACGCCCGTCACACAGCCGTCTTCCGGCCGTTGTGAGGTGCATCGAGGTGGCGGAGCGTGTCGCAGTTGGGCCGAACGGGTGACCGTGCGCAAGAATTGGCCGATGGAGACAGCCAGCGCGAGCCAGGACGGAGCATGCCGGTGAACAGCCACGATGTCACCGACGAACAGTGGGAGGGGCTCGCCCAGGTCGTGCCGCTGCGGGGCCGGGACGCCTGGCCGTCCTCCGTCGGCAACCGGTCCATACCCGAGGCCGAGACCGAGGCGCGACGCCGCTTCGTCGTGTTGCGGGTCAACGTCTTCGCCGACGCCCGTGACGTCGCCGAGACCCTGATGGCGGGCGTGCCGGTGCTGCTCGACCTGACCGGCGCGGAGACGGAGGTCGCCAAGCGCGTCCTCGACTTCAGCACCGGTGTCGTCTTCGGTCTGGCCAGCGGAATGCACCGGGTGGACCGCAACGTGTTCCTGCTGACACCGGCGGGGACCGAGGTGACGGGGCTGATGGAGGGGGTCGGCGTTCCCGGGGTGTGATGCCCATCGAGGGCCGGGTCGCCCGATCGTAGGAAGCGGCGGGAGACGGAACGGTTCGTCCCGCGGACGGAGTCCTACGGTCCGGACATGACCCAGCCCCCCGCTGCCCTGCCGCCCACTCCTCCCGCCCCCCTCGTTCGGCCGCGCATCACCGAACTGCGGCTGTCCGCCTTCGCCGGGCACCGCCGCGCCGCACTCCCGCTCGGGCCGCTCACCCTCCTCGCCGGTCCCAGCGGCTGCGGCAAGTCCAGTGCGCTGCGGGCGTACGAGGCGCTCGCCCGGCTCGGGGCAGGCGCGGTGCTCGGTGAGGCGTTCGCGGACCCCGTCGCCTGTGTGCCGGAGCGGGCCCGGCCCGACGCGCAACGCCGCCGCGGCTTCCGTATCGGCTGCACGGCCGACGGGCCCGCCGGCCCGGTCCGGCTCGATATCGCCGTGCAGGCCGAGCCTCAGCTGCGTGTCGTGGGGGAGCGGTTGACGGCCGGCGGACTGGTGCTGCTGGAGACCGCCCTGCGCGACCCCGGGAAGCGGGCCGTGCAGGCCGCCTGGCACACGGCCGGGCCGACGCCGGTGACCCGTGGGCCGCTGCCGGACGACCGGCTCGGGACCGCCCTGCTGCCCCTGCGCGTGGCCGGCCGGACGCCCGGGCAGCGCAGGGTGCTGGCCGCCGCCGAGCAACTGGTCGTCGCCCTGCGCTCCGCCTTCGCCTGCGATCCCGACCCCGGCCGGATGCGCCGCCCCGTGCCGGCGGGCTCCGGGCGGCTGCTGCGCGACTGCGGCAACCTCGCCGATGTCCTGTCGCGCACGCGCGCCGAGTGCGGACACCGGCACACGCAGTTCGTCGCCGCCGTACGGGCCGGCTGCGCGGGGCCGGTGGCGGACGTGCTCGCCGAACAGCTGGACAACGGCACGACGCGGGCGGTGCTCGACCGGGGCGACGGCGTCCGGACCGGGCTGCGACGGCTCGGGGACGGCGAACTGCGGTACATCGCCCTGGGGTTGGTGCTGCTCACCGGCCCCGGGGTGCTGGAGGTCGACCCGGTCAGCGAGGTGCCCGCCGCACTCCAGACGCTCACCGTCCTCGCCGACGGCTTCGACCGGAACCTGGACGTACGGCAGCGAGAGGAACTGCTGCGGCTCGCGGTCCGGATGTGCGAGCGGGGGCACATCCGGCTGGTCGGCGCGGTGAGCGACGCGTCCTGGGCCGCCGGGACCGACGGGGCCACAGTGGTACACCTGAAGCCGTGACAGAACCTCTCGACGTGGCCGAACTGCAACGCCGGCTGGCCGAGTTCGCGGCCGCGCGGAACTGGCAGCTCTACCACACCCCCAAGAACCTGGTCGCCGCGCTCAGCGTGGAGGCGTCCGAACTGGTCGAGATCTTCCAGTGGCTGACGCCGGAGGAGTCGGCCCGGGTCATGACCGATCCGGACACCGCGCACCGGGTCACGGACGAGGTCGCCGACGTGCTCGCGTATCTGCTCCAGCTGTGCGAGGTGCTCGGCATCGACCCGCTGGCCGCGCTGGACGCGAAGATCGACCGGAACGAACGGAGGTTCCCGATCTAGGAGTCACACAGCCCATGCCACGGAGCCGCACAGTCCACTTGTACTCTGCGTAATCAAAAAGCGGCCCGATTCTGAATTGTTGTCCGCAGATTTCCGTCTTCCTCTGGCTTTTTGTCTCACGCCCCTTCACTCTGGGTAGTGAACAAGGGAGTTCGGGCGGACGGACGCGCGGAGCGCGTCGGACAGGACGGGGCAGCGCATGGACGCGGTGCGGCTCATCGTGACGAGCAGGCGGTCCCTGGCCGCGGGCGGCGACGTGCCGGGGATCCTGGCCGAGGTGTGGCAGGCACAGGCCCTCGCACAGGCGATAGGAAGCCGCCTCGCGGTCGCCGGGCCGCCCGAACTGCGCGGCGAGGCCCTGGGGTTGACGGAGCTGGCGGGCCGTGGCTGCGGTGTCCTCGACCCGCCCGAACTGGCCCCCGGTGAGCTGCGGGCGGGCCAGCTCACGGAGCTGGGCGACGCCCGCCACACCCTGATGTACCTCGGCGGCCTCCTCGGCGAGGTCGGCATCGCCCTCGTGGGCCTCGCCTGCGCCGCGGACGACGAGGGCACGTACTGGCAGTGCATGGAGGCCATCGACGCGGCGGACGAGTCCCGGGACCGCGTCCTGGAAATGCTCCGCAGACTCGCGGACCGGGAACAGGTGTTACCGGAGAAGGAGGCGGGATAGCAACCACCGCGAACCGCCTCGGACTGCCGGAGACTGCCTCCGGCTACGAGACCCCGACTTCGGCCGCCATGGACCGTCTGCGGCTACGACGGCCCGGCCTGGCCACCGGGGACCGGCCCTGGCCATCATGTACCGGCCCTGGACACCACGGGCCGGTCCCGGCCGCCGCGGACCGGCCTGGCCGCCATGTACCGGCCCTGGCTACCACGGACCGGTCCCGGCCACCGCGGACCGGTCCCGGCCACCACGGACCGGTCCGGCCACCGCGGGTGGGTCTGGCCACCACGGACCGGCCTGGCCACCACGGACCCTTCCCGGCCGCCGCGGACCGGCCTGGCCGCCATGTACCGGCCCTGGCTACCACGGACCGGTCCCGGCCACCGTAGAGCGCCTCCGGCTGTCAGAGCTGGCTTCGGCCACTGCGGGCCGGCCTCGGCTACCGGAGACCGGCTTCGGCCGCTCCCGCCCGCCCGGCCATCACGTACCGGCCCCGGCCACGTAGGCCGACTCGGCTGCCAGAGACCGGCTTCGGCCGCCACGCACCGGCTTCGGTCCCCGCAGACCGGCCCGGCGCCGCCGCATACCGGCTTCGGCCGCCCCGCCGGAGCGGAGCTCAGCCGACCTGCTTCTCCTCGCCCGACCTCCGGTCGGCGTCCCCCGCCGCCTGGAGATCCGCGTCCAGCGCCGACAGATCCGCGTTCAACGCCGCCATCAGCTCCTCCATCTGCTGCAACAGCCCTTTCGGCTGCCCGGTCCCGCCCTGCTGCGGCACGGTCTCTTCGGACATGACGGCCTCCTCGGCCCCTGGCCCCCGGGGAGGCCGACGCGGATGACTCACCGGCCCTCACCGGCCGGCGTGGAAGCCGGGGGCTCCGGCTCCGCCCGAGCCAACGATCATCAACGGGGCCGGTCACTGGCCCGGTCACGCGGGACCCGCGGTATGGACGTAATTTCACCCGACCGGGGACCGTGCGCGACGGGGGTCCGATCGCGGCGTCCCGCGGCCCGGCGTGCAGGATGGGAAGCATGGACCTTCGCATCTTCACCGAGCCCCAGCAGGGGGCCACCTACGACACTCTGCTCACCGTGGCCAAGGCCACCGAAGAGCTCGGCTTCGACGCATTTTTCCGTTCCGACCACTATCTCCGCATGGGCTCCGTGGACGGCCTGCCCGGCCCCACCGACGCCTGGATCACGCTGGCCGGACTCGCCCGCGAGACCAAGCGCATCCGGCTCGGCACCCTGATGACCGCCGGCACCTTCCGCCTCCCCGGCGTGCTCGCCATCCAGGTCGCGCAGGTCGACCAGATGTCCGGCGGCCGGGTCGAACTCGGCCTCGGCGCGGGCTGGTTCGAGGAGGAGCACAAGGCCTACGGCATCCCGTTCCCCAAGGAGAAGTTCGCCCGCCTCGAGGAACAGCTGGAGATCGTCACCGGCCTGTGGTCGACGGATCTCGGCAAGACCTACGACTTCCACGGCACCTACTACGACCTCACGGACTCTCCCGCGCTGCCCAAGCCCGCGCAGGAGAAGATCCCCGTGCTCGTCGGCGGCCACGGCCCGACCCGCACCCCGCGGCTGGCCGCCAGGTACGCCGACGAGTTCAACATGCCGTTCGCCTCCGTCGAGGACAGCGAGCGCCAGTTCGGCCGGGTGCGCGCCGCCGCCGAGGAGGCCGGCCGCAAGGGCGACGACCTGACCTACTCCAACGCCCTCGTCGTGTGCGTCGGCCGGGACGACCAGGAGGTCGCCCGCCGGGCTGCCGCGATCGGCCGAGAGGCCGACGAGCTGAAGGTCAACGGCCTGGCCGGCTCCCCGGCCGAGGTCGTCGACAAGATCGGCCGCTACGCCGAGGTCGGAGCGAGCCGCATCTACCTCCAGATCCTCGACCTGGACGACCTCGACCACCTGGAGCTGATCTCCTCGCAGGTGCAGTCGCAGCTGTCGTAGGACTGGTACGGCAGGAGAGCAGGACGGCCGTCCGGCGGATCCGGCGTGGAGCGCGATCCGCAGGACAGCCGTCCGTCACGGCCTGCCCCGCCCGTCAGGGCTTGCGGCCGACCGCCACGTACAGAGGCATCTCCTCGCCCCCGCCCGGTTCACCGAGTTCCGGATGCCACCGCGCGGCCAGCACCACCCCCGGCTCCACCAGCTCAAGTCCCGTGAAGAACGCCGAGAACTCGGCGTGGGAGCGCACCTGCGCCGCCGTGCCGCCCTTGCGGTACACCTCGACGACCCGCTCCCAGGTCTCCGGGTCGAAGTCGCCCGTGGCGTGCGAGAGCGTCAAGTAGCTTCCGGACGGCAGGGGTTCGACAAGTTCGCGGACGATCCGGGCGGGCTCGTCCTCGTCCCCCACCAGGTGCAGCAGGGCCACGAGGGACAGCGCGATGGGCTGGGTGAAGTCGAGGGTGTCCCGGGCCGCCGCGATGATCTTCCCCGGTTCCCGTACGTCGCCGTGGACGTAGGCGGTCTTTCCCTCCGGCGTGCTGTGCAGCAGGGCCTGGGCGTGCCGCAGGACGATCGGATCGTTGTCCGCGTACACCACCCGGGCCTGCGGGACGGTCTCCTGGACGATCTGGTGGAGGTTCGGCTCGGTCGGAATGCCGGTTCCGATGTCGAGGAACTGCCGGACGCCCCGCCCGGCCAGCAGCCGGGAGGCGCGGTGCATGAACAGACGGTTGGTCCGCGCCAGTTCCCTCGCGGCGGGGAAGAGGGATATCACCTGCTCCGCCGCCTCCGCGTCGACCGGGTAGTTGTCCTTCCCGCCGAGGTAGTAGTCGTACATGCGTGCCGAGTGGGGTTTGCCGGTGTCGATGTGTCCCGCACTGGTCCCGGCGTCTGTCACGTGAGGCCTCCGCATCTTTGCGTGGGCGCCCTTCCGAATCCCCTCGAACGCCCGGTCGACCGGGAGGCTAGCGAAAATTTTGGGGTGCCGTCGGTGCCGGCTCTGTACGGTGGGGCGTATCCGCAGTTCAGACCACTGATCAAAGGTCGACCCACCGTGTTTCTGACCATCACGACCACCGGCACCCCGGAGCACCCCGCCACCGAACTCGGCTTCCTGCTGCACAAGCATCCCGAGAAGGCGCAGGCGTTCTCCACCTCCTACGGCACGGCCCACGTCCTCTACCCCGAGGCCGACGACCAGCGTTGCACGGCGGCGCTGCTGCTGGAGGTCGACGCGGTGGCCCTGGTCCGGCGGGGCAAGGGCAAGGGCCGGGGCGGCGCCCCGGACGCGGCACTCGCGCAGTACGTCAACGACCGCCCGTACGCCGCCTCCTCCCTCCTCGCCGTGGCACTGAGCGGCGTGTTCTCCAGCGCGATGAAGGGCGTCTGCAACGCCCGGCCCGAACTGCCCGCCGCACCCCGGCCGTTGCGCATCGAGGTGCCGGCGCTGCCCGCCCGGGGCGGCCCCGCACTGGTACGACGGCTCTTCGAGCCGCTGGGCTGGACGGTCACGGCCGAGCCCGTGCCGCTGGACACCGCGTTCCCGCAGTGGGGCGACTCGCGCTACGTCCGGCTCGAACTGGAGTCCGCGGACCGCACCCTCGCCGAGGCACTGCGCCACCTCTACGTCCTGCTCCCGGTCCTGGACGACGCCAAGCACTACTGGGTCTCCTCCGACGAGGTCGACAAGCTGCTGCGCGCCGGCGAGGGCTGGCTGCCCGGCCACCCGGAGCAGAAGCTGATCACCAGCCGCTTCCTCTCGCGCCGCTGGTCGCTGACCCGGCAGGCGACGGAGCGGCTGGAGCTGGTGCGGCTGGCCGAGGCGGACGACAGCGCGGTCGAGGAGATCGACAACGCGGTCGAGGCGGAGACCGAGACCGAGGAGCGGCCGACCCCGCTGGCCGTACAGCGCCGGGAGGCGATCACGGCCGCGCTCAAGGCGTCCGGGGCCGCCCGGGTGCTCGATCTCGGCTGCGGCCAGGGCCAGTTGGTGCAGGCGCTGCTCAAGGACCCGGCGTTCACGGAGATCGTGGGTATGGACGTGTCGATGCGCGCGCTCACCATCGCCTCCCGGCGGCTGAAGCTGGACCGCATGGGGGAGCGGCAGGCCGCGCGCGTCAAGCTCCTCCAGGGCTCGCTCGCCTACACCGACAAACGGCTCAAGGGGTACGACGCCGCCGTGCTCAGCGAGGTGATCGAGCACCTCGACCTGCCCCGGCTGCCCGCGCTGGAGTACGCCGTGTTCGGCGCCGCACGGCCCAGGACCGTCCTCGTGACGACCCCGAACGTCGAGTACAACGTGCGCTGGGAGAGCCTCCCGGCCGGCCACGTCCGGCACGGCGACCACCGCTTCGAGTGGACCCGGGCCGAGTTCCGGGCCTGGGCGCGGGCGGTCGCCGAACGGCACGGATACGAGGCCGAGTTCATACCCGTCGGCCCGGACGACCCGGAGGTGGGGCCGCCCACCCAGATGGCCGTGTTCACCCTGACCACCCCGAAGGAGGCGAAGGCGGCATGACCGACGTACGCGAGGGGCGCGTCCTGCCCGTCACCGACCTCTCCCTGGTGGTCCTCGTCGGCGCCTCCGGCTCCGGCAAGTCCGCGTTCGCCCGCAGGCACTTCAAGCCGACCGAGATCATCTCGTCCGACTTCTGCCGCGGTCTCGTCTCGGACGACGAGAACGACCAGAGCGCCACCAAGGACGCCTTCGACGTCCTGCACTACATCGCGGGCAAGCGCCTCGCCGCCGGCCGCCGCACCGTCGTGGACGCGACCAGCGTGCAGCCCGACGCCCGCCGTCAGCTGGTCGAGCTGGCCAGGCGGTACGACGTGCTGCCGATAGCCATCGTGCTCGACGTCCCCGAGGACGTGTGCGCCGAGCGCAACGCGGCCCGCACCGACCGCGCGGACATGCCCCGCAGGGTCATCCAGCGCCACACCCGTGAACTGCGCCGCTCCCTCAGGCACCTGGAGCGCGAGGGCTTCCGCAAGGTGCACGTCCTGCGCGGCGTCGAGGACGTCGAGACCGCCACCGTCGTCACCGAGAAGCGCTTCAACGACCTGACCCACCTCACCGGCCCCTTCGACATCATCGGCGACATCCACGGCTGCTCCGCCGAACTGGATTCGCTGCTCGGCAAGCTGGGCTACACCGACGGCGTCCACCCCGAGGGCCGGACCGCCGTCTTCGTCGGCGACCTGGTCGACCGGGGTCCCGACAGCCCCGGCGTGCTGCGCCGCGTGATGGCCATGGTGAAGTCGGGCAACGCCCTGTGCGTGCCCGGCAACCACGAGAACAAGTACGGCCGTTACCTCAAGGGCCGCAAGGTGCAGCACACCCACGGCCTGGCCGAGACCATCGAGCAGATGGCGGGCGAGAGCGAGGAGTTCGCCGCCGAGGTACGGAAGTTCATCGACGGCCTCGTCAGCCACTACGTCCTCGACGGCGGCCGGCTGGTCGTCTGCCACGCCGGACTGCCCGAGAGGTACCACGGCCGCACCTCCGGCCGGGTCCGCAGCCACGCCCTGTACGGCGACACCACCGGGGAGACCGACGAGTTCGGCCTGCCGGTGCGCTACCCGTGGGCGGAGGAGTACCGGGGCCGGGCGGCCGTCGTCTACGGCCACACTCCGGTCCCGGAGGCCACCTGGCTCAACAACACCATCTGCCTGGACACCGGCGCCGTCTTCGGCGGCAAGCTCACCGCGCTGCGCTGGCCGGAGCGCGAGCTGGTCGACGTCCCCGCCGAGCGGGTCTGGTACGAGCCGGCGAGGCCGCTGCGCTCCGAGGCCCCCGGCGGGCAGGACGGCCGCCCACTGGACCTGGCGGACGTACGGGGCCGCCGGGTCGTGGAGACCCGGTACCAGGGCCGGATCTCGATCCGGGAGGAGAACGCGGCTGCGGCCCTGGAGGTCATGAGCCGCTTCGCGGTGGACCCGCGGCTGCTGCCGTACCTCCCGCCGACGATGGCCCCGACCGCGACCTCGCACGAAGACGGCTACCTGGAGCACCCGGCCGAGGCCTTCGCCCAGTACGCGCGGGACGGTGTCGCCCGGGTCGTGTGCGAGGAGAAGCACATGGGGTCCAGGGCGGTGGCCCTGGTGTGCCGGGACGCGGAGACGGCCCGCAAGCGGTTCGGAGGTGGGGGCACCTCCCGCTCGAGCGAAGCCGGGAGTGGGACAGGCCCCACCGGTTCCCTCTACACCCGCACCGGCCGCCCGTTCCTCGACGACGACGCCCTCACCGAGGAGATCCTCGACCGGGTGCGCACGGCGATCGGCGAAGCCGGCCTCTGGGACCACCTCGAGACCGACTGGCTGCTGCTGGACGCCGAGCTGATGCCCTGGTCGCTGAAGGCGTCCGGGCTGCTGCGGTCGCAGTACGCCGCCGTGGGCGCCGCGTCCGGCGCGGTGCTCCCCGGCGCGCTGGCCGCGCTGGAGGGCGCGGCGGCACGGGGCGTCGACGTGACCGGACTGCTGTCCCGCACCCGCGAACGGTCCGCCGACGCCGCCGCCTTCACCGAGGCCTACCGCCGCTACTGCTGGACCACAAACGGCCTGGACGGCGTCCGTCTGGCACCGTTCCAGATCCTCGCGGTCCAGGGCCGCAGCCTCGCAGGACTGCCGCACGACGAGCAGCTCGCCCTGCTCGACCGGCTCGTCGAACACGACGGCAGCGGCCTGCTCCAGACCACCCGGCGGCTCTACGTCGACACCGCCGACCCGGAGTCCGTCCGGGCCGGTGTCGACTGGTGGCTGGAGATGACCGGCCGCGGCGGCGAGGGCATGGTCGTCAAACCGGTCGGCGCGCTCGTGCGCGACGACCAGGGCCGCCTGGTGCAGCCCGGCATCAAGTGCCGGGGCCGCGAGTACCTGCGGATCATCTACGGCCCCGAGTACACGCGCCCGGAGAACCTGGCCCGCCTGCGCTCGCGGTTCCTCAACCACAAGCGGTCCCTCGCGATCCGCGAGTACGCGCTCGGTCTGGAGGCCCTGGACCGGCTGGCCGGGGGCGAGCCGCTGTGGCGGGTGCACGAGGCGGTGTTCGGGGTGCTGGCGCTGGAGTCGGAGCCGGTGGACCCGAGGCTGTGACCCGCGGAGCCGACTTCCGGCCAGGGTGCGCCACCCTGGCGCGAACCTGGCCGGAAGTCGTGAGCCCGGTCCCAACCGTCCCTGGTTAACCGTTGGTTGCCGTGCTAACTTCGCTGGTCGGTCAGGCAGGTGAACCGACTCAGGGGGAAAGTCGGTGCGGACAGGTGCGGCCGCCGGCGAGCCCGGTGGCGATGGCGGGCATCAGCCGCCTTTCGAGCTGCTGTTACAGCTCACCGAGGTCCTCAGCGAGCTGGGCTGCGTGGAGGACGCGCCGAGCCGGGTGCAGTTCGCCAGTCTGCTGGGAGGCCAGCTCGGCCGGCAGGTGGACATACGCGGCGTCAGGCTCCGTGAGGACGTGGCGACTCTGGTGACCGCCGCGCTGAGTGCGGCGGGCGGGGAACACGTACTTGTCGGAGTGGTCCGCATCCTCGAAGGCGCCCCCGCCGGAGACGAACTCGCACGGCTGATCGCCCCCGTCCCCGCCCTGCCCGGACCGCTGTCCAAGGAGGACGAGAAGAGCGCCCGCGTCGCGCTCACCCGCGGCGACCTGCCCGCCGCGCGGTTACGGGACGGTCTGGCCGAGGAACTCGTCGGCGTCGACCTCCCCGACGGGCTCACCCCCGAACAGCTCTTCGCGCACCTTCTCGAATGGAACGCACAGGACGACGGCCTGCCGCCCGCCGTCGTCCTCCTCGATCACGCGGCCCGCCTCGCCCGGACCCTCGACCACCGCCTCGCGCTGACCGCCTGGGCCGACGACTGGGCCGGACGCGAGGGACTGACCGCCGAGTTGGCCGGACGCCGGGAGAGACGCGCCGCGGTGGCGTGGTCGCCCGACATCCCCCGCACCCTCGTCGTCGCCGTCGAGCCGGCCCGGGACGGCAGCACGGACGTGGTCGTGCGGACCTGGACGAACGCGACCCCGGGCCGGTGGGACCCACGCCCCGGAGAGCCTGACACGATCCCCCTGGACGGCCTCGGCGAAGCGGTGGACGAGGCGCTCCAGAGCGGCACCCGGCTCTGGCTGGTGCCCCGCGAACCGGACCGGAGCGGACTCCAGGAGCCGCCTGCGTACATAGAGTTCATCCTTCCGTACGATCTGCTGAACCACGATGTGGCCGGGTTGACGTTCGCCATCGGTGACGGTGAGCCCACTCCGCTCGGCCTGCGGTACGGGGTCCATCTACGCAGTCTCGAACGCATGCGTACGGACAACGCCGTGGTCCGGCAGCAGTGGAAGCGGCGTTGGGCGGCTCTGAAGCAGCATGGGATCACGGTGCACGCCTGGAGAGAAGCGGACGCCCGGCGGCTGCGCGCGTGGCAGATCGCGCTCGCCGGGGAATCGAGAAGTACGGCAGTGCTGTTGGACGCGCCGACCGGGGCGCCCGCCCTGGAGGCACTCAAAGCGGCGATCGCGGAGGGGATCGGGCTGGCCGTCTGGGACCGCAGAGGTGTGTTCATGGAGGAGCGGCGCGAAGTCGTGACCGCGGTGTTCGCGGCCGTCACGATGCCCGTGCAGCTTCCTTCCGTCATTCACCGCATGCGCAGGAACGCCGAGAGTGGCGCGGAGGACGCGGTCCAGTACCTGGCCCGGAACGTCGGATTCCTGTGGGACGACCCCACCCGAGTCGTCGACATCCAGGCCACCGACCCCGGCGATCTCGCCAGCTGACCTAGGAGGCTTCGGCATGAGCGCACAGGAACGGACGGCAGCGGAGGACTGGCGGGTGTTCCACGCCACCGGGGGCCCGCGGGACGCCCCGCCCGTGCTGCCGGACCCGCCGCCCTGGCGGAGGTTCCGCGGCGGCCCGGTCGAGACCCCGCCCCCGGACGACGCCGAGGCCGAGCTGCGCCGCCTGGGGTCCGGCGGTCTCACACCCCAGCTCGACGAGGAGCAGATAGACACGGTCAACGCCGCCCTGCTGCTGCGCCGCCCGCTGCTGATCACCGGCCCTCCCGGCGTCGGCAAGTCGACGCTCGCCTACCTGATCTCGCGTGAGCTGGGGCTCGGCCGGGTGCTGGAATGGAACATCGTGAGCCGGACCACCCTGCGCGACGGCTTGTACGTCCACGACGCCATGGGCCGTGCCCAGGCCATCGCCGCCTGGCAGGCGGGCCTGCGCGACGCGGACCGGACGCAGCCGGTGTTCGAAGACGGCGAACAGACCGTCAACCACACTCCGCTGTCAAAAGATCGTCAACTTGCGCCGGTTATAGGCGAGTTCATTACACTGGGGCCCCTGGGAACCGCCTTGCTGCCCTACGAACGGCCCCGGGTGCTTCTCGTCGACGAACTCGACAAGAGCGACATCGACCTGCCGAACGACCTGTTGCACGTTCTGGAGAATGGAAGTTATGAGGTTCCGGAGCTGGTGCGCGACGCCGCCGACACCGCGAGCGTGCACACCAGCGACCCGGGAGGCCGGGCCGTGGTGCACGGCGGGCGGGTCGAGTGCCGGGAGTTCCCGGTCGTGGTGATCACCAGCAACGGGGAGCGGGAATTCCCCGCCGCCTTCCGCCGCCGCTGCCTGCCCATGGAGATGCACACACCCACCCGGGAGCAACTACTGGCCATGGTGGAAGGGCACTTGGGGCTCCGGCCGCGAGGCACCGAAGACCTCGTCGACCTGTTCGTTCAGCGGATCCAGGCGGGCGGTGTCCACTCCCTCGACCAGTTGCTCAACGCTGTCCAGATGACTACCGCGGGTGGTTTTCAGGCGGACGGTGACGGGCGTAAGCTCGTCGAAATGCTGCTCCGCGACCTCGCGAAGGGCCGCTGATGACCCGGGAGCGCGCATCCGGACCGGGCGACGGGGATCCCGCATCGGGATCGTCGCCGCCTCCTTCGGTGTCCCCCGAGCCGCTCGCGCGTGCGAGCGAGCGCGGAGACCGGGTCGCCGCTCCCGATCACTTCGTCCCGCGCTGGCAGGAGTTCGCCGACGCGGTGTGGCTCGCCGCGCACTGGAGCAGGTACGCAGGCCCCGGCAGCGCGCCCCCGCAGGCGCCGGCCCAGGCGGCACAGGACGCGAGCCCACAGGACACAATCCCGCAGGACGCACTCCCCCAGGACACCGACACCGACGCCGGACGACCGGACCGGCCACCGGCGGACGGCACAGACCTCAGGCTGCCCGCGGCCGGCGACGCACTCCCCGGTCCGTCCGCGGCCGGCGACGCCCTCCCTTCCCAGCCGCCGCCGGCGAGCCACGCCCCCGACGCGCCGGTCCCTTCCGCCGACCGGTCCGTCGCCCGGCCCGTGAGCCGCTTGTTACCCCACCCCGAAGGCCGTTTCACCCTGCGCCTCGGGCCGCCGCTGCTGCCCCAGGCCGGACCCGACCCGTCCGGCCCCGGCCGCGTCACGGCCCTGCTCGCACGCGCCCTGCACCATCTGGCCCGCCGCATCCCCTCCCGTGACAACCTGGAGCTGGACGAGGAGACCACCGCCGAACAGGGCCTTGCCGACGGGCTGTGGATGCCGTTCCTGCGGCCCGCCCGGGTCTCCGCCTTCGACCTGGTGCTGCTGCTCGACGACGCGCCCACGATGCGGATCTGGGAGGAGAGCGCCGCGCGCCTGGCCCACGCGGCCGAGCACAGCGGTGCCTTCCGCAGCGTGCGCACGCTCCGGGTGAACGTGCCGCGCACCGGCACCGCCACCCTGCGCTGGTCCACGGGACGGACCGTCGCCGACCCCGCCGAACTGCTCGACGGCCGGGGCAGCCGGATCTTCCTCGTCGTCACCGACGGACTCGCCCACGGCTGGGCCGCCACCGCCGCCGACCAGCTCCTCGGCCGCCTCGCCCACGCCGGCCCCACCGCCCTCGTCCATCTGCTGCCGCCGCATCTGCGCCACCGCTCCTCGCTCTACCCCTACCCGGCCGTCCTGGAGGCCGGCGGGTTCGGAGCCCCCAACGGCAGCCTCGGGCACTGGGCGCCGCCCGGCGGCCCCGACCCGATGCGGCCCCTGCCCGAAGCGGGCGACGGCTCCGTCGCCGTCCCGGTGCTCTCCCTGAAGCCCGCCTCCCTCGCCGCCTGGTCCGATCTGGTCACCGGTGGGCGCGGCGTGCGGCGTTCACTGCCCGTGGTGCTGGCGGGCGCCCTGAGCAAGGGCGCGCCCGCTCCCGGGCTGCGCGCCCCGCGCCTCCCGCGCGCCGCCACGGCCGCCGTACGGCGCTTCTTCAGCCTCGCCACCCCCTCCGCCCGCCGGCTTGCCACCCAACTCGCCGCCGTCCCCTTCGACTTCGACCTCGTCGAGCAGCTGCGGCGCCGTGTCATGCCGGAGACCGGCCCCGATCACCTCGCCGAGATCCTCATGGGCGGGCTGATCGACTGGGAGGGTGGAGAGGAGGGGCGCCCCGAGTTCGCCGAGGGCGTCCGGGAGGCGCTGCTCGCGACCACCACGCGCAGCCAACTCGCCCAGACGGTCAGCGTGGTGGGCGAGCTGCCCGCCGCGGGGGAGCGGGGCGTCGCCCTGCGCGCCGCCCTGCACGACCCGCAGCGGACCCGGCTGCCCGACCCCGCCGACCGCGGCTGGGCGCGCAGCGAACTGGCCGTGATGCGAGCCCTGTCGGGGCCCTACTCCGAGCGGGCCCGGCGCATCGAACCGAATCTGTCCCGGAACCCGCCCGCCGCCGCGGCGGAACAGGTGGAGAACAGCGCGTCTGCCCATCCACCCCCACAGGTGAATAATCCGGACGAAGCGACTCCATCCAGCCCAACCGACATCAACCCGGAATCGGCCGAGTCCGATCCGACCGGAGAATCCGCGCCGTCTCCGACGGCCGGCACCCACCCACAACAGACCCCGGAGGCAGAGCCGCTCATGCAGCGCACCACGACCGCGACGCCGGCCCTACTGGTGAACGTGCCCATGCGCAACACCTCGTTCGTCGGCCGTCAGGCGCTGCTGAGGGCCGTGGAGGAGCAGCTCGCCGCCCAGGACACCGCGGCCGTGCTGCCCAACGCCCTGCACGGCCTCGGCGGCGTCGGCAAGTCCCAGCTGGCGCTGGAGTACATCTACACCCACCAGCGCGACTACCGGATCATCTGCTGGATCCCCGCCGAACGCGAGAGCCTCATCCTGGCGGCGCTGTCCTCCCTCGCCTCCCAGCTGGGCGTCGCCCCGGCCGGCCAGGACAGCCTGGGCGCCGCCGCGGCCAACACCGCCGTGCCCGCCGTCCTGGAGGCGCTGCGCACGGGGACGCCGTACGACAACTGGCTGCTGGTCTTCGACAACGCCGAGGACATCGAGGCGGTGCGCGGCTACTTCCCGCACAACGGGCCGGGCAAGGTCATCGTCACCTCCCGGAACCGCGGCTGGGAACGGGTGGCCACCTCGCTGCCGGTGAACGTCTTCGAGCGCGACGAGTCCATCGAACTGCTCCAGAAGCGCGCCCAGGACCTGCCCCGGGACGACGCCGACCGGCTCGCCGAGGCGCTCGGCGACCTGCCGCTGGCCGTGGAGCAGGCGGGCGCCTGGCTGGGTGTGACCGGCATGGAGGTCGACGAGTACCTCGAACTGCTCGCGCAGCGCAGCCCGGAGATCCTCGAGATCGAGCAGAGCCCCGACTACCCGGTCTCCGTCGCCGCCGCCTGGGACATCTCCCTGGAGCGGATCAGGGAGAACAATCCGGGCGCCCGTCAGCTTCTCGACATCTGCGCCAGCATGGCTCCCGAACCGATCCCGAGGTCGATCCTGCGCAGCAGCCGGGGCGTCAACATCACGCCGGAGATCGACCCGATGCTGCGCGAGCCGATCAAGCTGAACCGGGCCATCCGCGACCTCAGCCAGTTCTCCCTGATCAAGGTCGACCCCCGCGCGGGCACCCTGCAGATGCACCGCCTGCTCCAGACCGTGCTCCTCGCCAAGCTCAGCGAAGAGGAACGCGAGAGGATGCGGGACGCCGCCCACCAGCTGCTGTCCGCCGCCAATCGAGGCCCCTACGGATCCTCCCAGGAGTGGCGCGACTACCAGGCGCTGCTGCCCCACGTCCTCGCCTCCCAGGCCGTGACCAGCACCGACCCCTATGTGCGCGACCTGGTCTACGACACGATGTGGTTCCTCTACTACTGGGGCGACCACGAGGGCGCCGCGGCCTTCGGCCGGCAGGCGTGGAGCGCCTGGCTCGCCGCCTCCGGCGAGGAGGACATCTACGTCATCCGCATGACCAAGGGCTTCGCGTTCCTGCTGCGCCAGGTGGGCCAGATCGCCGAGTCGATCCCGCTCACCGAGAAGGCGCTGGAGGTCTCCCGCCGCGTGCAGGTCGAGCCGGAGGAACTGATCGACTCCCTGTGCGAGATGTCCGACGCCCACCGGTACCAGGGCCGGTTCCAGGAAGCGCGGGACCTCGGCAAGGAGGCCACCGAACTGGCCCGTTCACTGTTCGGCCCCGAGGACCCGGCCACGTTGCGGGGCAGCCACAGCTGGGGCGTCGACCTGAGACTGTGCGGGGAGTTCAGGGAGGCGCTGCCGCTGGACGAGGAGACCGCCCGCCAGCGCGACATGCTGCTGGGCGACTCCAGCTTCTTCACGCTCAACACCCTGCACTGCGTCGCCATCGACCTGCGCGAGGCGGGCCAGTACCCCAAGGCGCGCGAATGGCAGGAGGACGTCTTCCGCCGGGCGTTCACCGCGCTCGGCGAGAAGCACCCCCTGACCTTGCGCATCGCCCGCGACCTCGCGGTCTGCCGCCGCCGGGACGGAGACCTCGCCGAGGGCGCCAAGCTCGCCGAGGAGACCCTGCTCAACTTCAAGTCCCGCTACGGCGACGAGCACCTCGACTCGCTGACCACGGCGACCAACGTCTGTGTCGACCGGCGTCTGTCCGGGGACCTGGAGGGTTCCCGGCGCATCGCGGAGTCCACCGTGGCCAGGCTGGTGCGGCGCCTCGGACCGGATCACGCGCACACGCTGGCGACCAGGGCGAACCTGGCCGCCACCGAGCGGGCCCTGGGTGCCCTGGACACCGCGCAGGAGCTGGAGGACGACGTCGTGCGCCGGCTCGGCGACACGGTCGGAGCGCACCATGTCATCACCCTCACCGTAGGCATCAGCCGCGCCAACACCGCGTACGCCCGGCTCGACTTCGAGCGGGCGCACGCGATCGACTCCGCCAACCTGCCGCTGCTGGCCGAGGTGGCGGGCGGGGACCATCCGCTCACCCTCTCGTGCACCTCCAACCTCGCCCTCGATCTGCGGGGCCTCGGGCGGGCCGACGAGGCGGACGTGCTCCAGCGCAAGGCCGTGGAGGGCCTGGCCGCGGTGCTGCGCAACGACCACCCCTGGCTCCAGGCCGCCCGCCAGCGGCGCCGTATCGAGTGCGACATCGCGCCCATGCCCATGTGACCACCGGTATCCAAGGGCAGTCATGTCACGGGGGGGGGCGTATGACGGCGGTCGTCTTCGTTCATGGGACCGGTGTTCGTGAACCGGGCCTGTCCGCGCTGGTGGGGCGGGTGACGGCCGGACTGGCCGCACAGCGTGCGGGGGTGCGCATCGTGTCCTACGACTGGGGAGCGGCACACGGTGCCAGACTCGTGGCCGGCGGGGCGAGCCTGCCGCCCCGGTCCGGTACGACGCGCGGTCCCGGCGACGGCCCGGGACCGGACCCGGGCGACGAAACGGCCGCGGCCTGGGCCGCTCTCTACGCCGACCCGTACGCCGAACTGGCCCTGGCCGCCGCCCGGTCCGGCCCGGCCGCCGAACGCCCGCCCGGTACCGTACCGCCGGAGCAGCGCATACGGGCGCTGCTCACCGCACTCGCCGCCCGGGGCGACGCACCAGGAGCCGAGGTGGGTCCCGGGCTGGCCCGCGCCGCCACCGACCTGGCCACCCACCCCCTGCTCGGCCCCGCCGCCGACGCCCTCGACCCGGCGGATCTCGCCGTTCTCGCCGCCCGCTGCCTGACCGCCCGCCTGATCGCCGACGCCCTCGACGCCGACTCCCCGCTCGTCCCGGTCGGGCAGACCCGTGACGCGGTCACCGACCGGATCGCCGAGGCGCTCGGCGCACCACCCCGGGGTACCGAGCGAGGCCTGCGCTCCTGCCTGCTGCGGTCGGCCGGAGCCATGGCCGCACGGGCCGTCGAGCGCCGCCGGCGGGCCCTCACCGAGGCCGCCCACCCCGCCGCCGGTGACATCCTGCGCTATCTGAGCCGGGGCGCGGCCTTCCGCGACGGCCTGCGCGCCCTCGTCGCCGGCCTGGAACCGCCCGTCGCCGTGGTCGGCCACAGTCTCGGCGGCATCATCGCCCTCGACACGCTGATCTCCGCCCCGCTGCCGCAGGTCGGCCTCCTGGTGACGGCCGGCTCCCAGGGGCCCTTCCTCTACGAGTCGGGCTCCCTGCCGACCCTCGAACACCCCGCGCCCCTGCCGTCGTACGTCCCCGCCTGGCTGAACCTGTACGACCCTCGCGATCTGCTCGGTTATCTCGGGGCGGAACTCTTCCCGGGCCGCGTCACCGATGTCGCCGTCGACAGCGGCCAGCCGTTCCCCGCCGCGCACAGCGCCTACTGGACGAACCCCGCCGTGTACCGCCACATCGTGGACCGCCTGCCGTGACCGGGCCGGTGCCGTCCGTCGACCCCGCCCGGGTGCACGCCCTCGTCGTCGGGATCGAGGCGTACGAGGCCGGGGACGCCTGGCGGCTGCCCGGCCCCGCCCGGGACGCCGTACGCTTCTGGCGGCTGCTGCGGGACGCCGGGGTCCCCGAGCCGCAACTGCGGCTGCACCTGAGTCCGTTGTCCCCCTACGACCCGCAAGTCCCCTACGGGCGCGCGGACCAGGCGACGCTGCGCCGGGTCCTCGTGCGTGAACTGTCCCCGCAGCAGGGCGACATGCTGTGGGTGTGGTGGGGCGGGCACGGTGTGCTGGACCGGGCCGGGCGGCTCCGGCTGTTCTGCGCGGACGCGGGTGTCGCCGACAAGGTGGGCATCGACCTGGACAGCGCGCTCGCCCGGTACGCGGGCGACGCCGTGCCGGGTCTGCGTGAGCAGATGTGGATCGTGGACGCCTGCGAGACCTTCGAGCAGGACCTGGCCTTCCAGGAGGCGCTGCCCGCCGACGCCCTGCCGGTGGGCCGGCCCAACCACGCGCACCGGCAGACCGTGCTGCGCGCGGCCGGCCGGGGCAGGGTCGCGGCGAACGACCCCGTCCGCGCCACCGGCCTGTTCTCCGACGTCCTGCTGGGTCTGCTGGCCGACCGGGCGGCCGTTCTGCCCGCACCGCCCGATCCGGAGGAACTGTTTCCGGCCGTTCGAGCGCGCATCGCGGCCCTCAGGGAAGAGGGCCGTACTCTTCAGCATCCCGAGATCCGGCTCCAGGGCCCCGACCGCACCGAGACCCTGCCCCCCGCGGGACCGCCCGCCGGCTCGCGTCCCCTCGCGGCCTTGCAGCGGGCGGTGGAGGCCCTCCTCGCGTACTCCCTGATGCACGACCCCGACGAGCGGCAGACGGTCGTCGCCGCGCTGAACCCGCGTGTCACAGCCGTACTGCGCCGTCACAGCAGGGCGCGCACCGACGTCGTCAACATCCTCGGCGGGCTCGCCCGGCGGAATCCGGAGGCACTGTGGGACCTGTTCGACGCCGTGGTGTCCGTCGACGACGACCCGGAACTGAAGGACGAACTGGGCGCGGCACTGGCCGAGTTGGCGGCCTCGTCGGCGCGCCGGCGTGATCGGGAGTGATCAGTGGCGTGATCGTACGGTTTTCGCTCCGTGAGGTATTGGCCATGATGGAAAGACACGGGGCATCGAGTGCCACCGTGCGAGAAGGGGGAGCATCTTGGTCCAGCCGCCCGCTCTGCACCACGCCGGAGCCGCCGCACCTGAACCGGTCGTCGACACACCGGGGACCGATGTCTGGGAATCCGATCTGGCGGACCTCGCGGCGCTGCCCCTGAGCGCCGTGGACGGTCTCCCCGCCCTGCCTTCCACCACGCGCCTGCTGACCGAGGTGCTGCGCGCCCGCAGCAGCATGCGGAGCGGTGAGGGAGGCCCCAGCGCCCGGGCCGATTAGCCGCTGCCCGTCCTGACGGCAGAACCCCGGTGCGAGACCCGCACGCGCACCGGGGTCCCCGCATGTCCGCCAACCCGACCGGAGGTCCGCGACGATGACCAGCGAGCAGCACCTCGCTCCCTTCCGCATGCCGGACCGGCTCTTCGCGGAGCTGGCCGCCGGAGGCGGCTCGGCAGCGGCCGTCGCCTTCCTCGAACGAGCAGAACGCGCGCGTCGGTTGCTGCTCCTGCGCACCCTCCTCGGTCACCTCGGCGCCCTGCCCACCCCCCTCACCCCGGTCGCCGAAGCCTGGCGGGTGCTCAAGGAGGCGGCCGAGAAGGCGCCCGAGCCGGTCGAACGCCTGCTGCTGGCGCCGGCGACCGGCGGCTGGATCTCCCACATGCTGCGCCGGGTGCACGGAACGGCGAGCGGGCCACCCCTGTGGGCGGAGGCGGGTCACCTGAGCGCACTGGCCCTCTCGGCCTCCGTGCACGCGGGCACCGAGACGGCCCTCGATGTCCCCCTCACCAGCGGTCGGTTGCCCCTGCCCGGTCTCGGCATGATCCAACTGCCCGACGCGCAGGAGGGCCTGGCGGTCGGCCGGGTCACCACCGCCGGGGGAGAGCTGACGGTCACCGGGCCGGGGCGCCCGACCGGCTCGGTGCGGGTGACCTGCCGTCCGTTGACGCGGCGTGCCCAGGCCGAAGGTGGCACCTGGCTCCCGCTGCGCACCCTCACCCACACCGGCCCCGACGGCAGAGCCCCCGTCACCGTCGTCCTCGAAGACCTCGACCCCTACCGCGATCTCGACGACCACCTGCCCCCCGCCCGGCTCGACGAGGACGAGGCACAGGAGTGGCAGCGGTTGTTCGGGGAGGCCGCGGGGATCCTCGCGCGCCCGGGCACACCGGGCCCCGGGCGGGTCGACCCCGCCATGATCCGGGCGATCGTGCCCTTCGGGCGCACCTCCGCCAGCCCGCCCCCGCCGCCCTTCGTGCAGGTGTCGGCCTCCAGCGGTGACTCCTTCGGCGGCATGCTCATCGTCCGGCCGGCCTCCGCGCTCGCCCTCGCCGAAACCCTGGTGCACGAGCTCCAGCACAGCAAACTGGCCGCCCTCCTCCACCTGTTCCCGCTGCTGGAGGACGACCGGGCCGAGCGCTACTACGCCCCCTGGCGCACCGACCCCCGCCATCTCACCGGCCTGCTGCACGGCGCCTACGCCTTCACCGGCGTCGCGGGTTTCTGGCGGGACCGGCTGGCCGGTGCGCAGGAGGGGGAGGCGGTCGAGCGGGCCGCCTACTTCTTCGCCCTGCGCCGTCTGCAGAGCCGTGTCGCCGTGCGCACCCTGCTGACCAGCGGCCGTCTGACCGCGCAGGGCCGCGCCCTGGTGTCGGGCCTCGCCCGCACCCTCGACGGCTGGCTGCGCGAACCGGTCCCGTACGCCGCCCTGACCCGGGCCCGTACGGCCGCCGCGCTGCACCGCACCGAGTGGCGGCTGCGCAACGTCGACCCCGCGGTGGAGATACCGTCGGACGGCCCCCGCTTCCGCCCCGACCGCACTTCATGGCCCGACGTGCGCACCCACGCCTTCGCCGGCCGGCCCGCCGCCCCGCACACCGCCGACGAGCACCTGGCCGCCGGGGACGCGGCCGCCGCGCTCGCCCGGTACGCCGGGCAACTGGCCGCCGACCCCGCCGAGCCGCATGCCCTGGCCGGCTGGATCGTCGCCCGGGCCGTGCTGGAACCCGGGCGGGCGACGCGGCGCATGCTGGCCCGGCCGGAGCTGCTCCAGCCGCTGCCCAGCGGCTGACCCGCCCGGGCCGATCGTCGTCGGACGGACGATTGTCGTCAGGCAGACGCAAACAAGAGTTCGCCGAAACGCGCGAGCAGCGCGTCAAGAGGCGCTGCGATGGTCAGGATGGAGGCATGGCTTACCACGTCCACTCCGAGGCCGGGCGGCTGCGCCGCGTCATCCTGCACCGGCCCGATCTCGAGCTCAAAAGGCTCACCCCCAGCAACAAGACCTCGCTGCTCTTCGACGACGTGCTGTGGGTACGCAGGGCCCGCGCCGAGCACGACGGGTTCGCCGATGTGCTGCGCGACCGGGGCGTCACCGTCCACCTCTTCGGTGACCTGCTGGCCGAGGCCCTTGAGGTCCCGGCGGCCAGGGCCCTCGTCCTGGACCGGGTCTTCGACGAGAAGGAGTACGGCCCGCTGGCCACCGACCATCTCAGAGCCGCCTTCGAGAACCTGCCCGGGGCGGAACTGGCCGAGCTCCTGGTCGGCGGCATGACCAAGCGCGAGTTCCTCGACGTGCACCCGGAGCCGACCTCGGTGCGCTTCCACGTCATGGAGCTGGACGACTTCCTGCTGGATCCGCTGCCCAACCACCTCTTCACCCGTGACACCTCCGCGTGGATCTACGACGGCGTCTCCATCAACGCGATGCGCTGGCCCGCCCGGCAGCGCGAGACCGTGCACTTCGAGGCGATCTACCGGCACCACCCGCTGTTCCGCGACCAGACCTTCCACCTCTGGTCCGAGGGACAGGCCGACTACCCGTCCACCATCGAGGGCGGGGACGTCCTCGTCATCGGCAACGGAGCGGTGCTCATCGGGATGAGCGAGCGCACCACGCCCCAGGCCGTCGAGATGCTCGCGCACAAGCTGTTCGCCGCCGGTTCCGCCGAGACGATCGTGGCCCTCGACATGCCCAAGCGGCGTGCCTTCATGCATCTCGACACCGTGATGACGATGGTCGACGGCGACACCTTCACCCAGTACGCGGGGCTCGGCATGCTCCGCTCCTACACCATCGAACCGGGCGTCGGCGAGAAGGAACTCAAGGTCACCGACCATCCGCCGGAGCACATGCACCGCGCGATCGCCGCCGCGCTCGGCCTCAACGAGATCCGGGTGCTGAGCGCCACCCAGGACGTGCACGCGGCCGAACGCGAGCAGTGGGACGACGGCTGCAACGTCCTGGCCGTCGAACCGGGCGTCGTGGTCGCCTACGAGCGCAACGCCACCACCAACACCCACCTGCGCAAACAGGGCATCGAAGTGATAGAGATCCCGGGCAGCGAGCTGGGGCGGGGCAGGGGCGGCCCGCGATGCATGAGCTGCCCGGTGGAACGGGAGGCCGTATAAGCACCCAGTGCATACCGCCGACGTATAGGCATGCTGAGTCTCGTATAGTATTCCAGTAGTCCTGCCGTCCCCGTACCGCCGTATCCCTGGAGCGCCCCATGGCGACAGTCCCGACCGCCCTCGCCGGCCGCCACTTCCTCAAGGAGCTGGACTTCACCGCGGAGGAGTTCCGCTCCCTGGTCGAGCTGGCCGCCGAGCTGAAGGCCGCCAAGAAGGCCGGGACCGAGACGCCGTACCTGCGGGGCCGGAACATCGCGCTGATCTTCGAGAAGACCTCCACCCGCACCCGCTGCGCCTTCGAGGTCGCCGCCGCCGACCAGGGCGCCTCGACGACGTACCTCGACCCGTCCGGCTCGCAGATCGGCCACAAGGAGTCGGTGCGGGACACCGCGCGGGTGCTGGGCCGGATGTACGACGGGATCGAGTACCGGGGCGACAGCCAGCGGAAGGTGGAGGAGCTGGCCGCGCACGCCGGGGTGCCGGTCTACAACGGGCTCACCGACGACTGGCACCCCACCCAGATGCTCGCCGACGTGCTCACCATGACCGAGCACTGCGCCAAGCCGCCGGCTCGGATCGCCTTCGCCTACCTGGGCGACGCCCGCTTCAACATGGGCAACTCCTACCTGGTCACCGGCGCCCTGCTCGGCATGGACGTGCGTCTCGTCGCCCCGAAGGAGTACTGGCCGGCCGAGGAGGTCGTCGACCGGGCGCGCGCGCTCGCCGAGACCAGCGGGGCCCGCATCACCCTCACCGAGGCCGTGGACGAGGGCGTCCGGGGCGCCGACTTCGTCGCCACCGACGTCTGGGTCTCGATGGGCGAGCCGAAGGAGGTCTGGGCCGAGCGCATCACCGCCCTCGCCCCGTACGCCGTGACCATGGACGTCCTGCGCGCCACCGGCAACCCGGACGTGAAGTTCCTGCACTGCCTGCCCGCCTTCCACGACCTCGGCACCAAGGTCGGCCAGGAGGTCCACGCGGCCCACGGCCTGGAGTACCTGGAGGTGTCGGACGAGGTCTTCGAGTCGGCGCACTCCGTCGTCTTCGACGAGGCGGAGAACCGTCTGCACACCATCAAGGCCGTGCTGGTCGCGACGCTCGGCTGAACCGCGTCAGGCCGACGGGCGCCGCTGAGCCGGCACCACCGGCAGCCTGAACCACACCGCCTTGCCGGACTCGGTCGGCCGGTGTCCGCACGACGAGCTCAGGGTGCGGATCAGCAGCAGGCCGCGCCCGTGCTCCTGCCAGGGGTCGGGCAGCCCGCCGGACGGGCACGTCAGATCGCCGGGCGGCCTCGGGTCGGTGTCGTGCACCTCGACCTGGCAGCCCGACGGCATCAGCTCCACCACCAGCTCTATCGGCGTCTCGCCGGAGGTGTGCTCCACGGCGTTCGCCACCAGCTCCGCCGTGAGCAGCTCCGCGGTGTCGCGGTCGGCCGCGTGCTCCAGCTCGGCCAGCGCCGTACGGACCAGGGCACGGGCCACGGGCACCGCCGCGGCGGTGTGCGGCAGCGCGACGCGCCAGGAGGCGGGGGCTGAGGGGAGTTCGTACAAGGCGGGTCCGTTCATGGCGCAGGACATCCTGCTTTCAACCTTATGGATGGTACGGGGCCACTCTTCCGTGGCCTGGCGAGGGGCGCTGCCGGGGACCCTGCGGCCCCCTTGCCGCACGGCTTACCCAGGTGAACGCGGTGCCGCGCACAGCTGCTCCCGCCGTTACGCCGGTGTGGATGATCTGTGACGGATGTGACCGGCCCGGTTCACACCCGGCTCCCGAGGAAGTGCTGCCCGGACGGCCTATCGCGTACTCATGACGACAGTCACGAATGAGTGATAACTTCATGGGGTAAGGCTCAGTGAGGCAGTGCCCGCCCGAGGAGGCCGCACGTCATGAGTCCCTTCACCGGCTCCGCCGCCCGCACCCCGAGCTGGGAGCATCTGCGCGTCGACGTCACCGACGGCGTCGCCACCGTCACCCTGGCCCGCCCCGAGAAGCTCAACGCGCTCACCTTCGGGGCCTACGCCGACCTGCGCGACCTGCTCGCGGAGCTGTCCCGGGAGCGGTCCGTACGGGCCCTGGTGCTGGCCGGCGAGGGCCGCGGCTTCTGCTCCGGTGGTGACGTCGACGAGATCATCGGTGCCACGCTGGCCATGGACACCGCCCAGCTCCTCGACTTCAACCGGATGACCGGGCAGGTGGTGCGCGCCATCCGGGAATGCCCCTTCCCCGTGATCGCGGCGGTCCAGGGCGTGGCGGCCGGCGCCGGAGCGGTCCTCGCCCTGGCCGCCGACTTCCGGGTCGCCGACCCCACGGCCCGCTTCGCCTTCCTCTTCACCCGCGTCGGCCTCTCCGGCGGCGACATGGGCGCGGCCTACCTCCTGCCCAGGGTCGTGGGCCTCGGCCACGCCACCCGCCTGCTGATGCTGGGCGACCCGGTCCGGGCTCCCGAGGCGGAGCGCATCGGCCTGATCAGCGAACTGACGGAGGAGGGCCGCACAGACGAGGCGGCACACCACCTGGCCCTCCGCCTGGCGCAGGGCCCGGCCCTGGCGTACGCCCAGACGAAAGCCCTCCTCACGGCAGAACTGGACATGCCCCTGGCGGCCTCGGTGGAACTCGACGCCTCGACGCAGGCCCTCCTGATGACAGGAGAGGACTACGCGGAGTTCCACGCGGCGTTCACGGACAAGCGCCCTCCCAAATGGAGCGGACGGTGAGCGCGTCACCCTCAGGGGCGCGGGGAACTGCGCGATCAGGCCCCACGCACCCGCAGCCGCACCACGACACAAGCCACCCCCTACGCGTGGCCGTCATCGGCGGCGGCCCCGGCGGCCTCTACGCCGCCGCCCTCCTCAAACGCCTCGACCCCACCCGCGACATCACCGTCTGGGAACGCAACGCCCCCGACGACACCTTCGGCTTCGGAGTCGTCCTCTCCGACGAAACCCTCGGCGGCATAGAACACGCGGACCCCCACGTCTACGAGGCCCTCCAGAGGCACTTCGTCCGCTGGGACGACATCGACATCGTCCACCGAGGCGTACGGCACACCTCGGGCGGCCACGGATTCGCCGCACTCGGCAGAAAACGCCTCCTCGACATCCTCCACACCCGCTGCCGCGATCTCGGCGTCGACCTCCGCTTCCACACCGAGGCCCCGCACGACCTCGCACAGACCCATGACCTGGTCATCGCCGCGGACGGCGTCCACAGCAGCACCCGCGAGGCCCACGCGGACGTCTTCCGCCCCCGCGTCACCACCCACCGCTGCCGCTACATCTGGCTCGCCGCCGACTTCCCCTTCGACTCCTTCCGCTTCGAGATCGCCGAAACCGAACACGGCGTGATGCAACTCCACGGCTACCCCTACGCCCGCCCGTCACCCGACCACCACCCCTCAACGAGGCCCTCCGGGCCGCCGAATCAATGCGGCGCCTCCACCGTCATCATCGAGATGCGCGAAGAGGTCTGGCACGCGGCCGGCTTCGACGAACTCGGCGAAGCGGAGTCGGTCGAACGCTGCGCCAAGATCTTCGCGGAGGCGCTCCGCGGCCGCCCCCTGAAGTCGAACAACTCCACCTGGACGACCTTCCGCACGGTCGTCAACGACCGCTGGTCGCACGGCAACGTCGTCCTCCTCGGCGACGCCGCCCACACCGCCCACTTCTCCATCGGCTCCGGCACCAAGCTCGCCGTCGAGGACGCCCTGGCCCTCGCCGCCTGCCTGGAGGAACAGGACACCCTGGACGAGGCCCTGACCGCGTACGAGGCGGAGCGGCGGCCCGTCGTCGCCTCCACGCAGCGCGCGGCCCGGGCCAGCCTGGAGTGGTTCGAGGACCTCGCCCGGTACCTGGACCAGCCGCCCCGCCAGTTCGCCTTCAACCTGCTCACCCGCAGCCGCCGGGTCACCCACGACAACCTGCGGCTGCGCGACGCGCGCTTCACGGAGGCGGTGGAGCGGGAGTTCGGCTGCCCGCCCGGCACGCCCCCGATGTTCACACCGTTCCGGCTGCGCGGCCTGACCCTGCGCAACCGGGTCGTCGTCTCGCCCATGGACATGTACTCGGCGGTCGACGGCGTCCCCGGCGACTTCCACCTCGTCCACCTCGGCGCACGGGCGATGGGCGGGGCCGGGCTGGTGATGACCGAGATGGTGTGCGTCAGCGAGGAGGGCAGGATCACGCCCGGCTGCGCCGGCCTCTACACCGGCCGCCAGGCCGAGGCCTGGCGGCGGATCACGAACTTCGTGCACGAGCGGGCTCCCGGCACCGCGATCGGCGTGCAGCTCGGCCACAGCGGCCGCAAGGGCTCCACGAAGGTGATGTGGGAGGGCATGGACGAGCCGCTCCAGGAGGGCAACTGGCCGCTCGTGGCCGCGTCCGCGCTCCCGTACAAGCCCTTCGGCCAGACTCCGCGCGAGCTGTCCCGCGCCCAGCTCACCGACATCCGCGAGCAGTTCGCGGCCGCCGCCTGCCGTGCCGCCCGGGCCGGATTCGACCTGCTCGAACTGCACTGCGCCCACGGCTATCTGCTCTCCGGCTTCCTCTCCCCGCTGACCAACCGCCGCACCGACGCCTACGGCGGCTGCCTGGAGAAGCGGCTGCGTTTCCCGCTGGAGGTGTTCGACGCCGTACGCAACGTCTGGCCGGGGGAGCGGCCCATGACCGTCCGGATCTCCGCCACCGACTGGGCCGAGGGCGGGACCACGGCCGAGGACGCCGTCGAGATCGCCCGGGCCTTCGCCGCGCACGGCGCCGACGCGATCGACGTGTCGACGGGGCAGGTCGTGGCGGACGAGAGGCCCGAGTTCGGGCGGTCGTACCAGACCCCGTTCGCGGACCGGATCCGCCACACCACCGGCATCCCGGTGATCGCGGTCGGCGCGATCTCCTCCTGGGACGACGTCAACTCCCTGATCCTGGCGGGCCGCACGGACCTGTGCGCCCTGGCCCGCCCGCACCTGTACGACCCGCACTGGACGCTGCACGCCGCGGCCGAACAGGGCTACACGGGCCCCGGCGCCGTCTGGCCGGCCCCGTACCGAGCGGGCAGCCGCCGCCCCCGGACGGGCCGCACGGACGCGCCCAAGCCGCGGTTGAGCCTGGACAGCTGAGTCATGGGCGGCCAGACGTTGTCACTGACGGGCAGAGACAGGATCATTCGGCTCGGTTGACGAACTCGGCGCCCGCGTCCCGCAGCCGTTCGTGCAGGGCCTGGAACACCTCCGACGAGCGGGTGCCCGGCCAGTCCTGCGGGAGCAGTTCGGACGGCAGGCCCGGGTCGGTGTAGGGCAGGTGGCGCCAGGAGTCCAGGGCGAGGAGGTAGTCGTGGTAGGCCTCCTCCGGCGGGGTGTCCTCGCGCTTCTCCCAGTCGCGCAGGACGCGTTCGTGGCGGTCGAGGAACGCCTCGTGCTCCTTGGCGATGGCGGCCAGGTCCCACCAGCGGGCCACGGCCTGCGCGGTCGGGGCGAAGCCGAGGTGGTCGCCGCGGAAGAAGTCGACGTACGCGTCCAGGCGCAGCCGCTGGAGCGTGTGCCGGGTCTCCTCGTACAGCCGCGCGGGCGCGATCCACACGCCCGGCGCGGCCGTGCCGAAACCGAGACCGGCCAGCCGGGAGCGCAGCACGTGCCGCTTCTGCCGCTCCGACTCCGGCACGGAGAACACCGCGAGCACCCAGCCCTCGTCCCCGGGCGGTGCCGTGGCGTAGATGCGCCGGTCGCCGTCGTCGAGCAACTGGCGGGCGTCCCGGGACAGTTCGTACCCGGCCGCGCCCTGGGCGGTGCGGGCGGGCACGAGCAGTCCGCGTCTCTTCAGCCGTGACACCGAGGAGCGTACGGACGGGGCGTCGACACCGACCGCGGCGAGCAGCCGGATCAGTTCGGCGACGGGCACGGGACCCGTCGCGAAGCGGCCGTACGCGCCGTAGAGCGTGACGATGAGAGACCGTGGTGCATGCTGGTCGGACACGTTGATCATCTTAGGTCGTACGGGTCACTCCCGGTCGTCTTCGGTGCCGCCGTCCGGGAGGAGCTCTCCCGTGCGCAGCCTGAACCGCTGGAGCTTGCCGGTGGCCGTGCGCGGCAGCGCGTCCAGGAAGACGATCTCCCGCGGGCACTTGTACGGTGCAAGCTCGCTCTTCACGAAGGTGCGCAGCGCCCCGGCGTCCCGGTCGGCGCCCTCCTTGAGGACGGCGAAGGCGACCACGACCTGCCCCCGCTCCTCGTCGGGCCGTCCCACGACCGCCGCCTCCACCACGTCCGGGTGCCGCAGCAGCGCGTCCTCGACCTCCGGTCCGGCGATGTTGTACCCGGCCGAGATGATCATGTCGTCGGCGCGGGCGACGTACCGGAAGTAGCCGTCGGGTTCGCGGACGTAGGTGTCGCCGGTGACGTTCCAGCCGCCGCGGACGTACTCCCGCTGCCGCGGGTCGGCGAGGTAGCGGCAGCCGACCGGTCCGCGCACCGCGAGCAGCCCCGGCTCCCCGTCGGGCACCGGCTCGCCGTGCTCGTCCTGCACGCGCGCGTGCCAGCCCGGCACGGGCAGGCCCGTCGTGCCGGGGCGGATCCGCTCGTCGGCGGCGGAGATGAAGATGTGCAGCAGCTCGGTGGCGCCGATGCCGTTGATCAGGCGCAGCCCGGTGCGTTCGTGCCAGGCCCGCCAGGTGGCCGCCGGCAGGTTCTCGCCGGCCGAGACGCAGCGGCGCAGGGACGAGACGTCGTACCCGTCGAGCTCGTCGAGCATCGCGCGGTACGCCGTGGGGGCCGTGAACAGCACGGACACCCGGTGCCGGGCGACGGCCGGCAGCAACTGCTTCGGACCGGCCTGTTCGAGCAGCAGGGCACTCGCCCCGGCCCGCAGCGGGAAGACCACCAGCCCGCCGAGGCCGAAGGTGAAGCCGAGCGGGGGGCTGCCCGTGAACACGTCGTCGGCGCGTGGGCGCAGCACGTGCCGGGAGAAGGTGTCGGCGATGGCCAGGACGTCCCGGTGGAGGTGCACGCAGCCCTTGGGGCGGCCGGTGGTGCCGGAGGTGAAGGCGATCAGCGCGACGTCGTCGGCCGCCGTGTCGACGGCCTCGTAGGGCGTGCCGGGCGCCGGGCGGTTGAGGAGGTCGTCCGGGGCGTCACCGTTGTAGGACGTGATCCGCAGGTGCGGGATCTCGGCCTTGGCGAGGTCGTCGAGGGCCCGGATGTCGCACAGCGCGTGCCGGACGCGGGCGATCTCGCACATCGCGCTCAGCTCGTGCGGGCGCTGCTGGGCGAGCACGGTGACCGCGACGGCCCCCGCCTTCAGCACCGCCAGCCAGCAGGCCGCGAGCCACGGTGTGGTGGGGCCGCGCAGCAGCACCCGGTTGCCGGGGACGACGCCGAGTTCGCCGGTGAGCAGGTGGGCGACGCGGTCGACGCGGGCGCGCAGATCACCGTACGTCCACGGCTCGCCGGTGGCGGTGAGGAACGCCGGGCGGTCGTCGGGCGGGCCGTTCAGCAACTCGGCGGCGCAGTTGAGCCGTTCGGGGTAGCGCAGCTCCGGCAGGTCGAAACGGAGCTCGGGCCATTGGTCCGGGGGTGGCAGATGGTCACGGGCGAAGGTGTCGACGTGGGCCGTACCCCGTGGATTCATACGATTCGCCCCCTTGGCGTGGTGGGCTCGCTCCAGGAGCGTATCGTGTTGGTGACGGCAGTCAACGGTCCGCGATAACCTCGGAGTGGCCCGGCCGGGAGGCAGGGGTGGCGCAGAAGGGACCGGTGATGACCGCATTCTCGCTCGAACCGGCACAACTCGCCTGGTGCGCCGAGCTGCGCGCCCTCGCCGTGGAGCGGCTCCGCCCGCTGGCCGACAAGGGCGAACCGGGCCGGGTGAACCGGGCCCTGGTCGCCGAACTCGGCGGCCTCGGCCTGCTCGGCCGCCTCTTCACCTCGGGCGCGCTCGACCTGTGCCTGATGCGGGAGTCCCTCGCCCAGGCCTGCACGGAGGCCGAGACGGCCCTGGCCCTCCAGGGCCTGGGCGCCCACCCGGTCCACGCCCACGGCACGGAGGCCCAACGCGCGCGCTGGCTCCCCCCGGTGACCGACGGCACGGCGATCGCGGCCTTCGCCCTGAGCGAGCCGCAGGCGGGATCGGACGCGGCGGCGCTGAACCTGGCCGCCACCCCCGACGGCCCCGGCCGCTGGCGTCTCACCGGCGAGAAATGCTGGATCTCCAACGCCCCCGAGGCCGACTTCTGCACCGTCTTCGCGCGGACCACCCCGGGAGCGGGGGCGCGGGGCGTCACGGCGTTTCTCGTCCCGGGCGATCGGCCGGGGCTGACCGGTGCCGGGCTCGACATGCTCTCCCCGCATCCCATCGGCTCGCTCGACTTCGACGCCGTGCCGGTGACGGCCGACGACGTGCTCGGCGAGGTGGACCGGGGGTTCCGGGTCGCCATGGGGACGCTCAACCTGTTCCGCCCCAGCGTCGGCGCCTTCGCGGTCGGCATGGCGCAGGCGGCCCTCGACGCGGCCCTCGCCCACACCGCCGGACGGGACGCCTTCGGCGGCAAGCTGCGGGACCTGCAGACCGTCTCCCACCAGGTCGCCGAGATGGCCCTGCGTACGGAGGCGGCCCGGCTGATGGTCTACGCGGCGGCGGCGGCGTACGACGAGGGCGCCCCGGACGTGCCCCGGCGCGCCGCCATGGCGAAGCTGCTCGCCACCGAGACCGCGCAGTACGTCGTCGACACGGCCGTCCAGTTGCACGGCGCCCGCGCGCTGCAACGGGGTCACCTGCTCGAACACCTCTACCGGGAGGTGCGTGCCCCCCGCATCTACGAGGGCGCCAGCGAGGTCCAACGCGGCATCATCGCCAAGGAGTTGTACGCGGCGGAGTCGTACGCGGCCCACCAGGAGGCCCGGTGACCGCCGAACGTGTCAATCCGCCGGGTCTCTGCCCGCCGGCGGGTTTCTCGCACGCCGTCGTGGCCTCCGGGTCCCGGGTGGTGTTCCTGGCGGGGCAGACCGCCCTCGACGGGGACGGCAAGGTGACCGGCGCGACGCTGCCGGAACAGTTCGAGAAGGCCCTCGCCAACCTGCTGACCGCCCTCGCGGCGGCCGGCGGCACACCCTCCGACCTGGCCCGCGTCACCGTCTACGCCACGGACGTCGCCGCGTACCGCGCCCACGCCCCGGAACTGGGCCGCCTCTGGCGGAAACTGGCGGGCCGCGACTACCCGGCCATGGCGGTCGTCGAGGTCGTCCGGCTGTGGGACGAGGAGGCGCTGGTGGAACTGGACGGCTTCGCGGTGCTGGAGTAGCGGCGGGGCGGACTCGCCACCGAAGGGGTGAGGGTCACGGGCGCCGGGCCGCAGGCCCGGTACGAGTGGAAGCCGTAACTCCACTCTGTTCGGGAGGTTTCCCCCATGCGTCTACGTCCTCTTCTCGGCGCGGCGGCCGGTGCCGCGCTGCTCCTGCTCACCGGCGCCGCCGCGACGCCCGCCACCGCCGTGCCCACCCCGTCCGAGGCCGTGACGGTCGACTCGGTCGGCCGGATCACCGCCGACGGCACCGTCACCCTCTCCGGCACCTACCGCTGTCAGGGCTCCAGCGGCCCGGTTTACGTCAGCTCCTCCGTGGGCCAGGGCTCCTCCACCATCCGCTACGGCATCGGCGGCACCCGGGCCGTGTGCGACGGCGCGGAGCACCGCTGGGAGAACACGGGCCGCCCCCTGTCCGGCGCGCTCGTGCCCGGCGCGGCCCGCGTCGAGGCGACCGTCATGGAACTGCGCACCCTCAGCGGCCTGCCGCTGCCCCGCTTCCACGCGGTGCACGAGCAGGCCATCACCCTGACCCAGGGCTGAGTGCGGGGTCCCCGCCGAGACGGGCGCCCGGCTTGCTGCCGGGCGGCCGTCTCGGTGTGCGCTGCCCGGGTGTGCTACTCCTGTGCGTGCCGGATGGCGTCCAGCACGATGTGCGCCACATGGTCGTCGGTGAGGGTGTACCGCGTCTCGCGGGCCTGACGCCGGGCGGCGACGATCCGGGACGTGCGCAGCACCCGCAGATGCTGGGAGACCAGCGGCTGGCTCACGCCCAGCGCGGTCACCAGCTCATGGACGTACTTACCGCCGCCGGACAGTTCGCGCACGATCCCCAGCCGGACGGGCGAGGCCAGCGCGCGCAGCAGCTCGCTGGCCGTCTGCAGGGTCTGGTCCGGTTCGTCCGTCGGAGGAGAGGGCGTCGTTGTCATATGCACACATTAGCATATGACAACGATTTCCAGTATTCCGGGCGGGTGCCTCAGTGGTCGTCCCAGTGTCCCTCGTGGGCGGCGTGCCGGTGACCGTCGTGCACGTAGTCGGTGTGGTCGTCGTGCCGCACGGCCGGATGGCCGCAGTTGTCGCCGTGCTGGTGGTCGTGGTTCTGGTGCACCACATGGCCGCCGTTCACGCACTCGTCGACGTGGTCCTCGTGCATCCGGTGGATGTGGCCGTCGTGGGCGTAGTCCGTGTGGTCGCCGTGCGTGAAGGCGACGTGGCCGCAGTCGTCGCCGTGGGCGTGCGCGTGGTTGTCGTGGGTGAGGTGTCCGGCGGTGGTCATGGGGTGGCTCCTTGCGTGTGCGCGTGCTGCCCGCGACGCGTCGGCCGGGGCTGTCATAGCGACATTAACATATAGCGATTCCTGCATGTATTGTCCGGGCGGCCGGCGCCGCCCGCGAGCCGGGGCGGCGCCCGGGTGACGCGCGACGTGGCGGCGGCGTCAGCGAACCGCGACGACCACGCAGCTGTCGCCGTACTGCCAGACCGGGCCCGCCGTGGCGAAGCCCGCCTGCCGCAGCAACTCCAGATGGGCGGAGAGGGGCAGTTCGGCGGGGCTGCCGGTGCCGAGGGGCGCCTCGCGGCGGCGGCGCTCGGCGAGCAGGTCCGTCAGCTCGGGCTCGTCGGCGACGGCGGCCCACCAGGAGTCCCAGTCCTCGTGCGCGAACACCCGCTGCCGGTCGGCCCGGCACCGTCCGACATGGGCGGCGATCCCGGCCGGGCCCGTGGCGTCCTGGGGGAGGTGGTCGCCGTTGACGAGGACGCCGCCGGGCCGCAGCAGCGCGGCGAGCTGCCGGTAGACGCGCAGCAGGGTGTCGCGGTCGAGGTAGTGCAGGGCCGTCGTGGAGACGGCCGCGTCCAGGGGCCGGTCCAGGTCCAGCGCCCAGGTCCAGCCGGGTGCGCCGATCTCGGCGTCGACGTAGCGGGCCGCGTCCGGGTGGTGGGTCCGGCCCAGCTCCAGCAGTACGGGATCGCGGTCCACGGCGACGATCTCCGCCTCCGGCAGCCGCCGGACCAGCCGGGCCGCCAGAGAGCCGGGTCCGCAGCCCAGGTCGACGATCAGGGGCCGGGAACCTCGCCCGGCCGTCACGTGCTCGACGACATCGGCGATCACCGTGAACCGCTCCTCGCGGTCGACCGCGTACCGCCGCTGCTGGAGCTCCCAGCGCTCCACCCATCGCTCCGCCGTCGCCAGACTCAGTCCCATCCGGTCGCGCCACCTTGCCGTCTCGCACCCGATCCTTGCCGGTCCGAGCCTACAGGTGGAAACGGTTCCCATTACGTATAGTCGGTGGAGTCACGCGAGTGAACCGAGGACGGACAGCAGCCGGTCGATCTCCTCAACGGTGTTGTACACATGCAGACTCACCCGGACCGAGCCGGTCTTCTCGCCCGCGTCGCCCTGGCAGTGGTGGTCCGAGCGGACCATGAAACCGTGGCTGAAGAGGATGAACCCCAGGTCGCCCGAGTCGATCGCGCGATGCCGCAGGGTGACGATGCCCTGGCGCCGCTGCACGGTCGAGTCGGCGGCCAGGCTCAGCGGGCAGCCGAGGACCTCGTAGGAGTCCAGGTGGCGCAGCCCCTCGGTGAGCCGGGCCGCCAGGGCGACCGTCCACTGCTCGACGCGCTCCACGCCGGCGGCGTCCAGCCAGTCGAGGGCCGCTTCGAGCGAGGCGATGCCGACGGTGTTCGGGGTGCCGCTCCACCCGCCGGGCGTGAACGCCGGGCCGCGCGCCTGCCGGGCCCACACCGCCCCGGAGCCGGGCAGGGCCAGCGCCTTGTGCCCGGAGAAGACGACGAAGTCGACGTCCAGCTCGGCCACGGACACCGGCAGATGCCCGACGCTCTGCGCCGCGTCCAGACAGATCACCGCGTCCGGGCCGACCGCCCGGCGGATGCGCCGCGCGTTCATGTCGCCGCCGTAGACATGGTGCACATGGGTCGTGGCGACGAACCGGGTGCGCGGCCCGGCCCGTTCGGCCAGCGCCCGGTGGTCGTAGTCCCCGGAACCGCTCTGGTACGGCATCGGCACCACCCGGACGTGCGTGCCCTCGCGGGCCAGCAGCCGCTGGGCCTCCCGCCAGGGCGCGATATTGGCCTGGTGGTCGGCGTCCGGTACGACGATCTCGTCGCCGTCGCGCAGGAACCCCGGCAGCCAGTCGCGGGCGATGGTGCGCAGCCCCTCGGTCGTGCCGCTCGTGAAGTGGACGGCGGAGCGCTCGGGTCGCCGGTCTCCGAGGAACCGGGCGACGCGCCCGCGGGTGCGCTCGACCAGCTCCGTCGTCCGGTTGGCCCATGTGTAGGTGCCGCGTGCCGCGTTCGCGTTGCCGGTGGTGAGATACCTCTGTACGGCGTCCAGCACCGCCTGCGGCTTCTGTGCCGTCGCCGCGCTGTCCAGGTACGCCAGCTCCGGGTGCCCGGTGACGATGGGGAACTGGGCGCGCAGCGCCTGCTGCCACGAGCGCAGGTCGTCGTGGATCGCGGGTGCGGTCATGGCGGTCAGTCCCGCACCAGGGGCGCGCCCGCGTCCCGCCAGGCGATGATGCCGCCGGCCAGACTGCGCACGCCGGGATGGCCCATCCGGGTCAGCAGCGCCGCGTACCGGGCGGACTGCTCGCCCACCGGGCACGCCAGCAGCACCGGACGGCTGCGGCTGAACGGCAGGCCGCCCTGGAGGAGTTCGGCGAACATCTCGTCGACGATGTTGACCGACCCGTCGATGTGCAGCGCCGCGTACGCGAAGGGGCTGCGCAGGTCGACCACGAGCGGCCCCTCGGAGTCGATCCACCGCCGGGCCTCGGCCACCGTGACCGACGGCGCCCCGCCGACCTCCGCCTCGGTCAGATCGGCCGGCGAGTTCTTCCGGGGCGGCCGGCCCAGCAGGTCGGGCCGCCGCTGCCGGACGTAGCTCAGATAGCTCTCCACGCGGTCGCAGACGATGAACACCGCCGTCCGGCGCTCGGTCAACTCCTCGTCGACGGCGCGCAGATGACGGACGGCCCCGTGGTAGGCGGCGCCCCCGGTGGGGCCGCCCAGGATGCCGCAGCGGCGGTTCAGGGTCAGCATCCCCTCGATCGCCTCGTCGGAGCCGACCGACTCCATCGCGTCGTACGTCTCCGGGTCGAACAGGCCGACCTCCTGCACCTCGTCGATGGTGCGGATCCCGGGGATGAAGTCCGACTTGGCCGCGACCAGCCCGACCACCCGCACCGAGGGATCCTCCTCCCGCAGGGCGCGGGCCACGCCCGTGGAGGAACCGGCCGTGCCCACACAGGCGACGAACCAGTCCGGCACCCGGCCGTCCAGGTCCTTGACGATCTCCGGGCCGGTGCCGGTGAGATGTGCCTCGGTGTTGCGCGGGTTGAAGTACTGGTCCGTGTGGAGGTAGGTGCTGCCGGAGGCGGACAGCGTGCGGTGGAAGAGGGTCAGCGGATCGTCCGTCGCGGTCGGGTCCAGGCACTCGCTCTGCCCCGGCAGCTCCTCGATCTCCGCTCCGAGCAGCAGCAGGAGGTCCTTGATCTCCGGGACCCGCATCCGGTTGGTGACGCTCTTGAAACCCAGGCCGTGCATGCCCGCGAGGACGGCCAGTGCCTTCGCCGTGTTGCCGCTGGACAACTCCACGACCTGGCTGCCGTGTTCGACCGCCTCGGCCAGCAGCGGACGCGCCATGTTCCAGGCCGCCCGGTCCTTGACCGAGCCGAAGGGGTTGAGCATCTCCAGCTTCGCGAACAGGTCGATGTTGCGCAGGCCGTGCACGGCCGGGTCGATCCGCACCAGCGGGGTGTTGCCCATGGCCTCGGTGATGCTGTCGTACCTCACTGGGCTCCCCCCGAGGGCGTGATCGGCCAGAACTGCTCATCCAGGCACCAGCGCCAGGCGTCGCCGTCCTGCCAGGCGGCGACCTTGCGGGCGGCGGGCTGGTGCTGGGCGCGGGTGGCGTGGAAGTCCATGGCGTAGCCGGCCGTGTTGGCGAAGGCCAGCAGGTCGCCGGGGACCGGGCGGCGCGGCAGGAAGACCGTACGCCGGGTGATCAGGTCGGTCTCCAGGCACAGGCCGCCGAAGAGGTGGACGGCCACGGGCCCCTCGCCCGGCCCGGCTCCGCTTCTGGGGACGACGACCGGGTCCAGCAGCACTCCGTGGTCCTCCAGGGCGATGTCGTCCGCCTTCGCGGCCAGCCGTACGAGCAGCGCGCCGTCCGCCTCCTGGGAGCGGACCTCCAGCACCCTCGCCAGCGTCAGCCCGCACTGGTCCAGCAGTGCCCGGCCGGGCTCGCTGTGCAGGTCGTAGAGGTGCTCCAGCAGCAGCGCGGCCAGCGGACGGCCGCCCAGCGAGGCGGCGGGCTGGGCCAGCAACTCGTCCAGATAGGCCGCGCCGGCGACGGGCCGGTGGGCGGGGTAGAGGCCGAGCGCGCCGCGCAGGGTGCCCGACTCGCTGCGCAGCCCGTAGCCGTGCCCGCCCCAGGTCAGAGGCGGACGGCGGCCCAGGACGGCGGCCGTGAGCGCGCTCGTGTACGCCTCCCACTGCTCCCGATCGGCGAGGTAACTGACGCCGAATCCGCCGCCGACGTCCACGGCCCGGGGCCGCAGCCCCCGGCTCCGGCACGCCTCCAGGGCCGCCAGGGCCCCTTCGAGGGCGCTCGCCTTCTCCGCGACGCTCGTGGTGTCCAGGTGGTAGGCCACGCCCGTCAGCTCCACCGCGTCGCCGTGCCGCTCGACCGCCTCCAGCAGCGGCTCCAACTCCCGTACAGGCGTGCCGAACCGGCTGCGCCGGCTCAGGACCTTCACCCCCGACGTCTCGAACCCCGACAGCCGCGGCAGCACCCGCACCGGCGCGAGCGCGTGCTTGCGTACCAGCGCGGCGACCTGGTCCAGTTCGGCGACGCCGTCGACGGCGACCGTGACGCCCGTGAGGGCCGCGAGCCACAGGAACTCGGGGTCCTTCGGACCCGTGGCCGTGATCCGGCCGGCGGTGAAACCGGCCCCCAGCGCGTGCTGCAACTCGCCCACGGACGCGACGTCCACGCCCGCGTCCGTGGCGGCGAGCCGGCGCAGCAGCGCGCTGGACCGGTTCGCCTTGTGGGCGTAGAAGACCTGGCCGGACAGGTGATGCCTGCGGTACACCGCGCGGAACCGCTCCAGGTTCTCGGCGATCTGGTCGGGCACCACGATGTGCAGGGGTGAGCCGAGCGCGTCCGTGAGCGAGTGCAGCGTCCCCGTCGCGGCCAGCAGCGAACCGAGCCGTGCTTCCAGTCGGGGTTCGAGATACAAGGGCCGGCCGTCCATGCGCGCTCCCTCCCCCGGTAGCGGCTGCGCCCTGCATCCGGGCACGTCCGACACTCCCTGCGTTTCGCCGTATAGCCCATATCCATTCTTCGGTCGCTTTACGCCCTGTCCGGTGCGTCGGGGCCGTTCGTGGTCGACGTCTCCCCCTACGACGGGCTACCTGTCCTGGAGTCCCTGAGTCCCGGGGGTGTCGTCCATCAGGTTGAGGTCCGGCGGCACCAGTGTCGTCGACTCGACCAGGCCCTTGAGCAGGTTGTGCAGCAGCGTGTTGTCGTAGGGCCGCCGCTCCTGCGTCTTGTCGTGCACCAGCGGGTACTTGAAGCCGGTGCCGTGCAGACGGTGGCGTACCGCCTCGATTCGGTGCTCGATCCTGCGTTCCGTCCAGTTGCCGGCCGGACGCAGATGGACGAGCTGACGGGCGGCCATGGAGTACGTCAGGGGCCGCGGCTCCTCCTCGTACAGCAGGTACCGCTGGCCGAGGACGACCAGCAGCAGCCGTTCGTCGTCGTCGAGCGCCCAGGTCTTGGGCCGCAGGGTCTCGGCCCGGCGGCGCGACACCGGCCCCTGGTCGTCGTGGTCGGCCACGTACAGCTCGATCAGGTGCTCGCGGTAGCCGGAGCCCTTGACGAACAGCGGGGTGTAGCCGGTGGCGAGGGGGACCGGCTCGGTGGTGGTGTGCATCATCCGGCCGCGCGGCAGCCGCACCAACTGCCGCCCGGTGTTGCGCAGCCACCACTGCCCCCGCAGATACGTCAGTTCCCCGTGCCGGCGGCTCACCCGCAGGTCGTCCACGCCGACCTCCAGATCCACGTGCGGCCGCTCGCCCCGCCCGAAGCGGACGGTCAGCCCCGGACGCGGCGGGGCACTCAGGTCGCCGGTGACCGTGCGCGCGTGCAGGGTTCCGGGCGTGGTGGGCGCGACACCGCGCGCGAGGCTGGCGGAGAAGGACATCGCTGGTCTCCTCGGTGCGTGGGCGTGCGACTCGTCCTGCGACTCGTCCCTGCGACTCGTACGAAGTGGACACGGTGTGGTCCCGGCGCGGGCGGGTCCCGCCGGACGTACCCGTCAGCCTGCGCCGACCCGCCCGGGACCCCTCCCCGTGGCTCCGGGACTCAGCGCGTGCGCAGTTTCGCGGCCGCGGAGGCGGCGAGTTCCGTGGCCAGATGGCACAGTTCGCCGCTGGACCGCTGCCCGCCGACATGCAGCCGCAGCATCTCGACGGCCGTCTCGGCGTCCCGGCCGCCGTACTCGCGGTACGGGACGAACACCGTGCAGGTGCCCTCGCCGTTGCCCTCCGGCTCGACGACGGCGTCGTAGCCGGCGAGCCGGACAATGCGGCCGTCCCGCGCGGACTTGGGCTGGTCACGGAAGAACGCGATCTCCGCCTCCAGGTCGTCGACGTCGCTGGACCACTCGCAGTCCCAGTCCGCGACACCGGCCTCCGGCACGTCGGCCTCGATGCGGGGGACGACGGACAGTGCCTCGGCGTCGAGCAGCGCGCAGGCGCTCCGCCAGGCCAGCGAGGCGGCCGGGTAGGGCGGGGAACGGCGGGGGAGCGGGCCGCGGTTCAGGACCTCGGCCGCGCTGCGGGCGGCGGTGTCGGCGACCGCGCACAGCGCCGCGGCGCCGCCGGCCACCGTGCCGTGCCCCACGTCGACACGGACCCCCACGAACATGCCGCCGCCGGTGCTGCCCCGGTCGCGGCCGGTGCTGTCGCTGCCCCCGGCCGCGTCGTCGTCCCGGGACAGCAGCAGCCCGCACTCGCCCTCCTTCGGCGGCGCCTCCCGTACGGCGATGCCCCCGATGGTCCTGACGGGGTCCGACGCCTCGGGCGGCGAGCCCCGGCGCAGTTGGACCGACACGTCGATACGGGACCTGTCGTCCGGGTGGACGAGCACGTCGCAGCGGTCGAAGTTGCCGTAGTCGAGGTCGACTTCGCTCTCCCCGAACCGGTCGAGCGCGTCGGCGTCGGCCAGGGCGCACACGTCGGCGGTGCGCGGATCACCGATCAGGGCCCTCGTCCCGCCGTTCGAGGGGTCCTTCGGCAGCTGTCTCCCGGCGGACCCACGGGTGCCGTTCCGGCCGTCACCCCGCTCGTCGCCGCCCCATGGGAAGGCGACGAGACCCAGGACGATCGCGGCGCCGACGCCGAGGGCCGCCACGAGCAGGGCACGGCGTCGCCGCCGCGGGCGCCCGCCGCCGGGCGGGTCGGACCGGCCGTCCGGGTCCGGAGTCCGCCGTTCCGCCACGGCCGCCAGCAGCCGCCCGGCCTCGGCCGCATCCGGGCGCTGCCGTGGGTCGCGCCGCAGCATGGCGCCGAGCACGGGGTGGAGCGGGCCCACCGCATCCGCGTCCATCTCGACGACGCCCTGCTCGGCCTTCCAGTACGTCAGACGGTCCTGGTCCTCCCCGGCGGCCCCCGCACCGTCACCGTCCGCCGCCGCCTCCCCGCCGCGCGGCGGGGATCCGGTGACCAGGGCGTGCAGTGTGGCGGCCAGGCAGAACACGTCGGAGGCGGGCCGGGGGACGTTTCCCCGGGCCAGTTCGGGGGCGGCGTAGTCCGGGGTGAAGCTGTAGGGGCCGTTGGCCGTGATCGTCTCGCTGCCGCCGGCCCGGTAGGCGGCACCGAAGTCCAGCAGCTTGGCGGCACCGTGCCGGGTGAGGCCGACGTTGGCTGGCTTGAGGTCGCAGTGCACGATGCCCGCCTCGTGCAACGCGGCGAGCGCGTCGGCGAGCTGGGCCCCGATCCGGGCCACGCGCTCGGGGCTCATGGGCGGCTGCCGGTCGAGGCCGCCGCCGGGCACGTACTCCATGACGAACCAGTACGTCTCGCCCGCCTCCCCGTCGGTGTCCCCGTCCGCGTCCCCGTGCGAGGGCACCGTGACGACGTCGAACAGCGTCACGACATGGGGATGATCACGGAACTTGGCCAGGGCGCGCGGCTCGCCCAGCAGCCGCCGCACCGCGGTCTCGCGGTCGCCCTCGACCCGCTCCGGCTTCAGTGCGACGTCCTGCCCCACCACCGTGTCGTGGGCCAGCCACACGTCGCCGCCGCGCCCGGCGCCGATGACCTCCTTGAGGACATAGCGGCCGGCGAACTCGTCTCCGGGACGCACGTTGTTCTCCCCCTCGCATCGGCCCAGAAGCGCGCCGCCACCCACGCGCGCGTAGAGCGAACCTACTGCGTACAGGGGACGTTACTCACAGTCTCCCCAGAGCCTCCATCGGCCGCACGCACGCACGTGCGTCCCCCTGTGACGCGCCGGTGACATTCGGGACGAACCCGTAGCGGGCGTGCAGGGCAACGTATCCGTGGGGTGGCGGGTCGTACGGGGTGCAAGGGCAAAAGCCCGGGCATTCGACTGGGAACCCCGCGGGAGACCGTGGGGAATTCGATGGGGGAAATCATGGGGGAAATCATGCGGGCGCACATGGCGGAAAACGTGGGGGAGAACATGGAGGAAAAAGCGGGGGAAATGATGGGGGAGACCGTGCGCGTCCGTACCCGGGGCATCCGTACCACCGTCGTGGCGCTGGCCGCGCTCGCGGCCGTGGGCGGTGTCACCGCGGCAGCCCTCCCGGCCGCCGCCACCGCACCGGGTTCCGACACACCCCGGTTCCTGGAGCCGGCCGAACTGCCGCCGCACCCGACCTCCCCCTGGTACGCCGGTCCGGTCACCGCCGGTCAGCCGGACCCGCTGCCGGCCTGCGTGGGCGAGGCCCTGCCGTCCACCGCCTCGTACCGCTCGTACTGGACCGACTACGACACCAACGCCCAGCAGATCACGGTCCAGGAGCGCAGTGAGCAGCGGGCCAAGGACTTCGCGGCGCTGCTGCGCAAGGACCTCGCCGGCTGCGCGAAGAAGCTGATGGAGCAGGACCCCGACATCACGGCGACGCAGAAGAACTACGGCCGGCTGGACGTCGAGGAGGGCGCCTACGTCTACGGCGTCCACACCGCTTCGGCGTGGGGTTCCTCCGACATCAACCTGTTCTCGGTCGGCCGCGACGGCACGACCGTGACGGTCGTCCGGTGGGGCCAGATGGGCACCTTCCAGCACGCCCAGGTGTCCGACTTCAAGGCCACCACCGTCACGGCGGTCAACAAGCTGCTCTGACGGGCTCAGCCGCGACCGTCGTACACGACGAGCCCGTCGTCGCGCAGCCGTGCGCCGGGCGTCGGCGCGTGGGCGCTGAGACGCCCGTCGGGCATGAGGTGGTCGACCGGTACGCCGCGGGCGAGTACCGCGAAGTCGGCGATCAGCCGGCGGTGGCAGCGCCACCAGACCGCCTCGCTGCACATCACGGCGGTGCGGACGTGCGCGGCGTCGGCCAGCACCCGGTCCATCGCGGCGACGAACTCGGGGGCGCGGGTGTGGGCGGCGTAGCCGCGGAAGGAGGCGTTGCGCCAGACGATGTCCGGGCTGTCCGGGGGAGGTGTGCGGAACCCGCCGAGGGCGGGTTCCCACCGGTAGGCGATGCCGCGGCCCGGCATCCAGTCGGCGAGCCGCCGCCGCGACAGATCGGGGTCGCGGCGGCTGCCGGGAGCGGTCCGCACGTCGACGACGGCGGTGACGCCGGCGTGACGCAGCAGTTCGGTGATCCGGTCCCGGCCCGCGGTGCTGTGCCCGAAGGTCACCAGAAGCACGTCCACAGCGCCGGACTATCCCTCTCTCGCCGATCCACACATGCCCCTGGCGGGACAGTCCGGTCAGATCCTCGGGCACGTTCCTCACGTGACATCCCCCAGCGGCCCCGAAGATCAGCCCCCGGTGGCGAAGCCGGGAAACAGTGTCATGCCGCCGTCGACATAGAGGGTGGTGCCGACGACGTAGTCGAGCAGGTCGGACGCCAGGGCGACGACGGCGTTGGCGATGTCGTCCGGGTCGCCCACGCGGCGGTACGGGATCAGGCGCAGCAGCTCGGTTTCGGCCTCGGGGGTGGACCAGGCGTCGCGGTTGATCGGCGTGCGGATGGCGCCGGGCGCGACGGCGTTGACCCGGATGCGGTGGGGCGCCAGCTCCTGGGCGAGGGTCTGCATCAGCATGCCCACGCCGCCCTTGGAGGTGGCGTAGTTCACATGGCCCGACCAGGGGACGATCTGGTGGACCGAGCTCATGCAGATGATCTTCCCCGCCGAACGGGACACCTCCTCCACCACGCCCCGCCGCATGAACTCCTTGGCGGCCTCCCGCGCGCACAGGAACTGGCCGGTCAGATTGACGTCGATGACCTTCTGCCACTGGGCGAGCGACATCTCCGTCACGGCCGCGTCCCGCTGGAGGCCCGCGTTGGCCACCATGATGTCGATGGTGCCGAACTCCTCGACCATCCGGCCGGCCATGGCGGTCACCTGGTCCTCGTCGGACACGTCGGCCTCATGGGCGTACGCGCGGACCCCGAAGCCCTCGATCTCCCTCACGACGTTCTCCGCCTCGTCCGCACCGACGACGTAGTTCACCACGACGTCCGCACCGGCCCGGCCCAGGGCGAGGGCGGTCGCCAGGCCGATACCCGAGTTGGCTCCGGTCACCAGCGCCTTCTGGCCCTTGAGAAGCTGCGCGGACGTCGTCCGGCGGTTTCCGGCTTTCGCTGCCACCACGATCTCTCCCTGGGCGTTTCGGACGGCACGCCCGCGGGTTTCGGGCGACGCAGCCTCAGACGAAAGCACCCGGCGCCGAGGGCGGGACCGACCGGCACGCTGTGCCGCCGATTTCGGCGCCGCCCGTCACGCGGTCGGGCTACGCCAAGAAGAACGAGGTCGAGCGGGTCCGTAAGGGGCTGTCAGGAAGCGCGCGCCGACCGCCAGCCATGCCGCCGCGGCGACGCACACGAGCGGGCGCTCCATGGCCGTCAGGGCGGTCGTTCCTCGTACGGTGGCGAGTTGGGCGGTGGCTGTGGTGTACATGCCCAGAGGGAAGACGATGCACCAGAGGGTGAGGTCGTAAGCGAGGGGAACGCGGTGGTACCGGTGCCGCCACACCCCTGCGGCCAGCAGCGGGACGATCAGCATCGTGGCCCAGGACCACAGGACGGTGACCGCGGTGTCGAGAGGGACTCGGACCGGGCCCGGTAGGAGCCGTTCGGATGGGATCAGCTGGGCGCCCGCGAGGGTGCTGATGGCGGCGGCACCCATGGTGATCCAGTAGGTGGGCGCCAGGTGCGCCGCCCCGGGCGGATCACGCAGCAGCCTGAGGACGACCGAGGTGAGGGTGACCGCGTACAGCAGGACCCCGGTCGCCCACAGCGCGAGGGCGGCCGTGAGGACGGCGCGACCGGGGTGGAGGCCGACGACGGTGAGGACGAGGGCCTGCAGGCCGACGGTGGCCAGGAACCAGGTGCCGTCGGCGTACCGCAGCACGGTGCGCCCACCCGAGCGCGCGACGGCGACGGCCGCGGTGGCCAGGGCCGTCCACACCACCGCCGCGACGCAGAGCAGGGCGCAGGCGGCGCCCCGGGTGGGCCCGTGGGCGAGGCGGGTGGCGAGGACCCCGCTGGCGGCGACGAACGTGAAATGGCCGAAGAGACGGGCCGGGTCACGGAGTTCGCCCCCGAGGACGTCCCGGTGGCGGAGGGCCTTGAGGACGGCGCCGGCCAGCAGCGTGACGTAGGCGGCCACCGCGATGCCGAGCAGCAGGGCGGACATCGCACGGGCGCCGGACTGCGCCAGGGCACGGGAGACGGCGCCGGTGGCCATCACGGGAGCGAAGCAGGCCGGGGGCAGCCGTCGGCACCGGTCGAGGAGCGCCGGCCGCGTCACCGGCGTACGGCGGCGGGCGGTGCCGGCTGCTGACCCGGACGGTGCGCGGGCCGGGCGTGCCGTGTGCCGCGGGAGCGGTAGACGACATAGGGGCGGGCCAGATAGCCGAGGGGTGCGGTGAAGGCGTGGACGAGGCGGCTGAAGGGCCACAGCGCGAACAGGGCCATGGCGAGCAGGGCGTGGACCTGGTAGGCGAGCGGCGCGTGGGCCATGGCGGGCACGTTCGGGTCGAGGGTGAACAGGGAGCGGAACCACAGCGAGACGCCGAGCCGGTAGTCGTAGGGGTGCGGTCGGAGGGTGGTGGCCGTGGCGGTGAGCCCCGCCAGCAGGACGCAGACCAGGACCGGGTAGACGGCGCGGTCACTGCGGCTGGTCGCGGCGCGGACGGCGGGTACGCGCAGCCGCCGGTGGAGGAGGATCGCCAGGCCCGCGAGGGTGGCGAGGCCCGCGGTGCCGCCGACGATCAGGGCGTTGGCGTGGTACAGCCGCTCGTGCACGTGGACGCGTTCGGTGAACGACTCGGGGACGAGCAGGCCGATGACGTGCCCGGCCGCCACGAACAGCAGCCCGTAGTGGAACAGCGGGCCGCCGATGCTCAGCAGGCGGTGTTCGTGCAGCTGGCTGGAGCGGGTGGTGAAGCCGAACCGGTCGTAGCGGTAACGCCAGGCGGTGCCGGCGACCAGGACGGTGACGACGAGATAGGGCAGTACGCCCCACAGGGCGGTGTGGAGATGGTTCACCGGGAGGTCTCCTCGACGTGCGCGACCGTCGGGCGCCCGGGGAAGGGCGGCAGGCCGACGGACTCGGTGGGCGGGCCGGAGCGGGCCAGGCGCAGGGCGGCGGCGCGATCGGCGGGGGAAGCGCCGGGCAGGGTGCCGCAGACCGCTTCCAGGACGTCGGCGTAGGGGCTGCGGTGCTCGTGCAGCGCGAGGCGGAGGAGTTCCAGTGCCGCGCGGTGGTCCTGCAAGGCCTTGCGGCCGGGCTCGGGGCAGCGGGCGGCGAACTCCAGGGCCAGCGGCAGGAAGTCGGGCAGTTCGTCGGCGGGCGGCTGCCAGCCGTGCGCGCGGTACAGCTCGCGCCACTCCAGCAGCGACTGGCCGCGGCGGCGGGTGTCACCGTCCGTGTAGTAGGTCAGGTGCAGGGTGCGCCGCCGGCTGCGGTCGAACGTGGTCACGTAGCGGGCCGACAACTCCAGGGCGGGGACCCCGGCGACGGTCGCGCAGAACCGTGTCAGCGGCTCGGCCTGCGCGCGTGGCACGCCGTCCAGGGCGTCCGTGACCAGGCTCAGACGGTGGGGCCAGTCCCGGCCGGGGTGGAGCAGGAGCAGCGAGGCCGCCTGGTGGATCAGTGCGGTGCTCACGCCTGGTTCCCCTCTCCGCGCGGGAAGAGGCCGTCGGGGCGTCCGCGTCCGTCCCAGTTCAGGAGGTTGACGCGGCCGCGCAGCGACACCCCCGCGTGCTCGGGTTCCGGGCCGGGGGCGGGCGTTGCGTGGAAGGTGTCGGCGGAGTACATGCCCGGGCCGCCGTCGCCGTCGAGACTGCACCCGGAGTCGAGGTCGTCCGCGGGGACGGTGCCGGTGTAGCTGGTGGGGATGACGTAGCGCTCGTCGTACTTGGCGAGGGCGAGCAGCCGGTACATGGCCTCCATGCCCTCCGCGTCCATGCCGACCGCGCGGGCGATGGCCGGGTCCTGCTCCTCGCCGAGGTTGACGCGCCGCATGTGGGAGCGCATCGCCGCGAGCCGGCACAGCGCCGCCTCCACGGGGGCCACGTCGCCCGCGGTGAACAGCCCGGCGAGGTATTCCAGGGGGATGCGCAGGGAGTCGATCGCCGCGAACAGTTTCGCGGGGTCCTCCCCGTCGTGGCCGGTGGCGGTCAGGGACTCCACGACCGGCGACAGCGGCGGGACGTACCAGACCATGGGCATCGTGCGGTACTCGGGGTGCAGCGGCAGCGCCACCTTGTACCGGCTGATGAGGGCGTGCACGGGCGAGCGCCGGGCGGCGGTGATCCAGTCGTGCGGGATGCCCGCCTCCTCGGCGGCCCGCCGCACCGCGGGGTCGTCGGGGTCGAGGAAGCAGCCCAACTGCGCCTCGTACAGGTCCTTCTCGTCGGCGGTGGCGGCGGCCTCGCCCACCTTGTCGGCGTCGTAGAGGATCACGCCGAGATAGCGCAGGCGGCCCACGCAGGTCTCGGAGCACACGGTGGGCTGCCCGGCCTCGATGCGCGGGTAGCAGAGGGTGCACTTCTCGGCCTTGCCGGTGGAGTGGTTGAAGTACACCTTCTTGTACGGGCAGCCGGTCACGCACATGCGCCAGCCGCGGCAGCGGTCCTGGTCGACGAGGACGATGCCGTCCTCGATCCGCTTGTACAGCGCGCCGGAGGGACACACGGCGACACAGGACGGGTTGAGGCAGTGCTCGCAGATGCGCGGCAGGTAGAACATGAACGCCTGCTCGTACTCCAGCCGCACCTGATCGTTCATCTTCTTCAGTACGGGGTCGCCCGCGAGGTGCTCGGGACCGCCGCCGAGGTCGTCGTCCCAGTTGGGGCCCCAGGTCACCTGGGTGGGGTGGCCGTCGATCAGGGAGCGGGGCGGGGCGGTGGGGACGTCGTCGCCGAGCGGCGCGCTGATCAGGTTGTCGTAGTCGTAGGTCCACGGCTCGTAGTAGTCGTCGAGCGAGGGCAGCTCGGGGTTGGCGAACAGGCGGGCCAGGCGCCGGGCCCGGCCGCCGCTGCGCGGCACCAGGCGGCCGTGTTTGAGCCGCCAGCCGCCCTGCCATCGCTCCTGGTCCTCGTAGCCTCGGGGATAGCCCTGGCCGGGGCGCGTCTCGACGTTGTTGAACCACACGTACTCGGTGCCCGACCGGTTGGTCCAGGTCTGTTTGCAGGTGACCGAGCAGGTGTGGCAGCCGATGCACTTGTCGAGGTTCATCACCATCGCCACCTGGGCCATGATCTTCATCAGTAGTCGACATCCTGGGAGCGGCGGCGGATGACGGTGACGGCGTCGCGCTGGTTGCCGGTGGGGCCGTAGTAGTTGGGGGCGAAGGACAACTGCGCGTAGCCGCCGATGAGATGGGTCGGCTTGATCAGGAGCCGGGTGAGGGCGTTGTGGACGCCGCCGCGCCGGCCGGTGGCCTCGGACTTGGGGACGTTCACCAGGCGTTCCTGGACGTGGTACATGAACACGGTGCCCGGCGGCATTCGGTGGGAGACGACCGCGCGGGCCACGACGACGCCGTTGCGGTTGACCGCCTCGATCCAGTCGTTGTCGGCCACGCCGATCGCGGCGGCGTCGTCCACGCTGATCCAGATGACCGGGCCGCCGCGGGCCAGGGTCTGCATCAGCAGGTTCTCCTGGTACTCGGAGTGGATCGACCATTTCGAGTGGGGGGTCAGGTAGCGCACGGTCACCGAACGCCCTTCGCCGCCGGTGCCGCGCGGCTGCTCGCCGAGGACGTTCAGGTCCAGTGGCGGCCGGTAGACCGGGAGTTGTTCGCCGTACTCGGCGATCCAGGGATGGTCGAGGTAGAAGTGCTGGCGCCCGGTGAGCGTGTGCCAGGGCTTGAAGTGCTCGGTGTTGATCGTGAACGGTGAGTAGCGGCGGTCCGGGGCCTCCTTGCCCGACCACTCGAAGCTCGCCCCGACCTGCACCGGACGGGCCTGCGTGTCGGAGAACAGCACGCGCCGCTCGGCCACCGACGAGGCCAGCTCGGCGAGGCCGGTGTCGGCGCCGCAGCGCTCGGCGAGCCGCTCGAAGCCCTCGGCGGCCAGCCTGCCGTTGGTCGTGCCCGACAGGGCCAGGATCGCCTCGCACAGCTTGACGTCCGTGTCGAGCAGGGGCCGTCCGCGCGCCGGGCCGCGGGCCGCCGTACCGCACCGCGCGGCGAGCCAGCCGGCTTCCTGCGCGGGCTGAACGGTCACGCCCTTCACCGTCATGCCCTCTTCCTCGGCCAGCGGGCCCAGTGCGGCGATCTTGTCGCCGATGGCGGTGTAGTCCCGTTCGACGACGGTGAACTGGGGGCCGGTGGGCCCGTCGGGCGGGGCCTCTCCGGGGGTGTCGTGCTGCAGTGCGGTGGCCACCAGGTCGTGGGCCACGTCCAGGCGTCCCGCGGCCAGCCGGCTGACCTCGGCGGCCAGTCCGTGGAAGATCTCGAAGTCCGTGCGCGCCTGCCACGGAGGGCTGATCGCCGGGGAGAAGGCGTGCACGTAGGGGTGCATGTCCGTGCTGGACAGGTCGTGCTTCTCGTACCAGGTGGCCGCGGGCAGCACCAGGTCGGCGAAGAGCGTCGTGGACGTCATGCGGAAGTCCAGCGCCAGCAGCAGGTCGAGCTTGCCGCGGGGGGCCTCGTCCCGCCAGGTCACGTCCCGGGGCCTGAGTTCGGGCGGGGCCTGTTCGGCGGTGGCGTTGTCGGAGGCGCCCAGCAGGTGCCGCAGGAAGAACTCGTTGCCCTTGGCCGAGGAACCGATCAGGTTGGCCCGCCACACGGTGAGCACCCGCGGCCAGTTGGCCGGATCGTCGGGGTCCTCACAGGCGTAGGAGAGCCGGCCGGCGTCCCGCTCGCGGGCCACCCACCGCGCCGGGTCGACGCCCTCCTCATGGACGCGGCGCCCGAGCTCCAGGGGGTTGGCGCCGAAGGTGGGGCAGGACGGCATCCACCCCTGCCGGGCGGACCGTGCGACGAGGTCGGCCGTGTGCAGGCCGGTGAGGGCGCCGGGTGCGGTCGGCGAGGTCAGCGCGTCGGTGGTGAACCCCTCGTAGCGCCACTGGTCCGTGTGCAGATACCAGTACGGCGTGCCCGCCATCTGGCGCGAGGGGCGCACCCAGTCGGAGGCCGTGGCCATCTGCTGCCAGCCCGCGTACGGCCGCACCTTCTCCTGCCCCACGTAGTGCGCCCAGCCGCCGCCGTTGACGCCCTGGCAGCCCGTGAGCAGCAGCAGCGACAGGAAGGACCGGTAGATCGTGTCGGAGTGGAACCAGTGGTTGGTGCCGGCCCCCATCACGATCATGCAGCGGCCCTTGGTCTGCTCGGCGGTCCGTGCGAACTCCCGCGCCGCACGCACCACCGCCCTCGCGGGCACCGAGGTGATCGCCTCCTGCCAGGCGGGGGTACCCGGCGTGGCCGCGTCCTCGTACGGCACGGGCCGGCCGTCGCGGGCCACGCCGTACTGGGCCAGCATCAGGTCGAAGACGGTCGTGACCAGGCGGTCGCCCAGCCGCAGCGCCGGCACCGTGCGCCGTACCGTCTCTCCCCGCTCGTCGAAGCGCGGCAGTTCGATGCCGGCCGGCACCGCCCCGGGGCGGCCGTGGAAGCTCAGCAGCGGCTCGGTGTCGCCGAGATTCAGGTTCCAGCGGCCCTCGCTCGACTTGCCCCAGCGGTCGCCCATGGTGCCGTTGGGCACGACCGGCTGGTCCGACACCGTGTCGTAGAGCACCGGCATCCAGCGCCGTGCCGCCGCCTCGGCGTCCCTGGCCAGGTCCAGGTCCCGGGCCGTCACGAACGCCCCGGGTGTGTGCGTGTCCGTCCCCCGCTCGTCCAGGGCGACGAGGAACGGCAGGTCGGTGAAGCGCTTGACGTAGTCGGTGAAGTACGGGACCTGCCGGTCGACGAAGCACTCGCGCAGGATGACGTGCCCCATGGCCATGGCGAGCGCCCCGTCGGTGCCCGGGTGGGGGTGCAGCCACTCGTCGGCGAACTTCGTGGCGTCCGCGTAGTCCGGGGAGACCACCACGACCTTCTGGCCCCGGTAGCGGGCCTCGGCCATCCAGTGGGCGTCCGGGGTGCGGGTGACCGGGACGTTGGAGCCCCACAGCATCAGATACGCCGCGTCCCACCAGTCGCCCGACTCGGGCACGTCGGTCTGGTCACCGAACACCTGCGGCGAGGCGACCGGCAGATCCGCGTACCAGTCGTAGAACGACAGCATCGGCGCGCCGATCAGGGCGTGGAAGCGGGCACCGACCGCGTGCGAGGCCATCGACATCGCCGGGATCGGGGAGAAGCCGGCGATCCGGTCCGGGCCGTACTCCCGCAGCGTGTGCACGTGCGCGGCGGCGGCGATCTCCAGCGCCTCGTCCCAGCCGATGCGCACCAGGCCGCCCTTGCCGCGTGCCGACTGGTAGCGGCGCCGCTTGTCCGGATCACCGGTGATCTCCGCCCACGCCGCGACCGGGTCTCCGTCCGCACGGCGCTTGGCCTCGCGGAACATCTCCACCAGCACACCGCGTGCGTGCGGGTAGCGCACCCGTGTCGGCGAGTACGTGTACCAGGAGAAGGAGGCGCCGCGCGGGCAGCCCCGCGGTTCGTAGTCGGGACGGTCCGGGCCCGCCGAGGGGTAATCGGTCGCCTGGGTCTCCCAGGTGATCAGGCCGTCCTTGACGTACACCTGCCATGAACACGAACCCGTGCAGTTCACTCCGTGGGTGGAGCGCACCACCTTGTCGTGCGCCCACCGTTCCCGGTACGGCTGGTCATTGACCTGCTGATCCGTGCGGAAGACCGCCCGTCCCTCCGGCGTGGTCGGCGCCCGCTGGAGCAACTGCCCCGCAGCGAACAGCCGTTCGGCCGCGTCCGAAGCGATCCGTTCCCACTTTGCCCTGGCACGTCCCACGCCCATGGACTCCCCTCAAGCGCGCACCCGTCTGCTGACGAGAGTCAGGTTGCGCCTTCAAGGGCCCGTACAACGATCTCTTTTTAGCCAGTTGAATGTACTTAGAATTTGTTTTCCCTTCCTTTTGCAAAAGGGCTTTACAAATTCGGCCACACGGACGAAAAACGCACGTTCGGAATCCCCGTGGCCGAAATCTTTCGCTCAGGTTTCCGCTGCGTCAGATATCCCGGAAGGTCTCGATCTGCGCGCCGATCGAGTTCAGCCGCTCGGCCAGGTCCTCGTAACCCCGGTTGATGACATACACGTTGCGCAGTACCGACGTGCCCTCCGCCGCCATCATCGCCAGCAGGACGACCACCGCGGGGCGCAGGGCCGGCGGGCACATCATCTCGGCCGCGCGCCAGCGGGTCGGGCCCTCGACCAGGACGCGGTGCGGGTCGAGGAGCTGGAGCCGGCCGCCGAGGCGGTTCAGGTCCGTCAGGTAGATCGCGCGGTTGTCGTAGACCCAGTCGTGGATGAGGGTCTTGCCCTGGGCGACCGCCGCGATGGCCGCGAAGAACGGGACGTTGTCGATGTTCAGGCCGGGGAACGGCATGGGGTGGATCTTGTCGATCGGCGCCTCCAGCTTGGAGGGCCGGACGGTGAGGTCCACCAGCCGGGTGCGGCCGTTGTCGGCGAAGTACTCGGGCGTGCGGTCGTGGTCCAGGCCCATCTCCTCCAGGACTGCCAGCTCGATCTCCAGGAACTCGATCGGCACGCGGCGCACCGTCAGCTCCGACTCGGTGACCACGGCCGCCGCGACCAGGCTCATCGCCTCGACCGGGTCCTCGGAGGGGGAGTAGTCCACATCGGCGTCGATGGTCGGCACGCCGTGCACGGTGAGCGTGGTGGTGCCGATGCCGTCGACCTTGACGCCGAGGGCCTCCAGGAAGAAGCACAGGTCCTGGACCATGTAGTTGGAGGAGGCGTTGCGGATGACGGTGGTGCCGTCGTGCCGCGCGGCGGCGAGCAGCGCGTTCTCGGTCACCGTGTCGCCGCGCTCGGTCAGTACGATGGGGCGGTCGGGGCGGACCGAGCGGTCGACCATCGCGTGGTACTGGCCCTCGGTGGCGGCGATGTCCAGCCCGAACCGGCGCAGTGCGATCATGTGCGGCTCGACGGTGCGCGTACCGAGGTCGCAGCCGCCGGCGTAGGGCAGCTTGAAGGTGTCCATGCGGTGCAGCAGCGGACCGAGGAACATGATGATCGAGCGGGTGCGGCGGGCCGCGTCGGCGTCGATCGCCGCCAGGTCCAGCTCCGCCGGCGGCACGATCTCCAGGTCGACACCGTCGTTGATCCACCGGGTGCGGACGCCGATCGAGCCCAGCACCTCCAGGAGGCGGTACACCTCCTCGATGCGGGCGACGCGGCGCAGCACCGTGCGCCCCCGGTTGAGCAGTGAGGCGCACAGCAGCGCGACGCACGCGTTCTTGCTCGTCTTCACGTCGATGGCGCCGGACAGCCGACGGCCGCCGACCACCCGCAGGTGCATCGGACCGGCGTAGCCGAGCGACACGATCTCGCTGTCGAGGGCCTCCCCGATGCGCGCGATCATCTCAAGGCTGATGTTCTGGTTGCCGCGCTCGATCCGGTTCACGGCGCTCTGGCTGGTGCCCAGGGCCTCCGCCAGCTGCGACTGGGTCCAGCCACGGTGCTGCCGGGCGTCACGGATGAGCTTGCCGATGCGTACGAGGTAATCGTCTGCCATGCGGTTGAGGTTATCTCAGATATGAGATGGCGCCCGTCGGGGGGTCCGTTCGGGTGACGGGACGTCAACCCTCCCCGGTGGCCTCAGTGTCGACGGGCGGTGCGTGTACGCCGCCACCCGAAAGGTCCGGGTAGGTCCATGGATGTCGTACGACGTCCCGTACTGCTGCGGGTGTAGCGCGGGCCGTTCTTTCCGCCGCCGGTCGTGAGGGACCAGGAGCGCTTGTTGATGTTCAGGCGCACCCCCGGAAGGATCCGGAAACTCTTGCGGAACGTGAGCGGCATGCCTGACTCCTCTCCGTTTGCGGTGTGGACACCTGGTTCGGATACCCCGGAGAGGGGGGTGCATGACCGCATGACGGACGCCGGGGCATGACCTACCGGCCCCGGTGTACTAGAGTTATCTCGACATCGAGATATCTGTCGGAGAGCACCGCAGCCGCCAGCCCGGTAAGGCGTGCCTAACTTAGCCTTACCTTAGCGGATCGGCCGAGATGCCGTGGCGGCAGGATCGTGGTGGTACGCGCACATCAATGAAGGAGACTGTCGTGTCGGCGAACAGCTTCGACGCCCGCAGCACGCTGCAGGTGGGCGACGAGTCGTACGAGATCTTCCGGCTGGACAAGGTCGAGGGCGCCGCGCGCCTCCCTTACAGCCTGAAGGTGCTGCTGGAGAACCTCCTCCGCACCGAGGACGGCGCGAACATCACCGCCGACCACATCCGCGCCCTCGGCGGCTGGGACTCGCAGGCCCAGCCGTCGCAGGAGATCCAGTTCACGCCGGCCCGCGTGATCATGCAGGACTTCACCGGCGTGCCCTGTGTCGTGGACCTCGCGACCATGCGTGAGGCCGTGAAGGAGCTGGGCGGCGACCCGGCGAAGATCAACCCGCTGGCGCCGGCCGAGCTGGTCATCGACCACTCCGTCATCGCCGACAAGTTCGGCACGAACGAGGCCTTCGCACAGAACGTCGAGCTGGAGTACGGCCGCAACAAGGAGCGCTACCAGTTCCTGCGCTGGGGCCAGACCGCCTTCGACGAGTTCAAGGTCGTACCCCCCGGCACCGGCATCGTCCACCAGGTGAACATCGAACACCTGGCGCGCACGGTCATGGTGCGGGGCGGCCAGGCGTACCCCGACACCCTCGTCGGCACCGACTCGCACACCACCATGGTCAACGGCCTGGGCGTCCTCGGCTGGGGCGTCGGCGGCATCGAGGCCGAGGCCGCCATGCTCGGCCAGCCGGTCTCCATGCTCATCCCGCGCGTCGTCGGCTTCAAGCTCACCGGTGAGCTCACGCCCGGCACCACCGCCACCGACCTCGTGCTGACCATCACCGAGATGCTCCGGGGGCACGGTGTCGTCGGCAAGTTCGTCGAGTTCTACGGCGAGGGCGTCGCCGCCACCTCCCTGGCCAACCGCGCCACCATCGGCAACATGTCGCCGGAGTTCGGCTCGACCGCCGCGATCTTCCCGATCGACGACGAGACGATCAAGTACCTCAAGCTCACAGGCCGTTCCGAGCAGCAGCTCGCCCTCGTCGAGGCGTACGCCAAGGAGCAGGGCCTCTGGCTGGACCCGGCCGCCGAGCCCGACTTCTCCGAGAAGCTGGAGCTCGACCTGTCGACGGTCGTGCCCTCCATCGCCGGCCCGAAGCGCCCGCAGGACCGCATCGTCCTCGCCGAGGCCGCCCAGCAGTTCGCCAAGGACGTCCTCAACTACGTCGAGGCGCCCGTCGCGCAGCAGGCCCTGGCGGCCTCCCCGGTCGACGAGGCGAGCGACGAGTCCTTCCCGGCCTCCGACGCCCCGGCCTACGGCCAGCAGGAGAACGGCGCCGGCGCGCCGCAGCACGCCGACGGCACCGGTGCCGCCGTCCCGTCGAACCCGGTCACCGTCACCGCCCCCGACGGCACGAAGTACGAGCTGGACCACGGCGCGGTGACGGTCGCGGCCATCACCTCCTGCACCAACACCTCCAACCCGTACGTCATGGTCGCCGCCGCGCTGGTGGCCAAGAAGGCGGTGGAGAAGGGCCTGACCCGCAAGCCGTGGGTCAAGACCACCCTCGCCCCGGGCTCCAAGGTCGTCACCGACTACTTCGAGAAGGCGGGCCTGACCCCGTACCTCGACAAGGTCGGCTTCAACCTCGTCGGCTACGGCTGCACCACCTGCATCGGCAACTCCGGCCCGCTGCCGGAGGAGGTCTCCAAGGCCGTCAACGACCACGACCTCGCGGTCACCTCGGTCCTCTCCGGCAACCGGAACTTCGAGGGCCGGATCAACCCGGACGTCAAGATGAACTACCTGGCGTCCCCGCCGCTGGTCGTGGCCTACGCGATCGCCGGCTCGATGAAGGTGGACATCACCCGGGACGCCCTGGGCACCGACCAGGACGGCAACCCGGTCTTCCTGACGGACATCTGGCCCTCCGAGGCCGAGGTGAACGAGGTCGTCGCCAGCGCCATCGGCGAGGACATGTTCTCCAAGTCCTACTCGGACGTCTTCGCGGGCGACGCCCAGTGGCAGGCGCTGCCGATCCCCACCGGCAACACCTTCGAGTGGGACCCGCAGTCCACCTACGTCCGCAAGCCCCCGTACTTCGAGGGCATGACGATGGAGACCACCCCGGTCTCCGACATCTCCGGCGCGCGCGTGCTGGCCAAGCTGGGCGACTCGGTCACCACCGACCACATCTCCCCGGCCGGTGCCATCAAGGCCGACACCCCGGCCGGCAAGTACCTCACGGAGCACGGCGTCGAGCGCCGCGACTTCAACAGCTACGGCTCGCGCCGCGGCAACCACGAGGTCATGATCCGCGGCACGTTCGCCAACATCCGCCTGCGCAACCAGATCGCGCCGGGCACCGAGGGCGGCTACACGCGTGACTTCACGCAGGACGGCGGCCCGGTCTCCTTCATCTACGACGCCTCGCAGAACTACCAGGCCGCCGGCATCCCGCTGGTCGTCCTGGCCGGCAAGGAGTACGGCTCCGGCTCGTCCCGCGACTGGGCCGCCAAGGGCACCGCGCTCCTGGGTGTCAAGGCCGTCATCGCCGAGTCGTACGAGCGCATCCACCGCTCGAACCTCATCGGCATGGGCGTCCTGCCGCTGCAGTTCCCCGAGGGCCAGACCGCCGAGTCGCTCGGCCTGACCGGTGAGGAGACCTTCTCCGTCTCCGGCGTCACCGAACTCAACGAGGGCACCACCCCGCGCACCGTCAAGGTCACCACCGACACGGGCGTCGAGTTCGACGCGGTCGTCCGCATCGACACCCCCGGCGAGGCGGACTACTACCGCAACGGCGGCATCATGCAGTACGTGCTGCGCAGCCTGATCCGCAAGTAAGCGGAGCGGCAAGGCTGTTCAGGGCAGTCCGAGGGCCGCGTTCCCGGGTGACCGGGGGCGCGGCCCTCGCCTCGTGCACGGATGACACCGGGTCACTCGCCCCGGTACTTCGCCGCCGCTGCCCGTGCGAGGTCCTGCGAGTTCTCCAGGGCCTTGTCCACCGACTGCCGGCCGGCGATGGCCGCGGAGATCTGCTGGGACGGGGACCGACCCGGGTTCTTGGGGTCGGCGGAGTCGGTCACCGCCCTGTACGTCTGCCGGTACCAGGCGCCGGCCGCCTGCCGGATGCCCCAGCCCAGGTCCACAGCCAGCCGGCCTTCTTTGTCCGGTCGTGCGGGGCCCAGCTCGCCGTCCTTGCCGGTCAGTGAGGACACCAGGCTGGGGAAGACGTCGTCCTGGTCGAAGTCCTCGTCCGCCTCCCGGACGCCGGGCGGCTCAGGGACGCCCCCGTCGGGCCGCCGCGCGTCTGGAGAGCGCGTCGGCCGCGACGGCGGCCAGCAGCACCCCACCCGTGATCATGAACTGGACGGCGTCCTCCACCCCCAGTAGCCCCATGCCCGAGGCGATCGACTGGATGACCAGCACACCGAGCAGCACGGACCAGGGCGAGCCACGACCGCCGAACAGGCTCGTACCGCCGATCACGGCCGCCGCGATCGCGTTGATCAGCAGCATCCCGGAGCCGGCCGCACGGGCCGTCGTGGGGCTCGCCGAGGTCAGACCCGAGGCCACGAACAGCCCGCCGACCGCGGCCAGCGTCCCCGACACCATGAACATCGCGACCCGCACCCGCTCCACGGAGATACCCGCCCGGCGCGCCGCCTCCACCCCGCCGCCGAGCGCGTACACCCGCCGCCCGTACCGCGTACGGCGCAGCACGTAGTCCGAGACGACCAGGACCACCAGGAAGATCAGCAGCGCCAGCGGCAGCCCCTGGAACCGGTTGAGCGTGTAGGCGGCGGTGAAGGCGAGCACCGCGAGGACGCCGGTGCGCACCCAGATCTCGACCGGCGGCCGGTACGGCATCCCGGCGGCCCGCTGCCGGGCGCGCTTGCGGTGGGCGGCCAGGAAGTACCCGGCCGTGCCGAGCGCCGCCACCGCGTAGGCCGCCATGTCGTCACTGAAGTGCCGGCTGGTCAGGGACGCGACCAGGCCCCCCTCGTCGATGTTGATCGTGCCGCTCGCGCCCAGCAGGTAGAGCGTCAGGCCGTTCCAGATCAGCAGCCCCGCGAGGGTCACGACGAAGGCGGGCACGCCGAGCCAGGCGAAGAAGAAACCGTGGAAGGCGCCCACCGCCACGCCCGCGGCGATCGCCACGAGCACCGCGAGCCACTCCGGCATCCCGTGGTTCACGTTCAGCACCGCGAACACGGCGCCCGACAGGCCGCTGACCGAGCCGACCGACAGATCGATCTCCCGGATCAGCAGCACGAACACGATCCCGACGGCGACCAGGCCGGTCCCGACGATGTCCACGCTGAGGTTGGACAGGTTCCGCGGCGAGAGGAACTTGTCGTCCAGCGCCTGGAAGAGGCACCAGATCACGATCAGCCCGGCGATCACCAGGAGCGGCCCGCGCTCGCCGTCCCGCACGCTGCCGCGCAACTCCACGGCATAGCCGCGCAGCGTGCCGGACCAGCCGCGGGTGCGCGGCGCGCGGCCGGGCGCGACCGGCTCGGCGCCGCCGCCCGGCGCGGCCGGCCCGCCGCCGCGGTGCGGCCCGCCCCCGGTCACGGCCACGCCTCCTCGTCGCCCTTCGCGCGGTGCGCCACGGCGTTGTCCGCCGCCCCGGTGACGGAGGAGATGATCTGCTCCTGCGTCACCGTGCTCACGTCGAACAGACCGTTGTTGCGGCCCAGGCGCAGCACGGCGACCCGGTCCGCGACGGCCTTGATGTCGCCCATGTTGTGGCTGATGAGGATGATCGCCATACCGCGGTCGCGCACCTCCTCGATGAGGTCGAGCAGATGGCTGGTCTGCTCGACCCCCAGGGCGGCGGTCGGCTCGTCGAGCAGCAGGACCTTGGGCGCGCCCATGAGCGAACGGGAGATCGCGACGGCCTGCCGCTGCCCGGCGGACAGCTCCGCGAACGGCATGCGCACGTCGGGGATACGGATCGACAGGGCCCGCATCAGGTCGCGGGCCCGGCGCTCCATCTCCACCTCGTCGAGGATGCCCACCCGGTCGATCTCCCGGCCGAGGAAGAGATTGCCCACGACGTCGAGGTTGTCGCACATGGCGAGGTCCTGGTAGACGGTCGCGATGCCCAGGGCGTGGGCGTCGTGCGGGCGTTTGATCTGCACCAGGTGCCCCTCCCACTCGATGACGCCCCGGTCGGCGGGGCTGACGCCCGAGATCACCTTGATCAGCGTGGACTTGCCGGCGCCGTTGTCGCCCGCCAGGGCCACGACCTCGCCGGCCCGGACCTGGAGATCCACGTCCACGAGCGCCTGCACGCCGCCGAACCGCTTGGAGACGCCGCGCAACGCCAGTACGGGCGGATGGGCCACGGGGGTCACCTCCTCACCGGGCGAGCCCGACCCGTTCGCAGGCCGGCCGGAGCTTCGGGGTGCAGATCTGGTCGACGCTGTAGACGCCGTCGCGGACGAGCGTCCGCCCGATGGTCTCGGCCGTCACGGGCACCGGTTCGAGCAGCAACGCCGGCACGTTCCGGGTGGTGGGGCTGTCCACGGTCGTCGTGACGAGGACGCCGATGTCGTTGCCGTGCGCCAGGGCGACGGCCATGGCGGAGGCCGCGTCGGTCTCCTGCCGGAAGGGCTTGTAGACGGTCATGTACTGCTCGCCCTTGACGATGCGCTGCACGGCGTCGAGGTCGGCGTCCTGGCCGGTGACCGGGGGCAACGGCGACATGTGGGCGCTCTTGAGCGCCGCGATGACGCCGGCGGCGATCGAGTCGTTGGCCGCGAGCACCCCGTCGATCTGGTTCGTGCCGAGGGTGCTGATCGCCTCGGACATGTGGTCGTGCGCGTTCTCCGTGCGCCAGCCCAGGGTGTTGTACGACTTGAGGATCCGCACCTTGTGCCGCAGGACGGAGCGTGCGCCGCCCTCGTACCAGGCGGCGTTGGGGCTGGACGGGTCGCCGTTCACCATGACGACACCGCCGCCGTCGGCCCGGGCTCCCATGCCCTTCAGCAGCGCCTCGCCCTGGAGTCGGCCGACTTTGCCGCCGTCGAAACTGACGAAACCCGAGATCGGGCCCTCGGCGAGCCGGTCGTAGGCGATGACCGGGATGCCCGCGCGGTCCGCCGCGCGGACCGAGGAGCGCAGCGCCTTGGGGTCGACGACGTCCAGGATCAGGGCGGACACACCGTTGGTGATCATCGAGTTCATCTGCTGCCGCTGGCTCACCGCGTCGTTCTCCGCGTTGGCGTACACGACCCTGCAGTCAGAGCACAGCTCCTTCACCCGCTTCTCGATCAGGGGCTTGTCGGAATGCTCCCACCGGGGCACCGCGCGGCTCGGCAGCAGCAGCCCGACGGTCAACCCGCCCTTCCCGCCGTCCTCGCTGCAGCCGGCCAGGGCCACGGCCATCACGGCCGCGACGAGCCCGGCCCCCACGCGCCACCTACAGCCCGTCATCCCACCCCTCCCTCCTGGCCCCGGGCCTCGGCCCCGGGGCCGGCGCCGGTCCGGGGGTTGGACCCTGGCCCTCACCGGGGTGCCGGTCGGGGGCTTGGTTCTGGTTTTCGCCGGGGTGCTGGCCGAGGGCTTGGCCCTGGTTTTCGCCGAGGCGCGGGTCCGGGGCTTGGCCCTGGCTGGTGCCGGGGCGCGGGCCCGGGTGTGCGCTCTGGTTCCGGGCGTGGTCACGGTCCACGGCCTGGTCGTGGTCCGGGGTGTGGTCTGTGGTCTGGTTGTGGTCCGGGGTGTGGTCTGAGGTCTGGTCGTGGTCCGGGTTGGGGCGTCCGTTCTGGTTCCGGGCTTGGTCAGGGTCCTGGGCCTGGCTCCCGCCCGGGTCCTGGTGAGGGTCCTGGGCCTGGCTCCCGCCCGGGTCCTGGTGAGGGTCCTGGGCCTGGCTCCCGCCCGGGTCCTGGTCAGGGTCCTTGGCTCGGCTCCCGCCCGGGTCCTGGTCACGGTCCTGGGCCTGGCTCCCGCCCGGGTCCTGGTGAGGGTCCTTGGCTCGGCTCCCGCCCGCGTCCGGGTCACGGTCCTGGGCCTGGCTCCCGCCCGGGTCCTGGTCACGGCCCTGGGCTCGGGTCCGGCTCCGGGCCGGGCCCCTGCCGGTGCGGTCGCGGGTTCGGCCCATGACCCAGTCTCGGCCGCGGCCGAGGCCCCAGCCCCGGGCCGGCTGCCGTTCCTCCGCCGGCGCGGTCGCCGGCTCCGCCCGCGGTGTCGGTTCCGCTTCCGGTTCGCCGTCCGCCTCCGGGCGGGACACGACGATCTCGCTCCACACCTGCTTGCCGCCGCCGACCGGAACCGAGCCCCAGGCCGCCGACACCGCCTCGACCAGGAAGAGCCCGCGGCCGCCGGTCGACTCCCAGTCCACGACCACCGGCTTGGCCGGCGCCCGCGGCGAGGAGTCGCTCACGGTCACCCGCAGCCGGTCCGCGGCCAGGGTCAGGTCCAGCCGCAGCGCCCCCTGCGTGTGCACCAGCGCGTTGGTGACCAGTTCCGACACCACCAGCAGCACGGTGTCGGCCTCGGCCCCGACGTCCCACGAACGCAGCGTGCGCGCGCTGAACCGACGGGCGTGCATCACCGCGTCCGGCAGCCGCCACACCACCCAGCCCGCCCGCACCGGCCGCACCCGCATCCCGTCGTAGCGCAGCAGCAGCAACGCCACGTCGTCCTCCCGGCGCCCGGCCTCGCCCAGCAGGTCGTCGGCCATCCGCCCCGGGTCGGCAGGGTCCGCCGCGGCGAGCAGCTCGCGCACGATCCGCATGCCCTCGTCCACGTCCAGTTCGGCCGACTCGACCAGGCCGTCCGTCACCAGCGCGAGCACCGAGCCGGGCGCCAGCGCCACCGCCGTCAGCGGGAACTCCGCGTCCTCCAGCACGCCCAGCGGAAGCCCGCCCTCGACCGCGATCTCCTCCGTGCCGCCGTCGGGATGACGCACCAGCGGCGACAGATGCCCGGCCCGCACGAACAGCGCGTTGCCCTCCTCCATGTCCAGTTCGACATAGCAGCACGTGGCGAACAGGTCGGTCTCCATGCCGACGAGCAGCCGGTTGGCGTGCGCGACGACCACGTCCGGCGGATGGCCCTCCACGGCGTAGGCCCGGACCGCCGTGCGCATCTGGCCCATGATCGTCGCGGCCCCGGCACTGTGCCCTTGTACATCCCCGATGACCAGGGCGACCTTCCTGTCCGACAGCGCGATCACGTCGTACCAGTCGCCGCCCACCTGAAGCCCGCGCCGGGCGGGCAGATAGCGGGCCACGGCGGTGCCCCCGGGCAACGGGGGGAGCCGGCGCGGCAGCAGGCTGCGCTGGAGCATCGTCGCGAGCTCCTGCTCGGCGTCGTAGGCGTGCGCGCGGATCAGGGCCTGCCCCACCAGCCCCGCGGTCGCCGTCAGCAGGGCCCGCTCCTCGGGCGCGAACTCGTGCGGCGCGTCCCAGCCGACCAGGCACACCCCGGCCACCCTGCTCTTGGCCGGCAGCGGCAGGACCGCGAGCCCGCCGGGGCCGATCCCCGCGAGCCCGGGTTCCAGCGCGGTACCGGCCGGCCACAGGCTCATCCGCCCGTCCCGCAGCGCCGCGTGGAGGGTGGGCAGGGCGGTGACCGGCGCGTCGGGCCACTCCGAGCGCCACTCGGAACGCCACAGCTCCGGCCAGGCCCCGGCACCCGGCGGATCGAGCACGGTGACCGCCAGCCGGTCCTCCAGCAGCTCGGCGAGCGCCACCCGGTCGGCACCCAGCGGCTCGCGCAGCGCGGCGACCACCACACGGCTGACGTCCCGGACCGTCGTCGCGTCGTCGAGCGCGGCCGTCAGCCACTGGATCCGGGCGACATCGCTGGCGCTGCGCCGCAGCACCGGGGCCGCGGTCACCACGCCCAGCACCCGCTCCGGGGCGCCGTCGGGCCCCTTCAGCACCCGGCAGCTCAGGCGCAGCCAGCACAGTTCACCGGTGGCCCGGCGGGTACGGAACTCCAGTTCCCGGCGCCCGGGGGTCTGCGCGGACGGTTCGATGACCGACAGCAGTGCCGGGACGTCCTCCGGGACGCTGTACGAGAGCAGGGTGTCGGTCTTGCCGTCGAAGCCGCCCTCGGGGATGCCGACCAGTTCGAGCAGGGCAGGGTCGGTCTCGACCAGCCCGGTGCCGGGTGTCAGGGCGAAGGAACCCACCCCCAGGGCACGCAGCGCGGAATCCAGCAGGGGCGAGGGGGCGGACCGGTCGGCCTCCCCCCGCAACCGCCCGGAGACGGCCTCGGCGTACCTCTCCAGGAACTCCCGCTGCTCGGTCCCGAACCCCTCCCCGGTCTCTCCCACCACGGCCAGACACCCCAGCCACCCGCCGGCGGCGCCCAGCGGCACCACCCCGAGCGGCGCGCCGGTGACTCCGCCTTCCAGCCGGCCGGCGAGCCACAGCGCCCGCCCGCTCCGGAAGGCCTCGACCACGGCGGACCCGCAGCCCCCCGACACCGCCGCGTAGCCAGGAGCCGGAGTGGCGGAGGTGCCCTCGCCGTGCCGCACCCGGCCCGGCAGCCCGTACTGCTCCGGGTCGGCACCGGCGGTCTCCACCAGCTGGAGCTCCGCACCGTCCTCGCTGCGGACGTACACCGCCGCCAGCGCCGCTCCGGCGAACGCCAGGACCCGCTCCCGCGCGGCGGACTCCGGCGTGGGGCGAGGCGAACCGGAGCCCTCGTTCCCCGGTGCCCGAAGACCGGGGGCCGTGGCCTGGGCTTCGCCGTAATGGGGCATGTCCGCATCCACCTCCCGTCCACGCCGCAGCCTCGGCAGATGGGAGTCCCCGGAACTCAGGCGACGACGACGCGGCGGCTCCACGACCACATGAGCGGCAGGGCACCCACACCTCAGAATCGCATACCTGGATAACACCGACATACGGGATGGGCCAGGGGATCGCCCAAGAGGTCGCCCAGGGGACCGGCAGGCCGGCTCAGCCGAGCACCCGCTGCCGCTGCCGCCGCGTCTCGACGGTCACGCGCGAGCGGGCCCGGCGGCCGGGACTCACCGGCCACCGGGCCCACCCGGAGCGACGGACCCGCCCGGAGCGACGATTCAGCCGACCCGGCAGGGCAGGCTCACCGTACTGTCACCGCCCGAGCCCGAGACGGTGTATCCGAACGTCGTGCTCTTGCCTGGTTCCAGGGAGCCGTTCCAGCCGGCGTTGTGGACCATCACCGACTGGCCGTTGTAGGTGGCGTTGCCGCTCCACAGGCTCTCGATCTTCTGGCCGGACGGCAGCGTCCAGTCGACCATCCAGCCGAGCATCGGGACGGTGCCGGTGTTGGTGACGGTCACCTCGGACTGGTAGCCGCCGTTCCAGTTGCCGGTCGTCTTACGGGTGGCCGTGCAGGTGCCGGGCACCGGCTCCGACGGGGTGCCCGGCTCCTTGATGCCGGTCACCTCGCCGTTGCCGCCGTCGAAGACGACGTCCGAGCAGGAGTAGAAGGTCTCCTGGCTGTCCGAGCGCTGCCAGACCATGTAGATGATGTGGCGGCCCGACTTGCCCTCGGGGAGCTTGCCGTTCCAGGCGTAGTTGGCCTCGACCGTGCCCGGGGAGCCGTTCAGCGGCGGGTGGTCGACGCTCAGGAACGGCCGCTCCTCCATGTCGTTCCAGGTGAGCGTCTTGGTCGGGTCGAAGCCGTCCTTGGTGATGTAGACGTAGAACCAGCCCGGGTGCGCCGCCCAGGCGTTGTACGAGAAGTCGACCGTCGCGCCCGAGGTCAGGTGGGTGAGCGGCCAGTCCTTGCTGGGCGTGTTGAACCCGGTGAAGTTGGTGTTGCCGCCGCTGCACAGCTCGCCGTCCGGTACGAAGCCCCGGGTGCGGCCGGCGCCGTCCGAGCGGAGCACCGAGAACCAGTTGTAGAACGGCGTGGTGCCGCTGACCTGCTGCGCGGCCCGGCACGCCGGGTTGACCGGCTTGATCTCGCCGGTGTCGGTCAGACCGTCCTGCCAGCACAGGAAGGTGCGGCTGCCGGGCTTCATCGGGGTGCCGTGCGCCTCCGCCTCACCGCCGGCCGTCATGACCAGGCCGAGGGCCGGCACGGTGACGAGGAGGGAGAGCAGGACCAGGAAGAAGGCTCTGGCCCGGGCGGGGGGTGCTGATCGGGGCCTCGGGGATGCCTCCGGAATTCTTGTCAGGATCATGACAGCATCGTCCGTTCCTTGGGGGTACGGGCCTGCGGATGCGTGTGCGGGGGTGCGCGGGGTGGGGGCGACTCGAGGGCGGGTTCCGGTCCACCGTTATGGGAGCGCTCCCACCCCGCTGCTGCGGAAGTTAGCGCCGGACGGCGCAGTTGTAAACGGCTCCGGCGCAAGAGCGTCGGTCAGGACGGGCGGGTGTACGGGGCAGCGCATGCGGCCTCACCGTCGCCTGACGAACTCGCGTCGCGCCTTATGGAGTTGACTTTGCCTCCCCCTCACGGTTGGCTGCCGATCCGACCTTCACGATCCGGGGGGATCCCTTTGAACCGCACCATCCGTGCAGCCCTCTGCGCCTTCGCCGCCGCCGGTCTGGCGTTCGGTCTCAGCTCCTGCTCCGAGGCGGTCGACGAGGTCGACAAGGCAGTGGACGAAACGTACGAAGTCACCTACGAGGTCACGGGGAAGAACGTCGACTCGATCGAGTTCCACGGCGGCGGCGGCAAGGCCATGAAGCCGAAGATCGAGTCGGTGTCGAAGCCCGAACTGCCCTGGAGGAAGACGGTCACGCTGCGCGGCATCATGCCCGCGGCGGTCATGCCGGTCGCCGCAGACCCCGAAGGCGCCCAGATCACCTGCAAGATCATCCACAAGGGCAAGGTGATCGAGGAGCAGAGTGCCGATGGTCTGGTGACCGCCGGCGGCTGCACCGCGCAGTCCCCGATCGGAAAGTAGCCCCGAGTCGCGAGGACGCTGGGCGGCCCGGCGTCCCACACCCTTAGTTCCGGCCGGACCGCGGGCCTTCGAACCGCTGACGGTGACCGCAGTACCGCGCGTCCATCACCCCGGGTCGCCCAAGACCTTCCGCAACCAGACCAGTTGACGCCGCACCTGCACCGCGTCACCCCCCTCGTGCCCGTTGAACGGATACGCGTGGATCTCCTTGCGCGCCTCGGCGCCGGTCAGTTCGGCGTAGCGGTTGAACGCGGCGTACGCCCCGCTCGGCGGACACACCGTGTCCCGCAGTCCCACGCCGAAGTGGGCCGGGGCCTGCGCGCGACGGGCGAAGGAGACGCCCTCGACGTAGGAGAGGGTGCGGTAGGCGTCGTGCTCGGCGCCCCGGTGGACGGCGAGGTAGCCGGCGATCTCCCCGTACGGCCCCTGGTCCGTGAGGTCGAGCGCGCGGCGGATGCCGCACAGCAGCGGGGCGGTGACGAGCAGCGCCGCCAGGCCGGGGACGAGCCCCGCGACCGCCAGAGCCAGCCCGCCGCCCTGGCTGTTGCCGACGGCGACGGTCCGCGCGGGGTCGACGCCGGGCAGTTCCCGCACCGCCGTGACGGCGCGTACGGCGTCGGTGATCAGACGGCGGTAGTGGTAGTCCTCGGGTGAGAGCAGGCCGCGTACCGCCGGTCCGGGCCCGCCCGGTGCGGTGGCGTGCGGATCGGGCGTGTCACCGCCGCACCCGTACGCGTCGCCCTGGCCGCGGTTGTCCATGAGCAGGTGCGCGTACCCGGCGTTGACCCAGGTGAGGCGTTCGTGGGGGAGGCCCCGGCCGCGCCCGTACCCGGCGAACTCCACGACGGCGGGCAGGGGTTCGTCCACCCCGGCGGGTCTGCTGAACCAGGCACGCACCGGGTCGCCCGCGAAGCCCCGGAACGCCACGTCCCAGGTCCGGATCAGCCGGAGCCCCGTCTCCACCGGCCGCACCGACAGCAGCGGGTCCGCCTGGCCGGCCTCCGTCAGCGTGCGCAGCCAGAACGCGTCGAAGTCGGCGGGCTCCCCGATGTCCGGGCGGTGACGCTCCAGTTCCGTCAGCGGAAGGTCGAACGCGGGCACGGCGGCACCTCGCAGGAGTCGGTGATCATCCAGAAAGTTGCGACGGGCACAGGCGGCAGGCCTCTGGTCCCTACCCAGGTTCGACGCGATTCCAACGCGGCACACACGCCCCAGCCGACTGCCGCTGCACCCATTGACAGCGCTTTCTGCTGCCCTTAGGTTGCCGCGAAGTTACCGGTAAGAGGTCGAAAGTTTCGGTTCCGCGTCCCATGCCCACGGGAGGCCCGAGCAATGAGCACGTCCACCACATCGGCCCCGCCGGGCACCGAGGATCCGCCTGGGGCCAGAGCCGCACCCCGACGCGGCAAGCGGGACCCCGCCCGGACCGGCTGGCGGCGGGCACTGCGCCGCGACTGGCAGTTGTACTCGCTGGCGGTCCTGCCGCTGCTGTTCTTCCTGGTCTTCCGCTATCTGCCGATGATCGGCAACGTCATCGCCTTCCGGCGCTTCGAGCCGGGCGGGTCGATCTTCGGCGAGGACTGGGTCGGGCTGCGCTACGTCCAGATGTTCCTCAACGACCCCACCTTCTGGCAGGTGTTCCGCAACACCCTGTGGATCGGCGGGCTCACGCTGCTGTTCTGCTTCCCGGTCCCGATCGTGCTGGCGCTGCTGCTCAACGAGGTGCGCCGGCGCTCCCTGAAGCGGTTCGTGCAGTCGGTGTCGTACCTTCCGCACTTCCTGTCGATCGTGATCGTCGCGGGCATCACCATGCAGATGCTGGCGAGCGACGGCCCCGTCAACCACATCCTGGGCTGGTTCGGCCACGAACCGATCCGCTTCATCCAGGAACCCGAGTGGTTCCGCACGATCTACGTCGGCTCGGAGATCTGGCAGACCGCAGGCTGGGGCACGATCCTCTACCTCGCCGCCCTCACCACGATCGACGAGGACCTGTACGAGGCCGCCCGCATCGACGGCGCCAACCGCTGGCAGCAGATCTGGCACGTCACCCTGCCCGGCATCCGGCCCACCATGGTCACGCTGCTGATCCTCAACATCGGCACGTTCATGGCGGTCGGCTTCGAGAAGGTCCTGCTGCTGTACAACCCGCTGACGTACCCGACCGCCGACGTGGTCTCGACGTACGTCTACCGGTCCGGCGTGGAGTCCAACAGCTTCAGCTACGCCGCCGCCATCGGACTGTTCGAGGCGATCATCGGCCTGGTCCTCATCACGTCCGCCAACCAGCTCTCGCGCCGCACAGTGGGGACGAGCCTGTGGTGAAGCCGAGTCGTTCCTACCGGGTCTTCCAGGGGATCAACGGGGTGGTGCTCACCCTCGTCGTGCTGGTGACCCTGTACCCCTTCGTCAACATCCTCGCCCGGTCCTTCAGCGGGGAGCGGCAGATCCGGGCCGGTGAGGTGACCCTGCTGCCCAAGGGGTTCAACCTCACCACGTACCAGATCGTTTTCCAGGACTCGATGTTCTGGCGGAACTACGGCAACACCGTGCTCTACACGGTCGTGGCGACGGCCGTGGCCATGGTGCTGACGACGTGTTACGCCTACGTGCTGTCGAAGAAGCACCTCAAGGGCCGTGGCCTGCTCGTCGGCATCGCCGTGTTCACCATGTTCTTCACCGGCGGTCTGATCCCGAACTACATCCTGGTCACCAGTCTCGGTCTGAAGAACAGCGTCTGGGCGATCGCCCTGCCGAACGCGATCAGCGTCTTCAACCTCCTGATCATGAAGGCCTTCTTCGAGAGCCTGCCGACCGAACTGGAGGAGGCCGCGCAGATCGACGGCCTCAGCACGTACGGCATCCTGCTGCGGATCGTCCTGCCGCTGTCGAAGGCAGTCGTCGCGACGATGGTGCTGTTCCACTCGGTGTCCTTCTGGAACTCCTGGTTCAGCGCCTTCCTCTACATGGACCGGACGGATCTGATGCCGGTCACCGTCTACCTCCGCAACCTCATCCAGGGCGCCACAGGCGGCGGCAACGCCGGCGCGGGCACCGAGCAGCTCAGCCAGGTCGGCGCGAACATCCAGTCGGTGACCATCGTGCTCACCGCCCTGCCGATCCTCTGCGTGTACCCGTTCGTCCAGCGCTACTTCGTCTCGGGCGTGATGCTCGGCGCGGTCAAGGGCTGACGCCGCCGCCTGTTCAACTCGCCTACGGAACAAAGGAGTCTCCGTGCAGAACGCAGGACAGCTCTCGCGGCGCCAGGTACTCGCCGCCGCCGGGTTCATCGGCCTCGCCACCCTCACCGGCTGCGGCAGCGGAGACGACGGCGGGGACGGCAAGGACCTGTCCAGGAAACGACACGGGGCGATGAAGAACTACCGGGCCGGGCAGCAGTTCAAGGCCGCCAAGCCGCTGTCCTTCTCGGTGCTGCACAACAACAACCCGGTCTACCCCATGAAGGACGGCTGGCTGTTCTGGAAGGAGCTCACCAAGCGCACCGGCGTCACCCTCAAGCCCGTCGACGTCCCGCTGGCCGACTACGAGAAGAAGCGCAGCGTCCTCATCGGGGCCGGCGACGCCCCGTTCCTCATCCCGAAGACGTACCACCCCTCCGAGGTCGCCTTCGTCTCCTCCGGCGCGATCCTCCCGGTGAGCGACTACGTGCATCTGATGCCCAACTTCCGCGACAAGGTGCGCAAGTGGAAGCTGGAGCCCGAGCTGGACGCCATCCGCCAGTCCGACGGCAAGTACTACCTGCTGCCCGGCCTGCACGAGAAGGCCAAGGCCGGCTACTCGCTGTCCTTTCGCACGGACGTCCTCGACAAGCACGGCCTGACCCTGCCCACCACCTGGGACGAGGTGCACGACGTCCTCAAGGCCCTCAAGGAGGAGTACCCCCGCACGTACCCCTTCTCCGACCGCTGGAGCACCAACACCCCGTTCCCCTGCGGCGCCCTGTTCGGCTACCTCGGCCAGGCCTTCGGCGTCCGGGCCGGCTGGTCGTACGACAACATCAGCTTCGACCACCAGGCGCAGAAGTTCGTCTTCACCGGCGCCCAGGACGGCTACCGCCAGATGGTCGAGTACCTGCGCGGACTCGTCTCCGACAAGCTCCTGGACCCCGAGAGCTTCAGCCAGACCGACGACCAGGCCGTGCAGAAGCTCCTCGCCGAGAAGTCCTACGCGATCAGCGCCAACCCCCAGGAGCTGGTGCAGAACTACCGGTACAACCTGGAGAAGCAGGTCGACGGGGCCCGGATCGAGATGGTCCCCGTGCCCGTTGGACCGGCCGGCCCGGTCGTGCTCGGCGGCACCCGGCTGGAAAACGGGGTCATGGTCTCCAGCAAGGCCCTCAAGAGCGACAGCTTCGTCGCGATGATGCAGTTCCTCGACTGGCTCTGGTACTCGGACGAGGGCCAGAAGTTCTGCAAGTGGGGCGTCGAGGGCGTCACCTACACCGAGTCGGGCGGCCGGCCCGCGGTGAAGCCCGGCATCTCCCTGATGGGCTCCGACCCGGACGCCCCGAAGGACCTCCAGAAGGACTACGGCTTCTTCAACGGCGTCTTCACCTACGGCGGCAGCTGGGCCCTGGTCTCCTCCTCGTTCAGCCCGGACGAGAAGAAGTTCCAGGACGCCATGACCCAGCGACGGCAACTGCCCCTCGACCCGCCACACCCGCTCCAGTCCTTCGAGCAGGAACAGGCGACCCTCTGGGACACCCCGCTCAAGGACACCGTCATCCAGAACACCCTCAAGTTCGTCCTCGGCAAACGGCCCATGTCCGAATGGAACGCCTACCTCGCCGAACTGAAGTCGAAGAACATGCAGCAACTCGTCGACCTGCACAACAAGGCCCACGATCGGTTCAAGAAGGAGAACGGGTGATCCGCGTCCCCGACGCGCCGAACCTCCGGCTGACCGACGCCCGACACCACCACGCCGACACCGGCCACCACGACCCCGGCCCGCGTCGCGGTTACCAGGGCTCAGCCGAGCGGGCGTGCGCCGGTGGTGTCGGCGGTGTCGTCTTCGGCCTGTGCCGTGGCTGCGGGGAGTCGGCCGAGCGCGTGGTTTCTGGTGGGTGGTGGGTCGTTGGTGTCGGTCGTGTTGTCTTCGCCGTGTGCCATGGCTGCCGGGACCGGGCCGAGCCCGTGGTCCATGGCCGGTGGTCGGCCGCCGACGTCGATCGTGTCGTCTTCGGCTCGCGCCACGGCTCTCAGGGCTCGGCCGAGCGCGCAGGCTCCGAAGGGTGCTTGGCCGCCGGTGCCGGCCGTGTCGTCCTGGCACCGCGTCGCGACTGCCGGGAGTCGACCAGGCCCGCACACTCACACCGGCGGTCGACCACCGGCGCCGGCCGTGTCGTCCCGCCCCGGGCCCTGAGCCGCCATGAGGTCACCCTCGTCGAGTTCGCCCCGGCCGGCGACGAGGACCGGCCCTGGTCGGACGCGCGGCGCCTGCCCGGCCGGGAGGCGGCATGAGTACCGTCCGCACCTCCGGCTTCGGTACCGGAGCCCTCTCCCGCGCCTCCGCCCTGGTCCACACCGTCCTCACCGTCGAGGCTCTGCTGCTCCTCGCCGCCTCCCCGGGCCTGGCCGGACTGCTCCTGCTCGGCCCCGACCCCGCCAACCTCCCCCTCGCGGCCCTCTGCCTGCTGCCCCTCGGACCGGCCCTGTCCGCCGCGCTCTACGCCCTCCACCACCGCAGCCGCGATCTCACCGAGCTGCGTCCGGCCCGCGCCTTCCTGCGCGGCTGGCGGCTCAACGCCGTACCGGCGCTGAAGCTGTGGGCGCCGCTGCTGGCCTGGCTGACCATCATCGCCTTCAGCCTCACCCACTTCTCCGCCACCGGCCTGCCCGGCTGGTGGGCGGTGCTGCTCGCGGTGATCGGCGCCGGCTCCCTCCTGTGGGGCGCGCACGCCCTCGTCCTCACCTCGCTGTTCGCCTTCCGTGCCCGGGACACCGCCCGCCTCGCCGGGTACTTCCTGTTCCGGCACGGCCGCGCCACCCTCGCCGCGGCCTGCCTGCTCGTCCTGGCGGCAGCGATGACAGCCCTGCTGACCGAGGCCCTGCCCGCCCTGCTGGCGGCCCCGCTGCTGCTGTCCCTGCTGCACGGCAGCCGCACGGTGATCACCGAGACCCACGAGGAGTTCACGGCATGACCGCGCCGCGCACGCCGAAGATCCCCTACGGCGGTGACTACAACCCCGAGCAGTGGCCCGAGACCGTCTGGGACGACGACCACCGCCTGTTCACCCGGGCCGGCATCGACACCCTCACCGTCGGCGTGTTCACCTGGTCCCTCACCCAGCCGGCCCCGGACACCTACGACTTCACGATCCTGGACCGCACCCTGGACAGGGCCGCCGCCGAGGGACGCAAGATCTGTCTGGCCACCGGCACCGCCGCACTCCCGCCCTGGCTCGCCAAGCGGCACCCCGAGGTCAACCGCACCGACTTCGAGGGACGCCGCCACCGCTACGGCCAGCGCCACAACTTCTGCCCCAGCTCACCGGCGTACCGCGACCATGCCACCGCGCTGGCCTCCCGCCTCGCCGAGCGGTACGCCGACCACCCCGCCCTGCTCGCCTGGCACATCAACAACGAGTACGGCGGCGCCTGCTACTGCGAGCTGTGCGCCGAGGCGTTCCGTCAGTGGCTCCGGGACCGGCACGGCAGCCTCGACGCCCTCAACGACGCCTGGTGGAGCACCTTCTGGTCGCACCGCTACACCGACTGGGACCAGATCGAGCCGCCCAGCGCCCTCACCGAGCACTGGCGCGGCCCCGACCACACCGCCTTCCAGGGCATCACCCTCGACTGGTTCCGCTTCACCACCGACGCCCTCCTCGGCTGCTTCCTGGCCGAGAAGGAGGTGATCCGCGCCCATGACCCGGACACCCCCGTCACCACCAACTTCATGGGCACCTTTCGCCCCCTCGACTACCACCGCTGGGCGCCCCACCTCGACTTCGCCTCCTGGGACAACTACCCGCCCCTGGACGCCCCTCCGACCCGGCCCGCCCTGGCCCACGACCTGATGCGCGGCCTGAAGGACGGCGCACCCTTCTGGCTGATGGAGCAGACGCCTTCGACGACGGCCTGCCGGGACGTCAACCCGCTCCGGCGGCCCGGCGAACTCCGCCTCGCCACCTTCCAGGCCATCGCCCACGGCGCGGACGCCGCCCTCTACTTCCAGATGCGCGCCTCACGGGGCGCCTGCGAGAAGTACCACGGGGCCGTCATCGGCCACGCGGGCCGCGACGACACCCGCGTCTTCCGTGAAGTCGCCGAACTGGGGCGGGAGTTGGAGGCCCTCGGCGGCCGGACCCTCGGCGCCCGCACGCCGGCCCGCACCGCCCTCCTCTTCGACTGGGACAGCTGGTGGGCCCTGGAGATCTCCGACGGCCCGTCCCGGCTGGTCAAGTACCCGGACGTGGCGCACGCCTACTACCGGGCCGCCCGCGAGGCCGGCGCCGACGTGGACGTGATCCCGCAGTCCGCCGACCTCACGCCCTACGACGTGGTGCTCGCCCCCGCCCTCCACATGATCAAGGGTGACCTCGCCACCCGCCTCGAAGAAGTGGCCGCACGCGGCGGCACGGTCCTGGCCACGTTCCTCTCCGGCCGCGTCGACGCCCACGACCGGGCCTTCCTCTCGGACGTCCCCGGCCCGCTCGCGCCGCTGATGGGCATCCGCGTGGACGAATGGGACGCCCGCCCACCGGAGTTCACCCAGCCGGTCCCCGAACTGCCGGCCGAGGCACGGCTGGTCTTCGAGATCGTGCTGCCACGCGGCGCCCAACCGGTCGCCACCTACGGCACCGACTTCTACGCGGGCACTCCGGCCGTCACCCGCAACCCGTACGGCGACGGCGAGGGCTGGTACGTCGCCACCGCCCTCGACCAGCCGGGTGTCGACGAGGTCGTGCGCCGGATCCTGACCCGCCACGACCTGCTCGGCCCCTACGCGGGCCACCCCACGGTGGAGACGGCGACCCGGGTCGCCCCCGACGGCACCCGCCTGCTCTTCCTCCTCAACCACGCCCCCGAACCGGCCCGCCTGACCGCCCACACCACCGCCACCGACCTGCTCACCGGCAAGCGGGTGGAGCGGGGCGACCCCCTGGTCCTCGACCCCCTGGGCGTCGCGATCCTTCAATGAAGCCCTTCAGTAGATCTGCCGCCCCCGCTCGTCCGGCACCCCCGACTTGCGGAAGAAGTAGCTGTTGATCTGGTCGCGCCACTCGCGGGCGCTGCGGAGCTGCTCCTCGTACCGCTCCGCCACCCGCGCGTGGCGCGCCGGGTCCACCAGCCCGGCCAGAGAGGCCCACACCTCCCGGGCCTCCTCGACCTCCTCCACGCCCTCGAAGTGCGTGTCGTAGATGTGCTGGATCACGGTCGTCCCGCTGTTCAGCGGATGCCCGTACGGCACATGGTGGAAGAACAGCAGCAGCTCGTCGGGGCAGGTGTCCGGCGACTCGTACAGCTCGGCCCACGGCTTGGCGTACTGCCCGGCGTACCCGGTCCCGGTCGCCACGCTGCGGTCGACGCCGATGCCGTCCCGGTCCGCGAAGTGGTAGGTGCCCCACGGGCTGTACTCGTACCCGTCGACGCTCGGCCCGTAGTGATGGCCCGGCTGCACCATCCATCCCACGCCGAGCGGAGCGGTGTACTTCTCGTACGTCCGCCACGAGCCGTCGAGCACCGCGTGCAGCCCCTCGGACAGGCGCTTGGGGGCCTCGGGGAAGGTGAGCCCGATCCACTCGTCGAGCACCGCACGCGGCTCGGCGTCCGGCCGCCAGGCCAGCCGCCCGAAGGTGTACAGGTTGGCCTGGGCGAGGGGATGCCCCGTCCAGAAGGGGTCGTCGCCGACGTTGGACACCGCGACGAGCCCGCCCCTTGCCGACTCGCCGACGGACACCCCCTGCTCAGGGCGGAACCGCAGCACCTCACTCCACATCGGCCCCAGCCAGCAGACGTGCCGCTGCTGCCCGGTGTACTCCTGGGTCGCCTGCAGCTCCACCGCCAGCCGGGTGCCCGGCATCGCCCCGATCAGCGGCGAGACCGGCTCGCGCACCTGGAAGTCCATCGGCCCGTGCTTCACCTGCAGCACGGCGTCGGCCGCGAACTCGCCGTCCAGCGGCACGAAATGGTCGTACGCGGCCCGGGCCCGGTCCGTCGTACGGTCCCGCCAGTCCTGGCGGTGGTCGTAGACGAACGCCCGCCAGTGCACGGTACCGCCGTACCGCCCCACCGCGGCGGCCAGCATGTTCGCCCCGTCGGCGTGACTGCGGCCGTACGCGAACGGGCCCGGCTGGCCCTCCGAGTCGGCCTTCACCACGTATCCGCCGAAGTCGGGGATCGCCTCGTACACCCGCCGCGTCGCCTCGGCCCACCAGCCGCGCACGGCCTCGTCCAGCGGATCGGCCGTGGGCAGCCCGCCGAGCAGCACCGGCGCGGCGAAGGACACGGACAGATGGGTGCGGATGCCGTAGGGCCGCAGCGCATCGGCGATCGCGGCCACGTCACCGATCCGGTCGGTCAGCAGACGCGCCTCGGTCGCGTGGACGTTGACGTTGTTGACGGAGAGCGCGTTGATCCCGCACGCCGCGAGCAGCCTGCCGTACGCCCGCACCCGCTCCAGGTCGCCGCGCGCCCGTCCGTCCTCCCAGAACAGCGAGCCGCCCGCGTACCCGCGCTCCACCTGGCCCATGACCGGGTGCACGGCGACGTTGTCCCAGTGGTCGAGCATGCGCAGGGCGAGCGCGGGGCGATGGATCTGCCGCGCCCACGCACCGGTGAACGCCGCCTCACCGAGGCGTACGACGTGGAACAGGCCGTACAGCAGCCCGCGTCCGCCGGACGCGGTGACGGTCGTCGTGCCGCCGTCGCGCGCGCAGCTGAAGCCCTCTTCCCCGAGGCCCTCGTCATCGACGAGGCGGAGAACCAGGTCGTGACCACCGTCCGACGCGGCATCCCGCACGACCCGGCCCCCGAACCGCCGGCAGGCCTGAGCCACCTCCCCGTGCACCGTCTCCGCCGGCGGACCCGATCCACGGATCAGCGTCCGCCGGCCGCCGACCGCCCGGAAGGCCGCGGGCGGCAGCCAGGCCGGGTCGACACCCTCGGGCAGAACGGGCACGGGAAGCGGCATAAACCCCCCCAACTCGGCTGCTCAGGCGAGCAGCGACCTCCGCCAGGGCGCCCTCGCCGTCGAGGGCCAGGCGGTACGTGTCGTACGTACCCGGTGACCTCACGCTGAACGCGCGTGTCTGCCGGAGCTTTCCGTTGCGTCGGCGGGTACCCTTCATGCGCGGTGGACAACGTTGTCAATTACGATGCGCAGGGACCGGCAGCCGCCCAAGCGTCAGGCAGCGTCAAGGGTGTTGTTGTGGCATTCGGGGGTGATGACCGGGATTTTTCCGCCGAGGGGCAGACAGGCCGCTCGGCTTTCCGCGAGGTCTCAACTCGGATAAGACCCATGGTCAACCCTGTGTTCGATCTTGATCCCCTGTGGGGAAGTGGACTATACCTGTCGCACGCTTCACACGATCCGCACGTCACGCCCGCACGTCACCACCCGCACTTCCTGCACGACCCAGCTTGACCCGATCGCGGTGCCGGGAAGGATCCGGTTCACCGCCTGAGTCCTGGAGAAGGCGAGGACTTGAGCATGGGATCCACTTCCGCCGAGAACCACGGCACCGAGGGTGTCGGCCGCCGTGATCTGATCAAAAGGTCCGCCGCGCTCGGCCTGATCTCCGTTCCCACGATGAGTTTCCTGTCCGCCTGCGCCAGCAGCGGGGGTGACGACAGCGGGGACAAGGCCAAGGCCGGCAAGAAGACCGCGAAGAACCCGCTCGGCGTCAATGACACCGCGGGCATGGAATTCGTCCTGTTCGACGGCGGTTTCGGCAAGGAGTACGCCCAGGACGCCGTGAAGATCTACGAGAAGAACTTCCCCAAGGTGAAGGTGAAGTTCTCCGCCACCCAGAAGATCCAGTCCACCCTCCAGCCCCGCTTCAACCAGGGCACCCCGCCGGACCTCATCGACAACTCCGGCGCCGAGCAGATGGACATGGGCGTCCTGGTCGGCAAGAACCAGCTCGCCGACCTCACCCCGCTGCTGGACGCGCCCTCCTACGACGACCCGGGCAAGAAGGTCCGCGACACCCTGCGCCCCGGCATCGTGGAGATGGGCCAGTTCGACGGCGAGAAGGTCTGGGTCTTCTACTACGCCTACACCGTCTACGGCGTCTGGTACTCGCAGAAGGCCCTGGACTCGCTCGACGAGCAGTACCCCGAGACCTGGGACCAGATGCTCGCGGTCTGCGCGAAGGCCAAGAAGAAGGGCATGGCCGGCTGGACGTACGCGGGCAAGTACCCGTACTACCTCCCCTTCTCGCTCTACCCGATGATCGGCAAGGTCGGCGGCCGCGAAGTCCTCGACGCGATCGACAACCTGGAGCCGAACGCCTGGAAGCACCCGGCTGTCAAGGCCTGCTTCGAGGCCTACTACGAGCTCTACAAGAAGGGCTACGTCCTCAGGGGCACCCCGGGCCTGGACCACATCCAGTCGCAGACCGCCTGGGCCCAGGGCAAGGCGCTGTTCATCCCGAACGGCTCCTGGGTGGAGAACGAGTCGGCGAACGTCATCCCGAAGGACTTCGACCTGGCCGTCTCCGCGCCCACCGGCCTCGACTCCTCCGACAAGATGCCCTTCGGCACCATCTGGGCCTCCGGCGGCGAGCCCTTCATCGTCCCGTCCAAGGCGAAGAACGCCGAGGGCGGCATGGAGCAACTGCGCATCATGCTCAGCGAGGCCTCCTCGAAGAACTTCACCAGCAAGGTGAAGTCGCTGACCGCGTACAACGGCGGCACCGACGGCATCGCCCTCACCCCCGGCCTCAAGTCGGGCGTCGCGGCGCTGGAAAAGGCCGGCGACAACGTGGTGAACCCCCGCCTTCAGGACTGGTACGTCCAGTTGCAGAAGGAGAAGATCGGTGTCTCCGGCCTCGGCGAGATGATGGCCGGCCGCCTCACCCCGGCCGAGGCCATCAAAAAGATCCAGGGATTCGCCGACGAGACCGCCAAGGACGACTCGGTCAAGCACTACAAGCACCAGTAACGGCACCGGAAAAACAATTTCCGCAACGGCACCGGAGTGGCGATGCAGCACGGCAAGTACCGGTTCATCGTGGGCTTCCTCGCGCTGCCCCTGGGACTGTACGCGCTCTTCGTGGTCTGGCCGTTCATCCAGTCCATCTATTACTCGTTCACGGACTGGACCGGCCTGAGTCCCGAATTCAAGATGGTCGGTTTCGACAACTACAGCCGGCTGCTCGACGACGACATCTTCTGGAAGTCGTTGCAGCACAGCCTGCTGTTCGCCCTCCTGCTGCCGGTGGTGACGATCAGCCTCGCGCTGTTCTTCGCCTTCATGATCAACGTGGGCGGCAGAAAGAGAAAGAACGGCCCGGTCATTTCCGGCGTCCGCGGCTCCTCCTTCTACAAAATCGTCTACTTCTTCCCGCAGGTCCTCTCGATCGCCATCGTCGCGCTGCTGTTCGCGTTCGCGTACAACCCGGACAGCGGCGCGATCAACTCGGTCCTGCGCGGCATCGGACTCGGCGACGTCCAGCCCCTGTGGCTGGGCGACCCCGACCTGGCGCTGTGGGCCGTGATGGCGGTCCTCGTCTGGTCCACGGTCGGCTTCTTCGTGGTCCTCTTCTCCGCCGGCATGGCCTCCATCCCGGGGGAGCTGTACGAGGCGGCGCTGCTGGACGGCGCGAACCGCTTCACCACGTTCTTCCGCATCACCCTGCCCCTGCTCTGGGACACCGTGCAGTCGGGCTGGGTCTACATGGGGATCCTCGCCCTGGGCGCCGAGTCGTTCGCGGTCGTGCAGATCATGACGACCGGGCCGGGCGGGCCCGACTACTCGACCACCGTCATGGTCCTGTACGTGTACCAGAAGGCGTTCCGGGACGGGCAGGCCGCCTACGCCACCACCATCGGTGTCGCCCTGCTCGTCGTCACGCTGGCCTTCGCCGCCGTGGTGATGCGGCTGGGCCGTCGCGAGCGGCTGGAGTACTGATGAAGACGACACAGACCCCCGCGCCCGTGCCGGCCGAGTCCGGCGCGCCCGTGACCAAGGTCGATCTCCCCGCGGGCCCACCGCCGAAGGAGAAGAAGGAGGGCACGGTCCTCAACGTCTTCTCCCACGGCATCCTCGTCCTGTGGGCGGTCATGGTGGTCATGCCGCTGCTGTGGGCGGTGATGACGTCCTTCAAGGACGACCGGTCCATCTTCAGCTCCCCCTGGTCGCTGCCGGACACGCTGCACTTCGACAACTGGTCGCGGGCGTGGACCGAGGCCAACATGAGCGACTACTTCCTCAACACGGTCCTCGTGGTCGGCGGTTCGCTCATCGGCACGCTGGTCCTCGGCTCGATGGCGGCGTACGTCCTGGCCCGTTTCGACTTCCCGGGCAACCGCTTCATCTACTACCTGTTCATCGGCGGCATGAGCTTCCCGATCATGCTGGCGCTGGTCCCGCTGTTCTACGTCGTGAACAACATGGGCCTGCTGAACACCATCCACGGCCTGATCCTCGTCTACATCGCCTACTCCCTGCCGTTCACGGTCTTCTTCCTGACGGCGTTCTTCCGCACCCTGCCGACGTCGGTGGCGGAGGCGGCCTTCGTCGACGGCGCCTCGCACAGCCGTACGTTCTTCCAGATCATGCTGCCCATGGCCAAGCCGGGCCTGGTCAGCGTCGGCATCTTCAACTTCCTGGGGCAGTGGAACCAGTACATGCTCCCCACGGTCCTCAACACCGACCCCGACAAGCGCGTCCTCACCCAGGGCCTCGTCCAGCTGGCGGTCAGCCAGGGCTACAAGGGCGACTGGTCGGGCCTCTTCGCGGGCCTGGTGATGGCGATGCTGCCGGTGCTCGCCGCGTACATCATCTTCCAGCGCCAGGTGGTGCAGGGCCTGACGGCGGGGGCGCTGAAGTAACACGGCCGGCTGCTGCCCGGGCAGGGCACCCCGCAGCCCGGCGCTGCGGGGTGCCGCTGCGCCCACCCGTGCCGCCTGGGGGCACCTCCCAGGCCCTCGAGGCGCCAGGTGAGGCACGACTGCCCGCAGCCAAGGCGAGACGCGCCCGCAGCCGCCGACGGCCCGCCCCCACCCCGCAGGGGCAAACCCGCACCCGTAGCCCTCCGCGACCGCACGCGCACACCCGGGAATCGGCTCAACCTCTTGACGGGAGGCAACCCGAACGGCTCAGCTTAGAGTTCACTAGTTGGACATGGACGGGGCGTCATTGAAGCGGCCCCGCGCGCAGGAGGTCGTCGTGGAGACTCCGGGGTCGCAGTCGTCGCTGCACCGAGCCAACCTGGAGCGGGTCGTACGAGCCGTGCGCCTGGCGGGCTCCCTCACCCAGGCCGAGATCGCGCGGACGACGGGCCTGTCCGCCGCGACGGTGTCCAACATCGTCCGGGAGTTGAAGGAACGCGGCACGGTCGAGGTCACACCCACCTCGGCGGGCGGCCGCCGGGCCCGCAGCGTGTCGCTGAGCGGAGACGCCGGCATCGTCATAGGGGTCGACTTCGGCCACACCCACCTGCGCGTCGCGATCGGCAACCTCGCCCACCAGGTGCTCGCCGAGGAGTCCGAGCCCCTCGATGTCGACGCCTCGTCGACCCAGGGCCTCGACCGGGCGGAGCAGCTGGTCACCCGCCTGATCGAAGCCACCGGCGTCGACCGCTCCAAGATCGCCGGCGTCGGCCTCGGCGTCCCCGGCCCCATCGACGTCGAGTCCGGCACCCTCGGCTCGACCGCCATCCTGCCCGGCTGGACCGGCACCAAGCCCGCCGAGGAGTTGCGCGAGCGCCTCGGCGTCCCCGTGCACGTGGACAACGACGCCAACCTCGGCGCCCTCGGCGAGATGGTCTGGGGCAGCGGCCGTGGCGTGCGCGACCTGGCGTACATCAAGGTCGCCAGCGGTGTCGGAGCGGGCTTGGTGATCAACGGCAAGATCTACCGCGGTCCTGGCGGTACCGCAGGAGAAATCGGACATATTACACTCGACGAATCCGGCCCCGTCTGCCGCTGCGGAAACCGCGGCTGCCTGGAGACCTTCGCGGCCGCGCGCTACGTGCTGCCGCTCCTCCAGTCCAGTCACGGCACCGACCTGACGATGGAAGGCGTCGTACGGCTCGCGCGGGACGGAGACCCGGGCTGCCGTCGGGTGATCGCCGACGTCGGCCGCCACATCGGCAGTGGAGTCGCCAATCTCTGCAACCTGCTGAACCCGAGCCGCGTGGTCCTCGGCGGTGATCTCGCCGAGGCCGGTGAGCTGGTGCTCGGGCCGATCCGGGAGTCCGTGGGCCGCTACGCCATCCCCAGCGCGGCACGCCAGCTGTCCGTTCTCCCCGGGGCCCTCGGTGGTCGTGCGGAGGTGCTCGGAGCGCTCGCGCTCGCCCTCAGCGAGATGGGCGATTCGACCCTCTTGGACGGGACCGCCGTCGGGGCGTTGCAGGCGGCGACCCCTGCCTTCACTTAGAGAACGGATGGCACCGTTGCCATCTCGTTAAGGATTTACTTCTTGACGTCGCACGTGTGGCCGAGTTGACTTCCAGCCACCTCGGCCGCACTGTCGCGGCCTCGTCAGGGAGGTTTCTGAAGTGAACACGCGTATGCGTCGCGCCGCTGTTGCGATTGCCGCCGGTGCGATGGCCGTTTCGCTTGCTGCCTGTGGCAGCGCCAAGGAGTCCGGCGACAACGCCGAATCCAGCGGGTCCGCCAAGAAGGGCGACGAGATCAAGGTCGGTCTGCTCCTTCCGGAGAACGCGACCGCGCGCTACGAGAAGTTCGACCGGCCGCTCATCGAGAAGAAGGTCAAGGAGCTCACCGGCGGCAAGGGCGAGGTCGTCTACGCCAACGCCAAGCAGGACGCCAGCACGCAGAACCAGCAGGTCGACACGATGGTGACCAACAAGGTCGACGTGCTGATCGTGGACGCGGTGGACTCCAAGGCCATCGCCGGCTCGGTGAAGAAGGCCAAGGACGCGAACATCCCCGTCGTCGCCTACGACCGCCTGGCCGAGGGCCCGATCGACGCGTACACCTCGTTCGACAACGTCACGGTCGGCAAGACCCAGGGCGAGGCCCTGCTGAAGGCCCTGGGCTCCAAGGCCAAGGACGGCCAGATCGTCATGATGAACGGGTCGTCCACCGACCCGAACGCCGCCCAGTTCAAGAAGGGCGCGCACTCCGTCCTCGACGGCAAGGTGAACGTCGGCCGCGAGTACGACACCAAGGAGTGGAAGCCGGAGAACGCCAACGCCAACATGGAGGGCGCCATCTCCGCCCTCGGCAAGGACAAGATCATCGGCGTCTACTCCGCCAACGACGGCATGGCGGGCGGCATCATCACCGCCCTGAAGGCCGCCGGCATCGCCGACATCCCGGTCACCGGCCAGGACGCCGAGCTCTCCGGCGTGCAGCGCATCGTCACCGGTGAGCAGTACATGAGCGTCTACAAGCCCTACCCGCAGGAGGCGGACGTCGCGGCCGAGATGGCCGTCGCCCTCGCCCAGGGCAAGTCGCTCGACTCGATCGCCAAGGACAAGGTCGACAGCCCGACCACCAAGGCCATCCCCTCCGTCCTGGTCCCGGTCGTCTCGCTGACGAAGGACAACATCAAGGACACCGTCATCAAGGACGGCATCTACACCGTGAGCGAGATCTGCACCGGCAAGTACAAGGCCGCCTGCGACAAGATCGGTCTCAAGTAAGCAGCCGTCAGGTCCCCGCGGAGAGGGAAACGGGAGTCCGCCTCCGGACTCCCGTGCCCGCCGTACGGGACCCGCTGCCCCGAGTTCCTCCGGCGCCCCGCCACACCAGCCCCGCAAGCTCCGCGGGGCGCCGGAGTGATCACTCCCGCACTCTCTGCCAAACCTTCTGTACATACCTCCCGCCGGGTCAGGCGGCGAAGGAGATGGTTCACGTGTCCGCTACGCCCGTGCTGGCGTTGCGCGGGGTCTCCAAGCGGTTCGGTGCCGTACAGGCGCTCACCGACGTAGAGCTTGAGGTCCACGCCGGTGAAGTGGTCGCCCTGGTCGGCGACAACGGCGCCGGAAAGTCCACGCTGGTCAAGACGATCGCCGGCGTGCACCCCATCGATGAGGGCGTCATCGAATGGGACGGCAGGTCCGTCCACATCAACAAACCGCACGACGCCCAGAACCTGGGCATCGCGACCGTCTACCAGGACCTCGCGCTGTGCGACAACATCGACGTCGTCGGCAACCTCTACCTGGGCCGGGAGATCCGCAAGCGCGGTGTCCTGGACGAGGTGGAGATGGAGCGCCGCTCCCGCGAGCTGCTCGACACGCTGTCGATCCGTATCCCGAGCGTGCGCATCCCGATCGCCTCGCTCTCCGGCGGTCAGCGCCAGACCGTGGCCATCGCCCGGTCCATGCTCGGCGAGCCCAAGCTGGTCATCCTCGACGAGCCCACCGCCGCCCTCGGCGTCGAGCAGACCGCGCAGGTCCTCGACCTGGTCGAGCGGCTGCGCGAGCGCGGCCACGCCGTGATCCTCATCAGCCACAACATGGCCGATGTGAAGGCCGTCGCGGACAAGGTCGCCGTGCTGCGCCTCGGGCGCAACAACGGCGTCTTCGAGGTCAAGTCGACCTCGCAGGAAGAGATCATCTCCGCCATCACCGGCGCCACCGACAACGCCGTGACCCGCCGTGCGGCGCGCACGAACGGGGAGGTTTCCAAGTGAGCATCGACAAGACCTCCGCCACGGGAGCCCCCGAAGACCACGTCGTGGAGAACCCGGAGGCGGCCAAGGCCTCCGTCACGGTCGTCGACCCCCGGCTGCTGGTGCGCGAGCAGGGGTTCGCCGGCTACGTCAGTGAGTTCAAGCGCAAGATGAAGTCCGGCGACCTGGGCTCCATCCCGGTCGTCATCGGCCTGGCGATCATCTGGATCATCTTCCAGAGCCTGAACTCCAACTTCCTCACCGCGGGCAACCTGTCCGACATGTCCGTCGCCATGGTCGGCACGGGCATGATCGCCGTCGGCATCGTGTTCGTGCTGCTGCTGGGCGAGATCGACCTGTCGGTCGGCTCGGTCAGCGGTGTCGCGGGTGCGAGCTTCGCCGTGCTCAACGTCACCCACGGCATGAACGAGTGGCTCGCCTTCGTGCTGGCCATCCTCACCGGCACCGTCGCCGGCGTGCTGCACGGCTTCTTCTTCGCGAAGATCGGCGTCCCCGCGTTCGCCGTCACCCTGGCCGGTCTGCTGTTCTGGAACGGCTTCATGCTCCAGATCCTGGGCGACAACGGCACGATCAACCTCGACCCGGACGGGGTCGTGGCCAAGCTGACCAGCTACTACTTCTCGGACGTGGCCGCCGCGTACGGCCTGGCCGCCGTGGTGACCGCCGGGTTCTTCCTCAGCTCCTTCCTCGGCAACCGCCGCCGGGAGGCCGCTGGGGTGCCGTCGCGGCCGCTGAGCGAGACCATCGTGCGGACGGTGCTGCTGGCCGTCGTCGCGTTCGCCGTCGCCATCGTCTTCAACCAGTACAAGGGCCTGCCGCTGGCCGTGGTGATCTTCATCGTGGTGCTGCTGGTCACGGACTTCGTGCTGCGGCGCACGGCGTACGGGCGGAAGGTGTTCGCACTCGGCGGCAGCGTCGAGGCGTCGCGCCGGGCCGGTATCAACGTGGAGACGGTGCGGATCTCGGTGTTCGCGATCTCCGGCACGTTCGCGGCGGTCGGCGGTCTGTTCATCGCGTCGAAGATCGCCGCGGCGAACCAGGGCGCCGGTGGCGGTGACCTGCTGATGAACGCGATCGCGGCCGCGGTGATCGGCGGTACGTCGCTGTTCGGCGGTCGCGGACGGACATGGAACGCGCTGCTCGGTGTGCTGGTGATCGTGTCGATCCAGTACGGGCTCGCCCTGGAGGGCATCGCCTCTCCGGTGCAGTACATGATCACGGGTGGTGTGCTGTTGGCCACGGTGGTGATCGACGCCGTTACTCGTAAGACGCAGAAGACGGCGGGGCGGGCGTAGCGCCGCAGGGCTGCGCCCGGTCCCCGGCCGCGGGTGCGCCGTGGCTTGTCGCGCAGTTCCCCGCGCCCCTTGGGGACATGACCGTGCCCGGCACCGTGAGGTGCCGGGCACAGTTGTGTCGTAGGTGGGGCACAAGTTGGGTACAGCCGAATGCGTGACGTATGACGCACGGCCTCGGCGCGGTCCTCAAGGGCGGAACATTAGACTCGACGAGCCCGGCAACTGCTCGAACAGCTCTACTGCAAGGAGGCACGGGTGCCGCTGCTGACCCGAATCAGGGGACCGCGCGATCTGGACCGGCTCAGCCTGGAAGAGCTGAACCAGCTGGCGGAGGAGATCCGGACCTTCCTTGTCGAAGCGGTCTCCAAGACCGGCGGTCACCTCGGCCCCAACCTCGGCGTGGTGGAGCTCACCATCGCCCTGCACCGGGTCTTCGAATCGCCCAAGGACAAGGTGCTCTGGGACACCGGCCACCAGTCCTACGTGCACAAGCTGCTCACCGGCCGTCAGGACTTCTCGAAGCTGAAGATGAAGGGCGGCCTGTCCGGCTACCCCTCGCAGGCCGAGTCCGAGCACGACATCATCGAGAACTCGCACGCCTCGACCGTCCTCGGCTGGGCCGACGGCATCGCCAAGGCCAACGAGCTCCTCGAGCGCGACAGCCACGTCGTCGCCGTGATCGGTGACGGGGCGCTGACCGGCGGCATGGCCTGGGAGGCGCTGAACAACATCGCCGACGCCAAGGACCGGCCCCTCGTCATCGTCGTCAACGACAACGAGCGGTCCTACGCACCGACCATCGGCGGTCTCGCCAACCACCTGGCGACGCTGCGCACGACGGACGGCTACGAGCGGTTCCTCGCCCGCACCAAGGAGGTGCTGGAGCGCACCCCCGTCGTCGGCCGGCCGCTCTACGACACCCTGCACGGCGCCAAGAAGGGCCTGAAGGACTTCATCGCCCCGCAGGGCATGTTCGAGGACCTCGGCCTGAAGTACGTCGGCCCGATCGACGGGCACGACCTGGAGGCCCTGGAGTCCGCCCTCGCGCGGGCCAAGAGGTTCGGCGGGCCCGTCATCGTGCACTGCCTCACCGAGAAGGGCCGCGGCTACCAGCCCGCCCTCCAGGACGAGGCCGACCGCTTCCACGCCGTCGGCAAGATCCACCCCGACACGGGCCTGCCGATCGCCACCTCCGGCGCCGACTGGACGTCCGTGTTCGGCGAGGAGATGGTCAAGCTCGGTGAGGAGCGCGAGGACATCGTCGCCATCACCGCCGCCATGCTCCAGCCGGTGGGCCTGGAGAAGTTCGCCAAGCGGTTCCCGAAGCGGGTCTACGACGTCGGCATCGCCGAGCAGCACGGCGCGGTGTCGGCCGCGGGCCTGGCGACGGGCGGCGTGCACCCGGTGTTCGCGGTGTACGCCACCTTCCTCAACCGCGCCTTCGACCAGGTGCTGATGGACGTGGCCCTGCACAAGTGCGGGGTGACGTTCGTCCTGGACCGGGCCGGAGTCACCGGCACCGACGGCGCGTCCCACAACGGCATGTGGGACATGTCGATCCTCCAGGTCGTGCCGGGGCTGCGGTTGGCCGCCCCGCGCGACGCCGACCAGGTCCGCGCGCAGTTGCGGGAGGCCGTCGCCGTCGACGACGCGCCGACCGTGGTCCGCTTCTCCAAGGGCGCCGTCGGTCCCGCCGTGCCCGCCGTGGGGCGGGTCGGCGGCATGGACGTGCTGCGCGAGCCCGGCGCCGACCGGCCCGATGTGCTGCTGGTCTCCGTCGGTGCCCTCGCGCCGATGTGCCTGGAGATCGCCGGCCTGCTCGACCGGCAGGGCATCTCCACCACCGTCGTCGACCCGCGCTGGGTCAAGCCCGTCGACGAGGCCATGGCCCCGCTCGCCGAGCGGCACCGCGTGGTCGTCACCGTGGAGGACAACAGCCGGGTCGGCGGGGTGGGGTCGGCGATCGCGCAGGCGCTGCGTGACGCGGGCGTCGACGTGCCGCTGCGCGACTTCGGCATCCCGCCGCGCTTCCTCGACCATGCCTCGCGCGCCGAGGTCATGGCCGAGATCGGCCTCACCGCGCCGGACATCGCCCGCCAGGTGACCGGGCTGGTCGCCAGGCTGGACGGCAGATACGAACGCTCCGCGGCCGACGCGGTCGACTCCGTGGAGCCCGCGCGCGACTGACACCGCCTCGGTACCGCTGAATGGGCCGGTTCCACCCCCGCCAAGGGGGGTGGAACCGGCCCATTGGCGTGAATCCATCGCCGCCGGGGCATACGGATGGTGCCCCCTCTCGATCATGTCGAGGACGACAAGCGTGGGAGGTACCCCGTGAGCAGCACCCTCTTCCGGACGAAGAAGGTCGAGCAGTCCATCCTCGACACCGAGGAGCCAGAGCACGCGCTCAAGAAGTCCTTGTCCGCGCTGGATCTGACCGTCTTCGGCGTCGGCGTGATCATCGGCACCGGCATCTTCGTCCTCACCGGAACAGTCGCCAAGAACAACGCCGGGCCCGCGGTGGCCCTGGCGTTCGTCGCGGCCGGCGTCGCGTGTGCGCTGGCCGCCCTCTGTTACGCCGAGTTCGCGTCGACGGTCCCGGTCGCCGGGTCCGCCTACACGTTCGCGTACGCCTCCCTCGGCGAGCTGCCCGCCTGGATCATCGGCTGGGACCTGGTCCTGGAGTTCGCGCTCGGTACGGCGGTGGTGGCCGTCGGCTGGTCGGGCTACATCCAGTCGCTCATGAGCAACGCGGGCTGGGAGATGCCCGCGTCCCTGGGCAGCAGGGACGGCGCCGACGTCTTCGGCTTCGACATCCTCGCCGCCGCGCTCGTGCTGGCCCTCACCGGCATTCTCGTGCTCGGCATGAAGTTGTCCGCGCGGATCACGTCGCTCGTCGTCGCCATCAAGGTGACGGTCGTCCTCGTCGTGATCGTCGCGGGTGCGTTCCTCATCAAGGGTGCCAACTACGACCCGTTCATCCCGAAGGCGAAGACGGTGGAGGCCGGGAGCAGTCTCCAAGCGCCGCTGATCCAGCTCATGTTCGGCTGGGCGCCCTCCAACTTCGGCGTGATGGGCATCTTCACCGCCGCCTCCGTCGTGTTCTTCGCCTTCATCGGCTTCGACATCGTGGCCACGGCGGCGGAGGAGACCCGCAATCCACAGCGCGACATGCCGCGCGGCATTCTCGGCTCCCTGCTGATCTGCACCACGCTGTACGTTCTCGTGTCGATCGTCGTCACCGGCATGCAGAACTACACCCGGCTGTCCGTGGACGCGCCGCTCGCCGACGCGTTCAAGGCCACGGGGCATCCCTGGTACGCGGGGTTCATCAGCTTCGGCGCGGCGGTCGGCCTGACGACGGTCTGCATGATCCTTCTCCTGGGCCAGACCCGGGTGTTCTTCGCGATGAGCCGTGACGGGCTGCTGCCGCGATTCTTCTCGCACGTCCATCCGCGGTTCCGCACCCCCCACCGGCCGACCATCCTGCTCGGCGTGGTCATCGCGGTCCTGGCCGGCTTCACTCCGCTGACGGAGCTCGCCGCGCTGGTGAACATCGGCACGCTGTTCGCCTTCGTGGTGGTCGCCGTCGGCGTCCTCGTCCTCCGCAGGACCCGGCCCGACCTGCACCGGGCGTTCCGCACACCGTGGGTGCCGGTCATCCCGATCCTGTCGGTGTGTGCCTCGCTGTGGCTGATGATCAACCTGCCGGCGGAGACGTGGGTGCGGTTCGCGATCTGGATGGTCGTCGGGTTCTTCGTGTACTTCCTCTACGGCCGCAGCCACAGCCGCCTCGGGAGGACCACGAAGGCGGAGGAGACGCCGTAGCCGCCTGCGGCCGGCTGTGGGCCGGGGCCGCGCCGGGGGGTGTCCGTCCTCGGAACGGCGCGATGGGGCCGGACGCCGGCTGACTCCCCGTTGACGCGCCAACCGCTGCGGGCGGACACCTCCCGACACGTCCCCTTCCCGCCGTCGGCGGGTGCGGCGCACTCAGCCCAGGGCGGCACCGGTGGGCGCAGCGGCACCCCGCAGCGCCGGGCTCCGCGCCCACCCGACCCGGGCAGCGGTCGCAGCACCCCTGCGGCGCGGGTCAGCAAAAACGCCCCGCTCTCACGGTCGTACCGACCGCGGCCCCGTGACGTCCGCCCCCAGCTCCCCGACCCGCCTCCGCAGCTCCCGGTCGGCCGTGACCACCAGTACCGGACGCGCCCCCGCCCCCGCGACCACCTCCACGATGTGGTCGTCCCCACTGCCCGGCGCCGACTCCACCCGCACTCCGGCCACGGACTCCACCCCCCGAGCCGCACCCTCCACCACGAGGACGACGTCCACCGGCCCGTCCACCCCCGGCACCCCGTCCGACGCCAACCGGTCCCGCAACCGTTCCGCCGCCCCCTTCCGGTCCCGCCACCACCCGTCCGGCACCGACCCGACGACATTCGCGGCGTCGACGACGACAAGCAGGGGAGCGTTGCTGTTCATGTGGCCAGGGTCGCACGGCGGATCCCGGCCAGGCAGGGCGCGGGCGGGACGTCGACACCTCCCGCCCGCGTAAGGTGAACCGGTGAACGGCGACTGGCTCATCCGCGGCCGCGACGGCCGCCTCACCGTCTACCTGCCCTCCGGCGACGCCGTCCTGTGCCGTGCGGAACGCGGCCCCGCCGGCTCCTGGGACGCCCCCCGGACCGTCGGCGGCACCCAGAAGCTGCACCCGGGTGCCGCGGTCGGCCAGGGCGCCGACGGCTACGCCCATCTGGCCGCCTGGCGGCCCACCGTGCCGGGCGAGTCGGGCCTGGTGCACTCCACCCACTTCCGGCCCCGGCTCGCGCCCCTGGACTGGGTTCCGATCGGGCACCCGGACAAGAAGGGCGACCGGACGGGCGAGCCGGCCGTCGCCGTCGACGCGCAGGGGCGCTGCCATGTCTTCGTCCGGAACAAGGGCGGCGGGGTGAGCCTGCGCAACCAGAAGGAGAAGGGCGGCTGGGGGGCCTGGCAGGACCTGGAGGGGCACGACGTGGAGGGGGAGTTGGCCGCCGTGACGGGTCAGTCGGGGCTGGTCGAGGTGTACGCCGCAGCGGCCGGCGGGATTCTGCACTGGCGGCAGGAGGAGCCGGGCCGGACCCCGGTGCGGGGGGAGGGGGCCGATGTGCCCGCTCGTCCGGGGACCCTGCGCGCGATCGCCACGTCCGCCGAGCACACCACCCTCTTCTTCACGGACGCCTCCGGCGACCTGTGCGCCTGGCGCCCGGGGGAGAAGCCGGTGACGCTCATCGCCTCCGCCGGGCCGGGCCCCGTGTCCGCCGTGCGCTGTGAGATCGAGGGGTACGACTGCACCGTGCTCGCCCAGCGGTCGTCGAGCGGCCGGGTGGCCTTCGCCGCCTATCCGACCGAACAGGAGTCCGCCGGGGCCTGGTGGACCGAGTCCGGCCCTCAGCTGCCCGCCGACGCCACCGTGTCGCTCGCGCTCGACGAGCATGACGAGGTCGTAGCGGCCTCCCAGTCCCCGTCGAACGGGAAGCTGCTGTTCACCCGCCGCAAGGACGAGCCGGGGCTCGCGCTGGAGGCCTGGCGGGAGATCTGACGCCCCGTTCGTTCCTGGGGCTCCTGTCGCTCCAGACTCACGAGGTGTGTCAAGGGTTGTGCGGATGTGTGCGTGACGAGACGCACCTCGGGTGAACATGGTCAAAAAGTGAAGGTTTTGTTAGCCTCCTCGCACTGTTCGATTTGCTGGGGGGCCGGTTGCCGCTGCGTCTGGCCGGGGCCGTGGCAACGGGGTTGAGGAATGATGTCGTGAGCAGATCCTCCACGGTGGATCTTGTCGTTGTCGGACTCGGTTACGTGGGGCTGCCGCTGGCCAGGTCCGCGGCTGCCGCGGGCCTGAAGGTGGTCGGTCTCGACCGCAGCCGACGGGTGGTCGACGGGCTGAACGCGGGCCGTTCGCATGTGGACGACATCACCGACTCCGATGTGCGCGCCATGCTGGAGCGGGGCTTCGAGGCCACCGACGGGGCCGGGGTCATCGCGGATGCCGCCGCGGTCGTGGTGTGCGTGCCGACGCCGCTCACCGACCACGGAGCCCCGGACCTCGGCGCGGTGCACGCGGCCGTGGACGACATCGCCGCCCATCTGCGGGCCGGCACGCTCGTCGTGCTGGAGTCGACGACGTACCCGGGCACCACCGACGAGGTCGTCAGGCCCCGGCTGGAGGCCGGCGGGCTGCGCGTCGGTGCCGACTTCCACCTCGCCTTCTCCCCGGAGCGCATCGACCCGGGCAACCCTTCCTTCGGGCTGGAGAACACGCCCAAGGTCGTCGGCGGCATCACGGCCGACTGCACCAAGGCCGCCCGCGCCCTCTACGAGCGGTTCGTGAACCGGGTCGTCGAGGCCAAGGGCACCCGCGAGGCCGAGATGGCCAAGCTGCTGGAGAACACCTACCGGCACGTCAACATCGCGCTCGTCAACGAGATGTCGATGTTCTGCCGCGAGATCGGTGTCGACCTGTGGGACGCCATCCGGTGCGCGTCCACGAAGCCGTTCGGGTTCGCGCCCTTCTACCCCGGTCCCGGCGTGGGCGGGCACTGCATTCCGATCGACCCCAACTACCTGTCGTACAAGGTGCGTTCGCTGGGCATCCCGTTCCGGTTCGTGGAGCTGGCGCAGGAGATCAACCAGCGGATGCCCGTGCATGTCGTCAACCGTGCCGCCGATCTGCTCAACGACCAGGGCAAGCCCGTGCGCGGGTCCCGGGTGCTGCTGCTCGGCGTGACCTACAAGCCGGACATCTCCGACCAGCGGGAGAGCCCGGCGCTGGCCGTCGCGGAGAACCTCCTCGCGCGCGGTGCCGAACTCGCCTACTTCGACCCGCGGGTGGAGGACTGGCGTGTCGCCGGTGCGCCCGTCGAGCGTGCCGACGACTATCTCGCCGCCGCCGAGACGGCCGACCTCACCATCCTGCTCCAGCCGCACCGCGAGATCGACCTGGGCGTGCTCGCCGACCGGGCCCGGGCGCTCTTCGACACCCGGGGCAAGTCCTCCGACCACCCGCGGGTGGTCAAGCTGTGACCACCGAAGGCACCTACATACCCGGGGCCGTCGACTCCGGCGGCCGTCGCGCGCACCGCAAGCGGCGGCACCTGAAGGTCTCGTACTTCGTCTTCCTGGGCCTGGCCGCGCTCATCGCCACCCGGCTCGACGCCGGGTCGCTGCACCTGTACTCGATGGGTGCCATGGGCCTGCTGGCCCTGAAGATGTTCGGCGCCCTCTTCTACCGTCCGGCCAAGGCCGGGCGGGAGGAACTGGAGTACCTGGAGAACGCCTGGGTCACCGCGGTCATCCCGATCTACAACGAGGACCCGGTGATGTTCGAGCAGGGCATGCGCAGCCTCCTCGCGCAGAGCCGCCTGCCGAACGAGATCCACATCATCGACGACGCCAGCGCCGACGACTCCGGCATCCGGACGGCGAAGAGGATGCGCCGCGAGTTCGAGGCCAAGGGCGTCAAGTACACCGTCAGCGTCCAGCCCGAGAACAAGGGCAAACGCGAGGCGCTGGCGCTGGGCTTCGAGGCCGCGCCGTACTCGGACATCTTCCTGTGCGTCGACTCGGACACCGTGCTGTCCCGCGACACCGTGCGCGAACTGCTGCTGCCGCTGGCCGACGAGAGGATCATGGCCTCCACGGGCATGGTGCTGGCGCTCAACCACGACAGCAACATCTTCACCCGCCTCCAGGACCTGCGCTACGGCAACTCGTTCCTCTTCGAGCGGGCCGCCTACTCGCGGCTGAAGTCGGTCCTGTGCTGCTGCGGCGCCCTGTCGGCGTACCGCGGCACGCTGGTGCGCAAGTATCTGCCGGACTTCCTCAACCAGCAGTTCCTGGGCAAGCCGGCCGTCTTCGGTGACGACCGCCGGATGACCAACTACTGCCTGATGGAAGGCCAGGTGGTCTTCCAGGAGACCGCCGTCGGCTACACCGCCGTCCCGGAGAAGCTGCCGCACTTCCTGCGCCAGCAGGTGCGCTGGAACAAGTCCTTCTTCCGTGAGTCGCTCTGGGCCTTCCGGCACCAGAAGAAGTACCGCCCGGCCTTCTGGCTGACCTGTATGGAACTCGCTCTGTGGCTGGTCTTCGGCTCGGCGATGTTCTACTCGATGGTCATCCTGCCCGTCATGAAGCCCCAGCAGTTCCTCAACCACATCGGCGACTACCTCGTCTTCATGGTCCTGATGGGCTACCTGCGCAATGTGCGCTACCTCGACTTCCCGCGCCGCGGCATGGGCTTCGTCAAGCGCTTCGGCATGTTCCTGCTCGCGCCGATCTACGGCGTCATCCAGCTGACCCTGCTCACCCCGCTGCGCTTCTACGCCCTGTTCACCCTGCACAAGGGCAGCTGGGGCACCCGCCAGGGCGGTGTCGAGGTGTCCGTGGCCGGCGACCACGAGTCCGATGTGACGGAGATCTTCGAGGAAGAGGACCCGTACTCCGACAAGAAGGTCACCGAGACGCTCCAGCTGATGCGACTGGAGGGCGTGGCGCTGCGCACCCGGCCCCGCCCGTCCGGCGGCATCCCGGCCCAGCCGCAGCCGATCCCCGGCTACGACGAGGAGCAGCACGCGGCCGCCCCGCAGCAGCGCGTGAGCTGGGGGACGCCGCAACCGGCCGGCCTGCAGCAGTGGCAGGGCGGGCACGACGGCTACCCCGACCCGTACCAGCAGCAGTACCCGGGCCAGGGCCATGACCCGCAGCAGGGCGCGTACCCGTACCAGGACCCCTCCTGGCAGCAGGGGCAGGGACACGGCCAGGGCGGCTGGTAGGCCGCCTCCGGCGAACAGACAGCAGGGAGGGGCGGCCGGGGGCCGCCCCTCCCTGCTGTGTTCCGGGCCTCAGGTGTACGAGGCCATCGCCTCCTCGACCGTCAGCACCGGGATGTCCCGCTCGTCGATCGCCTTCAGCAGCGTCTCCAGGCCCGCCTTGCCGATCTCGGTGCTCGTCGCCGGGGCGCCCTCGGTGACCTTGTGCAGACAGAGGATCAGCCACTCACCGCTGTTCACGCACCGGTCGAGCCGGCCGCCCGCCTCCGTCAGCCTCGACAGTGCCGTACCGCCGATGCCCGTGCCGTCATTGATGCCGGTCAGCGCCTTGAGGCGGTACGGCATCGCCGGCGCGAACGACTCGATCGTCTCGGAGATGATCGACCGGGCCGTGGTGAAGTGCCGGCTCGCGATCTGGTCGACGGGGACACCGTCGGTCGTCTTCTGGAACGCGCCGTGCGGATAGGCGAAGTGCTCGCTGGTGAAACCGTTGGACACCAGCCACTCGCGCAGCTTCCGGAAGTCGGCGTCGGCCTCCTCGGCGGTGAGCTTCGGGTAGCTCGCCGTGTGGACGGCGTTCGCGTACGAGTGGCCCGCCATCTCCCAGCCGGAGAAGTCCTGCATCGAACGCATCTGGTTGAGTGTCAGGAAACTGCCGGTGCCGATGGCGTCGGCGATGTTGTAGACGGTGCCGGGTAAGCCGTAGCGGTCCATGACCGGCCGGGCCAGGTCGTGGATCGACTTGTGGGAGTCGTCGAAGGTGAGGGAGACGACGCCCTTGGGGAAGACCGAGACCGTGTCCGGTATCAGCTCCACGGCCTGGAGCCGGTACGTCACCGCACCGCCCGCGTTGTCGTACACGGCGAACGACATGTCGGTGAAGCCGGTCTTCGTGGACGGCTTGCCGCCGGCGCCGATGGAGTACGTGCCGGCCGCCGCGTTGACGTCGGCCCACTGGAGGTGGACCGTCACCCATTCCCCGGACTGCACGTAGTTGGCCGACGTCTTGGAGTGGGCGTGGAACGTCCAGGCGAAGTGGTTCGCGAAGGAGCCGCTGCCCAGGTAGAAGACGAGCTTGGCCAGGTTCGTCACGTCGTCGACGCGGAAGACGAGCCGGATCATCTTGCCGGTCAGGCTCACCGCGGGCATGCCGGTCTTGCGGACGTAGGACTGCTTGCCGCTGCCGTTCGTGGTGACCCGGACCGACTGAGTGCCGCGCACGAAGACGGACGTGTCGTTCGCCTCGGCCGACGCGGTGCCCGCGCCGCCGGGCGTCCAGCCGTGGGAGGCCTGGAACTGCTGGGACCAGCTCGCCCTGCGGTACTTGGGACGGCGGCCGGAGGGGGCGTAGAGGGGAGGCGTGGCGAGGCCCCCGATGGCTCCCTCGGCGGCCGGGGCGGCGGCGGGCTGCGCCACCACCTTGCCCAGCCATGCGCCGCCGCCGGCCATCGCGACACCTCCCGTGCCGCCCATGAACAGTGCGGAACGCCGGCTCACCACCGGCTTGTTCTCCGCAGCCTGGGCAGCGTGCGTGTGGGCGTTGGACCGCCTTTTGCTCACCGGGACTCCCGAACCATGTCGAAGTAGTTCATTCCCTCGTCGGTGAAGCCGTCGACAGCGGACTGCACTTGCTTCGCCGACAGGGTTTTGTTCGCGTTGTAGTAGAGCCAGTCCACCTTCATGTCCCAGGCGCGGTCGCCCTTGAAGGGCAGATCGATGAACCAGTGGTTGAAGTTCACGGACATGTCCGCGCGCGGGGCGTACTTCCCGTCGCTGAGGAAGAGCTTCCTGCCGTCGAGCCAGTAGGCGACGACGCCGTCCTTCACCCTGATCAGCACGGTGTGCCAGGCGGCGAGGCTCTTGTTCGTGGTGGTGTAGACACGGTCGTTCGTCTTGTGGTCGTACCAGGTCACGGTGTCGAGCTTGGGACCCGGCCGGCCCCAGCCGCCGTTCGGCATGTACTCGTTGTCCAGCTCGCTGTACGTCGAGCCGGTGCCGCCGATGGTGTAGAAGGTCTGGTTGACGTGGTCGCCGGTGTCCCCGGTGGCCGGCTCGTCGCTGAAGTGGATCCGGGCCGCGTAGGTGCCGTCGCGGAACTTGCTCGCGGCCGTGCCGAGGCTCGCCTGCTTCGTCCCGGCCTTCGTGCCGTCCGTGACGGCACGCAGATTGAGCACCTGGCCGTCAGCGTGGGCGCCCTCGGCGGTGGGGAAGGTGACGCCGTCCGCCGACCAGGTGTTCTCGATGCCGGGGCCGCCCTTGCTGGTGCGGACCAGCCAGCCGTGCTTGAACAGGGCCGGGTCCTTGGCGCCCTGGTAGGCGAAGTCGTCGAACAGCACTCCGGCCGGGGGAGCCGGCAGCGGGTCGGGCGCGGCGTTCTTCGCCGAGGCCTTCTTCTCGTCGCTCGCCTTCGTGCCGTCCGGCTCCTCACCCCAGGCGAGGACGCCCCGCTTGTACGCGGTGACCTTCTCCGCCTCCTTGTAGGACGTCATCCGTGCGTCGAAGGAGCGGTCGTCGGACTGCTTCAGCTTCTTGTGGTCGGTGCGGAAGAGCTGGAGGTCGATGCCCTTGCTGTTGGCGCCGGGCTTGAGGCTGCCCGCGCCGGCCGTGAACCTGACCTCCAGGTAGTGGTCGGCGCTGTCGGTGGCCTTGTCCATCGCGACGACCCGGCCGGCGACGTTCGAGCAGCCGAAGGCGGCGTTGACGCAGTTGAAGGCGTACGACGAGGGTCCCGGGGCGCCGTCGGCCGTGAAGTAGTACCGGAGCGTCACATCGCTCAGCGGCAGTGCCTTCCCGGTGTCGTTGAAGACCTCGAACGACGGTCTGGCCGCCGCGGCCGTGGCCGGAGTGTCGGTCCGGTAGCGGACCTTGAGCTCGGGCGGGTCCGGATGCGCCGCCTTCCACACGGGATACAGCGCCGTGCCGCCGGCGGCGACCACCGCCACGAGGAGCAGGAGCCTGATCTTGGGCCAGACCCGGCGTCCGGGCGGGCGGCGGCGGGAGGACGCCACGAACGACTCCTTCGAGGGCGCCCGGTGGTCTCCGGTGGAGACCGTCAGGGCACGGTAAACAATGGTCGGATTATGTGAGGATCCTATCTGGGGCGGCATACGGAAGGGGGGTGGGGCATCCGGATCGTTACCGGGCGCCCCACCCCCCTTGAGGGGTCACGCGTTACGCGGGGACGCTCGCCACGCCCTGCGCCAGGAACCTCTTGCCGTTGACCCGCTCGGAGACGCCCTCGCGGTCCAGGTACGGCGTGATGCCGCCCAGGTGGAACGGCCAGCCGGCGCCCGTGATCAGGCACAGGTCGATGTCCTGCGCCTCGGCGACGACGCCCTCGTCGAGCATGAGCCCGATCTCCTGCGCCACCGCGTCGAGCACGCGCTCGCGCACCTGCTCCTCCGTCAGGACGGTGTCGCCCTGCTTCAGCAGCGCGGCGACCTCCGGGTCCAGCTCGGGCTTGCCGCTGTCGTAGACGTAGAAGCCGCGCTTGCCCGCCCCGACGACCGCCTTGAGGTTCGGGGAGACCGTGAAGCGGTCCGGGAACGCCCGGTTGAGCGTCTCGGAGACGTGCAGACCGATCGCCGGGCCGACCAGCTCCAGCAGGACCAGCGGCGACATCGGCAGGCCCAGCGGCTCGACCGCCTTCTCGGCGACCTCGACGGGGGTGCCCTCGTCGATGACGTTCTGGATCTCGCCCATGAAGCGGGTCAGGATGCGGTTCACGACGAACGCCGGGGCGTCCTTCACCAGCACCGCGGTCTTCTTCAGCTTCTTGGCGACGCCGAACGCCGTGGCCAGGGAGGCCTCGTCGGTCTGCTCGCCGCGGACGATCTCCAGCAGCGGCAGCACGGCGACCGGGTTGAAGAAGTGGAAGCCGACGACCCGCTCGGGGTGCTTCAGCTTCGACGCCATCTCCGACACCGACAGCGAGGAGGTGTTGGTGGCCAGGATCGCGTGCGCCGGGGCGACCGCCTCGACCTCCGCGAACACCTTCTGCTTGACGCCCATCTCCTCGAACACGGCCTCGATGACGAAGTCCGCGTCCGCGAAGCCCTCGGCCTTGTCCAGGACACCGGTCACCAGCGCCTTGAGGCGGTTGGCCTTGTCCTGGTTGATCCGGCCCTTGCCGAGCAGCTTGTCGATCTCGGCGTGGACGTAGCCCACACCCTTGTCGACGCGCTCCTGGTCGATGTCGGTCAGTACGACCGGCACCTCCAGGCGGCGCAGGAACAGCAGCGCGAGCTGGCTGGCCATCAGGCCGGCGCCGACCACACCGACCTTGGTGATCGGACGGGCCAGGTTCTTGTCCGGGGCACCGGCCGGGCGCTTGCCGCGCTTCTGCACCAGGTTGAAGGCGTAGATGCCGGCGCGCAGTTCGCCGCCCATGATCAGGTCGGCGAGCGCCTTGTCCTCGGCGTCGTAGCCCTGCTGGAGGTCGCCGTTCTTGGCGGCGGCGATGATGTCCAGGGCCCGGTAGGCGGCCGGGGCCGCGCCGTGCACCTTGGAGTCCGCGATGAAACGGCCCTTGGCGACGGCCTGGTCCCAGCCCTCGCCGCGGTCGATCACCGGGCGCTCGACCTCGATCTCGCCCTTGAGGACGGACGCGGTCCAGATCAGCGACTGCTCCAGGAAGTCCGCGCCCTCGAAGAGCGCGTCGGCGATCCCGAGCTCGTAGACCTGCTTGCCCTTGAGCTGCTTGTTCTGGTTGAGGCTGTTCTCGATGATCACCGAGACGGCCTTGTCGGCGCCGATCAGGTTCGGCAGCAGCGTGCAGCCGCCCCAGCCCGGGACCAGGCCGAGGAACACCTCGGGGAGCGAGAACGCCGGGAGGGCCGCGGAGACGGTCCGGTAGGTGCAGTGCAGACCGACCTCGACACCGCCGCCCATCGCGGCGCCGTTGTAGTACGCGAAGGTCGGCACGGCCAGCTTGGACAGCCGCTTGAAGACCTCGTGGCCGCCCTTGCCGATGGCGAGCGCGTGCTCGTACTCCTTGAGGATCTCCACGCCCTTGAGGTCGGCGCCGACCGCGAAGATGAACGGCTTGCCGGTGATGCCGACGCCGGCGATCTCGCCGTCCGCGGCCTCCTTCTCGACCTGGTCGATCGCGGTGTTCAGGTTCGCCAGCGAGGCCGGGCCGAACGTGGTCGGCTTGGTGTGGTCCAGGCCGTTGTCCAGGGTGATCAGGGCGAAGCGCCCGGCACCGGCGGGGAGGTCGAAGTGGCGTACGTGCGCCTGCGTGACGACCTCGTCCGGGAACAGGTCGGAGGCCTGCTTCAAAAGCTCGGCGGTGGTGCTCACTTGTCCCCCTCGAAGTGCGGGTTCTCCCAGATGACCGTCGCGCCCATGCCGAAGCCGACGCACATGGTCGTCAGGCCGTAGCGGACGTGCGGCTGCTCCTCGAACTGGCGGGCCAGCTGCGTCATCAGACGGACGCCGGAGGAGGCCAGCGGGTGGCCGAAGGCGATCGCGCCGCCGTACTGGTTGACGCGCTCGTCGTCGTCGGCGATGCCGTAGTGGTCGAGGAAGGCCAGGACCTGGACGGCGAAGGCCTCGTTGATCTCGAACAGGCCGATGTCGGAGATGGACAGGCCCGCCTGGGCCAGCGCCTTCTCCGTCGCCGGGATCGGGCCGTAGCCCATGACCTCCGGCTCGACGCCCGCGAAGGAGTAGGCGACCAGGCGCATCTTCACGGGGAGGTCGTTCTCCCGCGCGAACTCCTCGGAGGCGATGACCGAGGCGGTGGCGCCGTCGTTCAGACCGGCCGCGTTGCCGGCGGTGACCCTGCCGTGCACACGGAACGGGGTCTTGAGGCCCTGGAGGTTCTCCAGGGTGGTGCCCGGGCGCATCGGCTCGTCGGCGGTGACCAGGCCCCAGCCCGTCTCGCCGGCCTCGGGGGAGGTGCGGCGCACCGAGACCGGCACCAGGTCGGCCTGGATCTTGCCGTTGGCGTACGCCTTGGCGGCCTTCTCCTGGGAGCGCACGGCGTACTCGTCGGCGCGCAGCTTGGTGATCTGCGGGTAGCGGTCGTGCAGGTTCTCCGCGGTCATACCCATGAACAGGGCCGACTCGTCGACCAGCTTCTCGCTGACGAACCGCGGGTTCGGGTCGACGCCCTCACCCATGGGGTGGCGGCCCATGTGCTCGACACCGCCGGCGATGGCGACGTCGTAGGCACCGAAGGCGACGGAACCGGCGACCGTGGTCACGGCCGTCAGGGCGCCCGCGCACATGCGGTCGATGGAGTAGCCCGGGACGGACTGCGGCAGGCCGGCGAGGATCCCGGCCGTGCGGCCGATGGTGAGGCCCTGGTCGCCGATCTGGGTGGTCGCGGCGATGGCGACCTCGTCGATCTTCTTCGGGTCGAGGCCGGGGTTGCGGCGCAGCAGCTCCCGGATCGCCTTCACGACGAGGTCGTCGGCACGGGTCTCGTGGTAGATGCCCTTCGGGCCCGCCTTGCCGAACGGGGTGCGGACGCCGTCTACGAAGACGACGTCCCTGACGGTACGAGGCACGATGGCTCTCCTCCAGGGTCCAGGACGCTGAGCGCTTGCTCATCCCATGCTACTTATGAGTAACGTAGCTGCCCAGTCCTGACATGGCGAGCGGTGAACGTCACACAAAAAACACTCCCCTACGGCGCTCACCGAGGCGGCGCAGTGGACCCCCGAGGCGTCAGAACAGGCGTAGGCACAGGATGCGACCCTGCCGCCCCACCCCCCGTGATCACCGAGAACAACGTCCGAGCCACCTCCGCCCCGAACCCATGCACGTCATGACTCATCGCGGACAGCCTCGGATGCGTCAGCCGGCACAGCTGCGAGTCGTCCCAGGCCAGCAGCGACACCTCCTCCGGCACCCGCACCCCCATCTCCGCCGCCACCGACAACCCCGCCACCGCCATGACGTCGTTGTCGTACACGATCGCCGTCGGCCGGTCCGCCGGCGCGGCCGTCAGCAAGGACCGCGTGGCCCGCGCCCCCGCGTCCCCGGAGAAGTCCGTCGCCACCTGCCACGCCCCGGCCAGCGCCAGCGCCCCCGCCGCCTCGTCGAACGCCGCCGTCCGGATGGCCGTGTGCCCGAGGGCCGCCGCCCCGCCCACCCGGGCGATCCGCCGGTGTCCCAGCGCGGCCAGATACCGCACCGCCTCCGTCACGGCCGTCGCGTCGTCCGTCCACACCGAGGTGAGCCCCCCGGTCAGCGACGGGTGCCCCACCGCGACCACCGGCAGCCCGAGCCGCTCCACCAGGCCCACCCGGGGATCGTCGGCCCGGAAGTCGACGAGGATGGACCCGCCGATCTGCCGCCCCCGCCACCACGCCTCCTGGACCCCGATCTCCTCGTCCAGATTCCGCACGAGTCTCAGCAGCAGGGAGCAGGAGTGCTCGGCCAGGACGCTCTCCACGCCCGAGACGAACTCCATGTACCAGGGTTCGAGCCCCAGCATCCGGGCCGGCCGGCACACCGCGAGCCCCACCACGTCCACGCGCGAACCGGCCAGTGTCCGCGCCGTGAGGTTCGGCGCCCAGCCCAGCTCCCGCGCCGCCCGGAAGATCCGGTCCCGGGTCGCCTCCGACAGCCCGGGCTTGTGGTTGAACGCGAGCGACACGGCACCCTTGGACACGCCGGCGCGCGCGGCGACGTCCTTGATGGTGACGCGGGGGGCCGGCGTCGCCGTCATCGGGTCGGCTCCACGCAGTACAGGGCCGAACGCGCACGCTCCGCGTCCGGGGTCTTCCAGCCGCGCACCCCGATGGTCACCTCTTCGCCGGGCAGCAGCGTGACCAGCCCCCGGTCGGCCCGCGCCCCCGGATCCAGCCGGTCGGCCTGGAGCAGCAGGTCCCGGACCAGGGTGCGGGCGGTGACGGTGATGCCGCCGGGGGCGAGCGCGACCTCGAACTCCGGCCTGGGATAGGGGACCTCACGGTCCGGCACGGGGAAGTGCACCGCCCGCAGCCCGTCCGCGTCTGCGTCCGCGACCAGGAACTCCGCGGGGCCGGCCGGCGTCAGCTCGCGCGGGACATCGACATGGGCCACCGCCCGCCCCGCGACCGTCACCGCCACGGCCTCCTGCCCCAGCACCTCGCCGTCGACGGACATCCGCCGCAGGGTCAGCGTCGGCGTCCACTCCCCGGCCGCCTGGTTGACGGCCGCCAGCACCAGGCCGCCGTCCCGCGCCCGGAGCGTCAGCAACCGGTCCGCGTACAGCCGCCGCAGCTCGTGGTACAGCGGCTTCTCCCGCCCGTCCCCGTCGATCGCCGCCCAGGACGTCACCGGCCAGCAGTCGTTGAGCTGCCAGAGCACCGTGCCCGCGCACACCGGCCAGTGCGAGCGCCAGTGCTCGATCCCGGCCGCGACCGCACGGGCCTGGTTGACCTGCGTCAGGTAGTGCCAGCGGTCGAAGTCCCCCTTCGGCACGGCGAAGTGCCGGGCCAGGCCCCGCTCCAGTTTCCCGTTGCCGTCGTCGGCCTTCTGGTGGTGCAGCATGCCGGGGGAGTCCGACGCGAGTTCCTCCCCGGGCAGCGCCCGCCGCAGCGTGGCGTACGCGGGCGGCGCCTGCCAGCCGAACTCGGCGACGAACCGGGGCACGCTCAGCCGGTAGTCGGCGTAGTCCTCACGGTTCCACACCTCCCAGGAGTGGTGCGTGCCGTGCGCCGGATCGTTCGGATGCCGGTCCCAGGATCCGGACCAGGGACTCCCCGCCGTGTACGGCCGCGTCGGATCCAGCTCGGCCACCACCCGCGGCAGTACGCCCAGGTAGTACCCCTCGCCCCAGGAGTCCCCGGCCAGCCGCGGCTCCCAGCCCCAGTCCCGGAAGGCCCACAGGTTCTCGTTGTTGCCGTTCCACAGCACCAGCGACGGATGCGGCATCAGCCGTACGACGTTCTCCCGGGCCTCGGCCTCCACCTCGCCGCGCAGCGGCTGTTCCTCCGGGTAGGCCGCGCACGCGAACGGGAAGTCCTGCCACACCAGCAGCCCGAGGTCGTCACAGGCGTCGTAGAAGTCCTCGCTCTCGTAGATCCCGCCGCCCCAGACCCGCACCAGGTCCACGCCCGCCCCGGCCGCCTGCTCCAGCCGCTCCCGATAGCGCTCGCGGGTGATGCGGGAGGGGAAGACGTCGTCGGGGATCCAGTTGACACCCCGGGCGAAGAGCCGCTCGCCGTTGACGACGAGGGTGAAGCCGGTGCCGTGCGCGTCGGGCCGCCGGTCCAGCTCGACGGTCCTGAAGCCGATCCGCCGCCGCCACACGTCCAGCGCGTCGTCGCCGTGCAGCAGCCGCAACTCGACGTCGTAGAGCGGTTGTTCGCCGTAGCCTCGCGGCCACCACAGCCGGACGTCCGGCACGCGCAGCCGTACCACCCCGCCCGCCCCGTCGATCTCCGCCCGGGCCCGTACCCCGCCCACCTCTGCCTCCAGGGTGAGCGGCACCTCGACCCGGGTCCGCTCGACGTCGACGGCCAGCTCGACGATGCCCGCACCCTCGTCGACGGTGACCAGCGGACGCACCCGGGCGATCCGTCCCGTCGACCAGTGCTCCAGGCGCACCGGCCGCCAGATCCCGGCCGTCACCAGGGTCGGCCCCCAGTCCCAGCCGAAGGAGCAGGCCATCTTGCGCAGGTACTGGTAGGGCTCGGCGTAGGCGGCGGGCCGCTCGCCCAGCCGTCCCCGCACGGCCTCGGCCTCCGCGTAGGCGGAGACGAACCGCACGGACAGCCGCCCGGACAGCCCCGTCACATCGAACCGGTACGAGCGGTGCATGTTCCGTACCTTGCCCAGCAGCCGCCCGTCCAGGGAGATCTCGGCGACGGTGTCGAGCCCGTCGAAGACCAGGTCGGTCTGCTCCTGCGCGGACGCGGCCGTGAGTTCGCGCTCGTACGTCCAGTCCCGGCGCCCCACCCACGCCACCTCGGACTCGCCCCGGCCCAGGAACGGGTCCGGGATCACCCCGGCCGCCATCAGGTCGGTGTGCACGCAGCCCGGCACGGACGCCGGGAGCGCGTCCGCATCGTGCCGCAGGATCCATCCGTCGCCGAGCGGTGTGGCCTGAAGCATGCGCACTCCCTTAACCGGTCCAGTGAAGAGTCGTGTACAGGTTTCGCAGCGTTGGCGGGAATGGGACTTTACCGGTTGAGAAAGCGCTGTCAGAGTGCCGAACCAGCCATACCGCACGTGCTCTTCCGTCCCGAGTTCCTCTCCGCGAACGGAGCTGATGCACATGAACCGCCGTACCGTCCTCGCCCTCGCCGTGGGCGCAGCCCTGCTGGCATCGGGCTGTACCGGCACCGGAGGCACCTCCCAGGGCGCGGATGCCGACGCGCCCGACGATCCCGCCAAGGTCGAAGGGACCATCACCGTCCTCACCCACCGGACCGACCTCGTGCAGGACGGGACGATGAAGAAGTACGCCGCCGCGTTCAACAAGACCTATCCCAGGGTGAAGGTCGAGTTCGACGGCCTCACCGACTACGAGGGCGAAGTCAAGATCCGTATGAACACGGAGAACTACGGCGACGTCCTGATGATCCCGGCCGTGATCGAGAAGAAGGACTACCCGAAGTTCTTCGCCTCGCTGGGCACCCAGGCCGAGCGGAGCAAGAAGTACCGCTTCACCGACTACTCCACCGTCCAGGGCAAGGTGTACGGGCAGAGCCCGATCGGCGTGGTCCCGGGCTTCGTCTACAACAAGAAGGTCTTCAGCGCCGCCGGCATCACCGACTGGCCCACGACCCCGGCCGAGTTCCTCGCCGACCTCAAGGCCGTCAAGGCCAAGACCGACGCGGTCCCGTACTACACCAACTTCAAGGACATGTGGCCGCTGACCCAGTGGACGAACGTCAACGGCTCGGTCGGCTGCGACACCCAGGCCACCACCCGGCTCGCCGAGCAGAACCCCTGGGCACAAGGCGCCGACCTCCGGGTCGGTGACACGCTGCTGCACGACATCGTGAAGTCGGGCCTCATCGAGAAGGACCCGACGACCACCAACTGGGAGGCCTCCAAGCCCCGCCTGGCGAAGGGCCGGATCGCCACGATGTGGCTCGGCTCCTGGGCGATCGTGCAGATGCAGGACGCGGCGAAGCAGGCGGGCACCGACCCGGCCGACATCGGCTTCATGCCGTTCCCCGCCCAGAAGAACGGCACGTTCTGCGCGGTGACGTCCCCCGACTACCAGCAGGCCGTCAACGTCCACTCCGAGCACAAGGCCGCCGCCCGCGCCTGGATCGACTGGTTCACCGACAAGTCCGGCTACGCGGACGCCAACCTCGCCCTCTCGCCCCGCAAGGACGCCCCGCTGCCCGAGGTCCTCAAGCCGTACCAGGAGGCGGGTGTGAAGCTTCTCGACATCGACGACACCCTGGGCGCCGAGGTCAAGTCCATCGACAACCAGTCGGAGGTCGGCATCTACAAGCCCGACTACCGCCAGGAACTCGTCGACCTCGCCCGCGGCGCCCGCAAGGGCAGCCTGGACGACTTCCTGACCGGGCTGGGCGAGAAGTGGACCGAGGCGCAGCAGAACCTGGGGTCCTGATGACCGACACCACCCGGAAGGCGGCGCGGCCGGTGGGTCCGGCCGCGCCCGCCGGGCCGCCACCGCCGTCCGCCGCGCGCCGGCCGCGTCGGTGGCGGGGCGTGACCCCCTGGCTGTTCCTGATCGCCCCGCTCGCCCTGCTGATCGCCTTCACCTACGCGCCGATCGTCAACATGGTCGCGTACAGCTTCACCGACTGGGACGGAGTCAGTCCCGAGCTGCGCTACACGGGCGCCGAGAACTACACCGAACTCTTCACCCGGCCCGAGCTGTTCGAGGTGTTCTTCGTCAGCGGCTACTACCTCGCCGCGTCCGCGGTGCAGATCGGCGCCGCCCTCTACTTCGCCACGATCCTGAGCTTCAACGTCCGCTTCCGCGGCTTCTTCAAGGGCGTGCTCTTCTTCCCGTACCTGATCAACGGCGTCGCCATCGGCTTCGTCTTCCTGTACTTCTTCCAGGACGGCGGCACCCTCGACGCGATCCTGGGCCTCTTCGGCTACGACGGCGACCGCGCCTGGCTCGGCACACCCACGTCGGCCAACGTCTCCCTCGCCGGCGTCTCCGTCTGGCGCTACCTGGGCCTGAACTTCGTCCTCTTCCTCGGTGCGATCCAGTCCATCCCGGGGGAGCTGTACGAGGCGGCCGAACTGGACGGGGCCAACCGCTGGCAGCAGTTCCGCCACATCATCGCGCCCGGCATCCGGCCCGTGCTGAGCCTGTCGGTGATCCTGTCCGTCTCCGGGTCGCTGTCGGTCTTCGAGATCCCGTACATCATGACCGGCGGCGCGACCGGCACCGAGACCTTCGTGATCCAGACCGTGAAGCTGGCCTTCCAGTTCAACAAGACGGGCCTCGCCTCGGCGGCGGCCGTCGTACTGCTGCTGATCATCCTGGCGGTGACCTGGGTGCAGCGGCGCCTCGTCCCGGACGACAAGGTGGACCTCGTATGACGCGACGTGCCGTGGCCCGTGCCCTCGTGTACCTTTCCCTGGTCCTCGCGACGCTGGTCGTGCTCCTGCCGTTGACCGTGGTCTTCCTGACGTCGCTGAAGACCTCCGGGGAGATGGCCGACGACAGCGGCGCCCTCACGCTGCCCGACGACCCGCTCAACTTCGGCAACTACGTGACGGCGTTCCAGGACGGCCGGATGCTCTCGGCGTTCGCCAACACGGCGGTGATCCTGGTCGTCGCCATCGGGGGCACGGTCCTCATCGGCTCGATGACGGCGTACGCCATCGACCGCTTCCGGTTCCGCTTCCGCAAGCTCGTCCCGGCCCTGTTCCTGGTGGCCGCGCTGGTCCCCGGGGTGACCACCCAGGTGGCCACCTTCCAGATCGTGAACAGCTTCGGGATGTTCGACAGCCTCTGGGCGCCGATCGCGCTCTACATGGGCACGGACATCGTGTCGATCTACATCTTCCTGCAGTTCGTCCGGGCCATCCCCGTCTCACTGGACGAGTCGGCCCGCATCGACGGCGCCAACGCCTTCACGATCTACCGGAAGATCATCTTCCCACTGCTCAAGCCCGCGATCGCGACGGTCGTCATCGTGAAGGGGATCAACGTCTACAACGACTTCTACATCCCCTTCCTCTACATGCCCTCCGAGGATCTTGGCGTGATCTCGACGTCCCTGTTCCGCTTCAAGGGCCCCTTCGGAGCCCACTGGGAGACCATCTCAGCAGGCGCGATCCTCGTCATCGCCCCCACCCTGATCGTCTTCCTGCTCCTGCAGCGGTTCATCTACAACGGTTTCACGCAGGGCGCCACGAAGTAGGAGGCAGGGCGCGCAGCCGCCGCACGACGAAAAGCTCTACGGCGGCTAGGGCCCTAGGCCTCCTTGACGGACAGAGCCTCCACCAGCACCGGCGTCACCAGCTCCACCTGCCACGGCCGCGCGCCATGCCCGGCAAGCGCGCCCGCCACGGACTCGGCGTCCACCACCGCCGGCGGCTCCCAGCACACCCGCCGCACCGTGTCCGGCGTCATCAGATTCTCCTGCGGCATGTTGAGCTGCTCGGCCAGCGCCGAAACACCCGTCCGGGCCGCGGACAGCCGAGCCGCAGCCGCAGGATCCTTGTCCGCCCAGGCCCGCGGCGGCGGAGGCCCGGTCACCGGCTGCCCCGGCTGCGGCAACTGCGCCTCGCTCAACGCCTTCGCCCGGTCCACGGCCGCCTGCCACTGCTCCAGCTGCCGCTTGCTCATCCGGTGTCCGAAACCGTTCAGCGCGGCCAGCGCGTGCACGTTGGCCGGAATCGCCAGCGCGGCCTCGACGATCGCCGCGTCCCCGAGCACCTTGCCCGGCGAGACGTCCCGCCGCTGCGCGATCCGGTCCCGGGTCTGCCACAGCTCCCGTACGACGGCCAGCTGCCGCCGCCGGCGCACCTTGTGCATGCCGGACGTACGCCGCCAGGGGTCCTTGCGGGGCTCGGGCGGCGGGGCGGAGGCGATCGCGTCGAACTCCTGGTGGGCCCACTCCAGCTTGCCCTGCCGGTCCAGCTCCTTCTCCAGCGCGTCGCGCAGGTCGACGAGCAGCTCGACGTCCAGCGCCGCGTACCGCAGCCAGGGTTCGGGCAGTGGCCGGGTCGACCAGTCGACGGCGGAGTGCCCCTTCTCCAGGACGAAGCCGAGGACGCCCTCGACCATCGCGCCGAGGCCGACCCGGGGGAACCCGGCGAGCCGCCCGGCCAGCTCCGTGTCGAACAGCCGCGTCGGCACCATGCCTATCTCACGCAGGCAGGGCAGGTCCTGGGTGGCGGCGTGCAGCACCCACTCGACGCCGGACAGGGCCTCGCCCAGGGCGGACAGGTCGGGGCAGGCGACGGGGTCGATGAGAGCCGTTCCGGCCCCTTGGCGGCGCAGCTGGACCAGGTAGGCGCGCTGGCCGTAGCGGTAGCCGGAGGCCCGCTCGGCGTCGACGGCGACCGGTCCGGAGCCCGCCTCGAAGGCGGCGATCGTCCGGGCCAGGGCGTCCTCGTCGGCGATCACGGGAGGAATGCCCTCACGCGGTTCCAGCAAAGGGATCGGCGCCTCCGTAGCAGAAGATCCGCCGTCGTCCGGAGGGGCGCCTCCGGTGGTTCGCAGTGAGCTGTCTGCTGCGGTCTCGTGGGCGTCGGTCACATGTCAAGGGTATCCGTGTATGGACAGCGCCCGTCGACGGAACGTTCCGTCGACGGGCGCCCGGGGGTCGCAAACCAGTCAGGTCGGGGAAGTGTCGGGCCGGCGAACCGTGAGTGACAGCGCGGGAGCCGCGGCCGGTCCCGTTCACGTGAGTGAATGATCACAAAGGGTCATCGTGGAGCGGGTCAGTGGATGATTCCGGTCCGCAGGGCCACCGCGACCATCCCGGCGCGGTCGCCCGTGCCGAGCTTGCGGGCGATGCGGGCGAGGTGGCTCTTGACGGTCAGCGCGGACAGGCCCATCGAGACGCCGATCGCCTTGTTCGACTGGCCCTCCGCGACCAGCCGCAGCACCTCGACCTCGCGGCCGGACAGCTCGCGGTAGCCGCCCGGGTGGCTCGGGGCACCCGGGGGGCGGCGGTGCAGGCGCGCGGCGGCGGCACCGATGGGGGCGGCGCCCGGCCGGGTGGGGAGCCCGACGTTGGTACGGGTGCCGGTGACGACGTAGCCCTTCACACCGCCGGCGAGGGCGTTGCGCACGGCGCCGATGTCGTCGGCGGCGGAGAGGGCGAGCCCGTTGGGCCAGCCCGCGGCGCGGGTCTCCGACAGCAGGGTGAGGCCGGAGCCGTCGGGCAGGTGGACGTCGGCGACGCAGATGTCGCGGGGGTTGCCGATGCGGGGACGAGCCTCCGCGATGGACGAGGCCTCGATGACATCGCGCACACCGAGCGCCCACAGGTGGCGGGTGACGGTGGAGCGGACGCGCGGGTCGGCCACGACCACCATGGCGGTCGGCTTGTTCGGGCGGTAGGCGACCAGGCTTGCGGGCTGCTCGAGGAGAACGGACACCAGGCCTCCTGGGGTGCGGGACGGGGCCGGCTCGTGGGGGGTGAAGCCGGGACGAACCGTGCTTTCAAGGTCACAGTCGTCTTCGGCACCCAACCCGTCCGCCTTTAGAGAATGATCACGAATCGGTGATAACAATCCGCGCAATTCGGACACGCGGTCGATCATTCGAAGGCCGGACGGTTTCGGTCTGCGTCGGTACGCGGTCGAAAGTGGCCGTATCGACAAAGTGATTCGGCCAAGAGGGGGACGTGGGTGTGATCGTCGACAGGGCAGCGTTGACCGCCCCGTACAGATTCGATCAGTACGGGGTCGGAACAGGTTCGATCAGCGGGACTGCGGTCCTCGCCGCTGCGGCAGCGTCACCACCGACGCGTCCCCCGGCCCGGCCGGCGGCAGCCCCGCGACCTGGGCGAGCAGATCGCACCAGGACGCCAGGTGCGCGGCCGTGTCCGGCACACCGCCCAGACCTTCGCGCGGCGTCCAGGAGGCGCGGATCTCGATCTGCGAGGCGGCCGGGCGGGCGGCCAGACCGCCGAAGTAGTGCGAGCTCGCCCGCGTGACGGTGCCGCTCGGCTCCCCGTACGTCAGCCCGCGCGCCTGGAGCGCGCCGGTCAGCCAGGACCAGCACACCTCCGGCAGCAGCGGGTCCGCGGCCATCTCCGGCTCCAGTTCCGCGCGCACCAGCGTCACCAGCCGGAACGTGCCCTGCCAGGCGTCGTGTCCCGCCGGGTCGTGCAGCAGCACCAGCCGGCCGTCGGCCAGGTCCTCCTCGCCGTCGACGACCGCCGCCTCCAGCGCGTGGGCGTAGGGGGCCAGCCGCTTCGGCGCGGGCGTCGGCTCCACCTCGATCTGGGGCCGCAGCCGCGCCGCCTTGAGCGCGTCGACGGCGGCCCGGAAGGGCGGCGGAGTGGTGTCCGCCTCCCGCCGGTCCTTCTCGGTGTCCTTCGCTTCGTCCATTCCGCCAGCGCCGTCCGACAGTCGTCCCTGAGCCGCAGCCATGCGGGAAGGTTACGGGGACCGGAGCCCGGCTGCCGGGCTAGACACCCCGCGCCTGTCCAGGGGCTGAATCACGCCTGTCGGAGGCGTGCGAAACTTGGCCCCGTGAGTGCCAATGACGCCCCCCGGGCCCAGCAGCCGTCCGCCCCGTACGACTCAGCCTTCCTCAAGGCCTGCCGGCGCGAGCCCGTGCCGCACACGCCGGTGTGGTTCATGCGGCAGGCCGGGCGTTCACTGCCGGAGTACCGCAAGGTGCGCGAGGGCATCCCGATGCTGGAGTCCTGCATGCGGCCCGAGCTGGTCGCGGAGATCACCCTCCAGCCCGTCCGCCGCCACGACGTCGACGCGGCGGTCTACTACAGCGACATCGTCGTCCCGCTGAAGGCCATCGGCGTCGACCTCGACATCAAGCCGGGCGTCGGCCCGGTCGTCGAGCACCCGATCCGCACCCGCGCGGACCTCGCCCAGCTCCGTGACCTGACCCCGGAGGACGTCTCGTACGTCACCGAGGCGATCGGCCTGCTCACGCGCGAGCTGGGCGCCACCCCGCTCATCGGTTTCGCCGGCGCGCCCTTCACCCTCGCGAGCTACCTCGTCGAGGGCGGTCCGTCGCGCACGTACGAGAACGCCAAGGCGATGATGTACGGCGACCCGGAGCTGTGGGCCGACCTGCTCGACCGCCTCGCCGACATCACGGCCGCCTTCCTGAAGGTGCAGATCGAGGCCGGCGCCTCGGCCGTCCAGCTCTTCGACTCCTGGGTCGGCTCGCTCGCCCCCGCCGACTACCGCCGCTCGGCGATGCCGGCCTCCGCCAAGGTCTTCGAAGCCGTCGCCGGGTACGGCGTCCCGCGCATCCACTTCGGTGTCGGCACCGGCGAGCTGCTGGGGCTCATGGGCGAGGCGGGCGCGGACGTCGTCGGCGTCGACTGGCGCGTCCCACTGGACGAGGCCGCCCGCCGCGTCGGCCCCGGCAAGGCGCTGCAGGGCAACCTCGACCCGACGGTCCTGTTCGCGCCCGCGGAGGTGATCGAGGCGAAGACCCGCGAGGTGCTCGACGCGGCCGCGGGCCTGGAGGGACACGTCTTCAACCTGGGCCACGGCGTCATGCCGTCCAACGACCCGGACGCGCTGACCCGGCTCGTGGAGTACGTCCACACGCAGACCGCGCGCTGACCGTCCTCGGCGCTCACCAGGTGTGCCGGGGCCGCGCCTGCCTGCCGAACAGCAGGCCGCGCGGTTCCGGCGGCGGGGGAGTGCCGGGTTTGAGCGGCCAGGCGATGAGCATGCCGGCGACAAAACCCACGACGTGCGCCGCGTACGCCACCGTGCCGGCGCCGGAGATGCCCTCGCCGGAGGAGTACACCGTCTGGAGCGCGAACCAGAGCCCCAGCACGATCCAGGCGGGCAGCCGCAGCGGCAGGAAGACCAGGAACGGCACGAGGACCCAGACCCGGGCCCTCGGATACAGCACCAGATAGGCACCCAGCACGCCGGCGATCGCCCCCGAGGCGCCGATCAGCGGTGCGCCCGAGCCGGAGTCGAGGAGCGCGAAGCCGTACGACGCCGCGTACCCGCACACCACGTAGAAGAGCAGGAAGCGGACGTGGCCCATGCGGTCCTCGACGTTGTTGCCGAAGATCCACAGGAACAGCATGTTGCCCAGCAGATGGAGCCAGCTGCCGTGCAGGAACATCGCCGTCAGGACGCTCAGTTCCGGCGACTTGTCGTAGGGCGGCGGGCCGACCACGCAGCCGGCTCCCCGCGGGCCCACCCCGATGTCGCCCGTGGGCACCAGCCGAGGCATCTGATGGTGGATCAGCTCCCGTGGCACGGCCGCGTAGTGGTCGAGGAACGCCTGGAGGTGACACAGCTGGGCCAGGCTGCCCTCGCCCACCACGGAACCGGCCATGCCGGGAGTGAGCAGGAACACCACGATGTTGGCGGCGAGCAGCGCGTACGTCACCCAGGGGGTGCGCCGCACCGGGTTCACGTCGTGCACGGGAATGACCACGCCACACGTGTGCCCGGGGTGACGCCGGTGAATCGGTCCGGCCGCTGAACGCAGCCGTCGGGGCGTGCGTATGTCTCGGCAACCGCTCGCGGCGCGGGGAAGGCGGGTCGCGGGGCCGACGTGAGGAACAGGCGATGAACGACCGAGTTACTCCCCCGATGCACGCGCTGCCGGACGGTGAGGCGGAGCTGACGCTGGTGGTGCGGCTGCCGTGGGAGGACGTCGCCCGGCTGGGCCAGGAAGCCGGGCGGCTGGCGGCCCAGATGCGGCGGCCCGTGACGCTGGAGGAGGCGGTGAGTCACCGGTTGCGGTCGACCCGGGTGGCTTCCCACGCGAAGCCTGCCGGGGAGCAGCCGCCTGCGGTGACGGCTTCGGCTTCGGTGTCGTCCTTGCCGTCGCGACCGCCGGCGGAGCAGGCCCGGCAGGCGATCGACCGGATCAACGGGACGGCTGGGACCGCGTAGGGCTTCGCCGCAGGGGTGCGGGTGCGTTGCCGGGTGCGGGACCGTTGTGGCTTGTCGCGCGGTTCCCCGCGCCCCTGACCCCTGCACCGTCCCTTACAAAGAACCCCGCACCTTTGCGGCCGCCTTGCGGGCTGCCACCAATACCGGGTCCCAGACCGGGGAGAACGGTGGGGCGTAGCCGAGGTCCAGGGTCGTCATCTGTTCTGCCGTCATGCCTGCCGTGAGGGCGACCGCCGCGATGTCGACTCGTTTGCCCGCGCCCTCCCGGCCGACGATCTGGACGCCGAGGAGGCGGCCCGTGCGCAGTTCGGCGAGCATCTTGACCGTCATGGGGGGAGGCGTCCGGGTAGTAGCCCGCGCGGCTGGTCGACTCGATGGTGACCGTCTCGAAGCGCAGGCCCACGCGGTGGGCGTCCTTCTCGCGCAGGCCCGTGCGCGCGATCTCCAGGTCGCAGACCTTGCTGACCGCCGTGCCGACCACGCCCGGGAAGGTGGCGTAACCGCCGCCCGCGTTGGTGCCGATGACCTGGCCGTGCTTGTTGGCGTGAGTGCCGAGCGCGATGTGCCGTTCCTGGCCGGAGACCAGGTCGAGGACCTCGACGCAGTCGCCGCCCGCCCAGATGTTCTCGTGGCCGCGCACCCGCATCGAGCGGTCCGTGAGGAGGCCGCCGTGGGCGCCGAGGGGGAGGCCGGCGGCCTTCGCCAGGGTCGTCTCGGGGCGGACGCCGATGCCGAGCACGACGACATCCGCCGGGAATTCCCGGTCCTGGGCGGACACCGCCCGGACCCGGCCGTCGTCACCCGTGAGGATCTCGGTGACCTCGGCGTCGTTCACCATCGTGATGCCCAGGCCCTCCATGGCCTTGTGCACCAGGCGGCCCATGTCGGGGTCGAGGGTCGACATGGGCTCGCTGCCCCGGTTGACGACCGTCACCTCGTAGCCGCGGTTGATGAGCGCCTCGGCCATCTCCACGCCGATGTAGCCGGCCCCGACGACCACCGCGCGGCGGCCACGCGTGCGTGCCAGCGTGTCGAGCAGCGCCTGGCCGTCGTCCAGAGTCTGCACGCCGTGCACCCCGGGGGCGTCCATGCCGGGCAGCTCCGGCCGGATCGGCCGGGCGCCGGTGGCGATCACGAGTTTGTCGTACGACGTCCAGGACTCGGCGCCGGAGTCGACGTCACGCACGCGTACCCGCTGCCCGTCGAGGTCGAGCCGCGTGACCTCGGTGCGCAGCCGCAGATCGATGTCCCGCGCGCGGTGCTCCTCGGGGGTGCGGGCGATGAGCCGGTCCCGGTCGGCGACATCGCCGCCCACCCAGTAGGGGATGCCGCACGCCGAGTACGACGTGAAGTGGCCGCGTTCGAACGCCACGATCTCCAGCTCGTCGGGGCCCTTCAGCCGGCGTGCCTGCGACGCCGCGGACATCCCCGCGGCGTCGCCGCCGATCACGACCAGTCGCTCCCTGCGCGTACGGCTCATGCTCATGCGAACACGCTACGGGAGCAGGGCATTTCAGTCCTGCTCGTCAGGCTCGTCAGGAGTCCGCGCGGGCGGGGACTGCGGGGCCTGCCGGGCCGTGGGCAGCGGGCCCAGGGCGCTCCTGGCGGGCGCGGGGCTCGGGCCGCGTGACAGGCGGGGGCGTACGACGCGCAGCCAGACCAGCGCCAGCAGGGCGGCCACCGCCGCGAACGGCAGGACCGCGCCGAGGGCCACCGCGAGCCAGCGCAGCATCGTCACGAACGCGTTCCAGCCGCCCGCGAGCGCGTCCACGAACCCCGGGTCGTCATCCTTCGCCTCCTCCTTCTTCACCGGGGTCTCGGACAGCGACAAGGTGATGGTGGCCAGGCTCGTGCGGTCCTTCAGGGACTCCTCGCGGGCGAGCAGCGCCTCCAGGTCGGCCTGGCGGGTGCTCAGCTCGCCCTCCAGGGTCACCACGTCGCTGAGCTTGGTGGCCTGGTCCATCAGCTCGCGGATCCGGGCCACGCTGGCCCGCTGCGACTTGATGCGGCTCTCCACGTCCACGACCTGGTCGGTGACGTCCTCCGCCTTGGCGCTGCGGTCGAGGAGCTTGCCCGCGCCCTCGAGCTCGGTGAGGACCTCGTCGTACTTCTCGACCGGGACCCGCAGCACGACCCGGGTGCGCTCGTGACCCTCCGCGTCCCGGGTGGTGGTCTCGTTGCCGACGTAGCCGCCCGCGTTCTCGGTGCCGGCGCGGGCCTCCTCCAGGGCCTTCGGGACGTCCTTGACCTGCACGGTCAGCGAGGCCGTGCGGATGATGTGGCTCGTGGGGAGCTTCGGCGGGGAGGTCGCCCGGGCTCCGCTTCCGGCGCCGCCGGGAGCGGCCTCGTTCGCGCCGGCCTTGCCGTCCGGCTGCGGGGCGGCGACCCCGCGGTCGGCGGAGCTGCCGGCGGAGTCGTCGCCCGCGCCGCTGCACCCGGTGAGCGCTAGGGCCGCGGCCAGCAGGAGCGCCGTGAGCGCCGGGACGGGGTGGCGGGCGGGTCGTCGTGTGCGCATGCGGGCATCCCCCGGGGTTCGGTTCGGCTGACGCTTCTTCGACGCCCGGGCGGGCCCCGACGTTTGGTCCTGGACGGTTCCGATGCGGTCACGGTCGGGACTCGCGCGGATCACCCGTGCCGGACACCGGGGCGCGGGAACGCTGTCAGTGGGGTCTGAGAGGCTGGGGGCATGCGCGAAGTTCAAGCCCGTGCGGGCACGGGGCAGGTCGTCGTCATCGGGGCGGGAATCGCGGGACTGGCCGCGGCGCACCGGCTGCTGGAGCGCGGGGCGCGGGTGACCGTGCTGGAGGCCTCCGGCCGGGTCGGCGGCAAGCTGCTGCCCGGGGAGATCGCGGGCGCGCGCGTGGACCTCGGCGCCGAGTCGATGCTGGCCCGCCGCCCCGAGGCGGTGGCGCTCGCCCGGGAGGTGGGCCTGGCCGACCGGCTCCAGCCGCCCGCGACCGCGACGGCCTCGATCTGGACCCGGGGCGCGCTGCGCCCGATGCCCAAGGGCCATGTGATGGGCGTGCCCGGCACCGCCGCGGCCCTGTCCGGGGTGCTGTCCGACGAGGGCCTCGCCCGCATCGACCGCGACGCCGAGCTGCCCCGCACGGAGATCGGCGACGACGTGGCCGTCGGCCGGTACGTGGCGGAGCGCCTCGGCCGCGAGGTCGTCGACCGCCTGGTGGAGCCCCTGCTGGGCGGCGTGTACGCGGGCGACGCGTACCGCATCTCGATGCGCTCGGCCGTCCCGCAGCTCTTCCAGGCGGCCCGCGACCACGCTTCCCTGACGGAGGGGGTCCGCGAGATCCAGGCGAAGGCCGCCGCCCGGCAGACCGGCCCGGTGTTCATGGGCCTCCGGGGCGGCGTCGGCACGCTGCCCCTCGCGGTGGCCGAGTCGGTGCGGGCCCGCGGCGGCGAGATCCTGACGGGGACGCCGGTGACGGAGCTGAGCCACAGCGCAGCCGAAGGCGGCGGCTGGCGCGTGGTCGCGGGCGAGCGGGTGCTGCGCGCGGACGCGGTCGTGCTCGCCGTCCCCGCCCCGGCCGCCGCCAGGCTCCTGCGCACCGAGTCCCCCGGGGCCGCCGCCGAGCTCGGCGGCGTCGAGTACGCCTCCATGGCCCTGGTCACCCTCGCCTACCGCCGCGCCGAGGCGGGCCTGCCCGAGGGCAGCGGCTTTCTCGTGCCGCCGGTGGACGGGCGCACCATCAAGGCGTCCACCTTCGCCTCGCAGAAGTGGGGCTGGATCGCCGACGAGAACCCCGGCCTCGTCGTCCTGCGCACCTCCGTCGGACGGTACGGCGAGACGGAGATCCTCCAGCGCGACGACGACGAGCTGGTGGCGGTCTCCCGGCACGACCTGAAGGCGGCGACCGGCCTGGACGCCACGCCCGTCGCCACCCGCGTCACCCGCTGGGACGACGGCCTGCCCCAGTACCCGGTCGGCCACCACGCGCGCGTGGCCCGCATCCGCGAGCACATGGCGAAGCTCCCGGGGCTCGCCGTGTGCGGCGCGCCCTACGACGGCGTCGGCATCCCGGCGTGCGTCGCGAGCGCGTACGCCGCCGTCGACCAGATCCACGGTGACCTGCGGGGTGTGGAGGAGCTCACCGCCCACCCGGTGCAGAGCCTGCACGGCGGAGCGGGAGAATGAGGAGCATGAGTGACGACGCCTCCACCACGGCCTCCAGCGCCGAGCCCGACCGCATCCCGAACAAGGGCAAGCTGGCCAAGGACCTCAACGAGGTCATCCGCTACACGCTCTGGTCCGTCTTCAAGCTGAAGGACGTCCTCCCCGAGGACCGCGCCGGGTACGCCGACGAGGTCCAGGAGCTGTTCGACCAGCTCGCCGCCAAGGACGTGACCATCCGCGGCACGTACGACGTCTCGGGCCTGCGCGCCGACGCCGACCTCATGATCTGGTGGCACGCGGAGACCAGCGACGCGCTGCAGGAGGCGTACAACCTCTTCCGCCGCACGAAGCTGGGCCGGGCGCTCACGCCGGTGTGGTCGAACATGGCGCTGCACCGCCCCGCCGAGTTCAACCGCTCGCACATCCCGGCGTTCCTCGCCGACGAGACGCCACGCAACTATGTGAGCGTCTACCCCTTCGTGCGCTCCTACGACTGGTACCTGCTGCCCGACGAGGACCGCCGCCGCATGCTCGCCGACCACGGCAAGATGGCCCGAGGCTTCCCCGACGTGCGCGCCAACACGGTCGCCTCGTTCTCCCTCGGCGACTACGAGTGGATCCTCGCCTTCGAGGCCGACGAGCTGTACCGCATCGTCGACCTGATGCGTCACCTGCGCGGCTCCGAGGCCCGCCGGCACGTCCGCGAGGAGGTCCCGTTCTTCACGGGCCGCCGCAAGGACATCGCCGAGCTGGTCGCGGGTCTGGCCTGATCAGCCGAGCGGCCGGTCGGCCCCGGGCTGCTCCGGGGCCGCCGACCGCGACCGCGGCCCCGGGTGCGGCTTCGGTTCCGGATGCGCCGCGCAGTCCGTACGCCGTCCCGGCAGCCGGCCCTCCAGCAGATACGCCTCCACATGGCCGTTGACGCAGGCGTTCGGCCCGCCCGCCAGGCCGTGCGCGCCGGCGTCCCGCTCCGTCACCAGGACCGAGCCGGCGAGGCGGCGGTGGAGTTCCAGAGCGCCCTCGTAGGGCGTGGCCGCGTCCCGCTCGGCGGCGAGGATCAGCGTCGGCGGCAGTTCACCCGGCCCGGTGCCGACGTCGAGCGGCCGCTGCCGTGGCCCCTCCCAGTAGGCGCAGGGCAGGTTCGTCCACACGTTGTCCCAGGTCTCGAACGGCGCCCGCCGCGCGAGCCGGGTGTTGTCCCGGTCCCACACCTCCCAGTCCGTCGGCCAGGGGGCGTCGTTGCACTCGACGGCGACGTAGACCGCGCGTGAGTTCTCCGCCTCGGCGGCGGCCTCCGGGTGCTGCTCGGCCTGTTCGACCAGCGGCCCGGGATCGCCCTTGAGGTACGCCGAGAGCGCGTGCGCCCGGTGCGGCCACTGGTCGTCGTAGTAGCCGGCCTGGAGGAACGCGCCCCGCAACTGCCCGGGTCCGACCTTCCCGCCGGCCGGCTCGGCGGCCAGCCGCGCGCTCGCCCGCTCGTAGCTGCGCAGCACCTCCCGCGCGGTCCTGCCCAGCCCGTACACGTCGTCGTGCCGGGCGATCCACTTCCGGAAGTCCCGCCAGCGGCCCTCGAACGCCGCCGACTGGGCGAGGTTGTTGCGGTACCAGATCCGCGCCGGATCCGGATCGACCGCCGAGTCGAACACCATCCGCCGTACGTGGCCGGGGAACAGCGTCGCGTAGAGGGCTGCGAAGTACGTGCCGTACGACGAGCCCATGAAGGTCAGCCGTTCCTCGCCGAGCGCGGCGCGCAGGACGTCGAGGTCGCGGGCGTTGTTCAGCGAGTGGTAGTGCCGCAGCGCGCCGCCGGCCCGCTCGGCGCAGCCGCGCGCGTACGCCTTCGCCTGCGCGACGCGTTCCCTCTTGTACGACTCGGAGGGGTGCGTCGGCGCCTGCGTGGGCCCCTTGAAGAAGTGCGCGGGGTCCTTGCAGGACAGGGGCGCCGAACGGCCGACGCCGCGCGGGGCGTAGCCGACGAGGTCGTAGGCGGCCGCGATGCGCTTCCACTCGGGGAGCAGGCCGACGAGGGGGAAGTAGAGGCCGGAGGAGCCCGGGCCGCCCGGGTTGTAGACCAGGGCGCCCTGGCGGCGGACCGCGTGCTTGCCGTGGTGCGGGTCCTTGCGCGTGGCCCGGGCGCGCCCGACGGCGAGCTCGATCTGTCTGCCGTCGGGCCGGGCGTAGTCCAGCGGGACGGTGACCGTGCCGCACTGCATGCTGCCCGGGAGGTCCTGTGCGTCGGGGCACGGGCCGAAGTCGATGCCGGCCGCCTTCGCCCGCGCGGCGGCCACCGCGGTGCCGCGCGACTCGGCCGCCGCTCTCGCGCCGTCGGTGTCCGGGACGGCGGTGCCCGGGACGGCGGTGCCCGGGACGGCGGTGAGGGCGCTCAGCAGCAAGGATCCTGCGGCCGAGTAGAGGAGGGCGGCTCTCATCGCGTATCCCTTCGGTGCACGGTGGCGACAAAAGGGATGTTTGGTGAGGTGGTTGGGGAAGGCAAGCACCGTCCGGCGGTGTCGGCGCCGAAGCCCCTGTGCGCCCCCGGTCTGTCAGTCGTGTGCCTGGGGCGTGTCCGCAGAGTCCCGCCTGCCCACGGAAGGAACGCTGATCAGCCCATGCCCTGGAGGCGCCAGATCTGGTTCCTCTTGGTGTTCAGCGCGCTCGCGAGCGCGCTGACGGGGTGAGGGTGAACATCTGGTTCGTGGCGCCGTTGCAGGTGTACTGGATGACGGCGGCACCGTCGGCCGTGGAGGCACCCGAGACGTCCAGGCACTGGCCGCTGTGCTGGGCGACGGCGACCGTGGAGATGGTGGTGTTGGACGGCGGGAGCAGGGTGACGGTGTAGCCGTCACCGGAGTCTGTCCACGGGACGGTAAGGGACGCGGAGTTGCCGCTGACCGTCAAGGTCTGGTCGGAGACGGTGACCGGGCCGGGGTGGACGGCCTGCGGGCCAACCTGGGGGAGCGAGCCGTTCTCGGTCATCCCGTAGATGGTGCTCGAGGCGCGGTAGGCGGGGGCGCCTTGAGTGGTGGAGAAGTCGACCGCGACGGTGGTGTCGGCGGCCTGGGCAGTGGTGCCGGGAAGGGCGCCGACGGCGGCGACCGACGCGAACAGCGCGGCGAGCGCGGTCAGCCGCGGCCTACGGCCGTGGACGGACCGAAGGCGGGCAGCAGGTTGGAAGGTGATGCTCCAGAACCGTCGCCAGACGCTCGCGCCGTCGAGGGCGGCCGCTTCCCGGAGAAGTCCCGCGGCACATGACGGCCCGCGTGGGCAGGCCCCGGTAGAGGCCTTGCGAGCGCGGCCTCGTTCAGCGTGACCAGGGCCGTGGGGGCGGGGGCGTCGTACAGGATCCGCTCCAGGAACGCCTGCCCTGAGGGAGCGTCGTCCTCGCAGGTGTACGCCCGCATGCAGACGGCGGGGCAGCTCTCGTGCGGGTCCGGCCGTTGGCCAGGGAACGTGCGCTCGCGTTGGGCCGGTAGCCGCTCAGCGCGTACGACACGGTGCTCCGCGAGACACCGGCCCGCTTGGCGATCTCACCGATGTTCACGGGCGCTCCTTCATCGAATCGGTTCACCATCCCGCACGAGGAACAACCTGCACGCGCGGACCGTGACCGTCGTCCATCTGCCGCCCGTATCGCGCCTGTCAGGCAGCTCGGCGCGCTGTGCCCGCAAGGCGCCGGCGGCTCGCCCGCGCCGGGAGACCGAGTCGTGACGGGAGTATTGCCGCCCTGGTTCGCCCGGTGCCAGGTTCCGTCGAACCGGTTCGACTCCTGCTCGGGCGGTAACGGCTCGATGTGCGACCCCAGTTCGTCCGACACGCTCCACGGCCGCGACTGACGTTTCCCCGCGACCCGGCCAACGAGCGGACCAGCCGAAATGAGTGTCGCTAGCGGTGCGTGAAGGCGGCGCGCAGGTCCGGTTCGCCGATCGCGCTGACGCCGCGCACCGCCACGGAGGTGAGGTAGGTGCGGTCGTCGGCGGTGCCGTCCGCGTCCCGGGTCAGGGCGCCGAGCAGCCGCTGGCCGGCCGGGGAGGCCCAGCGCGAGTACGGGTGGATCTCGATGCGGGCGATGGCCAGGGAGCTCAGGGTCAGGGCGAGCGGCAGCGCGAACCACAGGGCGACCAGTTGCCGTGTCATGTCCGGCGGAGTGGGCGTCAGCAGCGCGGCGACGCCGAGAGCGAGTACGGCGAACGCCGCTGAGCGGACCTGCCGTACGGCCGCCGCGACCGTCGTACGGGCGCTGTCGGGCACCGCGAGTCCCGCGCGCACCAGCCGGTCGGCGATGCCGCGTATCGCGTCGGCCGTGGCGGCGGTGGCCCGCACCGGCGCGATCCGGGACTGCCCCTCGGGGCCGATGGCCCCTATGACCGACCGCTCCATCTCGTCCCGCCCGAGGGGATCGACGACCGTCGCCCAGCCGGTGTGGGCGAGGAGCAGCCGGCGCTGGCGCGCCATGGCCACGAGCGTCACGTCGGCGACCCGCCGGGGCCCGCCGGAGAGGAACGCGGCCTCGTACAACGTGAGTTCATGGATCCGGCCGGTGTCCGTGTCACTGGCCGCGGCGCGTACGGCGGCCAGGCACAGGCGCGTGCACGCCGTGCCGGCCACGGCCCAGGCCGCCAGCAGGAAAAGAACCCAGAGCATATGTTGTTTGTATGTGACACGGTCCCGAGAGCACCATGCCTTATTCACGATCCGGACGGAGTGTTGTCGGTATGTGACGTTCCGTTTCACTGTTCCGGCGGCGGGCGGAACGTGGGCGGCGCCAGCGTGGTGGCCGGTTCCGGGACCGGCACCGGGGGTGCGACCGGCGGGGGCGTGCTCGCGGTGGCCATGTCGCGGGCCACGGCGTCGAAGTCGACGTAGCCCGTGGCCTCCAGGACCTTGATGTGGTCGAGGACGGTGGTGCCGGCGTCGTCGGCGAGGTCGCGCACGAGCGAGTTGCGGGTGCTCGCGCGGGCCTGGGCGGCGACCGAGAACACCCTGCCGTGCGCCAGCCGCAGGAGGTTGGCGAACTGGCGGTCGTACTCGACGCCCTGTGCCGCGTCCAGGGTTTCGAGCCACTGCTTCTGCTGGTCGGTGGGCTCGTCCGGCAGGGCGAGGTTCAGCCGCGCGGCGACACCGCGGACCCGTTCGTCGAGGAACCGGTGCCCCTCGACAAGATGCCGGCCCGCCGTCCGGACGGCGGGCGTGGCCCCCTTCGCCTGCGCCTGCCGCCCCGCGGGTAGCTCCCACAGCCCGGCCAGCCGGACCTTGACGAGGAAGTCCTGGTCGAGTGCGGACAACGGGCCGTAGCTCGTGCGCAGGGTCTGGGCGCTCAGCACGTCCGGTCCCGTCCTCGGCCGGTCGGTGTACGGCCAGAGGGAGAAGACCAGTGCGGCGAGCGTCGCCGTCAGACACGTGACGATGAGCCCCGTGCCGCTGACGATGCCTCGGCCCTTGACGGGGGGTCGCGGTCGCATGGGTGGTGCCTCCTGGTACGGCACCGCACGCTAGTGCGCTTCGGGTGCGGAATTGACATGTTACTGCGGGGTCTACGTCAACTGCCGTACAGGGGCGAATCGTTGTAACGGGGGCAGGACGGGGCGATTGAGGGAGGCAGGGCGGGGGACTCACGGGGGCAAAGGGGCGCAAAACGCTCCCTGGCTCCAGGCAGGCCGGACCCGGGTGTTATCCCGGGCACACTCGCGTGCGGATGAGTGGGCCCGAGTCGCGGCCGCCGGTGACGCCGTGCCGGAGGAGGAGGCCGTGGCGGGGGCGAAACGCTGACGGGCGATTCCCGCGTCAACGCCGGAGCAGCGCCTTCCGGGTGGCGCGGGCCAGCCGGCGGACCGGGCGTCGCGAGCGCGGCGCCGGTCCCGACCGCTCCAGCCACCACTCCCGCAGCTCCCGCCGCGCCGCGGCGTCCCCGGGCCGCCCGGCGGACAGCAGATGCTCGGAGAAGGTGAGCGCGTCGCGCCGGTAGCCGCCGGTCATCGGCTGGGACTGGGCGTACGCGAGGAACGCCGTACGGTAGTCCGCCCCGAGGATCTCCGGCAGTTCGGGCGCGACCTTCGCCACGACGTCCGCCCGCTTCGCGGCGAGCGCCCGGGCCTGTACGCCGACCCGCACCCGGTCGAACCCCTCGGGCACGGGCGTCCCCGCGACCAGCGCCGACAGCAGCGCGGCCTGCGCGACCCCGAGCCGCTGCCGGGCCTCGTCGACGCCGGTGTGTTCGGGCCGGCCGGAGGCGCCCCGTGTCGCCCCGGCCGCCCCGGTCTCATGGCCCTGCGACTGCCCCGCCGCCACGAGCGGCTCGCACCGCTCGGCCCGGGACCCCGCACCGGGCACGTCCGGCACCGGCGTGCCGACGGCCCCCGGCGTGGCTGCGTCGCTGCGCGCGGGCGCGCCGGCGCGAGCCTTACCCCGGCCTGCGGGTGCGGTTTCCGGCCGGCGGGTCTCGCCCCGGCCTTCCGGTGTGGCTTCCGGCTGTTGGGTGTGGCTCCGGCCTTCTGGCGATGCCTTTGGCTGTCGCGTCTCGCGCTGGCCTTCCGGTGCGGCCTCCGGCCGCCGCGCGGCGACCGCGTGGCCCGCCGCGCGTACCTGTGCCTTCACCCGTTCGACGGCCCCCGCGTCCAGAGCCCGGCGGATCGAGGCCAGTTCGGTCTCCAGTTCCGCCGGTTCCGGGAAGTTCTCGTCGCGTTCCAGCAGGACCCCCGGCGGGGACACGCGGGAGGCGAGGTCGGTCAGGATGTCGAGGACCGGCCGGGGGACGGGGTGGGCGTGGCTGTCGTGCCAGACGCCGTCGCGTTCGAAACCGCCGGCGACATGGACGTAGGCGATGGCCTCCAAGGGCAGCTCGGCCAGGGCCTTGGCGGGGTCCTCGGCGCGGTTGACGTGGTTGGTGTGCAGATTGGCCACGTCGATGAGGAGCCGGACGCCCGTGCGGTCGGCGAGCTCGTACAGGAACTGGCCCTCCGTCATCTCCTCGCCCGGCCAGGAGATCAGCGCGGCGATGTTCTCGACGGCCAGCGGCACCGGCAGCGCCTGCTGCGCCACGCGCACGTTCTCGCACAGCACGTCGAGCGCGTCCCGGGTCCGGGGGACGGGCAGCAGATGGCCGGCTTCCAGGTGCGGCGTCGCCGTCAGGGAACCACCGGCCCGTACGAACGCGATGTGCTCGGTGACCAGCGGTGAGCCGAGTGCCTCCACCCGCTCGGCCAGCGCGGCCAGACGGCCCTCGTCGGGCCGGTCCGCACCCCCGAGGCCGAGCGAGACGCCGTGCGGCACCACGGTGACGCCGCGCTCGCGCAGCCGCCGCAGCGACTCGGGCAGATGCCCGGGGCAGACGTTCTCGGCCACGGTCTCGACCCAGTCGATGCCCGGCATGCGCTCCACGGCGTCCGCGATCTCCGGTCGCCATCCGATGCCCGTCCCCAGTCGCTCCATTGTCCCCTCCTCCGCACAGCCGGTTCCTCGAACGTGAGGGGGGTATGGCCCAGCCGCCCGCCCTCGAACCCCGCCATGGGCGCCTTCAGAGGAACATTTGAGGTTCGGCCCCCGACGGCCCCGGCCCCACCGACGGAGGCACCAAAGTCGCGCCACCCCCCGGTACGCCGTAGACCGGACTTATGCGCGATGGCAGCGGGCGGTGGGTGTGGGCCGCCGCCGGGGGACTGGTGGTCGCCGTCGGCACGGCCTACTTCCTGCTCCCGCTGGAGGGGCTCGGCAAGGACCGCTCCCGGCTGGGCTGGCCGCTGTTCGCCCTGTGCCTGGGGCTGCTGGCCGCGCTGCTGCTGCGCCAGGTGCGCTACGTCGTGCTGGAGAAGCCGCACACCCGGCCGGGCGTCATGATCCCGCTGCTGATGTGCCTGGCCGTGCTGGTCTTCTCGGCGGGGTACTACGCCCTCGCCCAGCGGCCGGGCCAGTTCACCGGCCTGAGCACCCGCGTCGACGCGCTGTACTTCACCGTCGTCACCCTCGCGACGGTCGGCTACGGGGACATCACCCCGAGCGGGCAGGAGGCCCGCCTGGTGGCGGTCGCCCAGATCCTGTACACGTTCATCTTCCTCACGGCGGCGGCCACCGCGCTCTCGCGCCGGCTGCACGCCGTGGTCGCCGCACGCGACCGGCGTACGCCGCCCTCCTGACCCGGGGGCCGGGGGCATCTGATCGTCGGTGTGCTCGTGGTGGCGGCCGGGGGTCTCGCTCTCGGCCGCCACCCTGATGGTCCGGCCGCGACCGGCGCGCCCGCGGCTACTGCGAACGGGCGGCCGCCTGGCCGCCCGGCGCGTACGGCTCCCGGCGCAGCGCCGGGTGGTCCGCGACCACCGTGCACGAGCCGGGCGCGATCTCCGTGAACCCCGCGTCGCGGACCAACGGCAGCCCACTGCCGGTCAGTCGGGGCCAGCGGCCCGCGTCGGCCGTCCGGACGGCGAGCGGGAAGCCCGCGTCCTGCCAGGCGGCACGCTCCTCGTCGGGCAGCTCCCACCAGGCCAGTTGCGCGGCGTGTCCGGCCTGGGCCATCGCCTTGCCCGCCGACATGCCGAGGTCGGGGTTCAGCCACAGCACGGGAGCGGCCGGGTCCGCCTCCACGGGCGGTTCCGGGTCGTCCAGGTCGGTTCCGGAGACCTGGAGGCGGGCCAGGTCCTTGGGCCAGCCGTCCAGCGGGACCGCCGGGAAGACCCGCACCTCGGCCGCCTTGCCGGTGACGGTGATGCCGGGCAGGGCCTCGGCCCGCCGCCACTCGGCGCCGCGCGCCCGCCGCACCACCTTGCGGATCCGCGCGTCCTGCCAGTCCCGCATCGCCCGCGCCCACGGGCCGTCGCCGGCCGACCGCTCGTCGCTGAGGATCGTCAGCACGGCCCGCGCCGCCGTCTCCAGCGCGTCCGTACGCGCCGGCGGGTCGGCCCGCTCGATCCGCACGACCAGCGGCAGCACGAACTGCGGTGCCGTGTCGCGGTCCGAGGGCTCGGAACGGAAGGGGCTGTCACGCACGGGCGTCGGGTCTTCGCTCACGAATCCCAGTGTGCCAGCCGGAAGATCGTGCAGGATGAGCCCATGCGACGCGACCTCTGCCTGGAGAACGCGGGCCGCCGCTACGGCCTGCGCGGCCCCTGGGTGCTGCGCGGCATCGACCTGACGGTGGCCCCGGGCCGGCTCGTCCGCGTCGAGGGCGCCAACGGCACCGGCAAGTCGACCCTCCTGCGGCTGCTCGCCGGCATCGACGCCCCCAGCGAGGGACGGATCACCGGCCGCCCGCGCACCGCGTACGTCCCCGAGCGGTTCCCGCCGGCCCTGCCCTTCACCGCCGGCGGCTACCTCACCCACCTCGGCGCCGTGCACGGCCTGACCCGCGCTGCGGCCGCCCGCGCCGCCGTCGAGTGGCTGGAGCGCCTCGGGGCCGTCGCGTACGCCGATACGCCGATGGCCCGGCTGTCGAAGGGCAGCAGCCAGAAGGTCGCGGTCGCCCAGGCCCTGCTGGGGGAGCCCGAGCTGCTGGTGCTGGACGAGGCGTGGACCGGCCTGGACACCGATGCCCGCGCCGAGTTGGAGCGGGCGGTCGCCGAGCGCACGGCGGCCGGCGGATCCGTGGTGTTCGTCGACCACGACCCGCGCCGCCTGGCCGGCCTGCCCGACGCGACGTACACCGTGCGCGAGGGCAGCCTCGTCGAGCGGGCCGTGCCGGGGCCGCCGCCGCCCGGACCGCGGGTCACCGTCGAGGTCCAGGGCCCGCCGGACGGACGGCTCCCCGAGGACGTGCGGCGGACCGTCACCTCCGCCGAGGAGACCGCGCCGGGCAGCCACCGCCTCACCGTCCCCGCCCCGCACTCCGACGTCCTGCTCCGCGCCCTGCTCACGGCCCGCCCGCCCTGGCACGTGGTGCGTGTGGAGCGGCAGCCGGACACCCCCGGGAGCCGCCCGTGACCGCCCTCCTGCGCTACCACGCCGCCCTGCTGCTGCGCTCCCAGCGCTGGCTGCCGCCGTTCCTGCTGTACGCGGCCTTCCTCGCGATCAGCGTCCAGGCCGGGCAGCCGGTGCTCGACTCGCTCGGCTACACGGCCGCCGCGCTGCTGCCCGTCGCCGCCTGGCTGGCGCGGATCTGCGTCACGGCCGAGCCGCAGGCCGCGCGCGGCTGCGTGGCGGCGGCCGCCGGGCCCGCCCGCGCCCATGTGGCCTGCCTGCTGGTGGCGTTGTCCGGCGCGGCGGCGCTCGGCACGGTCGCGACCCTCGGCGTGACGCTGCTGAGCGCTCCGGTCGCCTCGGACCACCGCACCCCGGTGCCGCTCGCCCCCGCCTGCGGGGCCGGGCTGCTCGCCGCCCTGGCCTGCGCCCTGCTCGGCACGGCCGTCGGCGCGCTCACCAGCCGGCCGCTGCTGCGGTCGCGGGGCCGTGCCGTCCTGGCCCTGCTGCTCGCCGCGCTGCTGTCCCTCGTCGCGACCGGCTCCCCGGCGCAGGCGGCGGTGCAGGGCCTGGTGACCGGCTCACGCTTGGGCACCGTCCCGCTGCCGGTGCTGCCCCTTGTCGCGGCAGCCCTGGTCACGGCGGCCGCGCTGGCCCTGGCCGGTGCGCTCGCCTCTCGCAGATCACCCTGAACAGGCGGTGCGCTGCGCCTCCTGCCACTCGCAGACGGGGCAGAGGGTGATGCCCTTGTACGACTCCGGGTACTGCGTCGGCTCCCGGCACAGCACGCACTCGGCGTACGGCGGCCCCTGGGCCCGGGGCGGCCTGGTCGCGTCGATCAGGCAGTAGTCGTCCTCGCTCATACGCCCAGCGTAGGCCTGGGCGGCGGCGTCACCGGCCGGTCAGAGGTCCCGCTGCTCCAGCGGCTTGGTCGCCGGGCCCTGGATCACCTTGCCGTCCGTGTCGAAGCGGGAGCCGTGACAGGGGCACTCCCAGGCGTGTTCGGCCGAGTTGAAGGCGACCAGGCAGCCCAGGTGGGTGCAGCGGGCGGAGACGGAGTGCAGGTTCCCCTCGTCGTCCCGGTAGACGGCGAGGCGGTGGTGCCCGTCGGCGCGGACCACGGCACCCTCGCCGGGAGGCAGGGACTCCACCGGGGGCGAGGGCCGCAGCCGGTCCCCGACGAAGTGGCCGGCGACCTTGGCCTGGGTCCTGAGGAACGCCGGCGCCTCCCGCACGGCGGGCTTCAGCCGGCGCGGATCGTACAGCCCGCTCCACTCGCGCTCCTCACCGGTGATCTGCGCGGCGAGGAGGCTGCCCGCCATGATGCCGCCGGTCATGCCCCAGCCGCCGAAGCCGGTGGCCACATAGGCGTGCCGGGCGCCCGGGTGCAGGGGCCCGACCATCGGCACGGTGTCGGTCGGGCTGTTGTCCTGCGTGGCCCACCGGTGGGTGACGTCCAGGTCCGGGAAGTGCTCGACGGCCCAGGCGGTGAGGCGTTCGACAGCGGCCCGCGGGTCGCCCGTGCCCGGTGTGAAGTGCTCACCGGTGACGATGAGCAGACGCATGTCCCCTTCGTACGGTGCCGTGCGCACCGAGCGGGTGTTCTCGTCGGGCGTGATGAACATGCCGTCCGGGTCCCGGCCCGCCGGGATCGTCCCGGCCACGACCAGTTCGCGCTTCGGTGTCAGCCGGGCGAACAGCAGCGCCCGGTCGAAGATCGGGTAGTGCGTCGCGACGACGACGTCCCGGGCCCGCACCGTCGCCCCGGTCGTGGTCGACAGCCGGCACGGCTCGCCCTCGTCCAGACCGAGGACCGTGGTGTCCTCGAAGATCCGCCCGCCGCGCTCGACCAGGTCGGCGGCGAGGGCCAGCAGGTACTTGCGGGGGTGGAACTGGGCCTGGCCGGTCACCCGGACCGCGCCCGCCACGGGGAAGGGCAGCCCGGTCTCCGTCACGAACGAGGCGGGCAGCCCGGCCTCGGCGGCCGCCCGGGCCTCGGCGCGCAGTTCCTCCACCCGGCCCGCGTCGCAGGCGTACGTGTAGGCGCTCCGGGTCTCCCAGTCGCAGTCGATGCCCAGTTCCCCGGCGATCCCGGCCGCGCGCTCGATCGCCTCGGACTGCGAGCGGGCGTACAGCCGCGCGCCCTCGGGGCCGCGGGTGCGGCGCAGCTTGTCGTAGACGAGCGTGTGCAGGGCGGTGACCTTGGCGGTGGTGTGCCCGGTGACCCCGGCCGCGACCCGCCCGGCCTCCAGCACCGCAACGCCGCGCCCGGCCCGCGTCAGCTCCCACGCCGTGCTCAGTCCGGCGATCCCGGCGCCGATCACCGCCACGTCGACGTCCAGGTCCTCGGTCAGCGCCGGATGGCGGCCGTCGGGTGCCGACTCCATCCAGTACGAGCTGCCGGCCTGCTGCGTCTCGCTCATGCGCCACCGGGTACCCCCGACCCACCGCTTCAGTGGCCGGCGCGTCGCTTTACAGAAGGGGCGGGCAGGACTAACGTACAACCAAATGGTTGTAGATGAGCTGAACGACGAGACGGTGGACCGGCTGTTCCACGCCCTGGCCGACACCACCCGCCGGGACATACTGCGCCGCTGCGTGCGCGGGGAGCTGTCGGTCTCGCGGCTGGCCGAGGCCTATCCGATGAGCTTCGCGGCCGTGCAGAAGCACGTCGCGGTGCTGGAACGGGCCGGCCTCGTGGCCAAGCAGCGCAGCGGACGGGAGCAGCTCGTGCGCACCGACCCCGACGCGGTGGGCCGCGCCCGCCAGGCCCTCGACGAGCTGGAGTCGGCATGGCGCGGGCGCGTGGAGCGGATGGCCCGGCTGCTCGCCGAGGACCCCGGTACCGAAGAGAACGACACACCGGAAGGACCCGAGAGATGAGCGTCACCAGTGTCGACAAGGACCTCGACCACCTCACCCTCACACTGATCGCCGACTTCACCGCCCCGGTGGAGCGCGTGTGGCGGCTGTGGGCCGACCCCCGGCAGCTGGAGCGCTGGTGGGGCCCGCCGTCCTACCCGGCGACCGTGGAGGAGCACGACCTGACCCCCGGCGGGGAGGTCACGTACTTCATGACCGGCCCGGAGGGCGACCGGTACCGCGGCTGGTGGCGCGTCGAGTCCGTCACCGAGCCGACGGCCCTGGAGTTCACCGACGGCTTCGCCGACGACGACGGAAAGCCCAAGGTCGACATGCCGACGATGTCCGTGACGGTGCGGCTCACCGAGCACGGCGGCGGGACCCGGATGGAGATGCGCTCCCTCTTCGACTCCCGTGAGCAGATGGACCAGATCGTCGCCATGGGCATGGAGGAAGGCCTGACGCAGGCCGTCGGCCAGATCGACGCCCTGCTGGCCGCCTGACGGGATCGGGACCGGCCGCCCGGATCAGGGCTGCCGCAGTAGTCGCTTCCGGCATTCCGCCACATCGAAGTCCGGCTCCGGATACCGCGGATCCAGCTCCCGCAGATGCTCCAGCAGGAGCGTGCTGACCGCCCAGTTGCGGTACCACTTGTGGTCGGCCGGGACCAGGTACCAGGGCGCGTACGAGGTGCCGCAGCGCTCCAGGGCCCGCTCGTAGGCGTCCTGGTAGGCGGGCCACAGGGCGCGGTCGTCGATGTCGGACGGGGCGAACTTCCAGCGCTTCTCCGGCTTGTCGAGGCGCCTGAGCAGCCGGCGGCGCTGCTCGTCGTAGGAGAGGTGCAGGAAGCACTTGACCAGGGTCACGCCGTCGTCGGCGAGGGACCGCTCGAAACGGTTGATCCGCTCGTAGCGGCGCTCGATCACGGCGCGGGGCGCGAGGTCCCGGACCCGGGCGACCAGGACGTCCTCGTAGTGCGAGCGGTCGAAGATGCCGAGTTCGCCGGGGAGCGGGAGCGCCTTCTCCACGCGCCACAGGAAGGAGTGCGCGCGCTCCTCGGCGGTCGGTGCCCGGAACGCCGTGATCCGGCAGCCGGACGGGTTGAGCAGCCCGATGACGTGCTTGACCGTGCCGCCCTTGCCGCTGGTGTCCATGCCCTGGAGGACGAGCAGGACGCGGCGCCGGTCGCCCGCTGTGCTCGCCGCCCACAGCCGCTCCTGGAGGCCGGCGAGCCGCTCGCCGATCCTGGCCGTGGCGGCCTTGCCCGCGGCCTTGCCGTCCGGGCCGCCGGGGGTGGCGGCGGCGTCGTGGCGGGACAGGTCGACCGGCTCGCCGCCGGTCAGGCGCAGCCGCTCCCGCAGCGAGGCCCCGCACTCGTCCCCGTCCTGCTTCCTCTCGTCCTTCTCCGCCACCGGGGCCCCCTTCCGGTTCTGTGCCTCGATCGTCCGCCGGGGCGCCGGGTCGCGCATCCGGCGCCCCGGACGGGAGCCGAGCAGCGCTTACCGGCGCCAGGGGCCCGTCACCGCGAACGTGGTGCCGGGGGTGTAGCAGTTGACGTACATCGTGTCGCCGTCGGGCGAGAAGGTCACCCCGGCGAACTCGCCCCACTCGGGCTCCTCCGGGGTGCCGATGTTCTGCCTGCCGCGGGCCATCGCGTACACCTCGCCGCGCCGGGTCACGCCGAAGACGTGCTGGGCGCCGTTGCCGTCCTCGCAGACCATGAGGCCGCCGCTGGGCGCGAGGCAGATGTTGTCCGGCGACTCTCCCGGCAGTTGGACATCGGTGTCGGGGCCGAAGACGACCACCAGGGTCAGCCGTCGCCGGTCCGGGTCGTAGCGCCAGATCTGCCCGAAGTGGTCGGCCGCCGACCCCTCCGCGCTGCGGGCGAACGACGACACGAAGTACACCGACCGGCCGCCCCAGTAACAGCCCTCCAGCTTCTGCGCGTGCGTGATGCCCCCGCGGCCGAAGTCCTGCAGCCGGACCGGTGTCTGCGCCGCCTGCGGGTCCGGTACGTCCACCCACTCGATGCCGTCGAACCGCGCGCCGGTGTCCTGGATCGAGGACAGGTCGGGCACGCCGGGCACGCGCATGGCCTGGAGCCGGCCGCCCGCGCGCAGCGAACCCCGCCCGCCCAGCGGCCTGTCCGGCAGGAAGCGGTAGAACAGGCCGAAGGGCTTCTGGAAGGCGTCCTCCGTCTCGTACACCACGCCCCGCCGGGGGTCGACGGCGATCGCCTCGTGCTGGAAGCGGCCCATCGCGGTCAGCGGTACGGCTCCCGTGCGGTGCGGGTCGACCGGGTCGACCTCGAAGATGAAGCCGTGGTCCTTGGTGTAGCCGTTGGTGCCCGCCCTGTCCTCGGTCTCCTCGCAGGTCAGCCAGGTGCCCCAGGGAGTGGGGCCGCCCGCGCAGTTCACCGCCGTGCCGGCGATCGCGACGCGTTCCGACAGGACGTGGCCCCGGGAGTCCAGCGTCAGGGCCGTGCAGCCGCCCTTGCCCGCCGGGTCGTAGGTGAGGCCCTCGACCGTCGGGACCGGGACCCTGCCGTCGGCGCGGTTCTCGTGGTTGCGGACCAGATGGACCCGGCCGCCCCGGCCCGCGAAGGCCGACATGCCGTCGTGGTTCGAGGGGACCTTGCCCTCGCCGGAGCGCAGCGGGTCGCCCTCGCGGGACAGGACCCGGTAGCGGAAGCCCTCCGGAAGGTCGAGCAGGCCCTTCGGGTCGGGGACGAGCGGGCCGTAGCCGCCGCCGTGGCCGAGGTCCTGGGCGGCGGCGGTACCGGCGAAGAGTTCGGACAGGGCACCGGAGAACGCGATCCCGACGCCCAGGGCGCCCGTCCCGGCGAGCATCTGACGTCGTGTGGCGATACGACCGGATGTGGTCATGGGGAAACCTTCCTGCTGGCGGACAGGAACTGTGATCCCGCTGTGTCTATCACCTGGTGCGGGTCGCGGGAACCACGCGCGTAGCGTGGCTCACCGCTCGACCGCGCGCCGCAGCTCGTCGATGGCCTGTTCGGCGGTGTCGACGGGCTGCTCTCCCGGTGCCGGTGCCGGCCGGCTTCCCTCTTGCCGGTCTTGCTGCGCGCCTTCCTGAAGTGCCGCCTCCTGATGGCCCCGCTCCAGGAACCGCAGGAGCTCCACCGGGATGGGCAGCACCAGTGTGGAGTTCTTCTCCGCCGCCACGGCCATGACCGTCTGCAGCAGGCGGAGCTGGAGCGCGGACGGCGTGTCGGCCATCTGCTGGGCGGCCTGTGACAGCTTCTTCGAGGCCTGGTACTCGGCGTCGGCGTTGATCACCCGGGCCCGCCGCTCGCGGTCGGCCTCGGCCTGGCGGGCCATGGAGCGCTTCATCGTGTCCGGCAGGGACACGTCCTTGATCTCCACGCGGTCGATGGTCACGCCCCACTCCACGGCCGGGCTGTCGATCATCAGCTCCAGGCCCTGGTTGAGCTTCTCCCGGTTGGACAGGAGGTCGTCCAGTTCGCTCTTGCCGATGATCGAGCGCAGGGAGGTCTGTGCCATCTGGGAGACCGCGAAACGGTAGTCCTCGACGTTGACGACCGCCGCCGCCGGGTCCACGACCTTGAAGTACACGACGGCGTCGACCCGCACGGTCACGTTGTCGCGGGTGATGCCCTCCTGGGCGGGCACCGGCATGGTCACGATCTGCAGGTTGACCTTACGCATCCGGTCCACCGCGGGGATGATGATGTTGAATCCGGGCCGCCGCGCCTCCCCGTGCAGCCGTCCGAGCCGGAACACGACCCCGCGCTCGTACTGCTTGACGACGCGCGCCGCCGAGGCCAGATACACCAGCCCCGCGGCTCCGGCCGCCACCACCGCCCCGATCAGCTCTTCGACCATGCCGACACCCCCGTCCAGAGGTCCCGATTCGTCCGTTGCTGTAACGATATGCCCGCCATCGGGGTCGAGGCCATGCCCGGACAGACAAGGCCTGCACGCGAAGGTCCGGGGCGCGCCGCTGGGGCGCGCCCCGGACCAGGGACGTCGGCTGAGTCGCTACGCGGTCGTCGTGACCTTCTCGGCCTCCGGCGACAGCTCCGGCTCCGTGACCTTCACCGGCTCCGTGCCGCTCGCGCTGTGGCGTTCGGCCCAGCTCTCCAGGGCCGTGCGGCAGGCGTGGTCGAGGTGGTGCAGACCCGAGAGGTCAAGCTCGACCGGGCGGTCCTGGGGCAGGCTCTCCAGGTTGTCGAGGATCTTCGGCAGCCGCAGGAACGTCGCGTTGCCCGACAGGTACGCCTGGATCGGGCCGGCGCCCTTGTCGATGACCTCCAGCTTGACGTGCGAGGCCTCCCAGGCGGTCTTGACGACCGACAGGGCCAGACCGATCAGGACGCCCTCGAACATGTTCACCGCGACGATCGACACGGCGGTGACGACGAGGATCAGCGCCTCGCCCTTGTGAGCCCGCCACAGCGCCACGACCTGGCGGAACGGGATCAGCTTCCAGCCCGCGTGCACCAGGATGCCGGCGAGGGCGGGGAGCGGGATCAGGGCCAGCGCCCACGGCATCGCGGCGGCGAACAGCAGCAGCCACACGCCGTGCAGCACCCGGGACGCCTTGGTCTTGGCACCCGCGTTGACATTCGCCGAGCTGCGGACGATCACCGCGGTCATGGGCAGCGCGCCGAGCAGACCGCACACGGTGTTGCCCGCGCCCTGGGCGATCATCTCCTTGTTGTACTGGGTACGCGGACCGTTGTGCAGCCGGTCCACGGCCGCCGCGCTGAACAGGCTCTCGGCGGAGGCGATCAGCGCGAACGCGATGATCGTGCCCCAGATGGCCGGGCCGGCCAGCTCGCCGAGCGCCCCGGTCCCGGGCGGCTGGATGACACCGAGCAGGCCCTCCACCTCGACCGTGGCGACCGGCAGGCCGAAGGCGAGCGTGGCGAGCGTGGCCAGGATGACCGCCGCGAGGGCGCCCGGCACGGACTGCACGGCCTTCGGCAGCTTCTTCCACAGCACGATGACGGCGATGGCGCCCGCGCCGATCGCGAGCGACGTCATGGCTTCCGTGCTGCCCAGGGCGTCGGTGAACGCACCCGGCAGCCCCGCGATCTTGCCGATGCCGGACTCCGGCGCCTTCAGTCCCGCCGCCGCGTAGATCTGCCCGGCGATGATCACCAGGCCGATGCCGCAGAGCATGCCCTCGACGACGGAGACGGATATCGCCCTGAACCAGCGGCCTATCCCCAGGAAGCCCATGGCGAGCTGGAGCAGACCGGCCATCAGCACGATCACACCGAGCGCGGCCACCCCGAACTCGCTGACGGCCTCGAAGACCAGCACGGTCATGCCCGCTGCGGGCCCGGACACCTGGAGGCTGCTGCCGGGCATCAATCCGGTGACGAGGCCGCCCACGATGCCGGTGATCAGGCCGAGTTCGGCCGGGACGCCGGAGGCGACGGCCACGCCGACGCACAGCGGCACGGCGACGAGGAAGACGACGATGGAGGCGAGGAAGTCCTGCCTCAGATAAGGGAACTTGGTCACGGTATCCCTCACAGGGTCTCGAAGGTGTCGGTCTCCGCGTGGTGCTGCCACACGGTTCCGGTGTGCACTTCGTAGAACCAGGGGTGCAGGCCGAGTCGGCCCTCCGCCAGGCGGCGCTCGACGCACGGGTACGACCGCAGGCGCAGCACCTGGGTGAGGACGTGGTTCTGCACGGCTTCGGCGACCGCCGGGTCGGCCGGGTCCTCGCACTTGGGCTCTTCGGCGGCGTGCGAGAGCCAGTCGCGCACCGCCGGTACGGCGGCGAGGTCGTCGCCCCGGACCACCGCGCCCACGGCACCGCAGTGCGAGTGGCCGCAGACCACGATGTCCTTGACGCCGAGCACTTCCACGGCGTACTCGATGGTGGCCGCCTCGGACGTGGGGTGCTCCAAGGCGTACGGGGGGACGATGTTGCCCGCGGTGCGCAGCTCGAAGAGCTCGCCGGGCCGGGCGCCCGTGATCAGGGCCGGTACGACCCTGGAGTCGGAGCAGGTGATGAACAGGACGTCGGGGGACTGGCCCTCGGCGAGGCGGGCGAACTCCTCAGGGCGCTGTCCGAACATGCGGGCGTTGTCGATGAGGGGTTGCATAAGTGGTGACTCCTCCTGGCGCGCAGTGGGGGCGCGTCGGACGGGCATGACAGAGGTGGGGATGGAACTGCTCTGTTCCTCAGCAGCGGAAGACCTGAAGTGCTGCCGGTGTGTGTGACGCCGAGGATCTCGACGTGCGTTCGTGCGCGACGCCGGGTGTGACCCGGTCCGGCGCTGTCGGCGGAATGTGCCGCAGCGGGTGCCGATCGGGCGCCGAGGGCGCCGAGTCGGTGTGGTGGGACCGGTCGCGGGTCCGCAGGGGGCCGGTCGGGCTCCCGTGGTGTCCGGCGCGGCAGGTCGCGATCTCGTCGCGCAGGGCCTTCCCGGACAGCTTGGCCCCGGGGCGCGAGGACTTACCGGAGGGTTCAATTCCGGGCTGAGCGTTGGCCTCGACTTCGCTGGGCGTGTGCGCGGATGCGAAGGACGCCGTCGGTGCGAAGAGCTGGAGGGCGAGCAGGACGGCGGCGAGGATCGAAACCACGGTCCGTGCCGTCGTACCTCGGTACATGCGCCCCCCTTCAGGTGATTCACACGTCTGGCGTTGACCAACACTTGGTCAATGGCTGGTCAAGAAACACATTAACCCTGCAAGGTCATTTGCAGGGTTAACTTAACGTTTCGAGCTGAAGAGAGCCTGAAAACCGTGGGTGGGGTGGCTTGAACCAGGCCTGATCACCGAGGGTTTGTCAGCTTGCCCGCGTCGCGGGCCAGGGCGGTGAGCCGGGAGATGGCCCGGAAGTACTTCTTGCGGTAGCCGCCGTTCAGCATCTCCTCGCTGAAGAGCTCGTCGAAGGGCACCCCCGAGGCCATCACGGGGACTTCGCGGTCGTACAGCCGGTCCGCGAGGACGACGAGACGGAGCGCCGTCGACTGGTCGGGGACCGGCCGTACGCCGGTGAGGCAGACGGCCTCGATGCCGTCGGTCAGGGCGCCGTACCGGCTGGGATGGACCCGGGCCAGGTGGTCCAGGAGGGGCGGGAACGCGTCGAGGGACGCGCCCTCGGTGGCGTGCGCCGCCTTGGTCACCTGTTCGTCGGAGTACGGCGGCGGCGCCTCGGGCAGGCCGCGGTGGCGGTAGTCCTCGCCGTCGATGCGCAGGGCGCGGAAGTGGGCCGACAGGCCCTGGATCTCGCGGAGGAAGTCGGCCGCGGCGAACCGGCCCTCGCCGAGCTTGCCGGGCAGCGTGTTGGAGGTGGCGGCGAGGGCGACGCCCGCGTCGACGAGCTTGCCGAGCAGCGTGGAGACCAGGACGGTGTCGCCGGGGTCGTCGAGCTCGAACTCGTCGATGCACAGCAGGCGGTGGCCGGACAGGGTCTGGACGGTCTGCTGGAACCCGAGGGCGCCGACCAGGTTGGTCAGCTCCACGAAGGTGCCGAACGCCTTGCGCTCGGGCTCGGCCGGGGTGGCGTGCCAGAGGGACGCCAGCAGATGGGTCTTGCCGACGCCGTAACCGCCGTCGAGGTAGACGCCGCGCGGGCCGGCCGGGGCCTTCTTCGGCGCCCTGCCGAATCCGAACAGCCGCCTCCTGCCCGAGTCGGCCGTCCCGCCCAGACCCGCCGCGAAACCCTCCAGGACCCGGACGGCCTCCGTCTGGCTGGGCTGGTTCGGGTCCGGGATGTACGTGCTGAACCGCACCGAGTCGAACCGCGGTGGCGGCACCATCTCGGCCACCAGCCGATCCGCGGGCACGTGCGGCTCACGAGCGCACAGGGAGAGCGGGGCCGCGTCGGTTATCGGGCCGGTTCCGGAAGGGGCGGGAGAAGGAGACACGGTTCACCATGCTACGGCGCGTGGAACACTGCACGGCATGCGACGTCTGTTCCCTGTGACCGATGAAACAGCAGCTCCGGACCCGGGCGGGAGGCCCGGGGAAGAGGATCGCGGCGGGGCCGGACGGGAGTGGAGCCTGGCCGAGCTGGCCGCCGCGTACGCCTATCCCGCGGCGGGGCCCGGCGGGCCGCTGCCGTGGCTGCGCGCCAACATGGTGTCCACACTGGACGGGGCCGCCCAGCACGACGGCCGTTCGCAGCCCATCTCCAGCGCGACCGACATGCGGATCTTCGGCACGCTGCGCGCGCTGGCGGACGTCGTGGTCGTCGGCGCGCAGACGGTGCGCCAGGAGGGCTACCGGCCGGCACGCGCGCGTGCCGAGTTCGCTGAGCTGAGGGAGGCGGCCGGGCAGGGCCCCGCGCCCGCGGTCGCGGTGGTCTCCGCCAGCCTGGACCTGGACTTCTCGCTGCCCCTGTTCACCTCGCCCCTGGTGCCCACCCTGATCCTCACGGGAGCCTCGGCCCCACCGGACCGGGTCGCCGCCGCCGAGAAGGCGGGCGCCCGGGTGGTCACCGCCGGGGACGGCATCGGCGTGGACCCGGCCCGTGCCGTGCGGGCCCTCGCCGTCCTCGGCCACACCCGGCTGCTGACCGAGGGCGGCCCGCGGCTGCTCGGGCAGCTGGTGGCGGCCGGCGTGCTCGACGAGCTGTGCCTGACCGTCTCCCCGATGCTCACCGCGGGCGACGCGCAGCGCATCGCCAAAGGGCCCGCCGTCACGGTGCCGCAGCGCTTCAGGCTGCTGTCGATGCTGGAGGAGGACGGCTTCCTGTACACGCGGTACGGGCGGTCCTGACGTACTGAACCGGCCGGCACGGGGTACAGGTGTCGGCGGCCGGGAAACCGAACCGGTCGGTAGGTCCGGAATCGGTGCGATGGTTGCCGCCGGTCCGGTAATCGGCGGAATATGCCGTTCCGTTTGGTTTCCGGAGGGCACACTGGATCCGGCAGTGCCCGTGCGACCACGGGGCAGGATGGTTTCCGCGTGGCCCGGGCGGGCCCACGCAGGAGTGGGGCCGCGGGCCCCTGGGAGCAGAAGGGGCGCCTGGTGTTCACAAGCGTATTGATGATCGAGAAGGCCCTGACGTCCGCCGACGTGGAGTTCGTCACGACGTTGCACGGGGAGGAGCCGGTCGCCTTCCAGGTGCTGCTCCAGCCGCGCGGCGAACAGGCGGACCGGCTGCTGCGGGCCATCGACGACGTCGCGCTCGGCGAGCTCGACGAGGCCGTCCGCGAGGGGGAGACGCCGGAGGGCGAGGACGCGCTGAGCGTCGGGCAGCGGGCGCTGGAGGTGTCGCTCGCGGCGTTGCGGGCGTCCGGGAGCGGGGCCGAGGGGCGGCTGATCGAGGATCATCCGCTGGACGCGCTGAAGTCCCTGGTGGAGGAGGTCGGCGCGGACGAGGTCATCGTCCTGACCGACCCTCATTACGTGGAGGAGTTCTTCCACCGGGACTGGGCTTCCCGGGCGCGGCACAAGGTGGGCGTGCCGGTGCTGAAGCTGTTCTCGCACAGCAAGGCGTAGCTCCCGACGGTGTCAACAGCTGTAGACGCTTCGGCATAGGCTGTGCCGCTGAACGTTCCGCACACGCCACAGGGAGACACGCATGGCACCCGGCCTTCCCACCGCCATGGACCGACCGCACTTCATCGGCATCGGCGGAGCCGGGATGTCGGGCATCGCGAAGATCCTCGCGCAGCGCGGGGCCGTGGTGGCGGGCAGTGACGCCAAGGAGTCGGCGACGGCCGAGGCGCTGCGGGCGCTGGGCGTGACGGTGCGCATCGGACACGCCGCCGAGCACCTGGCCGACGACGCCAGCTGTGTGGTCGTGTCGTCGGCGATCCGGCAGGACAACCCCGAACTGGCCCGCGCGGCCGAGCTCGGCATCCCCGTCGTGCACCGCTCCGACGCGCTCGCCGCCCTCATGGAGGGCCTGCGCCCGATCGCGGTTGCCGGCACGCACGGCAAGACGACCACGACCTCGATGCTGGCGGTCTCGCTCGGCGAACTGGGCCTGAAGCCGTCGTACGCGATCGGCGGGGACCTGGACGCGCCCGGCTCCAACGCGCTGCACGGCGAGGGAGAGATCTTCGTCGCCGAGGCGGACGAGTCCGACCGCAGCTTCCACAAGTACGCGCCCGAGGTCGCGATCGTCCTCAACGTGGAGCTCGACCACCACGCCAACTACGCGTCCATGGACGAGATCTACCAGTCGTTCGAGACGTTCGTGGACCGTGTCACCGAGGGCGGCACGCTGGTGATCGCGGCCGATCACGAAGGCGCGCGGGAGCTGACGCGCCGGGTCGCGGGACGCGGTGTGCGGGTGGTGACGTACGGCGAGTCGCCGGACGCCGGCGTGCACATCCTCTCGGTCGTGCCGCAGGGCCTGAAGAGCGAGGTCACCGTCGTGCTGGAGGGCAAGGAGCTGACCTTCACGGTCTCCGTGCCCGGCCGGCACTACGCGCACAACGCGGTGGCCGCGCTCGCGGCGGGCGTGGCGCTCGGCGTCCCCGCCGAGGAGCTGGCCCCGGCGCTGGCGGCGTACACGGGCGTGAAGCGGCGGCTCCAGCTCAAGGGCGAGGCGGCGGGAGTGCAGGTCATCGACTCCTACGCGCACCACCCCACCGAGATGACCGCCGACCTGGAAGCCATGCGCGGGGCGGCGGGCGACGCCCGGATCCTGGTCGTCTTCCAGCCGCACCTCTTCTCGCGGACCCAGGAGCTGGCCAAGGAGATGGGCCAGTCCCTGGCCCTGGCCGACGCCTCGGTCGTGCTGGACATCTACCCGGCCCGTGAGGACCCGATCCCCGGCGTGACCAGCGAGCTGATCATCGAGGCGGCCCGGGCCGCGGGCGCGGACGTGACGCCGGCGCACGACACGGCGGACGTGCCCGCCGTGGTCGCGGGAATGGCGAAGGCGGGGGATCTCGTTCTCACCATGGGAGCGGGCGACGTCACCGACCTCGGCCCGCGCATCCTGGACCGTCTGTCGAACTGAGGGGCTGGAGGCTCATGCCGTACGACGTCGAGAAGCCGGACGAGCAGTGGCGCGCGGAGCTGACCCCGGGCGAGTACGCGGTGCTGCGCCAGGCGGCCACGGAGCCCGCCTTCACCGGTGAGTACACCGACACCAAGACCCGGGGCGTCTACTCCTGCCGTGCCTGCGGGGCGGAGCTGTTCACCTCGGACACGAAGTTCGAGTCCCACTGCGGCTGGCCGTCCTTCTTCGACCCGAAGGACACCGACGCGGTGGAGCTGATCGAGGACCGTTCCCACGGCATGGTCCGCACCGAGGTGCGCTGCGCCCGCTGCGGTTCCCACCTCGGGCACGTGTTCGAGGGTGAGGGGTATCCGACCCCCACCGACCAGCGGTACTGCATCAACAGCATCGCGCTGCGGCTGGCGCCCGCCGAGGGCTGAGGAGGGCCGCGCCGTCACCGGATCCGGCACTCCTTCTGCGTGAGGGGCTCGGTGTCCCCCGCGGTGCGGCTGCACAGCACGCGGGACTCCGCGGTGCCGTCGCCGGCGCGGCGGACCCGCTTGAGGACGATGCTGTGGCCGGTGCGGTCGTCGTACAGCGGGGCCCGGGTGAAGTCGATGGTGCCGGTGGCCATGCCCTCGATCTTGACGCTGCGCAGGTTCACCCAGGTCGAGGCGCGGCTCTGCGGCCGGTCGTCGCGGGTGGCCGCCCAGTACAGGGCGCGGGTCGCGTCGTGGGACAGGGCGGTCTGGCCGCTGGCCAGGGCGGGGTTGTCGTAGCGCAGGCGCCGGTCGCCCAGACCGGGCAGGTACGCGGCGGCCGAGAGGTAGAAGGTCGTCCTGGTGGCGGCCGCCTTCAGCTCGGCCAGGGCCGCGTGGTACAGCGTGACCTTCGGCGCGACGGACTGCCCGCCGGCGGTGAAGTCGGCCTTGGACAGGTCGTCGCCCGTGAAGATGGACAGGGGCTTTCCGGCGCAGCCCGGCTCGGTGCCCAGTTGGGTCATCAGGGGATCGACGTCCTCCACCCGGCCCGCGAAATAGATCACGGACGGGACCCGGCCGCCCCGGCAGATCTCCTGGGCGTGTGAGCGGAGTTCGGGCTTGCCCCCGCTGAGGACGTAGCGGCGCGCCTTGAGCGGGGTGAAGCCCTCCCGGCGCAGCATCCGCTGGCCGTAGCGGGCCTGTTCGTCGGTGTACAGGTCGTCGGTCCGCGCCGTGTCGCGGGCCAGGACGAGGGCGTACTGCCGTCTGCCCGGGGTGCGCAACTGGGCCGCGATCAGGCCGAGTTGCTCGGTCTGCCACTCGTCGGTGGCGGCCAGGCTGAACCAGTTGGCGAACTCGCGGGGCAGATACGTGGCGGAGTTGGTGCCGGAGACGACCGGCAGACCGGCCTCCAGCAGTGTGCGCGTCGTCGCCCTGCTCGACTCCAGGTCGCGGCCGGTGCCGACGACCCCCACCACGGTCGGGTCGTCGGCGGCGTACGCGGCGATGGCCTGGGCCATCTCCACCTGGTGGCCGAGGTCCACGCCGCCGTTGGCGACCAGGACGCGCAGCTTCACACTGGAGTTCTTGTTGATGACGGCCTGTGCCAGATAGACACCCGCCAGCTCTTCGATGCCCTTGACGAACGACGAGCCAGCCGCCGGATCGGCGCTCAGCGGCCCGGCGTAGACGAGGGTGACGTACTTGCCGGAGTGGTGTGCGAGGACGTCGGCGTTCTGCCCGGCGATGCGGTCCTCCAGTTCGTCCACCGTCCAGGGCGTTTCGTCGTCGGCCCTCAGTGTCCCGACCTCGTCGGAGGGCTCGGGCGCGGGCAGCCAGTCGGCGAAGCGGACGCCGCCCGTCGCTATGCCGATGCACTCCGTGCCGCCGCCGGGTGCCCGGGCCAGCCGGGTGTCCCGGTTGGCGGTCAGTACGGATGCCGAGCAGTACCGGTCGTGGAGGGAGTCGGCCCGCATGACGGTGCCGGCGGCCAGCAGGGCGATCACCAGGACCAGGGTGTGCAGGGCCCACACCAGCCGGGCGAGCGTCGGCCGGGTGGCGGCCCGCAGATGGCGGCGGCGTTCCTCGACAGGACCGAGCTGGTCGTGCGGCAGCGGGATCTTCATCACCCAGGGCAGGACGGACCGCTCCCGGCTGGGCGACTGCTCCGCGCGCAGGTTGCGTGCCCACTCCCGGTACCAGGTGCGCAGCCGCTCGCCGAACCGGGGCGGTGCGGGGTCCGGGTCGGGCGCCGTCCGGACCACGCCGCGCTCCAGGAGCGGCACGTCGTGGGAGCGGACCGCGGCGACCACCAGCAGCGGATCGAGCTCGCTGCGCCGGCTGCGGACGTCGCTGATGGCGCGGATCAGTTCGATGCCGCCGTTGCGGTCGTCCGCGCGGGGCAGGAACAGCATCGGCGGGCGCGGCCGTTTGAAGCCGCGCAGGTCCCAGCTCCAGCGGCGGTGGTTGTCCCGCAGGTCCTCCCGCAGCGCCAGCACGCACAGCTGGAGGTGGAAGTCGCCGCCCGCCGTGAGGGCCTCGGCCACGTCGTACGCCCGGGCCGCGATCGCCTTCCAGGAGCGCACCGGCCGCAGCAGCGACACCTCGGTGGGATCGTCCTGGTCGGCCGCCCTGAGGAAGGTCGTCGTCATGAACCAGCGGCTCTCCCGCCGCAGCCACAGGAAGATCGGCGCCCGCCCCGGCAGGACGTAGTTGAGGACGGTGAGCAGCAGCAGGAAGGCGAGACCGGCCGCCACCGCCACGAACCAGTCGCTGCGGGCGAGGAGCGCGGCGAGCACGGTCACGAGGCTCGCGGGCAGGATGTGCGCCATGTCGAACAGCGGCAGGCCCGAGCGCCAGCGGGCGGTGCCCTCCGGGCGCCAGCGCTGCCGGGCCAGCTGGTCGAGCAGCCGCTGCCGCTGGTCCTGCCCGGCCTCGGGGGTGCCCGGGGCGGGCGCCGGCCAGGTGTCGCCGAGTGCGGCGACCGCGTCGTCGATGGCATGCACCAGCCGCAGTCGCGGGAACGCGTAGCGCCGGTAGACCGCCTTCGGCCCGCCCCACTTCTTCGGGTCGCTCAGCGCCCGCACCATGGCCGCGGCCCGGCGCACCTCCGTGGGACCCTCGTAGAGGTCCTGCGCCAGCGCGCAGCGCGTGCCGTGCACCTCCTGGCCCGCGTACAGCTGCCGGACCAGGCCGGCCACGGCGTCGTCGTCCGCGCTGTCCTGCGGGTGCACGACGAACACCGGCATCGGCGGCTCGGCGCTCGTGCGGAAGTCCTGGATGAGGATTTCGAGCTGATCCTGGATGTGGACCCCGGCGCCGCTCTCCGGCATGCCGTCATGTCCCCCAGGGCACTCCGGCGGCGTGCGATCAGTGTTCACCATGGGCAACCCCCGTTCACCTTCGGTGACTTACGAGGCTAGCCGCTGCGGGTGGGGTGCGAGTGGGTGACGGACGAACTTCGGGAACGTTTCGGCAGGTCCGCCCGACAGAAGGCCTTGAATGGGTGATCCATCGATCGGTTGACTTTTGGCTGAGTGAGCCACAAGATTCCCGGGGTGACCCACTCCGCGCCCCTGCCTCCCGGCCTCGACGAGGCCGCCCACCGCTGCCTCGTCGCCGGTTTCGCCGGCACCACGAGCGTGCCCGACACCCTCAAGCGGCTCATCGACCAGGGCCTCGGCGGGGTCATCCTCTTCACCCGGAACGTGCGCGACGCGCAGCAGGTGCGCCGGCTCACCGGGGAGCTGCGGGCCCTGCGGCCGGACCTGCTCGTGGGCATCGACAACGAGGGCGGCGGGATCGGGCACCTGGTCGCCGCGGGCGCGCCGGACGTGCCCGGCTCCTTCGCCCTCGGCGTCGCCGACGACCCGGCGCTCACCGCCCGCTGCGCCGACGCGCTCGCCGGGCACCTGGCCTCGCTCGGCATCACGGTCTCCTATGCCCCGGTCGCCGACCTCCAGCACCATCCGCGCAACCCGATCGTGCGCACCCGCTCCTTCGGTGCCGAGCCCGCGCTCGCCGCCCGGCATCTGCGGGCCTGGATCGCCGCCACCGAGCGACGGGGCGTCGCCTCCTGCGCCAAGCACTTCCCCGGCCACGGCGGCACCGAGACGGACAGCCATCACGGCATCGCCGTCGACCCCCGGCCGTACGACGAACTGCGCGCCGACCTCGAACCGTTCCGCGCCGCCGTCGACGCGGGCGTGCCGATGCTCATGAGCGCGCATGTCGTCTTCCCGGCGCTGGATCCCGAGCGGCCCGCCACCCTGAGCCGCCGCATCCTGGGCGATCTGCTCCGCCACGAGCTGGACTTCGACGGGGTCCTGGTCAGTGACGCGCTGGAGATGAAGGCGATCGCCGACCGCTACGGCGAGGCCGCCGGGGCGCGGATCGCCCTCGCGGCGGGTGCCGACCAGGTCATCGTGGCCGTGCCGGAACTGGAGGTCACCCTGGCCTGCCGGGACGCGGTGCGCGGCGCGCTGCGCACCGGTGCGCTGCCCGAGGAGCGGCTGTGGGAGGCCGCCGGGCGGGTGGAGCGGCTCGCCGGGCGGTACGCGGTCCCGGGCGGGGCGGCCGGTGGCTCCGGCGCGGGGGCCGGTGGCTGGGACGAGGGGGCCGACGGCTGGGACGAGGAGGTCGGCGGCTGGGGCGCGGGGCCCGGCGGCTGGGGCGCGGGGCCCGGGCTTGAAGCGGCCCGCCGGGCCGTCCGCGGCGGCCCGGGGCCGGCGGTCGTGCGGGGCGCGCATGTCGTCGATCTGTTCCCGCCGCCGCACCCCGCGCTCAACTGGGGCGGGGAGGACCTGCTCACGCAGGTGCGTGCCGTCGACCCCACGGCCACGGGCACCGCGGTCGCCGGGGAGCCGGCGGACCCGGCCGCCGTCGTGGCGGGGATCCTCGGCGCGTCCGGTGCGGCGCCGCTGGTCGTCGCCACCTGCGATGCCGGGCTGCACCCCTGGCAGGAACGGCTGCGGGCCGCCCTGCTGGCCCGGCGACCCGATGCCGTACGGGTCGACACCGGGCTGCCGGAGGGCGGAGCGCTGTGCTCCTACGGGCGGGGGCGGGTGAATCTCCGGGCCGTCGCGGAGGTACTGACGGGCGGCTGAGCCCTACGGCACGCGTACGACCTCCTTGATGCCGCGCGCCGTCAGGTGGGCGGTGTCGTCCGCCCGGGACGCCAGGACCACCGCCGGGCGGGTGCCCTCGGTGCGCAGGGCCATCCACGCGTCGAAGTACGCCCCTCCCGGGCCGGACACGGACCGCGTGGACGGTGTGCAGTCCAGGACCAGGGCCGTCTCACGGGGGCGGGCCGGGTGGTGTCCCGCGCGGACCTCGGCGACCGTCTCGGCGAGGGCGTTCGCGATCGGCTTGGCCCTGCCCCGCTCGTCGAACAGGCCCAGGGTGTACTCCAGTTCCGGGTAGTCGGCCAGCGCGCGGTCCACGTCGTGGGAGCACCACCACGTCACGCCCCACAGTCCCTCGCACCCGGCCGCGTTGCGCACGGTCGCCCGGGCGAACTCGGGCGCGTCGGCCGCCGGGATGTGCGGCTGCGGGGCGCCCGTCTCCTGGACCCAGACCGGGCGGGCCGGGTCCTCGGCGTAGGCCTTGGCGAGTTCCGTGCCGTACTCGGCGAGGTGCAGCACCTGCGGGGAGCGGGGGCCGTAGCGGCGGGCGCAGTCGCCGGAGAACACCCAGGGGTGGACGGTGGTGACATCGCCCTTGCGGGCGGAGGCCTGCGGGGTGAAGGGGTGGTCGTCGCCGTACCAGGCGGCGTCGTAGGCGGAGTGGGTCGCGAGCCGGTCCTCGGGGAGATGCTCGCGGGTGGCGGCCAGCAGGGTGTCGAGGTAGTGGTCCACCTCGTCCGGGGTCACGGGGTTGTGCTCGACCAGGTTGTTGAGCTCGTTGCCGAGCTGGAGGCCGAGGAGGTTGGGGCGGCCGGCGAGGGCGCGGGCGAGGGTGCGCATGAGGCCGGCCTGGGCGGTGACGGCGTCCGGGTCGGTGAAGACGTTGCGGTGGTGCCAGCCGCGGGTCCACTCGGGGTAGAAGTCGAAGCTCGACAGATGCCCCTGCACGCCGTCCACCAGGACGTCGAGACCGGCCTCGGCCGCGAGGTCGACCAGGTGGGCCAGCTGGTCCACGGCGGCGGTGCGGATGAGGGTGCGGTTGGGCTGGAGGAGGGGCCAGAGGTGGAAGACCCGGACGTGGTCGAGGCCGAGCGCGGCGATCTGGTCAAGGTCCTCGCGGGCGTGCTTCGGGTCGAAGTCGTGCCAGGAGTGGAACCAGCCGCGGCGGGGCGTGTAGTTGACGCCGAAGCGGAGCGTGGGGATGGGGTCCTCCTCGGGTCGAGGCTTGCGCTGGGTGCTTGCCCTGGGTGAATGCATCAATCACCATAGTCGGCGATGGATAATGAATTGAACCAAGAGCGTCGAGATCTGGTGGTCGGTCTCGACGCGGGCGGCACGCGCACCCGGGCGGTCCTGGCGACGGCGGAGGACGGGCATCCGGTGGGCGAGGGCGCCGCCGGGCCGGGCAACGCCCTGACCGTGCCGCTGCCGCAGCTCACCGAGCACCTCGCCGAGGCCATCGGGCGCGCCGTGCCGGAGCCGGTCCGCCACCGGGTGGTGGCCGTGGCCGGCGGTTTCGCGGGCGCGGCCGGCGCCGCTGACGACGAGCCCGGGCGGCGCAACGCCCTGGCCGCCCTCACCGCGGCCCTGCACCGGCTGGGCATCGACGCCGGCCCGCCGGTCATCGGCAGCGACATCGAAGCGGCCTTCGCCTCCGCCCCCGCCAACCCGGCCGACGGTCTCGCCCTGGTGGCCGGCACGGGCGCGGTCGCCATGCGCATCACCGACCGCCGTGGCACCGTCACCGTGGACGGCGACGGCTGGCTCCTCGGCGACGACGGCAGCGGCTTCTGGATCGGCCGCGCGGCGGTACGGGCAGCGCTGCGCATGGCCGACGGCAGGGGCGCGCCGACCGTTCTGGCCGAGACGGTGGGCCGGGAACTCGGAGTCCCGGCCGACGCGCTGCCCGGCGGGGCGTCCGGCGCCGTGGCCGGCGGCGCGGTACGGAGACTGTCCCCCGACGTGGTCCCGGGCACCGCGGAGGGCACACCGCGTGACGGGAGGCAGGAGGATGTTCCGCCGGGCGCCGGGCCGAGCGCTGGGGGCGGGTGGTCGGGAGGGGCCGGGGGCATGACTGGGCGACCGGAGGGGTCTGTGCGGTCCGGAGGGGCTGGGGCAGTGGGCGGGGGGTCGGCGGATCCGGGGCACCCCGGAGGGGCTGGGGCTGCGGGGGGAGGGTCGGCGGGCTCCGCGCAGGGGGGAGTGGCCGGGGGGCAGGGGGAGGCCGGTGTGGTCGGGGGCCAGGGACAGGCTGGAGCCGGGGGTCGGGGGCAGGCTGGGGCAGCCGGGGGTGTGGGCGGTGGGGCGGCGGGCCCGGGCGAGGGCGGTGCGGTCGCGGACGTGGGCGGGTGGCCGGGGGATGCGGGGCAGACCGGAGTGACCGGAGGCCCGGTCGGAGGGCTGACGGGCCTGGAGCCGACTGGAGTGGCCGGGGGGCAGGGGGAGTCCGGTGTGGCCGGGGGCACGGGTGGTGGGGCGGCGGGCCCGGGCGAGGGCGGTGCGGTCGCGGACGTGGGCGGGTGGCCGGGGGATGCGGGGCAGACCGGAGTGACCGGAGGCCCGGTCGGAGGGCCGACAGGCCTGGAGCCGACTGGAGTGGCAGGGGGGCAAGGGGAGCCCGGAGTGGTCGCGGGCCAGGGACAGGCTGGAGCAGCCGGGGGCACGGGTGGTGGGGCGGCGGGCTCCGCGCAGGGTGGAGTGGCCGGGGGCCAGAGACCGACCGGAGCGGCCGGGAGTCCGGTGCGGGCCGGTGTGGTCGGCGTGGGCGGTGGGCCGACGGGCCTCGCGCAGGCCCGAACTGCCGGGGGCCAGGGACCAGCCGGAGCGCCCGGAGGCCCGGGACCGACCGCAGTGGCCGGGGGGCAGGGGCAGGCCGGAGGGCCGGGGCAGGTCGGGGTAGCCGGGGGTGTGTCCGGTGTGGTCGGGAGTTCCGGCGGCCGGCGGAGTGTTGTTCCGCCCCGCGATCACATCCCCTGGTCCCGCGCCCGCCGCGAGGCCTACCGCAGGTATCTGCTGCCCGCCGTCATGGCCGAGGCGCCCATCCGGCTGGCGCGGCTCGCGCCGCTGGTCGTCGCGGCGGCCCGGGACGCCGAGGATACGGTCGCCCTGGCGATCCTTGACGAGGCGGCGGATCAACTCACCCAGAGCGTGCGGGCGTTGGAGCCGAGGGCCGGGGAGCGGGTGGTCGCCACCGGTGGGCTGCTCGGGCCCGGCGGGCCCCTCACCGACCGTCTCGAGACCCGGCTTGGTGCCCTCGGTCTGACCCTCGACTGGGTCCCGGACGGCTGCCGGGGCGCCGTCGCCCTGGCCCGTCTCGCGCACGGCGGCCGCAGGTGACCGCCACCCGGCAGGGCACGCCCCTGTACCGCGACCCCGCCGCCCCGGTCGACGCCCGCGTCCGTGACCTGCTCTCCCGTATGACCCCGCGCGAGAAGGCCGGCCAGCTCAACCAGCGGATGTACGGCTGGGACGCCTACCGCCGCACCCCCGACGGCGGCTTCGAACTCACCGACGCCCTGTACGCCGAGACCGAACGCTTCGCCGGACTCGGCGCGCTGTACGGGCTGCTGCGCGCCGACGCCTGGTCCGGGGTCGACCACACCACCGGATCCGGCGCCGCGGACGGCGCCGAACTGGCCCACCTCGTCCAGCGCCACGTCGTCGAGCGCAGCCGGCTCGGCATCCCGGCCCTGTTCGTCGAGGAGGTACCGCACGGGCACATGGCCCTCGACGGCACCGTCCTGCCCGTCAACCTGGCCGTCGGCGCCACCTGGGACCCCGGCCTGTACGAGCGGGCCGCCGCCCACGCCGCCGCCGAACTGCGCGCCCGCGGCGGGCATCTCGCCCTGGTCCCGGCCCTCGACATCGCCCGCGACCCGCGCTGGGGGCGCACCGAGGAGTGCTTCGGCGAGGACCCGTACCTGGCCGCCCGGCTGACGGAGGCGCTGGTGCGCGGCATGCAGGGCCCACCCGCCGCCTGCTTCCCCGCCGACAAGGCCCCCGTCGTCCTCAAGCACTTCGCCGGGCAGGGCGCCACCGTCGGCGGCCGCAACTCCGCCGAGTCCGAGCTCGGACTCCGGGAGCTGCACGAGATCCACCTCCCCGCCGCCCGTGCCGGGATCCGGGCCGGAGCCGCCGCCGTCATGGCCGCCTACAACGAGGTCGACGGCCTGCCCTGCTCCGGCAACCGCGCCCTGCTCCATGGCCTGCTCCGGGAGAGCTGGGGTTTCCAGGGGCTCGTCATGGCGGACGGGCTCGCCGTGGACCGGCTGGCCCGGATCACCGGGGACAAGGTCTCCGCGGGAGCCCTCGCGCTCAACTCCGGGGTGGATCTGAGCCTGTGGGACGAGGGGTTCACGCATCTGGAGGCGGCGGTCGAGCGGGGGCTGGTGAGCGAGGCCGCTCTCGACGAGGCCGTGGCACGCGTCCTGCGGCTGAAATTCCGCCTGGGGTTGTTCGAACACCCCTACCGCACCTGCCCGTTGCCGTCCCCGGCCGCCGGACGCGACCTGAGCACCGCCGTCGCCCGCGCCGCCGTCACCCTCCTGAGCAACGACCACGGCGTACTGCCCCTATCGCCGGCGACCGTCTCCCGTATCGCCGTCCTGGGCCCGCACGCCGGCACCGTCGCCCACCAACTGGGCGACTACACCGCCCCGCAACGGCCCGGCACCGGCACCAGCGTCCTCGACGGGCTGCGGGGGCTCGCCCCGGCCGGCGTCGACATCCGCCACGCCCGGGGATGCGCCCTCACCGGCGGCGACCTGTCGGGCATCCCCGAGGCGATCGCCCACGCCGCCGCCTGCGATGTCGCCGTGCTGGTGCTGGGCGGCAGCAGCGCGCGCTCCGCGGGGACCGAGTTCGACGCCAACGGCGCCGCGCGCACCGCCGTCTCCGAGATGACCTGCGGCGAGGGCGTGGACCTGGCCGGACTGCGGCTGGGCGACGCCCAGTACGCGCTCCTGGACGCCGTCGTCGCGACGGGGACGCCGACCGTGGTCGTACTGGTCCAGGGCCGCCCGCACGTCGTGCCGGACACGGCGGACGCGCTGCTCACCGCCTGGTACCCCGGAGCGTGGGGCGGTGCGGCGATCGCCGAGGTGCTGCTCGGGCTCGCCGAGCCCGTCGGCCGGCTGCCGGTCTCCGTACCCCGCTCCGCGGCCCAGCTCCCCGTCCACTACAACCACAAGGACACCGAGTACGGCGGCTACGTGGACGACAGCGCCGAGCCGCCGTACTCCTTCGGGCACGGACTGTCGTACACGAGCTTCGCGTACGGTCCGCCGCGGCTGTCAGGGCACGGGGTCGAGGCGGACGTCACCAACACGGGCCGGCGCCCCGGCCGTTCCGTCGCCCAGCTCTATCTGCGCCGGCTGCGGACCACCGTCTGGCCGCGCACGCTCGAACTGCACGGTTTCCGGGCCGTCGACCTGGCGCCGGGCGAGACCCGCACGGTGACGTTCCCGCTCGGCGCCGACTTCGCCGCCGCCGTGCCGCCCGGCACGGTGGTCGAGTTCCGCGTCGCCGCGTCCGCGCGCGCCACCCTGACCGCCGTACCGACTCAGAGCTTCACGGCCCCCGAGGAGACCCCCTTGTAGAACCACCGCTGGGTGATGACGAACAGCACCAGCACAGGGATCACGGAGATCACCGAGCCGGCCATCACCATCCGCTGGTCGTAGCCGAAGGACGAGGTCTGGAGCCGGGCCAGGCCCAGCGTCAGCGTGAAGTGGCCCTCGGTGCGCAGCACGATCAGCGGCCACAGGAAGTCGTCCCAGGCGCTGATGAAGGTGTTGATGGTGACGACGAGGATCGCACCGTAGGCGGAGGGCAGATACAGGTACCGGAAGCGTTTCCACTCGCCCGCCCCGTCCAGCATCGCCGCGTCCTCGATCTCGCGCGGCACGGCCAGGAACGCCGCCCGCATGATGAGGACGTTGATCGCGGCGACGAAGCCGGGCAGCCAGACGCCCACCAGGTTGTCGACCAGGCCCATGTCCCGGATGCTGAGGAACAGCGACACCATGATCGACTCGAAGGGGAACATCATGGACGCCAGCAGCACGATCCAGACCAGCTTGCGGCCCTTCCAGCCGGGCTTGGACAGCATGTAGCCGGCCATGGTGGAGAAGACGAGCTGGCTGGTGATGGACAGCAGGGCGATGAACACGCTGTTGCGGATGTACGTCCACACCGGCACCTGGTCGAAGACCTCGCGGTACGCCCGCAGCGACGGGTGACGGGGGAGCAGGGAGGCGCCCGCGCCGAAGACGTCCTCGCCCGCGCCCTTGAGGGACGACAGCAGCTGCCACAGCAGCGGGCCGACGGTGATGAAGAGGACGAACACCAGCAGCAGGTAGCGGACGACCAGTTCGCGGGGGCGGCCGTAGTCCCGCCAGCGGGGCATCGGGCGGCGGCGCTTGTCGACGGCGGTCGTCATGCCTCGTCCTCCTTCGTCAGGCGCTGGGCGAGCAGCGTGAGGCCAAGGGTCAGGGCGAACAGGGCGACACTGACCGCCGCGCCGTACCCGGCGTTGCCGGTGAGCGGGTCGAGGCCGACGTCGCGGATGTAGAAGGGCAGCGTGCGGTCGGCGCCACCGGGCCCGCCGGTGGAACCGCCGAGCATGTAGATCTCGGTGAAGACCCGCAGGGAGCCGATGCCGGTCAGGGTGCCGACCAGCATCATCGACTGGCGGACGCCCGGCACGGTGATGTGCCAGAAGCGGCGCACGGCGCCCGCCCCGTCCACGGCCGCCGCCTCGTGCAGTTCCCTGGGGACGTTCCCGAGGGCGGCCAGATAGAAGATCATGTACCAGCCGAGGCCCTTCCACAGGGTCAGGCCCATCGCGGAGAGCAGGATCAGCCACGAGTCGGACAGGAACGGGATGGCCTCGCGGATGATGTGGGCCTTCTGCAGCCAGGTGTTGACCAGGCCCTGGTCGCTCAGCAGCCACTGCCAGCTCAGACCGACGACCACGCTGGAGGCGAGCACCGGCGTGTAGAACGCCGAGCGGAAGAAGCCGATGCCCGGCAGGTTCTTCTCCACGAGGATCGCCAGCAGCAGCGGCAGCAGCACCATCAGCGGGACGACGAACAGCGCGTACAGCAGGCTGTTGCGGGTGGCCAGCCAGAAGTCCGGATCGCTCAGCATCCGGCGGTAGTTCTCCAGGCCGACGACGTCGTACGCCCCGCCGAGGGGCTTGGCGTCCGTGAAGGAGACGACGAGCGTGTTGAGGAACGGGAAGACCCCGAACACGGTCGCGCCGACGATCGCCGGGGTCATCCACAGCCAGGGCAGCCACCAGCGGCGGTAGAGCGCCGCGCCCCCCGCGTCGGTGCTCGGGCCGGGCAGGACGTAGCGGAGGGCGCGGCGCAGGGGCCCCGGCGTGCCGGGCGAGGGGGAAACGCCGGGGCGCCCGGCGCCCGCACCCGGGGGAGCGGGCACGGGCGCCTGGTGGACGGTCGGTTGGGTCATCCTCAACTGCCCTGTTCGATCAGCTGGTTCGCCTTGGACTGGGCCTCCTTCAGAGCGTCCTCGGCGCTCTTCTTGCCCTGCATGGCCAGCTGGATCTGGGCCGATATGGCGTTCAGCTCGCCGGGCGTCAGCGCGATCTCGTCGGCTGTGGCGGTCTTTCGGTCACTGGCGACGATCTTGCGGGCCTCGGCGAAGGGGTCGTCGCCCTTGACCGACTGGAAGAACGGGTCGTTCAGGGAGGCCGTGGTGGACGGGAAGATGACGACGTTCGGGTCCTTGGCCCAGGCGAGCTGGTTCTCGGCGTTCGTCAGGAACCGCGCGAAGGCCAGCGCCGTCGAGGCGTTCTTGCTGGTGGACGCGACCCCGATGTACTGCGGGGCGCCGACGGTGTGCCCGAGGGCGTCCAGCATGAAGCGGGCCACGCCGGTCTTCTTGTAGACGCTCGGGTTGTTCTGCTGGATGAACCGCAGGAAGTTGGGGTTGGTGGGGCCGTAGACCAGCTTGCCCTGGCCGTAGACGTTGGCCGGGTCCTGCGTGGAGGACAGGGAGTCCCTCGGCATGCCGCCGGACTTGTAGAGCTTGGTCATGGCCTCGACCCACTGGGCCGTCTTCGGGTCGTCGGCGAAGGTGAACTTCTTGCCGTCCGGGGAGAGGATCCTGATGTCCATCTGCTGCCAGTCGGCGGGGATGCGCAGCTGCGGGTTGGCGAGGAACGCGTAGTACTTGCCGCCGGAGGCCTTGGCTATCTTCTCCGCGTCGTCGAAGAGGCCGAGGACGGTCGTCGGAGGTTTCGCCGGGTCCAGGCCCGCCTTCTTCATCAGGTCGGTGTTGAAGGTCTGCACGATGCCGCCGGAGTACCAGGGCAGCACGCTGTGCACCTTCTTGCCGTCCGCGTCGGCGTACATGCTCGACTTCCACAGGGCGGGCGCGAACGGCTTGCCCGCGTCCGGGGCCTTCGCGTCCAGGTTCAGCAGATAGCCGTTCTTCGTCAGCGCCACCGCCGTGTTGACGTTGATGTTCACCACGTCCGGCAGCGTGCAGCCCTGCGCGTCGGCGACCAGGCGCTGGGTGAAGGTGGCGTCGCCCGGATCGTCGATCCAGTTGACCTTGGCGCCGGGGTGGGCCTGCTCGAAGGCGTCGATGACGCCGTTGAAGTACTTCCCGAAGTCCTTCTTCAGGTTGGTGGTCTGGAAAGTGATCTTTCCCTTGACGTCTCCGGAGAGCTTGCCGGAACCGACGTTGCCCTTGTCGACCTTGCAGCCGCCGGCCGTGGCGTCGCCGCCGTCGGAACCCCCGCCGGACAGACCGCAGCCGGCGGCCGTCAGCGTCAGGACGACCAGACAGGTCAGGGATCCGGTGAGTCTTCTTGCGCGCATTGCTGCCCTCCTGGGACCAGTCTTCGCTGGATCAAATCACCAAGTTGGACTTCGATTGATGAAAAGGTGGACCAGAATTCATCGGAGGTCAATGGTTTGCCGTGTTGCTGTTCGGTTGCGTGCGGCGATCAGTGCCGGTGTTCGTGGTCCGGCTGGGAGGGGTCGCCGGGGTGTTCGTAGCCCTCGGCGTAGACGACGTCCGCCCTTGCCTGGTCGAGCCAGTCGAAGAACGCGCGGTGAGCTGCGGCGTGGCGCAGTTGTTGTGAGATGCCGTCTTCGACGTGCTCGTAGGGGTGGACGTCCGACGGCTCCACGGTGTTGAACGGGTCGACACCGCGCCTCAGCGCGTCGGGGGTGAGGAAGCGGTCCTGGTTGCGGTCGTAGTAGTCCCGTACGGCCGTCTCCGGGACGTGTTGCTCGCGCTCCAGGTCGGCGAGCAGGGCTCGGGCCGCGGGGGAGTGGGCGAGGGCTGCGGCGATGATGCTGCCCAGGTCGGCGATGTCGGTTTCCGGGACGGTGAGCAGGCGCATCGGCAGGACGTCGTCCGGCGGGGGAAGGCCGCGTTCGGTGCAGGCCTGGCGGGCGAGTTCGTCGGTGACGATGACCTGGGTTGCCCAGCGCCGTTGTTGGCGGTGTCGTCGTGCGTGTGCGGCTCCGTCGTGGCTGGTCGCGCAGTTCCCCGCGCCCCTGAGGGCATTGGTGCTCAGGAAAGTCGCCACGTGCTGTTTCGGGATCGGGTGGTCCCGAACAAGAGCCGCGTACTCCTCCCTCATGGCGTCACCTCCAGCTCGATCGCCCTCGTGTAGGCCACGCAGCCGTGCCAGGCCACCTTCGCCATCAGCCAGTACGAACCCGGGGGGATCGCGGTGCCGTCCACCTCCATCGCGCACTCCCACTGCTCCCCGCCGGGTACGGAAAAGCCCTGGCAGCCTGGCGTGACTCCCGGCCAGGTGCCCCAGGAGGAGACGGCCCACAGGGTGCCGTCGACGGGGCCGTGCGTGGGGTTCCGGAGGGTCACGGGGACCCGGGTCCGTTCGCCCCGGCGTACGGTCACCCGGTCAACTCCCAGATCCGTCACCAGAGTCGGGCCCCTGTGCCCGCCCGCGACGTCCAGGGCCACCACGTCCTCGTACGTCTGGCCGCCGTAGGACAGTCGCGCGGCGAGCCAGTGCCGGCCGGGGGCGGGGTCCGGCGGGGGTGTCACCGTGATGTCCGTGAGGGTGAAGCCGCCGGGACCGAGCGTGTACGGGAGGGTGGCGGGCTCGGTGTTCCAGCCGGGCGGTACCTCGAAGGTCACCGTGCCCGACACGGGCGCGTCGGTGAGTTCGCAGGAGACCCGGACGGTCGCGGTGACCGGGCCGTCGGCGGTGAGGGCGGTGGGGGAGAGGTACACGGCGACCGGCATGTTGCCGCGGGGGGCGGGGCCGGAGTTGTGCAGCCAGTAGCGGGTGGCGACGGGCTGGGCGGGCTCGTGGGCGTCGATGCCCGGCCCGGACGCCTGGGGGTGGGGTGGCCGGGCGGGTGTGGCGAGGAGGGTGGCGACCTCGAAGCCGGTCAGGTCGGCTTCGAGGCCGCCGGTCTCGTCCGGGGCGAGGGGCGCCCCGGGCCTCTCCAGGACGTCGGCGCGGGCGCCCGCCGCCCATGCCAGCGGCCCGGTGACGCGTGCCCGTACCGGCCGGCCGTCGACCTCGTGCACGCGGACGACGAGGCCCCGTCCGGGATCCGCGGGTGTCTGGCTGCCCCGGGCCAGTGGGGAGCCGAGCGGCTTGAGCGCGTCGAGCAGCACCTCGCCGGCGGGTTCCAGGCCGAGCAGGGTGGCCTCACGGGGCAGGGCACCGGCGGACCGCCGCAGGCGTGCCGTCAGCGGACGGTTGTACGCGTGTCCCGCCTGCGGCAGCCGCAGTTCGCGCCAGTCGCCGGGGCCCGCGACGACGGCGTACTCGAAGGTGTGCGACCAGCGCTGGAGCTGGAACCCCGAGCCGTCGGGGGCGGTGCGGCGCGGTGGGTCGATCCAGACGCCGGACGGCCAGCCGGTGCAGGAGCGCATCAGGGACATGTAGAGGTCGCCGGCGGACGTGATCACGCAGCCGGGCGTGCCGCGGTTGAGGATCGCGAAGCTGCGGCCGTCCCAGGCATCGCCCGGTGGCAGGGCCTCGCCGCCGCCGGCGGCCGTGGCCGTCAGCGTGAAGTCGTCCAGGTCGGCGACGACCGCGTCGACCGCCTTGGCGTCGTCCTCGGGACGGGCGCCCGCCACCACCAGCAGCGGCAGGCGTTCCAGGTCGCGCAGATCGGCCCCGGGGATCCACTCCTCGCGCAGACAGGCGCGCGGGGCGACCCAGACGGCGGCCACGCCCCGTTCGGCCAGTTGGCGCTTCAGCTCCCGGCCGGCGGCCGGGTCCCAGCCGAGCGCCTCGGCGACCACGGCGTTGCGGTCGGGGCCGCCGACGGCGATCCGGACGTCCGGGAGGTTGGAGTCGACCTCCAGGTCGCCGTAGCGCGGGCCGCCCGCGATCGTCGAGGTCGCCGTGACCCCGGCGCGGACCAGGGCCGCCGCGAGCGGGGCGCCGAGGTCGCCCGCGATGTCCCAGTCGGGGTAGACGAGTTCGGCGACGCCGATGGAGCGGTGTCCGAGGAGGACGCCGGAGTCGTCGTGCACGGCGACGCGGGCGGTGGAGCCCAGGCCGAACCAGGTGTTGGCCGGGTTGTCCAGCGTCCACGGGAACCGTTCGCTGTCCACCTCCACGAAGCCGAAGCCGCGCCCGATCACCGCGTCCGCCACCTCGTGCACCGGCAGCCCGCCGCGTACGTCCGAGGGCCAGCGCACCCGGATCAGCCGGTCGGCGCCGTCGTACCCGTCCACGGTCGTGGTGACGTCGAGCCGGTCGACGCCCTGCCAGAGGGTGAGCCGCTGGGTGTAGCGGAAGAGGCCGAGGTCGGCGGTGACGCTGATGCGGGACCCGGCGGGGCAGTGCTCGACGCGTACCTCGGCGGTCACGTCCCGGCTGCGGGCCGCGGTCGTGCCGGTCGGGGTGAGGTGCCAGGGGCCCTCGCCGAAGCGCGGATGCCTCGGATACTCCTCCTGGACGACGATCTCGTTGCCGATGTCACCGGGGCGCAGCAGCTCCCGGCCGCCCTCGGCCAGGCCGCGCAGAGCGCTCACGCCGCCGCCGCGCGCCGGGTCGACCGTCACCTCGTAGAACTCGTTGCGGATGGTGACGCCTTCGCCGGGCGTCCAGCCGGGGGCGGACCCCTCGGTGAGCGGGAGTGCCATGAGGCCCATGCCGGGTACCTCCGGGACGACGACGTGCAGCCGGCCGTCCTCCCGGACCGCGGGGAGCCCTCGGGGTACGAGGCCCGGGTCGTCGACGGTCAGCACGTCACGGCGCTCCCAGGTCGCGGAGTTGAAGACGACCAGGTCGGGGCCGTCGCCCGGGGCGACCTGGTCGGCCAGGGCCTGGGTGGCGTCGGCGTGCACGCTCCGGGCGAGGTCGTGCAGCTCCCGCCAGCCGGTCATCAGGTCGATGTAGACCTGGTCGGACTCGGAGCCGGTGATGGCGTCGTGGTGGGCACCGTAGACGAGTTGCCGCCAGGCCTTGTCCAGGGCCGCGTCCGGGTACGGCCGGCCGGTGACGAGGGAGGCGAGCGTCGCCCAGGCCTCGGCGTCGGCGAGCAGGGTCTCGCCGTACCGCTGGGCCTGCTTGGTGTCGATGTAGGAGACGTCCTTGCCGGTGTAGACCGGGTTCATGTCGCGGGTCTGGGGCGATGCCCTGCGGCCCCGCGTCTTGAGTTCCGCGCGGACGGCGGCGAAGAAGTCCCGGGGGATCGCGCTGATGAAGCGGGGCCAGACGTACCGGGCGTTCCAGTCGCGATGGATGTCCATGACCCAGCGGCACGGCGGCGCGTAGTCCCCGCCCACCGGGAGCAGCACGTTGCGGGTGAGGGCGACCTGCTTCAGCCGTTGGAAGAGCTTGTACGCGGCGGTCCGCGCCTCGGGCAGGGTGGGCGCGTTGTCGATGGCCCAGCCGGCGCCGTAGTGGTTGACCATGTACGCGGTCAGCAGCCCGCGTCCCGACGGGGCGATCCAGTCGAACTCGGCCGGGAACTGCATGCGGCCCGGGTCCCTCGGCTCCTCGCCGAACACCGACAGCGTCGGGCCCCACTGGTGGAACGGCCCGCGCGCCCACGAACTGGAGCTCACCCCGGCGTCCGCCATCAGCCCCGGGAACTGCGGGTCGTGCCCGAAGGCGTCCAGCTGCCAGGCGGTTTCGGGGGACGCCCCGATGATCCCGCGCTGGAAGCCGTCGCCGTACAGGGCGTTGCGGATCGTCGCCTCGGCGCCGGTGAGGTTGGTGTTGGGCTCGTTGTAGGTGCCGCCCATGATCTCGACGCGGCCGGTGCGGATCAGCTGCCGCAGGAAGGCGCGCTCCTCCGGGAAGGCGTCCCAGTAGGGCTTGAGGTAGTCGACCTCGGCGAGCACGAAGGTGTACGCCGGGTCGCGGCGGGCCAGGTCGCAGTGGGCCCGGACCAGGCTCATGCCGGACTGGCCGCGCGAGTCGAAGGTGCGGGCGGGCAGGCCGGTGGCGGCGGGGTCGTCGGCGACGTCCCAGGTCTCCGTGTAGGCGCCCTGGGTGTTCCACCAGACGGGGTCGTAGTGGAAGTGGCTGACCATGAACATGGTCCAGCCGGGCTCGGCCGCCGTGAACTCGCCCGTGCGGGTGGTGACTTCCTCGCCGTCGGCCGCGGTGACCGTGACCTCGCGGCGGTCGCCGGGCACCAGGTCCTCGCCGGTGACGGGGACCTCGGCGCGTACGGTGCCGTCCTCGCCGGCGGTGGCCTCGGCGGTGCCGGTGAGGCCCGGGCCCTCGACGGTGAGCCGCACGGTCCGGCCCGGAGTGTGGCTCAGCTCGACGGCCACCACCTGGCGCGGCTGCTCGGTGGTCCCGGTGAAGAGCTCGGTCGACTCGACAGAGGTGACGCGCATGGGGCTCCTACGAGTGCTCTGGGGGAGCCCCATCCTGCACCGCAGGAGTGATTCAAACAACCATCTTCACGTCAACTTGGTGGTTCATCCATGCAGGCTCGGCCGGGTCACCTGGCTCGCCGGGACTTCACCGCGTGCTGCGGGGTGATGTGGTCGGTCAGCGCCAGCGAGGCGCTCGCGCGCTGGTACGTGAGCTGGGCGACCCGGACGTACAGGCAGTCGACCAGCATCAGGACGGAGTGCCGGCTGCTGATGCTCTCGGCCCGGAAGCTGGTCTCCGAGGAGGACGAGATGAGCCGGATGTCGGCGGACCTGGACAGCGGCGAGCGCGGGTCGGTGGTCAGGGCGATCGTGGTGGCGCCGCGCTCCTTGGCCGTCTCGAACGGTTCGAGGGTCTCGCGGGTCGCCCCGGAGTGGGAGATGCCGATGGCCACGTCCGCGGGGGTGAGCAGGGCCGCGGAGGTGGCGGCCGCGTGCACCTCGGTCCAGCCGCGGACCGCGCAGCCGATGCGGAACAGCCGGGTCTCCGTCTCCTGGGTCACCGCGCCGCTGCCGCCGACGCCGTACACGTCGATGCGCCGGGCGCGGGCCAGGGCCTGGGCCGCGCGCTCCAGCGCGTCCAGGTCGATCCGGTCGATGGTCTGCTGGATGGCCCGCAGGTCCGCCGTGCCGACGACCTGGACGACCCGTTCGAGGCTGTCGTCCGGGGAGATGTCCGGGCCGATCTCGGCGGTCCCCCAGTCCGACGCCTCGCCCCGGCCGCGCTCCTGGGCCAGTTCGATCAGCAGGTGCTGGTAGGAATCCAGTCCGATGGCCCGGCAGAAACGGGTCACCGTCGCCTGGGAGGTGCCGGTGCGGCGGCCCAGCTCGGCGGCCGAGCAGTGGGTGACGGCGGCCGGATCCTCCAGGATCAGCTCGCCGACCTTCCGCAGGGACCCCGCCAGCCGGGGCAGCTCGGTGCGGATCAGTGTGGTGACGTCCGTGGGCGGCATGGGGAGAAGGTACCAGCCACCCACCGGTGCGCGGATTGAATACCAGGACCCGATCGACGGCGCGAGGGACGGACGGCCCGATTGATGACCGGGGCGCCGTGTGATTTATTGATTCACCGATGGCGAAGTGTAGGGTGAATCAATCCATCAGTGGGGAGTGTGACGCGTGTCCGTCGAGTCTGTGAGCGCCCAGGGGTTCGCGCGGGAGAGCCTCGCCGTCCTCCAGCACGTCATCGAATCCGCCCGGGACGACGTGGCCGCCGCCGCGGACCTGGTCGCCGACTGCGTCCGCGCGGAGGGTGTCGTCCAGGCCTTCGGCACCGGCCACTCGCAGGCCCTCGTCCTCGAACTCGCCGGCCGCGCGGGCGGACTGGTCCCCACCAACCGGCTGAGCATCGCCGACCTCGTCCTCTACGGCGGCGAGGACCCGGCCGTCCTCGACGACCCGCTCCTCGAACGCCGGGCCGGGGTGGCCGCCCGGCTCTACGAGCTGGCCGCCCCGAATCCCCAGGACCTGTTCGTCGTCATCTCCAACTCCGGCGTCAACAACGTCATCGTGGAGATGGCCCTGCACGCCAAGGAGCACGGCCACCGCGTCCTCGCCCTCACCTCCCTCGCCCACACCCGGGCCGTCCCCGCCGCCCATCCCAGCGGCCGGAAGCTGGCCGGCATCGCCGACGTCGTCCTCGACAACGCGGCCCCGCGCGGCGATTCCCTCCTCGAACTCCCCGGCGGCGGCTCGGTCTGCGCCCTGTCCACGCTCACCGGCGTGATGCTGGTCCAGATGACGGTCGCCGAGGCCGCCGGCCGCCTCCTCGCCGCCGGCGAGCGCCCCCCGGTCTACGTCTCGGCCAACGTGCCCGGCGGCTTCGAGGGCAACCTGGAGCTGGAGAAGAAGTACGCGGGCCGCATCCGCCGCACGGCGAGCTGAACCGGCGTCTCCAGGGCGCCGTCCGGGCCCGGGAGGCTTCAGGACGGACGCTTTTGGCCCTTCAGGGCCGGGCGAACTCGAACCACACGATCTTGCCGGTGCTGAGCCGCGCCGCACCCCACCGCATGGCCAGCCGGCTGACCAGGTACAGCCCCCGCCCGTTCTCGTCCGTGGGCCGGGCCCGCCTCAGCCGGGGCAGTTCGGGCGCGTCGTCGCCGATCTCGCAGCGCAGCACATCGGAGCGCAGCAGGCGGAGGGTGACGGGCCGGGAACTGTGACGCACGGCGTTGGTGACGAGCTCGCTGACGAGCAGTTCGACCGAGTCGCCGAGCTCCTCCAGGTTCCAGCGGGACAGGGTGCGGCGGGCCAGCCTGCGGGCCTGGCCGGGGGCGGCGTCCTCCGGCTCCAGGGACCAGTACGCCACGTCGCCGGGCGCGATGCCGTCGAAGCGGGCGGCGAGCAGCGCGATGTCGTCGTCCCGGTCACCGGGACCGACCATGTCGAGGACGTCGTCGCACAGGGTTTCCAGCGCGGGGGGCCGGCCCGGTCCGGCGAGCCGGCCGGTGGCCCCCGCCTTCTCGCGCAGCTGCTCGACGCCCGTCCACACATCGCGCAGCCGGGACTCGACCAGGCCGTCGGTGTAGAGCAGCAGCGTCGCGCCCTCCGGGGCGTCGAGCTCGACCGCCTCGAAGTCGACGCCGCCGACACCGATCGGCGCGCCGGGCGGCATGCGCAGCACCTCGGCCCGGCCGCCCGGGTGGAGCAGGACGGGCGGCGGGTGACCGGCGTTGGCGATGGTGATGCGGTGCGATACCGGGTCGTAGACCGCGTACAGGCAGGTCGCCATGTGCTCGGCGCCGAGGCGCTGGGCCTGTTCGTCGAGGTGGTGCAGGACCTCCTGCGGCGGCAGCCCGAGGCCGGCGAGGGTCTGGGCGGTGGTGCGCAGCTGGCCCATGATGGCGGCCGAGGTCATGGAGTGGCCCATGACGTCGCCGACGACCAGGGCGACCCGGCTGCCCGGCAGCGGGATCGCGTCGTACCAGTCGCCGCCGACCCGGGCCGATTCGGCGGCGGGCAGGTAACGGGCGGCGAGACGGATGCCGGGCGGGCTGGGCAGGGTCTCGGGCAGCATCGTGCGCTGGAGTTCGTCGGCTATGTGGGCCTCGCGGCCGTAGAGCACGGCCTTGTCGATGCCGAGGGCGCTGTGGGTGGCGAGCTGTGCGGCGACGAGGAGGTCGTTGATCTCGAAGGGACTGCTCTCGGGGCGGCGCAGGAACAGGGCCGTGCCGATGACGCGGCGCCGGCCGCGCAGCGGGGCGAGGATCGCGCGCTGTCCGTCCGGGAGGGCGAACGCGTCGCCGCCGCCGGTCAGTTCGGCGAGCGCGCCACGGCCGGCCGGGGAGTCGGTGAACACCGGGCGTACGCCCCGCAGCACCTCGGCGAGATCGCTGCCCGGCCGGACCTCGCACAGGCCGGGGGCGGGCACGGCCGGCTCGGGGGACGGGGAGGCGCCGGTGTCCCCCTCCGCCGGGGCGCGGTCGAACCGGTGCGGCCGCAGGACCAGCGGACCGGTGGGCCGCTCGTCGCCGACCGGCAGGGGATCGCGCAGACAGACCAGGATCCCGTCCGAGAAACTCGGCAGGACGGCCCGGCACAGCCCCGCCACGATCTCGTCCAGATCCATGGCCCGGCTGATCCGCCGCGTCGCGGCGCCCACGAACCGCAGCCGGTCCGCGTCCTGCCGCATCGGTCCGGCGGCGGCCCGCGAGACCGGGGGCGGCGGGAGCGCCGCCGGCCGCGGCACCGGCGGGGTCCGGCGCACGCCGAGCGCGGCGTGCGCCGACAGCTCGCCGAGCACCTGCCGGTCCCGGGCACGGAAGACGTCCCGGTCGGGGCGGCGCAGGAACAGGGCGGCCCCCACCGTGCCGTCGGGGCCGGCCAGGGGGACGAGGAGCACCCGGTCCCCGTGCGGCACTTGGCAGTCCGGCCCCAGCAACTCGCGCAGGGCCGGTTCGAGATCGCCCGAGTCCCTGCCCAGCGCCTCACCGGCGTCCAGGACCTTCGCCAGGACACCGGAGGGCGCCATCGCGACGGTGACCGGCGCCGCCCCGTCCAGCACCCCGCGCAGCCCGTCCTGGGACCCGGGATGCCACTGTGCACCGGTGTCGTAGGCCGGGCCGTCCGCCCGGGACGAGGCCGGGCCGGAGGGCTGGGCGGGGATGGGGGAACGGCACAACCCCGTCCCGCACAGGCGCAGTTGCGCGTCAAAGGCCGTCGGGGCCGTGGTGCCCGGCGCCGCGTCGAGGTACACGACGAGGGCGTCCGCGATGGACGGCACCGTCGCCCCGCAGAGTTCCTCCAGTACCTGCGCCGGATGTTCGGCGCGCGCGACGCGACGGACCGCGTGGGTGAGAAAGTGCTTGGGGTCGGGCCGCATCGCCCACATCCTGCGCGAGGCCCCGGGTTCTGTCCAGCCGCGTACGGCAGCCGTTGCGGAAGCCCCACACCCTGAGCCCCGTGCGCCGGGAAATCGGCTCCGTCCGCCCCATTGACGGGGCGGTGGGGCGCCCCGACACTGGCATGACTGCGTAGTCATACCCGGACCGTTCCTCCATGGTGCCGTCTCTGACTACGTAGTCCACGCCCTTTTTCGCCCTGGGAGCCCACATGACCACGAACGGAGCCGCAGGTCACCCGCCCATCGGCGGGCGCCGGCGGCGTGGCCCCGGGATGACCGAGGTCGCACGGGTCGCCGGGGTGTCGCAGAAGACCGTGTCGCGGGTCGTCAACGGCGAACCGCACGTCAGCCCCGAGGTGCGCGACCGCGTCCTGAGGGCCATCCGCGACCTGGACTACCGTCCCAACACCGCCGCCCGGGCCCTGCTCCTCGGCCGCTACCGCCGGATCGGCGTGGTCTCGCTGGGCAGTTCGCTCTACGGCCCCTCGACCCTGCTCATCGCCCTGGAGCGGGCGATGCAGCGCGCCGGGTACTCCGTCGCCCTGGCCGGCACCCTGGAAGGGCAGAAGGTCTCGGCCGCCGTGGACGCGCTGCTGGAACAGGGCGTGGACGGGATCGTGCTGTCCGAGCCCATCGACGACGGCACGCCGCTCAGACCGATCGCCGACGTGCCGGTGGTCAGCCTCGGCGAGGGCGTGGAGCTGACGCCCGGCACGAGCGCCGTGGTCGGCGCCGACGGTGTCGCTGCGGCCCGGATGGCCACCGAGCACCTGCTCTCCCTGGGTCACCGCACCGTCTGGCACCTGCCCGGACCGCAGGACTGGTGGGCCGCCCGCGACCGCCTGCGCGGCTGGCGTGAGGCCCTCGCCGCCGCCGGCGCACCCGAACCGCCCCTGCCGTCACCGGGCGACTGGAGCCCGGCATCCGGCTACGCCGCCGGACGGCAGCTCGCTCAACTCTCCGACGTCACGGCCGTGTTCGCCGCCAACGACGACATGGCCATCGGCGCCCTGCGCGCGTTCGCCGACGCGGGCCGCGCCGTCCCCGGCGAGGTGAGCGTCGTCGGCTATGACGACATCCCCACCGCCGCCTACCTCTTCCCGCCGCTGACCACCGTCCGGCAGAACTTCGCCGCCGTCGCCGACCGCGCCGTCGACGTACTGATCGCCCTGATCGAGGGCCGCCCCGCCCCGGCCGAACAACCCGGCCGGGCCGTCGAGTTGATCGTACGGGCCTCCACCGGGCCGGTATGCGACCAGGGCCCGACGCACCCCCGACCGTAGCCGCACCACGTGAGGAGTCACGTGTGTACACCTCCATGCCCCCCAGCCCTCCGACCCGCCGCGCCCTGCTGCGCGGTGCCCTCGGCCTCGGTGCGGCCGCCGCGCTGTCCGCCTGCGGCGGCGCCGGTACCACGCCCCGCACCTCCGGCGACGTCACCCTCTCCCTGTGGACCCACGACCCGGGCTATGAGGACTTCTTCGTCAAGGGCGTCCCCGAGGCCGACCGCGCCACCGACTTCCGCTACCACCTGAAGGTGACCCGCTCCGGCCCCGCGGACATCGTCACCAAGCTGCTCGCCCAGGCCGTCGCCGGACGCGGCACACCCGACCTGGTGGGTTTCGAGATCGGCAGCTTCCCGCGCCTGCTGCGCGGCGACATCTCCGAACGGCTGCTGCACGACTTCACCCCCGACATCGAGGCCGTCCCCGGCCTCAAGGACGACCTGCTGCCGGCCCGCACCGCCCCCTTCAGCAAGGACGGCCGCGTCTACGCCTTCGACTCGGACACCCCGATGGTCGTCTACTTCTACCGCGACGACCTCTTCGACCGGTACAAGATCCCCGCTGACGTCGGCACCTAAGAGGAGTTCGCCGGCACCGGCGCCCGGGTGTACCGGGACCACCGCGCCTCGCTGTGCGTCGTCTCCACGGTGGGCAGCGACCCCGGCCAGGTCGTGCAGTCCTTCCAGATGCTGCTCTACCAGCGCGGCGGCGCGTTCTTCGACGCCGACGGGACGCTGCTCCTGGACTCGCCGGAGGCCGAGGAGGTGCTGCGGTTCCTGTGCGACGGTCTGCGCAGCGGCTTCGTCGTCGACGTCGCCGACTACTACGGGGCCGCCATGCAGACCGCCCTGAAGCAGGGCCGGGTCATCGGCCTGCCCATGGCCATCTGGTACAAGAACTACGGCCTGGTGCCCAACGTGCCCGAGCAGAAGGGCAAATGGCGGGTGCGCGACCTGCCCCGGTTCACCCAGGGCGGCGGGGTGACCGCCGCGCTCGGCGGCACCGGCTTCGGCGTCGTCAAGGACAAGGCCAACACCCGCGCGGCCACCGAGTTCCTCTTCAGGACCTGGCTCACCCACGACGGCCAGGTCCGCCGCTTCACCGAGACCGGCTATCTGCCCACCCGCCGGTCCGTCTACGACGATCCGCGCCTGGGCGGCTACACGGACGACTTCTGCGGCGGGCAGCGGCTCTTCCGCCTCTACCGCGACCTGCTGCCGGACGTACCGCCGTTCCACCAGAGCCCCGACCAGTCGATCCTCTACGACGTCCTCGCCGGCAACCTGCTGCGCGCCTACCGCGGGGCTGTCTCGCCGCGGGAGGCGCTGCGGCAGACCGCGGCGGACTTCCATGACCAGGCCGGGCGGTAATGCGGCCGCGGCGCCGCTGTGGCGTGTCGCGCAGTTCCCCGCGCCCCTGAGGGCGCTGCCGAACCCGGCGGATCAGGAGTAACCCACCATGACCACCACCGTTGCCGGGCCGCCCGGCACCGCACGCACGCACAACGCCCCGGGCCGGGAAGAACACCGCCCCCGCACGTCCTGGGCCCCCTACCTCTTCATCTCACCCTTCTACCTCCTCTACGCCCTGTTCATGCTGGTCCCGGTCGGCGCCTCGCTGTGGCTCAGCCTCACCGAGTGGGTGGGGCTCGGCGGCCCGCACTGGGTGGGGCTGCGCAACTACCGGCTCCTCGCCACCGACATCAGCTTCCACCGGGCCCTCGGCAACACCGCCGTGTTCGTGCTGGTCGCGGTGTGCGCCGTCGTACCGCTGGCGCTGCTGATCGCGCAGGCCCTCAACACCCGGGGCCTGCGCGTGCGGGACCTGTGGCGCACCGCCTACTTCGTGCCGATGGTGGTCTCGCCCATCCTCGTCGCCCTCGTCTTCGGCCTGGTCTTCGACCGGCAGTTCGGGCTCGCCAACGCGCTGCTGCGCGCCCTGTTCGGCACCGGCGGCGTCGACTGGCTCGGCGATCCGAGCATGGCCAGGGTGAGCATCGCCCTGGTGATGCTGTGGCGCTGGACCGGCTACCTCACCGTGTTCTTCCTCGCCGGACTCCAGAACGTGCCCCGGGAGCTGTACGAGGCCGCCGCCCTCGACGGGGCCGGGCGGCTGCGCACCTTCGCCACCGTCACCCTGCCGGCGCTGAAGCCGGTGACGGCGTTCGTCGTCGTCACGTCCTTCATCGGGGCGGCCCAGATCTTCGAGGAGCCCTACCTGCTGACCGGCGGCGGACCGGCCGAGTCCACCCTGTCCGTGACCATGTTCATCTACCGGGCGGCCTTCCAGCGCCAGCAGTTCGGCTACGCCGCCGCCGCGGCCGTCGTCCTCTTCGTCCTCGTCTTCGGCCTCAGCCGGCTCTTCAACCGTCTCCTCGGCATCGGGAGGGCCGCCTGATGACCCGCACCCGCATACCTCTCTACGGCGCACTGGTCCTGCTGCTCCTGGGCTTCCTCGCCCCGCTGCTGTGGGCGCTGAGCGGCTCGTTCAAACCGCGCGGCGACATCTTCGGCTACCCGCCGAGGCTCGTCCCCGACCCGTTCACCCTCGACAACTACCGCACCCTGCTCACCGACCAGCCCTTCGGCCGCTGGTTCCTGATGAGCACGGTCGTCGCCGTCGTCGCCACCACCGTGTCCGTCTTCGTGTGCGCGCTGGCCGGCTACGGCTTCGCCAAGTTCCGCTTCGCCGGGAAGCGGCTGCTGTTCAACGTGATGTTCAGCTCGCTGTCGATCCCGTTCGCGGTGATCCTCGTGCCGCTGTTCGTGATCCTCGTCAAGACCGGGCTCGGCAGCCCGTGGTTCGCGCTGATCGTGCCCTGGGTGGCGCCCGCGTTCGGGATCTTCATGATGCAGCAGTACATCGTGCAGTCGATCCCGGACTCGGTGCTGGAGGCCGCCCGGATCGACGGCGCGAGCGAGTTCGGCATCTTCCGGACCATCGTCCTGCCGCTGCTGCGGCCCGCGCTGGGCGCCCTGGCCGTCTGGCAGTTCCTCCAGAGCTACAACAGCTTCCTGTGGCCGCTGGTGCTGGTCTCCGACAGCTCCCAGTACACCCTGCCGCTCGGCCTGCAGACCCTGTTCGTGTCGGAGCAACGGCAGTACGACCTCGTGCTCGCCGGGGCCGTCCTCGCCGTCCTGCCCGCCGTCGCCCTCTTCGTGCTGCTGCGCAAACAGCTCCTCGAAGGCCTGTCCACGGGCGCGGTCAAGGGCTGAACCACCGTCACCTCACTTGAAGGAGAACCATGTTCGAGCTGCCCCGACGCGTCCTGTACGGTGCCGCGTACTACCACGAGTACCAGCCGTACGAGCGCCTCAAGGACGACCTCGACCTGATGGCCGAGGCCCGCTTCTCGGTGATCCGGGTCGGCGAGTCCGTCTGGTCCACCTGGGAGCCCGAGAACGGCCGCTTCGACCTCGACTGGCTCCAGCCGGTCCTGGACGGCGCCCACGAGCGCGGCATCTCGGTCATCCTCGGCACGCCCACGTACGCGGTACCGCCCTGGCTGGCCCGGCAGTACCCGGAGATCGCGGGGGAGCGCCGCACCGGCGAGCGCATCGGCTGGGGCGCCCGGCAGGAGGTCGACTTCACCCACCCGGCCTTCCGCTTCCACGCCGAGCGGATCATCCGCAAGGTCGTCGGCCGGTACGCCGGCCACCCGGCGGTCATCGGCTACCAGGTCGACAACGAACCCGGCCTGCACCTCTTCCACAACCACGGCGTCTTCCAGCGCTTCACCGACGAACTGCGCGAGCGGTACGGCGACGTGGAGACCCTCAACCGCGAATGGGGCCTGGTCTACTGGTCGCACCGGCTGTCCACCTGGGCCGACCTGTGGACCCCGGACGGCAACGCCCAGCCGCAGTACGACCTGGCCTGGCGGCGCTTCCAGGCCCGGCTCACCACCGAGTTCATCGCCTGGCAGGCGGACATCGTCCGCGAGTACGCCCGGCCCGGCCAGTTCGTCACGACCTGCATCTCCTACGACCGGCAGGGCGTCGAGGACGACCGGCTCACCGAGCACCTCGACGTCACCGCGGGCAACCCGTACTACACGATGCAGGACGCCCTCGCCCTGCCCGACACCGGCGCTCCCGGGCAGAACTGGACGACCAACGGCACCTGGGCGCTGTACCGCAGCGCCGACCGCATGTACTCCTCCCGCCAGGAGCCGTTCCTGGTCACCGAGACCAACGCGCAGGCCATCAGCGGGCCGTGGGACAACCGCCCCGCCTACGACGGCCAGTGGCGGCAGGCGGCCTGGGCGCTGATCTCCCGGGGCGCCTCGATGATCGAGTACTGGCACTGGCACACCCTGCACTTCGGCACCGAGACCTACTGGGGCGGCATCCTCCCGCACCACGGGCAACCCGGCCGTGTCTACCGTGAACTCGCGTCGCTCGGAGGGGAGTTGGAGAAGGCCGGTGATCTGGTCGCGTCCCTCACCCCGGACTCGGACGTGGCCTTCCTCTACGACGGGCCCAGCAAATGGGCGCTCCAGGGCCAGCCGCCGCTCGCCGACGCCGCCGGAGGACCGGACGGGCGGTCGTACGAGAGGATCTTCGACGCCTTCTACCGCGGTGCCTTCGACGCGGGCCTCCAGGCGCGGATCCTGCACCCCGGTCAGCTCCCGGACGCCGACCTGCCGCCGCTCCTGGTCGTCCCCGCCTACTATGCCGCCGACGACAGCGTCCTGGACCGGCTCCGCGCCTACGCCGAGGCCGGCGGCCATCTCGTGCTCGGGCCCCGTACCGGCTACGGCGACACCGAGGCCCGCGCCCGCACCGACCTCCAGCCGGGGCGGCTTGCCGAGGCGGCCGGGGTGACGTACGACGAGTTCAGCAACCTGGGCGACCCGCTGCCGGTCACCGGCACGGACTCCCTCCCGCTCCCCGCCGACGCGCACGCCCTGCACTGGGCGGACGGTCTGCTGCCGCGGGGCGCGCAGACCCTGGCGGCGTACGTGCATCCGCACTTCGGACGCTGGCCCGCGGTCACCACGCACCGACACGGCGCCGGACGCATCACCTACGTCGGCACGGTCCCCGACCCCGTCCTCGCCCGGGCCCTGTTCGACCGGTACGTCCCGCAGGGCGCCTGGCGCCCCGCCCACCCGAGCGTCACGGCCACCTCGGCGACCGCCCGGGACGGCCGCCGCGTGCGCTTCCTGCACAACTGGTCGTGGCGGGAGGTGTCGGTGCCGGTGCCCACCGCCCTGCGGGACGTGCTGTCGGACACCGTGTACGGCGACGCGGTACCGCTCGGGCCGTGGGACGTGAAGGTGCTGCTGGAGGAACCGGTTCGGTAGCAACGGCGCTATGTCTTCGGCGCTATGTCCGGTGCTTCGTGCGCGGCTTGTGCCGCGGCGACGGACCCCGCCCCCGCCCCCGGAAACCCCGGGCTCCGGAGCACGCGTCGGTGCGCGTCCACCGCGAACACCTCGCAGTTCTCGCGGGCCGCCGCCCACTCGACGCCCTGGGCGCCCAGGGCGAACGCCGCTGTGGCGACCGTGTCCGCCTCGGTCAGGGTGGGGGCCACGACGGTCATGCTGATCAGGTCCGTCGCCGGGCGGCCCGTGCGGGCGTCGAGGATGTGGTCGCCGCGCTCATAGCGGGCGGAGGTCGCGACGGCCCGGTCCGTGACGTCCAGGACCGTGCAGAGCCGGTCGGCGTGTTCGGGGTGGCGTACGCCGACGCGCCAGGGGCCGCCGGAGGCGAGCACGTCGCCGCCCGCGTTGAGGCAGAAGCGCCGCGCCCCGGCCGCCGACAGCAGCTCCGCTCCCTTCTGCACCGACCAGCCCTTCACCACGGCGCAGGGGTCGAGGCCGCGGCCGGGCAGCCGCACGTCGAAGGCGCCCCCGGTCGCGATCCGGTACTCCTCGCACAGGGCCAGGACCTCGCGGAGCGCCGGGCCGGGGGTCGCGATCTCGCCCCGGTCCAGGCGTGACACCTCGCTGTCCGGGCGGAACGGGCTGAACCGCGCGTCGACCTCGCGCAGCCAGGCGAAGAACCCGTCCACCGGCGCCTCGGGGAAGTCCTCGTCGTCGATCCGTACCGACACCGGGAATCCCATGACGTGCTCGACGCGCCGCACGCCGTCAGCCCCTCGCGTCGATCGCGGCCTGGAGCGACTCCTTGTAGCCGTCGCTGGTGATCGTGGCGCCGGACACCGTGTCGATGTCGGCGCTCTGCGCCTGGAGCGTCTCCTCGATCAGTTTCGGCACGGCGGCCCTGGTCTGCGGATGGTTCGGCTGCCGCAGCATCCGCACCGAGGCGATCTCGTCGCCGGAGAAGGTGACTTCGACCTGCACCGGACCCTTCTCGGTGTCGAGCGTCGAGCCCGACACGACCGTGGTCGTGGTGCCGCCCGAGGAGGAGACCGAGGGCGTCGACGCGGGCGCCGCGGCCTGCGTGGCGGACGACGACCCGGTGTCGTGCGACGGCGCGTACCGCCAGAGAGGGATCAGGCCCGCGACGCTCAGGGCGAGGACGGGTATGGCTCGCTTCACGGTGTTCTCCCCGTTCCCGTCAGCCGGCCAGGCTGAAGCGCTCGAAGTGGGTCTGCGTCCGGGGCACGCCGAGCTCGCGCAGGCTGCCGAGCACCGCGTTCATCATCGGCGGCGGGCCGCACAGGTAGACGTCCCGGTCGGTGATGTCCGGCACCAGGCGGGCCAGCTCCCGCGGCGCCAGCCGGTCCGGTACCGGCGGGCCGGTCACCAGGTGCAGTTCGGCCCCCTTGGCGCGCGCGAGTTCGCGCAGTTCGTCGTAGAGGACGGCGTCCCGGTCCGTGGCCACCCGGTAGATCACGACCGCGTGGCCGTGCAGCTCCTCCAGCAGGGCCCGGATCGGGGTGACACCGACGCCACCGGCGATCAGCAGGGCGTCCGGGCGGGTGCGGTGCAAGGTGGTGAAGGCGCCGTAGGGGCCCTCGGCGAACACCCGCGTGCCGACCTTCAGGTGGCGCAGGGCCGCGCTGCCGTCGCCCGCGCGCTTGACGGTCAGGCGCAGGGTGCGGCCGTCCGGCGCGGCGGACAGCGAGAACGGGTTGGCCTGCCACCAGCGGTCCCTCGTCAGGAACCGCCACAGGAAGAACTGCCCGGCCCGGGCGGGCAGCCGGTCCAGGTCGCGGCCCGTGATGTAGACCGAGACCACGTCGTCGTTCTCCGGGACGACGGCCGTGACCCGCAGTCGGTGGCGGAGGTTGCGCCACAGCGGCAGCACCAGCCGGCCCGTGAACACCGCGGCGAGGGCCACGCCCCACACGGCGTACCAGTACGTCTTCGCCGCCGCCGACGAGCTGAACGTCGTGCCCGCCGCGACCTGGTGCGTGAACGCCAGCACCACCGCGACATAGGTGTACAGGTGGATGAAATGCCAGGTCTCGTACGCCAGCCGGCGCCGGGCGGAGCGGGCCGAGACCACGCCGACCACGATGAGGACCGCCAGGGCGGTGATCGCGCGCAGCACGCCCTCGACGGTCTCCGCGAGGTCCACCAGCTGGTTCACCGGGTCCAGGGACGAGGACTGCGCGTAGCCGAAGACGATGAACACGGCGTGCGCCAGCAGCAGCCACAGCACCGAGAAGCCCGTCCAGCGGTGCCAGGACGTCAGCCGGTCCATGCCGATCCGCCGGTCGAACCACGGCAGCCGCGCCACCAGCAGCAACTGGAACGCCATGAGCAGCGCCCCGTACAGCCCCGCCAGCCGCCCCAGCACGATCAGCGTGTTCGAGGCGAAACCGGCCTGGACGAAGAAGACGGTCACCACGACCGCGTTGGCCAGCAGCACCGCGTACAGGCCGGTGCGGCCCACCACGGTGGGGCGTACACCCGGGCGGGGCGCGGCGGGGCGTTGTTGGAGGGTCGTCACGATCGGCAGCTCCTTGATCGGATCCTGGGATACGAGCTTGTCGCGGGGGAGCTGTCGGAATCCTGTCGCTCAACTTTCAAGTGTTTATCGATCCGGCGGCCAAGGCCCCGGCGCCTATGGCGGCACGGGACACGTGCAGCACTATGAGCGGGTGGAAAAAGTACGACTCCTCGTCGTCGACGACGACCCGCCCATCGCCGACCTCGTCGCGACCGTCGCCCGCTACGAGGGCTGGGAGGCGGTCACCGCGTACTCCGGCGAGGACGCGCTCCAGCGGGCCGCCGAGTTCCAGCCGGACATCGTGGTGCTCGACCTGATGCTGCCCGGCGTCGACGGCTTCGGCGTCCTGGACCGGCTGCGGGCCTCCGGCACGATGGTGCCGGTGGTGTTCCTCACCGCGCGCGACGGCGTCGCCGACCGGGTCGCGGGCCTGACCCGGGGCGGCGACGACTACCTGGTCAAGCCGTTCGCCGTGGAGGAGCTGATGGCCCGGCTGCGGACCGTGCTGCGGCGCAGCGCCGGGCCCGCCTTCCAGCGGTCCGTGCTCCAGGTCGGCGACCTGACCATGGACGAGGACACCCGCGAGGTGCGGCGCGGCGAGAAGCTGCTGTCGCTGACCCCGACCGAGTACGAGGTGCTGCGCTACCTGATGCGCAAGTCGCCCACCGTGCTCACCAAGGCGCAGATCCTCGACCACGTGTGGGAGTACGGCTTCGGCGGCCGTTCCAACGTCGTCGAGCTGGTCATCAGCCGGCTGCGCCGCAAGCTCGACGAGACGGACGACGGCGGCGCACCGCTGATCCACACCGTGCGGGGATTCGGGTACGTCCTGCGGCAGGCCTCCGAGTGATCGCCCGGCTGCGGCGGGCCTACCGCGGGATGCGCCTGGGCACCCGGCTCGCCCTGGGCCTCGGCGCCCTCGCGCTGGTCGTGTTCGCCGTCGTCGGCACGGCCCTGACCACGTACATGCGCGACTACCTGTCGGCCCAGCTCGACACCCAGCTGGCGCAGGCCCAGATCGCCCAGTCCAAGAGCATCGCGGACTACGGCACGCTGACGGGCAAGAAGTACTACAGCTGGTTCTACGCCGTGTACGACGTCTCCAACGGCACGCCCGAGCTGCGCAGGCCCGAGGACCCCGCCGACCTGCCGAAGGACGTCGACGACTTCACCGCCCTGGCCTCGGCGCAGACCACCGCGCACACCGAACTCCTGCGCACCGAGCACCTCAGGGGCGCGGGCACCTACCGGCTGCGCGCCTGCGAGGTCGAGCCCGGGGTGGTCCTGGTGAGCGCCGCGCCCATGGAGGACCTCGAGGACACCGTCGGGCAGCTCATCACCATCCAGGTCGTCACCTTCGCGCTCGCGCTGCTCGCGCTGGTGGTCTTCGGCCGCCACATGCTGCGCCGCGGGCTGAAGCCGCTCAGCGACATGGCGTCCACCGCGCACGGCATCGCCTCGCACGACCTGACCGAGTCGGCGGCCCGGCTGCCGCTGCGCGCCGACGGCCGGGACGGCGGCCCGGAGGTGGACGAGCTGCGCACCGCCTTCAACACGATGCTGGAGCACATCGACGACTCCCTCGCCGTGCGCGCGCAGGCCGAACAGCGGCTGCGCCGGTTCGTCGCCGACGCCTCCCACGAACTGCGCACCCCGCTGATGTCGGTACGCGGCTACGCCGACCTCTTCCAGTACGCCGCCGCCAACGCCCCCGAGGAACGCGACCGGCACCTGGCCCGGCTGCGCGCCGAGGCCGCCCGCATGGGCATCCTCCTGGACGACCTGCTGCTGCTCGCCCGGCTGGACGCGGCGGAGGTGGAGGCGCCGCTGCGGCTGGAGGACGCCGACCTCACGGAGCTGGTCCGGCAGGCCGCCGACGCCTTCCGGGCCGGCCGGCCGGACCACCCGCTGACGGTGACCACCGGTCCGCAGGCCCTCACGGTGCGCCTGGACCCCCAGCGCGTCCGGCAGGTCCTGGACAACCTGCTCGCCAACGCCGCCGTGCACACCCCGCCCGGCACCCCGGTCTCGGTGGACGTCGCCGTCGCCTCCCACGCCGCCCTGGTCCGGATCGCCGACGCGGGGCCCGGTATCCCGCCCGAGGACCAGGAGCGCGTCTTCGACCGCTTCTACCGCGTCGACAAGGCCCGCAGCCGCAGCCGCGACCGCGGCGGCAGCGGCCTCGGCCTGGCGGTCGCCCAGTCCCTGGTCCGGGCCCACGGCGGCCGTATCGAGCTGAACAGCGAACCGGGGGCGACGGTGTTCACCGTACGGCTGCCGCTTTCCGGGGCGGGGGTTCCGGCCGCCCGGGGGCCGGAAACGACCTCCGTCTAGACTCGACCGGCGACAGCCCGTACCACCAGCCGTGCACGACCATGGCCAACGTCTCCGCCAACCGAAGGGCCCCGGCGTCTTGATACGGATCGATTCAGTCACCAAGCGGTACCCGGACGGCACGGTGGCGGTCGACCGGCTCTCGCTGGAGATACCCGACCGCTCGATCACCGTCCTCGTCGGACCGTCGGGCTGCGGCAAGACGACCACCCTGCGGATGATCAACAGGATGGTCGAACCGAGTGAGGGAACGATCCTCCTCGACGGCGAGGACATCCAGCGCCAGCCCGTCACCACCCTGCGCCGGTCCATGGGTTACGTCATCCAGAACGCCGGCCTCTTCCAGCACCGCACGATCGTCGACAACATCGCGACCGTGCCCCGCATGCTCGGCTGGAGCAAGCAGAAGGCCCGGGCGCGGGCCGCGGAACTGATGGAGCGGGTCGGGCTCGACGCCGCGCTCGCCAAGCGGTACCCGTACCAGCTGTCCGGCGGCCAGCAGCAGCGCGTCGGCGTGGCCCGGGCGCTGGCCGCCGACCCGCCCGTGCTGCTCATGGACGAGCCGTTCTCGGCGGTCGACCCGGTGGTGCGCAAGGGACTCCAGGACGAACTGCTGCGCATCCAGGACGAGTTGGGCAAGACCATCGTCTTTGTGACCCATGACATCGACGAGGCGATCAAGCTCGGCACGATGGTCGCCGTGATGCGCACCGGCGGCCACCTCGCCCAGTACGCGCCCCCGGCCGAGCTGCTGTCCAGCCCCGCCGACGCCTTCGTCGAGGACTTCCTCGGCGGCGACCGGGGCATCCGGCGGCTGTCGTTCTTCCCGTCCGCCCCGCTGGAGTTGACGAGCGAGCCGGTGATCCCGCTCGAAGCCACCGCCGAGCAGATCGCCGCCCCCGACGCCCCCTACCTCCTGGTGACCGACGCGGACGGCCGGCCGCTCGGCTGGAGCGCGCCGCAGGACCTGGTCGCGGGGGACATCCGGCCCGAGCGGCTGCTGTCCCACGGCCGGCCGTTCGTGCCCGGCACCGACTCGCTGCGGGTCGCCCTCGACTGCGCGGTGCTGTCGCCGACCGGCTGGGCCGTCGCCGTGGACACCGGCGGGCGGGTGACCGGCGTCGTCTCGCAAGCGACCATCGGCGCGGCCATCCGCAGCGCCCACGCGGCGGGACGCGACGACGAGAAGGTCGCCGGATGAGCGACTTCCTCCACGGCTTCTTCGACATCCCGAGCGACCTCCAGCACAGCTGGATCGGGCTGGTCGGGCTCCACCTGAGAGAGGCCCTGCTGCCGGTCGCGGCCGGACTGCTCCTGGCGCTGCCGATCGCCCAGCTCTGCGTCCGCTTCCGCTGGCTCTACCCGCCCGTCCTCGGCGTCACGACCGTGCTGTACGCAGTCCCTTCGCTGGCGTTCTTCGTCGTCCTCATCAACTACACCGGGCAGACCGAACTCACCGTGATGATCCCGCTGGCGGTGTACAGCCTGGTGGTGCTCGTCCCGGCGATCGTCGACGGGGTGCGCTCGGTGCCGCAGGAGACCCTGTCCGCGGCCACCGCCATGGGCTTCGGACCCGTACGCCGTTACTTCCAGGTGCAGTTGCCGATCGCGGTCCCGGCGATCATCGCCGGCCTGCGGGTGGCGACCGTGTCGAGCATCTCCCTCGTCAGCGTCGGCATGCTGATCGGCAACCAGGGCGCGCTCGGCAACCTGCTCCACGACGCGCAGATCTACAACCGGCCCGAACTGACCTGGAACTCCGTGATCACCACGGCCCTCCTTGCGGTCCTCGTCGACGCCCTGCTCGTCCTCGTGCGCGTGCTGCTGACGCCCTGGATGCCCAGTGGCACGGCCGGCCGCAAGCAGGCGCCCGCTCTCAAGGACGCAGCCCGGTGAACGTACTGAACTTCGTCAACGCCTTCTTCAGCGACAGCGCCCACTGGCAGGGCTACGACGGCATCCCGGCCCGCCTCGGGGAGCACGTGGGGTACACCCTGGAGGCCCTCGCCCTCGCCGCCGCCATCGGACTGCCGGTCGGCCTGGTCACCGGTCACTACGGACGCGGCGGGAACGCCCTGTCGCTCGTCGCCACCGCCGGGCGGGCCCTGCCCAGCTTCGGCCTGCTGGTGCTGATGACCACCCTGCTGGGGTTCGGGATGCTGCCCGTGATGATCCCGCTGGTCGTCCTCGCCGTCCCGCCGATCCTGGTCACCACCTACGAGGCGATGCGCTCCGTCGACCCCTCGCCGGTGGACGCCGCCCGCGGCATGGGCATGCACGAGTCCCGGATCCTCTTCCAGGTCGAACTGCCGGTCGCCCTGCCGCTGATCCTCAGCGGCCTGCGCTCGGCGGCCATCCAGATCGTGTCGACGGCGACCATCGCCGCGTACGTCAGTCTGGGCGGCCTCGGGCGGTACATCGTCGACGGCCTCTACCAGCGCGACTACGAGAAGGTGGTGGGCGGCGCGACCCTGGTCGCCGTCCTGGCGCTGGTCACGCTCGCGCTGTTCTGGGCGGTGGCGCGGGCCGCGGTGTCGCCCGGCGTACGCAGGAGATGACGCCAATTGTTGACCGGGCTGCTCTTGACTGACCGATTATCGGCTGGCTTGGATCAATGGGTGATTACTATGGCGAAGAGCAGCACCCGGTCCATCACCAGGCACCCCGGCGCGGCGGCGGTCGCGCTCGCCGCGGCGGCGGCTCTTCTCGGCGGCTGTTCCTCCGGCGGTACCTCCGACGACCCGCTCAAGGGCGGCGGAGAGCAGAGCGGCACCGTCGTGGTCGGCTCCAACAACTTCGCCGAGAGCATCCTGCTCGCCGACATCTACGGCGAGGCCCTCAAGGCCAAGGGAATCAAGGTCAGTTACAAGCCCAACATCGGCAGTCGTGAGACCACGTACGGTCTGATGAAGAACGGCGCCATCACCCTGCTGCCCGAGTACAACGGCTCCCTGCTGGCGTACCTCGGCTCCAAGGCCAAGCCGAAGACGGTCGAGGAGACCACGACCGCGATCAACGGCAAGCTCGACCCCAAGCTGGAGCTGCTGAAGCCCTCGGCCGCGCAGACCAAGGACTCCGTCACCCTCAACGCTCAGACCGCGAAGAAGTACCAGCTCGGCTCGGACTCCTCCATCGCCGATCTCAAGGGCATAGCCAAGGACCTGGTCTTCGGCGGCTCACCGGAGTTCCAGACCCGGTACCAGGGCCTGGCAGGCCTGAAGTCGGTGTACGGCCTGGAGTTCAAGTCCTTCAAGTCCCTCGACGCGGGCGGCCCGCTGACCCAGGCGGCGCTGAAGAAGAACACCGTGCAGGTCGCGGACGTCTTCACCACCGACCCGACCATCGCCCGGGAGAAGTTCGTCGTCCTGAAGGACCCGGAGAACCTCTTCGGCTTCCAGAACGTGCAGCCGCTCGTCCGCAAGGGAGAGCTGTCCAAGGAGGGCGCCGCGGCGCTCGACGCGGTCTCGGCCAAGCTCGACACGAACGCCCTGCGCGAACTGGACGCGCAGGTACAGCTGGAGAAGAAGGACCCGCTGGACGTGGCCAAGGCGTGGCTGAAGTCGGCGGGACTGAACTGATAGTTGTCCATGGGGTGTCCGGGGCACCGGGCACCCCCAAAGCCCGCACCGCCGTCAAGCCTGCACCGCCGTCGCGATCAGCTGGTCGATCAGGGCGATCAGCACGTCCCGGCACGACTCCCTCTCCCGCGCGTCGCACAGCAGTACCTGGACGTGCTCCGGCACCGCGAGCGCGTCCCGGATGTCCTCGGCCGGGTACGGGTGTTCCCCGTGGAAGCCGTTGACCCCGACGACGAACGGGATGCCCCGGCGTTCGAAGAAGTCGATCGCGGCGAAGCTGGACTCGGGTCTGCGCACGTCGACCAGGACCACGGCACCGAGCGCGCCGAGGGCCAGGTCGTTCCACATGAACCAGAACCGCTGCTGCCCGGGCGTACCGAACAGGTACAGCACCAGGTCCCGGCTGATGGTGATGCGGCCGAAGTCCAGGGCCACCGTGGTGGCCCGCTTCTCCTCGATACCGTCCAGGTCGTCGACGCCCAGACCGGCGATGGTCAGGGGTTCCTCGGTGCGCAGCGGGGCGATCTCGCTGACCGACCCGACCATGGTGGTCTTGCCCACGCCGAAGCCGCCGGCGATGAGGATCTTGACCGTGTCGGGTGCCGAGGACGCGTCGGTGGCGACGTCAGAGCCGGCCAAGGCCGTCCCTCACTTTCTTCAGCAGGTCCAGGTCCGGAGCGGTACGGGAAACAAGGCGCGGCGGACGGACGGTGATCCGGCCCGCCTCCAGCAGGTCGCACAGCAGGATGACGACCACGCTCACCGGCAGGTCGAGCCGGGCGGCCAGCTCCGCCACGGCCAGCGGCTCGGCGCACAACCGGAGGATCCGGGTGTACTCGGGCTGAACGGGAGCCGCCGCGGCGGGCTGCGGATCGACCGCGGTCACCGTCGCGATGAGTGTGAAGTCGGCGCGGCTGGGCCGCGTCCGGCCACCGGTCAGCGCGAACGGCCGTACGAGCCGCCCCGCCGAGTCGCCTCCGCCCACTTCACACGCCGGGGTCGACAACGGGCCCGGCCACGCCCCGCGGTGCCGCGCTGAGGTGCTCGCCGATCTTCTTCACCAGCATGTTCATCTGGTACGCCACCACACCGACGTCCGCGCCCGGCCCGGTGAGCACGACCAGGTGGGCGCCGGGACCGGCGGAGGTGAGGATCAGATAGCTGTTGGCCATCTCGATGAGCGCCTGGCGCACCGGACCGCCCCGGAAGTCCATGCTGACGCCCTTGCTGAGGCTCATCAGGCCGGACGCCGTCGCCGCGAGCCGCTCGGCGTCGTCGCGCAGGAATCCGGTGGACTTGCTGACCACCAGGCCGTCCTCCGACAGCACCACGGCCTGGTTCACGTCGGCGACCCGCTCCACGAGTCCGGTCAGCAGCTGGTCGAGCTGGGTGTGCGTGGCGGGGATGGGGCGTGTCATTGCGGTGTCCTTCGTCAGCGGTCGGCGGGCGGAGTCGAGGGGACGGGGCCGGCGGCGGCCTGCCGGGGTGGTGCGGCCGCCTCCTCGTCGTACGGCGGCTCGGCGTCGTCGTCACGGGCCCGGAGCGTGCCGCGCTGGAAGCCGGCCAGGGACGAGGCGGCGGCTTCCGCGGTGAAGTCGTCGGGGGAGCCGTCGTCTTCGGCGGGCGTGGACTCCTCACGCAGTTCCTCCACCAGACTGGTCTGCGGTACCCGGCGGGGGAGTGGGGCGAGACCGTCCCGGCGGGGGATGACCTCGCGGGCGGCGGACGTGGCGGCAGGGGCGGCTGCGGTGGTGGTGGCGGTCGCGGTGGCGGTCCGGGCCGAGGTGAGGGGCCGGGGCTCGCGCGCGGACCCGGCGGTGCCCGCGGCACCCTCCGGCACCTCGGCGCCGGCCGTGGCGCTGCCGGCCTTCTCGGCGTCCACCGTGCTCTGCCCGTGGTCGGGGCCGTCACCGCTCTGCTTCGGGCCCCCACCCGCCCCTCGCGGGCCGACGAGGGCGGCCAGGCCGTTCACGCCGGCCTTGTCCTTGCCGTCCCGGGAGCCCGGCGCACCGGCCTCCGGTTCCCGCACCACGATGTCGTGCGGGATCAGCACGATCGCCGTCGTCCCGCCGTACGGCGAGGAGCGCAGGGTGACGGCGATGCCGTGCCGGTGGGCCAGCTGGGCGATCACGAACATGCCGAGCCGCAGGTCGTCGGCGAGCGCCACCACGTCGAACTGCGGGGGCACCGCGAGCTGTTCGTTGAAAGAGGCGTAGTCCTCCTCCGACATGCCGAGGCCGCGGTCCTCGACCTCGACGGCCAGGCCCTTGGCGACCATCCCGGCCCGCACCGTGACGGGGCTCGGGGCGGGCGAGTACGCGGTCGCGTTGTCGATGAGCTCGGCCAGCAGATGGATGACGTCGGCCACCGCGGGCGGCGCGACGCACACCTCCTCCTCGGTGTGCACCTCCACCCGCTGGTACTCGGCGACCTCACCGACCGCACTGCGCAGGATGTCGATCAGCGCCACCGGCTCGGTCCAGCTGCGGCCGGGCCGTTCGCCGCTGACGATGACGAGGTTCTCCTCGTAGCGGCGCAACTGGCTGGCCGTGGAGTCCAGTTCGTACAGGCCCTTGAGGATGTCGGGGTCGGTGTGCTCGCGTTCCAGCGTGTCGAGCCTGCTGAGCTGGAGGTTGACCAGGTTCTGGCTCTGCCGGGCGATGCCCAGGATGACCTTCTGGAAGCCGCGCCGGGTGTCGGCGAGTTCGACGGCGGTGTGCACGGCCGTGCGCTGGGCGGTGTTGAACGCCCGTGCCACCTCGCCGAGTTCGTCGTTGCCGTAGTCCAACGGGGGCGTCGCGGAGTCCGGGTCGACCGTCTCGCCCCTGTCGAGGCGGGCCACCACGTCGGGCAGCCGCTCCTGTGCGAGGCTGACGGCGGCCCGGCGCAGTCCGCGCAGCCGCCGGGACAGCGAGCGGGTGATCCGCCAGGACATGCCGACGCACACCAGCAGCGCGAGCAGCCCGCCGGCGCTCAGGATCCCCGCCTTGATCAGCAGCCCGTCCGCCTTGTCGGCGCTGCGTTCGAGCAGGCCCGTCGTCTGCCGCTGGATCAGGCTCGCGTAGTGGGCGGACAGTTTGTCCATGGCGGCGTTCCACCGCTTCTGGGCGTCCGGCAGGGCGATCCGGTCCGCGTCGGCGCCGGCGTTGCGGGACGCCAGCACCTGGTCCTCGACGGACTGCAGCGTCCGCCACTCCGGGCTCGCCAGGATCTGCTCGGTCTGTGCCTTGGCGCTGCCGGTCAGCTGGGGCACGACCTGGTCCTGGACGAGCCAGCGCCGGGTGTTCACCAGCTCCGTGAACTGCACCCAGGCCTTGTCGTCGAGGTGCCCGGACGGCCAGGCCAGGGTCAGCTGCGCGTCCTCCCGGGAGACCAGCTCCGCCGCGTGCTCCAGGGCGACCAGCGGACCGGCCTGCGAGGTGAGGTCGCCGTCGTCGACCTGGGAGAGCTCCTGGAAGGCGTGGATCTGGTCGTCGATGATCGAGGAGTACTGGTCCAGCGCCTGCTGCGCGGTGATGTCGGTCGGGTGGTCCACCTGGTCGCGGTAGTACTCCAGGCTGCCCACCGAGCCCAGCACCGAGTACAGCCGGTCCGACACGCGGGAGGGCGCCTTCTCGATCGCGTCCGCCTGCCCGACCAGCTTCCCGACCGCCGCGTCGGTCTCCTCGCGCTGTTGGTCGAGGGCGGCCCGTGGGCCGTGCGGCGAGGCCAGCCAGGCCGCCGACAGGCTGCGTTCCCGCTGCAGGGCGAGCGTCGTGTCGGTACCCATGGCACCGGTGGACCGGCTCAGCTCCGTCTGGTCACGCAGCCGCAGCCCCTCCGAGAACATCTGGATGGTCGTCACGCCCCACATGGCGGCGAGGGTGACGCTGGGCACCAGGGCCAGAAGCACCAGGGAGAGGCGTATGGAACCGAGACGGCGCCGGGCACCTGTCCGTCGAGACATCGTCGTCCTAGGGCGATCAGCGGGGAGCGGGGAACGGGGAGTCGGAACGGTCGGGGCGGGGGGTGGGGGACGGACGCGGGGGTGTTCGCGTGCCGGTTACGGCACATGGGGTGTGCAGGATGTTATCCGTACAAGTGACCCCGGGGGCCGGGCCTGACCGAATCTTTGGCGACACCGTCACAGGAAGGGTCCGTCACCGGGTCCCGGCGGCGGCGAACCGTGCCACCGCGGACACGTTGGACCGCGTCACGAACGCGGGGCCGGTGAGCACCGGGGCCGTCCCGCCGCCGCTGGTGTTGCCGTTGGTCCGGTACAGCCACAGGGCGTCCACCGCGAGGTAGCCCTGGAGGTAGGGCTGCTGGTCCACGGCGAACTGCACCTCGCCGCCCCGGACCGCCTTGACGAGGTCCTTGTTGAGGTCGAAGGTGGCGACCTTGGCCCTGCTGCCGGCCTGCTTGACGGCGTCGACCGCGCTGAGCCCGTACTGGGCGCCCAGGGTGACGATCTCGTCGATGCTGGAGTCCTGCCGCAGCCGGGACGCGATCGTGGCGGTCACCGCGTTCATGTCGGAGCCGTCCACGTACACGTTGTCGGTCTCGCCGTGGAACGTCTTGCGCACGCCGGCGCAGCGGGCCTCCAGCGCGACGTTGCCCCGCTCGTGCACGACGCACAGGGCGTGTTTGGCCCCGACCTCGTCCAGCTTGTCGCCGACGGCCCGGCCGGCGACGGACTCGTCCTGGCCGAAGTACTCCAGCAGGCCCGCCGGCCGCCAGGCGTCGATACCGGAGTTGAGCCCGACGACGGGGATGCCGGCCGCCTTGGCCTGGGCGATCGGGCCCCGCATCGCCGCCGGCTTGGCGAGCGTCACCGCGATGCCGTCGACCTTGTCGCGGACCGCGTCGCGCACCAGCGCGGCCTGCGCGGCCCCGTCGGCGTCGCTGGCGTACGTCAGGTCGATGCCGTCCTTGGCCGCCGCCGTCTCGGCGCCCCGGCGCACCAGGTCCCAGAAGGCGTCGCCCTTGCCGCCGTGCGTCACCAGGGCGACTTTCATCCCGCCGCCCGGCCCGCCCACCGGGTCCGTGTCCGACCCGTCATCACTCGTGCCGAGGACGGAGCAGCCGGCCACCAGCAGACACACGGCGGACACCAGGGCCGCGACACGGCTGAGTCTCGCGGAGGTGTGCGGCGGGGGAGGAGTGTTCATGAGGGGCGGACCTCGCTGTGCGGCCGAGCAAGAGCAGGGTGAGAGCCAGGCGGACCGCACGTGAGCACGGGTCCGATGACTCTCGCTGGCCCGGAGCCAACCGTGTGTGACCACTGGGCGTCAAGTGAGCGGCCACATGCCGTGAGTCAGCGCTGCCGCATCGTGATGATCTGTCCGACCGGTCGAACAGTCGAGGTCATCCCCGGGTTTTTCATACCGTCCGTGCGGTTCGGGTCCCGGCGTCCCGCGGGAAAGGGCCTCCCGGGGCGGCTGCCGGGGCCGCCTAGACTGGTGCGGCCCGCAGGGCGACGGAGGCGACGGAAGGGACGGCGACGGTGGCGGCAGCCGGCAGTGGCTTCGAGGACCCGCCCGCCGACGTGCTCGACCGGGCAGCCGCGGCCTTCGGGCTGCTCGCCTCTCCCGCCCGGCTGCACATCGTCTGGGCGCTGGCCCAGGGCGAGAGCGACGTGACCGGACTCGCCGAGCGGGTCGGCGGCGCACTGCCCGCGGTCAGCCAGCACCTCACCAAGCTGAAGCTGGCCGGACTCGTCGGCTCCCGCCGCGAGGGCCGCCGGCAGGTGTACTACGTCGACGACCCCGATGTCGTCGACGTCGTACGGCTCCTGGTGGGCCGGCTCACCGACCGCGCCGCGCCGCCGCGCCGCCTCCTCCATGGCCTCTGAGACCGCCGAGGGCACCACCCTGGAGGTGCTGCGGCGGCTGGAGTCGGGCCCCCGGGGACTCACCGGGACCGAGGCCGCGGCCAGGCTGCTCACCCACGGCGAGAACACCCTGCCCGAGCGGCGCACGCCGTCCTGGCCCCGCAGGTGCGCGCACGCCCTGCGCGACCCTTTCACCGCCGTCCTGCTCTGCCTCGGCCTGGTGTCCGCCGCCGTCGCCTCCTGGGGCACCGCCGCGGTCATCCTCGCCCTGGTGGCGGTCAGTTGCGTGCTGCGCGCGAGCGGGGAGCACCGGGCCGACCGCTCCCTGGCCGCCCTGCGCGAGCTCGTCGCCGGCACGGCCACGGTGCTGCGGCGCGACACCGACCGGGAGCCGCCCCGGCCCCGGGAGGTGCCGGTCACGGACCTCGTCCCCGGCGACGTCCTGCGCCTCGGCCCCGGCGACCTCGTCCCGGCCGACGTACGACTGCTGCGCGCCCGCGGGCTCACGGTCCACCAGGCCGCGCTCACCGGGGAATCGGCGCCGGTGGCCAAGCGGGCGGTGGAGGGACCGGACGGATCCGGCGCGGACGACGACTCCCCGCTGTGTCTCCAGGGCAGCACCGTCGCCACGGGCAGCGCTACCGCCGTCGTCGTCGCGACCGGGGACGGCACCCGGTTCGCCGCCGCTCACCGGCAGCCGGCCGCACGCCGGGACGGCGGGGCCTTCGACCGGTCCGTGCACGGCATCTCCTGGGTGCTGATCCGCTTCATGCTGCTGACGCCGCCCCTGGTCCTGATGGCGAACGCCGCGCTGCGCGGACGCGGTCCGGAGACCCTGCCCTTCGCCGTCGCGGTCGCCGTCGGGCTGACGCCCGAGATGCTGCCGGTGATCGTCACCACCTGCCTGGCCCGGGGCGCCGCCCTGCTCGCCCGCGCCCGCGGCGTCATCGTCACACGGCTGCCCGCGCTGCACGACCTGGGCGCGGTCGACGTGCTGTGCGTCGACAAGACCGGCACCCTCACCCAGGACCGGCCGGTCGTCGAACGGGCCCTCGACCCGGCCGGCCGGGACGACCCGGAGGTGCTGCGCTGGGCCGCCGTCGGCGCCTGGTGGACCCTCCAGCTCGCCGAACTGCCCGCGCCCGACGCCCTCGACGAGGCCCTGCTGGAGGCGGCCGGGGCGGTGGGCGAGGAGTACGACGGGGTGGACGCCCTGCCGTTCGACCCGCAGCGGCGTTTGTCGACGGCGGTGGTGCGCGGCTCCCTCGGGCGTCACACCGTCGTGGTCACCGGCGCCGCCGAGGCCGTGGTGGAGCGCTGTACGACTCAGCCCCGCGAGCGCGACCGGCTGCTGGCGTTCGCCGCCCGGGAGGCGGACGCCGGGCTGCGGGTGCTGGCCGTCGCCACGGCCGACCGCCCTGCCGGTGCGCCCGGGCCGCCCGGCACACGGGGTCTGACCTTCCGGGGCCTGGTGACCTTCCGGGACGCCCTCGCCCCGACCGCCGCCGAGGCCCTGCGCGGCCTGGCCGACCGGGGCGTCACGGTGAAGGTCCTCACCGGCGACCATGCGGCCACCGCGGCCCGGGCCTGCCGGGACCTCGGCCTGGATCCGGGGCAGGTACGGACCGCGGCACAGCTGCCAGACCCCGAGGCCGCCAGCGAGGCGACCGTCGTCGCCCGCTGCACCCCCGAGGACAAGGCCCGGATCGTCGCCGCCCTGCGCGCCGCCGGGCACACCGTCGGGTTCCTCGGGGACGGGGTGAACGACGTGGCCGCGCTGCGTGCCGCCGACGTCGGCCTCGCGCCCCGCTGCGCCGTCGGCGTGGCACGGGTCAGCGCCGACGTCGTCCTCGCCGAGAAGGACCTCACGGCGATCGGCCACGCGATCACCGCCGGCCGGCACGCGAGCGGCAACATCGCCTCGTACCTGCGCGTCACGCTCTCCTCCAACCTGGGCAACGTCGTCGCGATGCTCGCCGCGGGCCTGCTCCTGCCCTTCCTGCCGATGCTCCCCGCGCAGGTGCTCGCCCAGAACCTGTGCTTCGACGCGGCCCAGCTCGCCTTCGCCCACGACCGTCCCGGCGCGGCGGCCCTACGCGGGCCGGCCGTGCTGCGGCCGCGCTCCTTCCTCCGGTTCGTCACCGGCTTCGGCCTGCTCAACGCGGTCGCCGACCTCGCCACCTTCGCCGTGCTCGCGTTCGCGCTCGACGGCCCCGACGCCGTCGACGACGAAGCCGTGTTCCACTCCGCCTGGTTCACCGAGAACCTGCTCACCCAGGCCCTGGTGATGCTGCTCCTGCGCACCGGCCGGCGGGCCGAGGGGAGTCGTGCCCCCGGCCCGGTCGGTCTCGCCGCGGCCGGTCTCGCGGCCGTCGGCCTGCTGCTGCCGCCGAGCCCTCTCGGCACGGCCCTCGGCATGACGGCCCTGCCCGCCGCCTACTACCTCCTGCCGGGAGTCGTCCTCGGCCTGTACGCCCTGGCCCTGACGGCGGCCCGGGCCCGGCAGACACGGCGTCAGCCGTAGGTGAGGTTCGAGCAGGGGTTGTCGTCCGCGGACCTGGCCCCGTCGGCGACCTCCGACGGCACGGCGGTCGGAGCCGGCGACGCGGACGCGTTCGCCGCCGGGCTGTCCGCGTACGACTGTCCCAGCACGACGCTGATCCCGCTGCCGGTCACCGGCTGGAGCTCCGCGCCGGGGAAGGCCGCCGCCACCGTCCGGGCGCGGTCCTTCAGGCCGGGGCCGTACTCGACCAGGGTCGTGGTGTGGTCCTGGGCGGACGCCGTCGCCGTGCCCGTGACGGTGAAGCCGTCCGCGGTGAGAGCGGCGGCGGCGCGGGCGGCCAGGCCGGGGACGGAGGTGCCGTTGTAGACGGCGACGTCGATGCCCGCACCGGAGACCGGCGTGGGGGAGGCGGACGCTTCAGAACCCGACGTCCCGGTCCTCTTCCCGCCGGCGTTCCTTCCGTCGATGGTGCGGTCGGCCCGGAGCGCGGCCCACAGGGCGTCGGCGTCCGGCTGCACGACCGCGACCCGGGAACCCTCGTAGCGCCAGGGCAGGGTCACGAACTTGGTGTTGTGCAGGTCGATGTCCTTCAGGGACAACGCGAAGGACATCAGCTTGTCCGCGGAACCGAGGCCGGGGTCGACGGTCAGCGACTTCGTGGCGGCCTCGGCCAGCGGCAGCAGCCGAGTCGGGGTGAGGCCCTGGCTCTTCACCTCCTTCAGCAGGCTCGCCACGAACGCCTGCTGGCGCTTGATCCGGCCGATGTCGGAACCGTCGCCGATGCCGTGCCGGATCCGGACGTAGTCCAGCGCCTTCTGGCCCGAGACGGTCTGCTCGCCCTTGTGGAAGAGCAGTTTGCCGGGGGCGGTGAGGTGCGGGTTGAGATCGTTCTCGTACACGTCCTGAGGCAGGCACACCCTGACACCGCCCACCACGTCCGTCAGCCGTGCGAAGCCCTTGAAGTCGACGACGACCGTGTGGTCGACACGCAGGCCGGTGAGCTGTTCGACGGTGTTCTGCGTGCAGGCGGGGTTGCCCCTGGCCGTCTGCCCGACCGAGTACGCCGCGTTGAACATCGTGTCCGGCTGGGCCTTCGTCCAGCCGCCGTCGGGCAGCTTGCACGGCGGGATGGTCACCAGCGTGTCGCGGGGGATGGACACGGCGATGGCGTGCCGGTGGTCGGCGTAGACGTGCAGCAGGAACGCGGTGTCGGAGCGGCCCACGTCGTCCTTGTCGCCGCCGCCCAGCGCCTCGTTGCCGCCGGTGCGGGTGTCGGAGCCGATGACCAGGACGTTCTCGCCCCGCGACGAACCGGCCTCGGGGCGGTTGTCGGAGAGGCCGCCCGAGTCGAAGGTGCTGATGTCGCCGTCCAGCTTCAGGTACAGCCAGCCGGCTCCGCCCGCGGCGAGCACCAGCAGGGCCAGGAAGACGGCGAGGCCGACCCGTATGCCATGGCCACGGTCACGGCCGCGTCGGCGACCGCGTTGCCGCCCGTGCTCGCGCGCGGCGGCCCGGTGCCGCGGCGGCTGAGTCCTCCGGTTGCTGGTGACCGTCATCGGCGTCCGCTTGCCTCTCACCCGGGGGTTGTACAGTTGCGCAATGTAGCAACTGTCGGCGAGAGGGAGGGCATGACGTGCTGCGCAACGGACTGGAGCCCTGGCATCTGCTCATCGTGGCGATCGTCGTGATCGTCATGTTCGGCTCGAAGAAACTGCCCGACACGGCACGTTCACTGGGCCGCTCGATGAGGATCCTCAAGAGCGAGGCGAGGGCGCTGAAGGAGGAGGGCGCGGCGGACCCGGCCGCCGGAGACCCGGCCGGGCCCGCCGCTCAGCCCGTCAGCCCGTCAGCACCGGCAGCGACCGATGGCCGTGGGAGATGAACGAGTCCACCGGCCGCAGCTCGTTTGCCGGTACGGCGAGGGAGAGGCCGGGGAACCGCTCGAACAGGGCCGGCAGGGCCACGCGCGCCTCCAGCCGGCCGAGCGGGGCGCCCAGGCAGTGGTGGACGCCGTATCCGAAGGCCAGGTGATCCTTCACGGCGCGGGTGACGTCGAAGGCGCCGGCGTCCGGGCCGTGCTCCTCGGGGTCGCGTCCGGCGGCGGCGTACGCGGCCAGGATCGCCTCGCCCTTGCGGATCACACTGCCCTCGGGGCCGCCCAGTTCACCCAGCGGCAGGTCCTCGACGGCGTACCGCAGCGGCAGGCTGGCCACCGGTGCCTCGGCGCGCAGGGTCTCCTCGATCACGTCGTCCCAGGAGGCGCGACCGGCGCGGACGTGGGCCAGCTGGTCGGGCTGGGTGAGCAGCGCGTGGACGGCGTTGTCGAGCAGGTTGACCGTCGTCTCGTGGCCGGCGCTGATCATCAGCATCAGCGTGTCGAGCAGCTCCTGCTCGCTGAGCCGCGTACCGCTCTCCTCCTCACGGGCCGCGATCAGCGCGCTGGTCAGGTCGTCGCCGGGCGCCGCCCGTTTCGCGGCGACGAGCTCACCGAGGACGGCGTAGAACCGGGCGTAGGTGTCGGCGACTTCGGCCGCGTCGGCCGAGGTGTGGAAGATGCTGTCCACCACGGTGCGCAGCTCGGGTCCCAGCTCCTCGGGTAAGCCGAGCAGTTCGCCGATGACCTGGATCGGCAGCGGATAGCAGAACTCCTCCCGCAGATCGACCGGGTGGCCGTCCGCCCCGCCGTCCGCCCCGGCCTTGGCGACCCGGTCGAGCAGCGCCGCGGTGATCTCCTCGATCCGGGGCCGCAGCTCGGCGGTGCGGCGGGCGGTGAACGCCTTGGAGACGAGGGTGCGCAGCCGTTTGTGGTCGGTGCCGTAGGCCGTGAACATGCTCCGCACCGCGACCCAGGTGTACAGCGGCCAGTCCGGTGAGACCTCGCCGTCGAGCCAGCGGTGCCAGTGCAGGTGCGCGTCCTTCGACACCCGCGGGTCGGTGAGCAGCCGCTTCAGCAACGGGGCGCTGCTGACCGCCCAGGCCGGGACACCGTGGGGGAGTTCGACGGGCGTGACGGGTCCGCGCTCGCGGATCCGGGCGGCCTCGCCGTGGATGTCGCGGCCGGTCGGGTCGATCACTATCGGGTGCGTGAATTCCATCGGACTCTCTCCCTGGGCTGGCGGCTGTTCGCAGGGCACGCGGAACGCCTCGTGGGCGGATGCGTGCCACGTCCAGCCAAGTCGCCGCGGCCGGGCGTCGCCAGAGGGCGGAGAATCACTGGCCTGTTTCAGGCGGTCCGGCCCGCTTCCCGCTCCAGGGGCTGGGCCACCGCCTTCGCGGCCCGGGCCGCCTTCCTGCGCCGGCGCCGGCTGACGCGCGGCTCCTGGTCCGGCAGCCAGCCGAAGGTGAGGCAGCTGCCGGCCACGCCCAGGAGCAGGCCCACGAAGAAGCCCCCCAGGTTCGAGGTCAGCCAGGTCCCCAGGGAGACCAGTACCCCGATCACCGAGTAGAACAGGCGCTGGGAGGGGTTGAAGAGGATCAGCACGCCGCACAGCAGCATCACGGCCGGGAGCAGATAGCCGGCCAGGCCCTGCATGCCGACGTGCAGGATGACGTCCAGCGACGCCTTCAGGGTGAGCAGGACCTCCGCCCCGCCCAGGGCGAGCAGCAGCCCGCCCCAGAAGGGACGGCCCGCCCGCCACTGGCGGAAGGCGGGCCGAAACGTCCCGCGCGGACCGCCGGGCATCAGCAACCCGACCCGCTGAAGCCCAGTTTCAGCCCGGGCAGCTTGAACACACCCGCCGTCGTGGCGTAGTTGGTCTGCCGCAGGTTGGCGATGCGCACGGTGTCGGACTGCTGGCTGAACACGCCCTTCGGCCCACGGCCCTGCGGGCCGGCCTTGTTCAGCGTGCTGGCGTCGTTGCCGATCTCGATGTTCTTGAAGGCCGCGTCGCCCGTGAGCTCCGTGGAGTCGGTGGTCAGGTCGCTGGCCCGGACCTTCGCCGCACCCTCACCCGCCCTGATGACCAGGTTCGTGCCGCCCAGGTCCACGCTCTGGCACAGCTTGCTGAGCGTCGCGTCCTTGATCACGGAGGTGACGACCAGGACCTGGCCGCCGGTGTCACCCGCGTTGGGGCTGCCCTCGGCCATCTCGTCCAGACCGCCGAACTGTGCGAAGCCGGTGCCGTTCAGCTCGGTGGCGGTGACCGTGAAGGGCATGCCGGAGATGGCGAACTGCACGCCCAGCGCCCCCTCGGCCGTGAGGATCGCGAGGCCGGCGGCGACCGCGGCGGCCGGCACCGCCATCACGGCGGCCCGGCGGGCCCGGACCCGGCCGCGGCGCGCGGGAACGTCACCGGTGTCCGCGGCGGCGGTGCCTTCCGGTCTGTCGGAGGTGTGCTCGGCGGAGGAGGTCATGTCTGCTCCAGGTGCATGTCGGTGCGGATCAAACTTCGGTGGCACGCTGCCCTGGCGCGGACACCGACCGCGTACGCACGTCCCCTCGCAACTCCAGGCGGTCGCAAGGGCTTTCTCGTTACGTCGCAGTAGCCGACTCGGAAGTTACCGGGGGTTACATGAAGGGTCAAGGGAAGTGTGAACAAGAAGTGTCGAATGTGCGCCGCATGTGAGTCACCGCCCTTCGGAAAGTCTCAGCGAGTACACAACTCCCCTGCCAAGCCTTGACGTTGACTGACGGGTAGGTCTACAACTCTCCTCGTCCCACCGGATCCGTGGCGCCGGATCCGCCGCGCGGCACCGTCCGCGTGTCCCGGAACCGCTCGTCCCGTACGGGCAGCTCGCCGCCCGATGCGTCCGCACGGGCTTTCCACCGCACGGGTCTTCCGACCTTCCACAGCACCGGCACGGGCTCCTCCCGGTACGCCGTGCCACCAGCCACCCCCCGCCCGGCCCGGCCGCCGGCCCGTTCCCGTGCGTGCCCGCGGCCGGTCACCGGTCTGCCGTTGCCGGTCCGTCACGTACGGAGAAGGCGTAACGGGCCGGCAACGGCGGACGCCCCACCGCGTCCCCGCCACCCTCACCCCGCTTCAGAGAAGAGGTACACCCCCATGCGTACGCGCACCCTCCTCACCCTCACCGCCGCCGTCGCCGCCCTCGGGCTCGCCGCCCCCGCCTCGGCGGCCGACACCCCCGTCCTGACCACCACCGACGGCGCGGCCGTCGCGGTCGGCGACGTCCTCAACGCCTCCCTGGCGAGCGGCACCGCCGCCACCTTCTACTCCAGCGCGACCGGCACCAGCGGCATCTCGTGCACCTCATCGGCGTTCGCCGCCACCGTCACCGACAACCCGGCCGCTCCCGGCACCGCCACCGAGTCCCTGACCTCCCACACCTTCGACACCGCCGGCTGCACCGCCAACGTCGTCGGAGTGCTCGGCGTCAGCGGCATCACCGTCGACAACCTGCCCTACACCGCCGCCGTGTCCTCGGACGGCACCGTCTCCGTGACCCCGGCCGCGGGCTCCGTCATCCAGTCCACCGTCAAGCTGCGCACCCTGCTCGGCACGATCAACTGCGTCTACCGGGCCCCCAGCCTGACCGGCAAGGCGGACAACGCCGACAACAGCATCTCCTTCACCAACCAGCAGTTCACGAAGGCGTCCGGCTCGTCGCTGTGCTTCGCCAACGCCTTCTTCACGGCCAAGTACGCCCCGGTGGCCAAGGGGGGCGCCGCCGTCAACGTCAACTGACGGCCGATGAGCGTCGGTTCAGCGCCGACGCAGCCGTGCCGCCAGGGCGGCGCCGCCGGTGAGCACCAGCACCGCAGCGGCGCCGCCCGCCAGCATGGGGGTGGACGGGCCGGAGGGGGATGCCGACGGGGCGCTCTCCTTCTTCCCTTCCGGAGCCTCCTGCTTCTCCGGCTTCTTCTCGGGCTCCTTCTCCTGCTTCTTCTGCTTCTTCTGCGGAAGCGCCGCGTCCTTCTTCTCCGGGAACAGCACATCCGAGCACGAGTAGTACGTGTCCGGCGTACTGCTGTTCTGCCAGACCGTGTACAGCACGTGCCGCCCGGTCCGGTCGGAGGGCAGGGTCGCCTCGAGGCGGTACGCGCCGTCCGTCAGGGCAGGATCCGTCACCTCGGCGAACGGCTTGTCGGGCAGGTCGGACCAGGACAGCGGCCCGGCCGGATCGTAGCCGGGCTTCGTCAGGTACATCCGGAACGTGCCGGTGTGCGGGATCGTCGAGACGTACCGCATGGTCAGCCTCCCGCCGGGCGTCATCCGGGTCGCCGGCCAGTCGGCGCGGGCGAGGTCGAGCCCTCGGTAGCCGGGCAGGCCCCCGCTGCACAGCTTCCCGTCGGGAATGACCTGCCGGTCCCGGCCGCCCACGTTCGCCACGCGCAGGTTGTCCCACGCCGTGAAGGGCGCGCCGTTCGCGGCGACGGCCGCGCGGCAGGCCGCCGAGCCCGCGCGCTCACCGCCCTCGGGGGAGCAGGCCACCACCCGGCTCACGGGATCCGTCGGCGCACCGTGCGCCCGCGCCGGCCCCGCCGCCCACAGCGGCAGCAGCAACGGGGTCACGAGGGCGGCCGCGAGTGCGGCGCGGTGTGCGGTCGTACGGGGCATCCGTCTTTCGTCTCCTCGGCCGGGCCGGAGCGGTCGGTAGTGCAGTACGGGCAACCGGCCCGGCGCGTTCACCGCGCCACGACCTGTTCGAAAGCGGGCCATTCGCGCCCAACTGCCCGCCATAGAGGGTGGGTTTCCAGCTGGATCGAGGGTTTCCCCCGTATCCCGATGACCTGGCCTTTGCCTATTGTTCAGCCACAGCTGACCCACAGGTAACCCCGAACGGGTCGCTCCCCACACGCCTGGCCGGCCACTGCGTCGCTCTTTCGAACCACCCCCCTCCGCTTCAGCGACGAAGCGCATCCACCGCCGCTCCGCCCAGCCCGGAGTCCGGCCACGAAAGGCAACGACCGTGCGTATCTCCCCAGAGTTCAGACGGAAGCTGATATCCGTCGCCGCCGTCTCCGCCGCCCTGCTGACCGCCGCCCCCGCCTCGGTCGCCGTCGCCCAGGAGACCGCCCCCGGGCCCGCCGCCGTCCCGGCCGCCCGGACCGAGGCCGCCCCCGGCACCCCGGCCGAGCGGCTCATCGTCGGCTACAAGTCCGGCGCGAGCGAGGCGAAGTCCGACAAGGCCGCCGCCGCCGACGCCGCGGCCAAGGCCGAGAAGACCGGCGAGGACGTCGACTTCCAGCGCCGCCTCGGCACCGGCGCCGCCCTCGTCGACCTGGGCACGAACCCCGCCCGGGCGGACGTCGCCGACGTCGTCGCCCAGTACGAGGCCGACCCGCAGGTCGCCTACGTCGTGCCGGACCGCCTGAACAAGCCGACGGCCACCCCGAACGACACCGACTACGGCAAGCAGTGGGACCTGTTCGAGTCCACCGCGGGCATGAACGTCCCGGCGGCCTGGGACACCACCACCGGCACCGGCGTCACCGTCGCCGTCATCGACACCGGCTACGTCACCCACTCCGACCTGGCCGCGAACATCGTCGGCGGCTACGACTTCATCTCCGACACCGCCGTCTCCGTCGACGGCAACGGCCGTGACAGCAACCCGGCCGACCCGGGCGACTGGTACAACGCGGACGAGTGCGGCCAGGGCATCCCGGCCTCCGGCTCCTCCTGGCACGGCACCCACGTGGCCGGCACCATCGCCGCCGCCACCAACAACGGCAAGGGCATCGCGGGCATCGCCCACGGCGCGAAGATCTCCCCGGTCCGTGTGCTCGGCAAGTGCGGCGGCTACGACTCCGACATCATCGACGCCATCACCTGGGCGTCCGGCGGCACCGTCTCCGGCGTCCCCGCCAACACCAACGTCGCCAAGGTCATCAACATGAGCCTCGGCGGGAGCGGTGCCTGCTCCAGCGCCACCCAGAGCGCCATCAACGGCGCCGTGAACCGCGGCACCACGGTCGTCGTCGCGGCCGGCAACGAGAACCAGAATGTCTCCAACGCCTCGCCGGCCAACTGCAACAACGTCATCGCGGTCGCCGCGACCAACCGCGCCGGCAGCCGCGCCTCGTACTCCAACTACGGCTCGCTCGTGGACATCGCCGCCCCCGGCGGCGAGACCCGCACCTCCACCGCCAACGGCATCCTGTCCACGCTGAACTCCGGCACCAAGACGCCGTCCAGCGAGAGCTACGCCTACTACCAGGGCACCAGCATGGCCACCCCGCACGTCGCGGGCCTCGCCGCCCTGGTGAAGTCGGCCAACTCCGCCCTCACTCCGGCCCAGATCGAGTCGGCCATCAAGGCCAACGCCCGTCCCCTGCCCGGCACCTGCTCCGGCGGCTGCGGCGCGGGCCTCGCGGACGCCGCGAAGACGGTCCAGGCCGTCAAGGGCGGTACGTCCACCGGCACGACCTTCTCCAGCACCACCCCCGTCGCCATCCCGGACAACGGCGCGGCGGTCGAGTCGCCGATCAGCGTCACCGGCCGCAGCGGCAACGCCCCCTCGGCTCTCCAGGTCGGCGTCGACATCACCCACACCTACCGCGGCGACCTCGTCATCGACCTGGTCGCGCCGGACGGTTCGGCGTACCGTCTGAAGTCCGCCGCCTCCGACTCCGCCGACGACGTGAAGACCACCTACACGGTCAACGCCTCCGGCGAGAGCGCCAACGGCACCTGGAAGCTGCGCGTCCAGGACACAGCGGCGCAGGACACCGGCACGCTCAACGGCTGGAAGCTGACCTTCTGATCCTTCTGAATCTCCCGGTCCTCCTTGGGCGAGGACGCTGAACGGGCAGCTCACGAGCGGGCGGGCCGGCCGGTGCGGATGGGGCACCGGCCGGCCCGTCTTTACGTCCGGCCGCACAACCCCCACAGTTAGATACCGAACGCGCTGTTTTCTTTCACCAGTTGCGATTGTTTTGCCGGATGTGCACCCGCACTCCGGCACACTGGTGTGGTGAACGCCGTCTGAGGGTGAGTTATCGTGTACGGGGGGTAAAAACAAACGGCATGACCCGTTCATTTCTGTCCCGGGAGAGTTCAGTCGATGGCGAGGCAGTTGCGAGCCGAGCAGACCCGCTCGACGATCATCACGGCCGCCGCTGACCTGTTCGACCGTCGTGGCTACGAATCGACCAGTCTCAGCGACATCGTGGAGCACGCTCAGGTCACCAAGGGCGCCCTTTACTTCCATTTCGCGGCGAAGGAGGATCTCGCGCACGCGATCCTCGAACTCCAGTCGCACACCGCCCGCCGGCTGGCGGCGGAGACCGGCCATCGCGGCCACACGTCCCTGGAGGCGCTGATGCGCCTCACGTTCGGCATCACCCGCATGTCCGTCGAGGACCCGGTCCTCAGGGCCGGACTGCGGCTCGCCACCGGCGGGATCCGGCCCCGTCCGCCACTGAGCCATCCGTTCACGGAGTGGCTGGACATCGTCACGGCCCGGCTCGTCGGCGCGGTCAAGGAGGCCGATGTCCACCCGGACATCGATATCGACGTCGTGGCCCACTCCCTGGTCTGCTTCTTCGTCGGCACCCGGGTGGTGGGCCGCTCCCGCGAGCCGGTCGCGCGCCAGCCCCGCCGGACGGCCGAGATGTGGAACATACTCATCCGCGGCCTGGTCCCGGTCACCCGCCGCGCCCGCTACCTGAGCCTGGCGGCCCGTCTGGAACGCGAACTGGCACCGGTCTGACGGGCTCGGCCGCAGGGTGCCGGTCAGTTGGTCAGGGTGTGGTGCCCGCGCGTTACGGTGAGCCGCATGCCCGAGATCCCCTCCGCACCCGTGCTCCTCGGCGACCAGCCGGGCTCCTTCCCCCACAGCGTGCTCGCCGAGCGGCACCCGGCCATCATCCGGCAGGTGCGCGAGGCCTTCCCCTACGAACCCTGGCAGCACGGCGCGCTCGACGAGTTGCTGGCCGGCTGCACCGGGGGTGAGATCGAACCGCTCCCCGCCGACGCGCACGACCGTGACCTCTGGGAGAGCTGGGGGCTGCGCGAGTACGCCGGCCGGTCCTGGTTCGACGTGCCGTGGCTGTGGTCCGAGAGCTGGTTCTACCGCCGACTGCTCCAAGCCGTCGGCTACTTCGGCCCCGGCCCCTGGCAGGGCATCGACCCCTTCCGGCCCTCCAAACTGGCCGAACTCGACTCCCATCAGACCGACGAGGAGCTGGCCGCGCTCGACGACCTCGCCGGCCTGCCCGCCGGAGATCAGGCACAGGCCCTGCTGCACGGCTCCCTCTGGGGCAACCGCGCCGACCTCGGCTTCCGTCTCTCCGCCGAGGGAGCACGCCCCGCCGACGCCGCCCCCGGCCTGGTGGCCGACGACAGCGACCGCCTGTGGGCCCTGCTCGGCAGCACCGGCTCGGGCACCCTGTGCCTCGTCGCCGACAACGCGGGCCGCGAACTCGTCCCCGACCTCCTCCTCATCGCCCACCTCCTGGCCCACGGGCGCATCGGACGGGCCGTCCTGCACGTCAAGCCCTACCCGTACTACGTCTCCGACGCCACCACCGCCGACGTCGTCGACGCCCTGCGCCGCCTCACCGGCGCCGGGGGAGCGGCCGCCGAGTACGGACAGCGCCTCTGGTCCGCCCTGGCCGACGGCCGCCTGAGCCTGCGCGCCCACCCCTTCTCCTGCGCCCCGCTGCCGTACGAGGAGATGCCCGCCGGCCTGCGCGCCGACTTCGCCTCGGCCACGCTCACCGTCGTCAAGGGCGACCTCAACTACCGCCGCCTCGTGGGCGACCGGCTCTGGGCCCCGACCACGCCGTTCACGGAAGTCACCGCGTACTTCCCGGGCCCCGTCGCCGCCCTGCGCACCCTCAAGTCCGACGTGATCACCGGCCTCGACGCCCGCACCGAGGCCGAACTCGTCGCCGCGCAGGACCAGCGCTGGCGCACCAGCGGCACCCACGCGCTGATCCAGGTACGGACCCCCTAGGGCCCCGGCGAAAACCCCCGTATTCGGCCCCGATTCACGCGATGGTGTGATCATGTCCGGCCCCGTGGATGCCGCCGCGGGGTGCCGGGTAGGGCCCGGCCATGACGCAGCCGTTCGAACTCCCGCACTTCTACATGCCGCATCCCGCGCGGCTGAACCCCCATCTCGACCAGGCCCGGGCCCATTCGGCCGAGTGGGCGCGCGAGATGGGCATGCTGGAGGGCTCCGGCGTCTGGGAACAGGCCGACCTCGACGCGCACGACTACGGCCTGCTCTGCGCCTACACCCACCCCGACTGCGACGGACCCGCCCTCTCCCTCATCACCGACTGGTACGTGTGGGTCTTCTTCTTCGACGACCACTTCCTGGAGAAGTACAAGCGCAGCCAGGACCGTGTCGCCGGCAAGGACCACCTGGACCGGCTGCCCCTGTTCATGCCGCTGGACCTCTCGACTTCCGTACCGGAGCCGGAGAACCCGGTCGAGGCGGGCCTGGCCGACCTCTGGGCGCGTACGGTGCCGACGATGTCGCAGGACTGGCGCCGCCGCTTCGCCGTGGCGACCGAGCACCTGCTGAACGAGTCCCTGTGGGAGCTGTCCAACATCAACGAGGGGCGGATCGCCAACCCCGTCGAGTACATCGAGATGCGCCGCAAGGTCGGCGGCGCCCCCTGGTCGGCCGGGCTCGTGGAGTACGCGACGGCCGAAGTGCCCGCCGCAGTCGCCGGGTCCAGGCCGCTCAGGGTGCTGATGGAGACGTTCTCCGACGCCGTGCACCTGCGCAACGACCTGTTCTCCTACCAGCGGGAGGTCGAGGACGAGGGCGAGAACAGCAACGGCGTGCTCGTCCTGGAGACCTTCTTCGGCTGCACCACCCAGGAGGCCGCCGACATTGTCAACGACGTCCTCACCTCCCGCCTCCACCAGTTCGAGCACACGGCGTTCACCGAAGTGCCCGCGGTGGCCCTGGAGAACGGCCTCACGCCCGGCGAGGTCGCGGCCGTGGCGGCGTACACCAAGGGGCTTCAGGACTGGCAGTCCGGCGGCCACGAGTGGCATCTGCGCTCCAGCCGCTACATGAACGAGAACGCGCGCGGCAGCAAGCCGTGGCCGGGGTTCAGCGGCATCGGCACCTCCGCCGCCGACGTCCGCGCCCTGCTCGCCACGGCCGGAGCGGAGCGGCTGCGCGCCTACACGCACGTGCCGTACCAGAAGGTCGGGCCGTCCCGGATCCCCGACATCCGCATGCCGTTCCCGCTGGAGCTCAGCCCGCACCTGGACAACGCCCGCCGGAGTCTGCGCGACTGGGTGGACCGGATGGGCATCCTCGGCGAGGGCGTCTGGGACGAGGACAAGCTCCGGGCCTACGACCTCCCGCTCTGCTCGGCCGGCCTCGACCCGGACGCCACACCCGAGGCCCTCGACCTCAGCGCGCAGTGGCTCGCCTGGGGCACCTACGGCGACGACTACTACCCGCTGGTCTACGGCCACCGCCGCGACCTGGCCGCCGCCCGGCTGACCACGGCACGCCTGTCCGACTGCATGCCGGTCGCGGGCGAGGCGACGCCGGTCCCCGCAAACGCCATGGAGCGCGGCCTCGTCGACCTGTGGCTGCGCACCACCGCGGAGATGACGCCCGAGGCGCGGCGCACCCTGAAGGACGCGATCAACGTCATGACCGAGAGCTGGGTGTGGGAGCTGTCCAACCAGCTCCAGAACCGCGTGCCCGACCCGGTCGACTACCTGGAGATGCGCCGCGCGACCTTCGGTTCCGACCTCACCCTGAGCCTGTGCCGGATGGGCCACGGCCCGGCCGTCCCGCCCGAGGTCTACCGCAGCGGCCCGGTGCGCTCCCTGGAGAACGCCGCGATGGACTTCGCGTGCCTGGTCAACGACGTCTTCTCGTACCAGAAGGAGATCGAGTACGAGGGCGAGATCCACAACGCGATCCTCGTCGTGCAGACCTTCTTCGGCTGCGACTACCCGACCGGCCTCGGCATCGTGCACGACCTGTTGAGCCGGCGCATGCGTCAGTTCGAGCATGTCGTCGCGCACGAACTGCCCATCCTGTACGACGACTTCCAGCTCACGGAGGAGGCGCGCGCGGCCATGGGGACGTACGTGACGGACCTGCGGAACTGGATGGCGGGCATCCTCAACTGGCACCGCGAGGTGGACCGCTACAAGGCCGAGTGGCTCGGCCGGCGCGCCCACGGCTTCCTCCCGGACCGGCCGCCGGCCGTGCCCGTACCCGCCTTCCGCTAGGCGGCGCTTTCCGGTCAGATCGACTCGGAACGGGACATGACGGAACCCCCGGTGGTGCGCCCGGGGGTTTCCCCTTGACCGACATCATCGACAAGCCGGCCGACGCCATGGACACGGGGCGTCAGGCGCCCGCCCCGGCCGAACTGACGCCGTACATCGCGCCGCTGCCCGTCCCGCCCGTCCTGGGTCCGGCCTCCGGTGACGTCCTGCGCGAGACCGAGATCGCCCTGCGCCCCGCCTGGGTGCGCCTGCACCCGCAGCTCCCGCCGACCCTGATGTGGGGCTACGACGGCCAGGTGCCGGGCCCGACCATCGAGGTCCGGCGCGGACAGCGCGTGCGCATCGCCTACGGGGAGGGCCACACGGGCCGACCGGCCCGACCGGCCCCGCGACCACGGCTCGCACCGCATCCGGAAGGCCGGGTGCGGTGCGAGCCGTGCCGTCGTTCCGGCCTCCCCGGAAGGCCGGGGAGGCCGGATCAGTCTCACTCGTTCGTGGCTCATCGCGCGCCGGTGTGCCGGGTAGAGCACCAGCCGTGATCGTTCCGCATCCGACGGAGGCGGTCCGCACCATCCGGAGGCGAGCCATGGAACAGACCGCGCTGCGACCCAAGCCGATGCCGGGTCGGGAGCCCCAAGGGGCGGCGTCGGCGACGGGGGCAGGCCCGTCACGGCCCCGTCAGCATGCCGCCCGGCGCCGCGGGCGGCGGCTGCTCAACGTACTGTGCGCCGGGTTCGCCGGCGTCGTCCTGGTCCTGTCGGGGATCGGCCTCGGGGCGATGGGCGCCACGGTGATCGGCACGGGCGCCGGCCTCGATCCGCGGGGGTGGCACACGCTGTCGCCGGCCAGTCCCTCGCCGTCCGCCGCCGTGTCCGCGCCGGCCGCCGTGACCCTCGGCGTGGAGGTCATGGACGCCGGGAAGCCGGGGGCCCTGGTCGTCGGACTCCATGTCCCCGGGCCGGCTCAGGAAGCGGGCCTGGTCCGCGGTGACCTGCTCCTCGTCGTCGGCACGACCCGCATCGACACGGCCGCCGACCTGGCCCGGGCCGTCGCCCGCGCCCGCCCCGGCACCGAGGTGAGGCTGACGGTGCGGCACCGCAGCGGCGGCTACCGGCAGCTGACGGTCGTACCGGCTGTCGTCACGTGACCACCCGGAAGTGGCTCGTGAGCCGCCCTGTGTCGGCCAGGACGTGGAAGGCGACGAGCGGGCGCCCCGCGAGCGACGTCGCGGCGGGCGTGTGCGCGTGGCCGGTGATCAGCCCGGCGATCCCGGGCCGGCGGGCACTATCGAACGGTTAATGGATGGCAAGCATCCAAGCATTATTTTCTCATGCATGAGCAACGCTGTGCCGTTAGTAGTGATGCTCGGACGAAGTACGCAGACCGCTCGCGCCGCCCCCTCCGGCCGGGCAGGATGCTGCCCGTAGCCCCTTCGTCCGTCCCTGGGAGGTCCGGATGACCGGAAGTACGGCCGCGTCCTTCACCGCCGACGACTACCGGGCCCGTATGGAGCGGGCCGCGCGGACGGCCGCCGAGGCCGGTCTCGCGGGCCTGCTGGTGGCCCCTGGACCGGATCTGGTGTGGCTCACCGGCTACACGCCCCCGGCGGTCACCGAACGGCTCACCCTGCTGGTCCTCACCGCCGGGCAGCACCCCGTCCTCGTCGTCCCCGCACTGGAGGCCCCGGACGCGCAGAAGGCGGCCGGCGCGCCCGCCCTGACCCTGCGCGACTGGACCGACGGCAAGGACCCCTACGCCGCCACCGCCGCCCTGCTCGACGCCTCCGGCCGGTTCGGCATCAGCGACAACGCCTGGGCCCTGCACCTGCTGGCCTTGCAGCAGGCCGTGCCCGGCAGCTCCTACACCTCGCTCACCGAGGCCCTGCCGATGCTGCGCGCCGTCAAGGACGCGGCGGAGCTGGAGCTCATGACGGCCGCGGGAGCCGCCGCCGACGCGACGTTCGAGGAGATCCGGAACGTCCCCTTCGCAGGCCGCCGGGAATCGGAGGTGGCCGCCGACCTCGACCGGCTGCTGCGCCGGTACGGACACGAGCAGGTCGACTTCACCATCGTCGCCTCCGGACCGAACGGCGCCAACCCGCACCACGAGGCCGGCGACCGCGTCATCGAACACGGCGACATGGTCGTCCTCGACTTCGGCGGCCTGAAGGACGGCTACGGCTCCGACACCTCCCGCACGGTCCACGTCGGCGCGCCCACCGACGAGGAACGCCGCGTGCACGACATCGTGCGCGAGGCCCAGGATGCGGGGTTCCAGGCCGTGCGCCCGGGCGCCGCCTGCCAGGACGTGGACCGGGCCGCCCGCGCGGTCATCGCCGGCGCCGGCTACGGCGAGTACTTCATCCACCGCACCGGACACGGCATCGGCGTCACCACCCACGAGCCGCCGTACATGATCGAGGGCGAAGAGCGGCCCCTCGTGCCCGGCATGTGCTTCTCCGTGGAACCCGGCATCTATCTGCCCGGCCGGTTCGGCGTGCGCATCGAGGACATCGTGACGGTCACCGAGGACGGCGGGCGGCGCCTGAACACCACCTCCCGCGAGCTGGTCATAGTGGAGTGACGGCACCGATGTCCACCACACGCCTTACGAACGGCAACGGCGCGACCATGACCCAGGCACCGACACCCACCGCGGACACCGTCCGCCGACTGGTCCGTTCCCTGCTCAAGAATGGCGGCAAGGACGGCGGCAAGGAAGGCCAGGAAGGCAAGAGGGGCAGGGGCGGCGGAGAGCCCGAGCAGGGCGGGGGCCGCGCCGCCGGCCCCGACGTCCGGCCCGCCACCGAGGGCGCCGGCCCGGCCACCTGGTGGGTCGGCACCCGCCATGTGCTGCGCCTCGCCCCCGACCGCGACGCCACCGTGCGCCAGCGCCGCGAACTGCGCCTGCGCGACCTCGTCCGCCCGCACGTCCCGGTGGCGGTGCCGGTCAGCGTGGCGCACGGCGAGTGGGCGGCCGGGCTGACCTACACGCTGGACACCAAGCTGCCGGGCGGCTCGGGCGAGGAGCACGACGTGTCCGCCGTCGGCGAGGCCGACCTCGCCGGACTGCTCTCGGGGCTGCGCGAGGTGCCGGTCCGGCAGGCCGAGACCCTCGGCGTGCCGCGGGCCGCGCCGCGTTCCCTGGAGGCACTGCGCCGGGCCGCCGTACGCGCCGCCGAACGCCTCGCCGACGCCGACGAGTTCGACGCCGCCCGCCTGAACCAGCTCACGGCGCCCGCCGCGGCCCAGCTCGCCGCACAGTCCGGCTCGGCGGTCCTCACCCACCACGCGCTCACGGGCGGCCATCTCGTGGTCAGCGCCGACGGACGCGTGCGCGGCGTCCTCGGCTGGGCCGGCGCGGTCGTCGGCGACCCGGCCGAGGACATCGCGGGCCTCGCGCTCGCCGTCGGCTCACCCGCGGCCGTACGCGCCGCCACCCTCGCCGGCTACGGCGCCCGCCCCTGCCTGCGCGGCCTGTGGCTGGCCCGCTGCGACACGGTCGTCCACCTCGCCGAGGCCCTCACGGGCCGGGACAGGGGCCGGCTGACCGCGCTGCGCACGCAGCTGCGCCGGGCCTGGGAGCCGATCCTGCTGGAACGGGTCACGGACCTGCGGGACGCGGACGACGCCCTGTAGCGGCGCGGGCCGCCGTGTGCCGTACGGCTATCCTCCGCCCATGAAGCGCACCGTCGCGACCGTGTCCCTGCTGGCCGCCGCCCTCACGTGCCTGGCCGGCTGCTCCGGCACCGCCGCCCGGGCCAAGCCCAAAGCCACGGCTTCCCCGGCGCGGCAGCCCACCCCGGCGGAACGCATCACCAGGCTCCTGGTCGCCCCGGCCGACCTCGGCACCGGCTACTCGGTACGGGAGTTCGACCCGGCCGAGGGGAAGTCCGTCTTCGCCAGGTCCGCGCAGGAGATCACCGGCGACGCGCCCTGTACACCGCTGGCGGCCATGACGCACCAGTTGCCCCTCGGCAGGCCGCAGGCCTTCCTGAGCCGCGTCGTCACGACCGAGGAGGCCCCCGGCACCCGGATCTACGTCACCCTCGCCACCTACGACCAGGGCATGGCGGTGACGGCGATGGACACCCTCCTCGCCGACGCCGTGCAGGGCTGTTCCCTCGGCTTCACCGCCAAGGCGAACGGCACCAGCGAGCTGTACGACCCGTTCGAGCCCGAGGACACCCCCGCGGCCGGCGACGAGGCCCTCGCCTACCGCGGGGTCGTCACGGTCGAGGGCGGCGCGTCGAGGCCCGTCCGCACCACCGTCGTACGCCACGCGGACGTCATCGCCGTCTACACGGCGGTGGGCGGCGCCTTCATCGCGCGACCGGGCCTCCTGGCGCCGGTGATCGAGGCGCAGGACGCGAAGCTCGGCTGACCCCTCCCGAGGTTCAGTCCTGCACGAGCACCACGGCCGACTCCGCGGGCAGCCGCACCACCCCGTCCGCCCCGGGCGTCTCCACCGGCTCCCACGCTGCCAGCACACGCGCGTGCGGGACGCCGAGCGGCAGCGCGGCCGGTTCCGGCGCCAGGTTCACCGCCACGAGGACGTCCCCGCGCCGGAAGGCGATCCAGCGGCGCTCCTCGTCGTAGGCGACCTTGGTGTCGGCGAGGTCGGGATCGGTCAGGTCGGGCTGCTCGCGGCGCACGGCGAGGAGCCGCCGGTACCAGTCCAGCACGCGCGCGTGGGGCTCGCGTTCCGGCTCGGACCAGTCGAGGCAGGAGCGGTCCCGGGTCGCCGGGTCCTGCGGGTCGGGCACGTCCTCCTCCTTCCAGCCGTGCGCGGCGAACTCCCGCCGCCTGCCCCGCCGTACCGCGTCCGCCAGCTGCGGGTCGGTGTGGTCGGTGAAGAACTGCCAGGGTGTGCCCGCCGCCCACTCCTCGCCCATGAAGAGCATCGGCGTGAAGGGGGCCGTCAGGGTCAGCGTGGCCGCACAGGCCAGCAGCCCGGGGGAGACCAGGGCCGAAAGCCGGTCCCCCTGGGCGCGGTTGCCCACCTGGTCGTGGGTCTGGCTGTAGCCGAGCAGCCGGTGCCCGGCCACCCGCGTCCGGTCCAGGGGGCGCCCGTGGTGCCGCTCCCGGAAGCTGGAGTACGTCCCGTCGTGGAAGTAGCCGCCGGTGAGGGTCTTGGCGAGCCCGGCGAGCGGAGCGCGCGCGAAGTCGGCGTAGTAGCCCTGCGACTCGCCGGTCAGCGTGGTGTGCAGGGCGTGGTGGAAGTCGTCGTTCCACTGCGCGTGCAGTCCGAGGCCGCCCTCGTCCCGGGAGGTGATGATCCGCGGGTCGTTCAGGTCCGTCTCGGCGACCAGGAACAGCGGCCGGTCCACCTCGGCGGCCAGGGCGTCCACGGCCGTCGACAGCTCCTCCAGGAAGTGGAGCGCGCGCGTGTCCACCAGGGCGTGCACCGCGTCCAGGCGCAGCCCGTCGATCCGGTAGTCGCGCAGCCATGCCAGCGCGCTGCCGACGAGGAAGGCGCGCACCTCGTCCGAGCCGGGCGCGTCCAGGTTGACCGCGGCGCCCCAGGGCGTGTGATGCCGGTCCGTGAGGTACGGCCCGAAGAGGGGCAGATAGTTGCCGGACGGGCCGAAGTGGTTGTGCACCACGTCGAGCACCACGCCGAGGCCCCGTTCGTGAGCCCGGTCGACGAAGCGTTTCAGCGCCTCGGGCCCGCCGTACGGCTCGTGCACGGCCCACAGCGAGACGCCCTCGTACCCCCAGCCGTGCGTGCCGGGGAAGGGGCACAGCGGCATCAGCTGCACGTGCGTGACGCCCAGTTCGGCGAGGTGGCCGAGCCGCTCGGCCGCCGCGTCCAGGGTGCCCTCGCGCGTGTACGTCCCGACGTGCAACTCGTACAGCACCGCGCCGGGCAGCGGCCGTCCCGGCCACTGTGCGCGCCACTCGTACCGCTCGTGGTCGACGACCGCGCTCAGCCCGTCCGGGCCGTCCGGCTGCCGGCGTGAGCACGGATCGGGCCGTAGCGGACCGTCGTCGAGGGCGAAGCCGTACCGGGACCCGTCGCGTGCGTCCGCCTCGCCCCGCCACCATCCCGTCCGTTCCGGATCGCGCTCCAACGCGCGCGTGACGCCGTCGCACTGGAGCGTCACACGGCCTGCCTGCGGTGCCCACACCTCGAACTGCACGGACGGTTCCCCTTCGTCTGCTCACCGTGATGTAGCCCGTCCATGGTGCGTCAAACGCGATCAATCCGCTGGCGCATCCACCCATTTGCGGCGGGTCTCGGCAGGTACGCGCGCGTGGCGGGCGTTCTCCCGTTTCCTGGACAGCCCGGCCGCACTGCCCGACAATCACGAACGTGACGTCGTCCTTCGAGTTCAACACCTACCCGGCGCGGTTGTCCGACGTGGAGCGCGACAGGGCGCTGAAGGTGCTTCGTGACGGCGTCGCCATGGGCCGCCTCTCCCACGACACGTTCATCCGCCGCATGGAACTGGCGCTCGCCGCCCGCCGCCCGGACGAACTCGCCGTGCTCACCGCCGACCTTCCCACGGAGAGCCGGTTCTCCCGCCTGGTGTTCGGCACCGTCGAGGCGGTCTCCGGATTCACCGTACGGCTGCGCAGAGCCTGGCAGGCCGAGCGCCTGCCCAAGCTGCAGCTGCCGCACCCGTCGCACAGCCACCCGCTGCGCATAGGCCGCGACCCCGCCAGCGGACTGCGTCTCAACCACGAGACCGTCTCCCGCGTCCACGCCGAACTCCGCCACCAGGGCGGCATGTGGGTGCTGCGCGACCTCGGCTCCACCAACGGCACGACGGTGAACGGACGGCGCGTCGTCGGCGCGGCCGTCGTGCGCGAGGGCGACCAGGTCGGGTTCGGGCGGATGACGTTCCGGCTGTCGGACGGCTGACGGGGAACCGCCGCGCGGCCGGCTGCCCGGGAACCAGCGCGCGGCCGCTGGCCGGAAACCGAGCCACACCTTAGCTCTGGCCTTGGATTTACCGGCTGTCGCTCCCCGGGGAGTGGCTCAAAACCCATTGTGTTCCACGGTGTTGACGTACCCCTGAAGTCGTGACTGACTGTGCGTACGCCATGTACAGCTGGTGAAGTGACGGCACCGCATCGGGGAGGTGTGCCCTGCCGCCCCTCCTGCACTACCCGACCGTCGACGAACTGGGCGCCCGGGCCGCCGCACTCGTCGCCCGCCACCCGCGAGATGCCCGGCTGCGCAGGATCGGCACATCCCGCGCGGGCACTCCCCTGTGGCTGCTCTGCGTCGGCCACGGCAGCCGCCAGGCCCTCGTCGTCGCCGGACCCCACGCCAACGAACCCGTGGGCGGCGCCACCGCGCTGCGCCTGGCCGAGCGGGCGCTGGCCGACCCGCGGCTCACCGAGGGCGCCGACGCCACCTGGAACCTGCTGCTGTGCCTCGACCCGGACGGGCTGCGCCGCAACGAGGGCTGGCTGACCGGCCCGTACACACTCGGACAGTACTTCCGGAACTTCTTCCGGCCCGGCTTCCTGGAGCAGCCCGAGTGGCTGCCCGACGGCGCGGCCGGCGCCGCCCTGCCGGAGACCCGGGCCCTGCTCGACGTCCAGGACGAACTGCGGCCCTTCCTCCAGTGCTCCCTGCACGGCGTCGACGTCGGCGGCGGCTTCGTCGAGCTCACCGACGACCTGCCCGGCCTCGGCCGGCGCCTCGCCCACATCGCCGCCCGGCTCGGCATCCCCCGCGAACTCGGCGCCTACGACGCCCTGTACTGGCCCGGACTCGGACCCGCCGTCTACCGCATCCCGCCGCCGCGCCCGGCCGGCCTCGCCGCGGCCATCACGGAGGCCGCCGTCGAGTCGACGTGGTTCCACCCGCACCGGCACGGCACCGTCACCGCGGTCGTCGAAGCGCCCATGTGGGGCGTGGCGGCCGTGACGGACGGCTCCCCGCCCGCCGACCGGGACGCGGTGCTGCGGGCCGTGAGCCGCACCCTGCGCCATGACACGGGGCTCCTGCGGCACCTCCTGGCCCGCGTCCGCCCGCACCTCGCCACCGTGCCCGACGCCGCGCGCCTGCTGGCCCCGGTCGACGACTATTTACTGGTCTGCCCCGGTCTCGCCGACGCCTGGGACCCCGACACCGGCGACGGCGCGGCCCACCCCCTGCCGCCGATGAGCACCGCCCACCTCGCCGCCCTGCGCGTCTCCGGGCGCCGGCTGGCCCTGCGCACCGCCGGTCTCCTGCACCAGCTCGTGCGGGCCTCGGGACACGACCCGGCCGGGGCGCTGCCGGAGCTGGACCGGCTGATCGACGAGTGGTGCGCCGACTACCGCGACGGCTGCGGGGCGCACTGGATCCCGGTGGCCCGCCAGGCGGAGTACCAGGCGCGGGTGGTGCTCGCCGCCTTCGAACTGGCCGCGCGGGACACGCGCGCGTGCTCCGGCCCGGGCGAGCCGGGGTGGGAATCGGGTGCGGCGGTGCCGATGCAGCGGGAGTGACGGCGCGATGACGGCGCGGTCGGGCCGGTGTCTACGACGTCCCCTCGCGCGCGTGCAGCGCCGCGGCGACCACCGTGCGGGACTGGTGCTCGACCTGGTGCTCCAGCGGCACCCAGCGGGCCCTGAAGCGTTCCGCGAACGCGTCGCTCCAGGTCGCCACGAGTTCCTCCAGTTGCCCGGCCGCCCGGTCGTCGGTCCCGCGCAGCACCCGCCGCAGCATCGCCGCCGCCCGCAGCGGCACCCGGCGCGCGAACGCGTCCACGCTGCCGACGTAGGCCCGGGTGGGGTCGGCGGGCGGGATGCGCACCAGGTCGTCGGCCAGCCCCGGCACCAGCTCCAGCCCCCACCGCGCGGCCCGCAGCAACGGTCCGTCCAGGTCCGCGAGCCGGGGCAGCGCGCCGTCGAGGACCCGCGTCACCTCCAGCGCGTCCCGTCGCAGCCGGCCCGCGAGCTGCCCGATCGCCGCCGCCGGGGCGGGATGCGGAGCCGGGTCGTCCACCAGGTCGCTCGCCCACATCGGCACCTCGACCACCGCGGTCAGACCGCCGTACCGGTGGGCGTGGTACCAGGTGCTGTGCCGCGCGTCGTCCGGCAGGCTCGGGTACGCGGGCCCGGTCTCCGGCGGGGGCATGACGTGCACGCCCGGCCCGGAGGCGGGCCAGCCCGCGGCGTCCGAGGCGCCGGTCTCCACCGGGATGTGCAGCTCCGCCGCGGACTTGGCGAACGGCTCGGCCAGCCCGGGCACGTCCTTCGTCAACTGCACCCAGCTGCCGCCCAGGTCCGTGCCGTGCAGCGTCACCTGGAGGTAGGGCCGCAGCTCGTCGATGACGCCGGTCAGGGCCCGGGTCTCGGGCGGCAGCCGGTCCGGCGGCAGCAGGGACGGGGCCCACTCCGGCTGCTCCGGGCCCGCGGGGCGGAAGAAGCCGAGGTGGTAGTCGAAGAGGCTGCGCGGCGCCGGCGTCATGTGCAGACTCGCCCCGTCGGGGTCCGCGCACAGCAGGAAGTGCCAGGAGATGCCGTCGCGCAACTCCCGCTGTGCCAGTACCCGTCGGGCCAGCGCCAGCAGGGTGCAGGAGCCGGTCGGCTCGTTGGCGTGGGCGCCGGCGACCACCAGCACCGCGCGGCGGGCGCGGCCCACCGACAGCAGGTGCAGTGGCCTGCCCGCACGCGAGGCACCCACCTGCCGCAGGGTGCACAGCCCGGGCCGACGAGAGGTCAACGCCCGGGCGGCCAGGGCCTGTTCGGCCACTGTCGGGTAGCGCAGCTCCGGCAGGACACTCACCCCCGTCACATCCGGCCGAGTTCGCCAATCGCAGTACCCCACGGCCATGGGGCGGTGTCAAGGGCATGACGGGGGCGGCTCCACGGGGCGCCCGGAAGCATGGCCGGCCGGCGCGCGACGGGCCTGCCGGCCGGTGTGCGTCACCGCTGCCCGCGTGGCGTCACCGGCGCGTTGTCACCGCTGGTGAGGCCCGCGTCCGGCCAGGGCCAGGAACACCTCACCGACCGCCTCCGACCAGTGTGAGGCGTTGCGGTGTCCGGTGGGTCCGGTGGGTCCGGTGGGTCCGGAGGCGGCCGGGTGGCGTACCGCGCACACCGGCGTGGGTGCCGCGTTGCCTGTGCCCGGCGTGCCCGGCGTGCCCGGCGTGCCCGGCGTGCCCGGCGTGCTCGCGGGGTGTGGGGCGTTGCCGTGTCCGGTGTGCCTGGAGGCGGCCGGGGTGGCGTACCGCGCACACCCGCGTGGGTGCCGCGCTGCCCGGCCCCGCCCGCCGCGTGCCTGCCGCGCCGCGAGCAGCCCCGCCTCAGTCGCCCACCCGCTCCAGCAACGCCACCGGCAGCCGCTCGAACAGTTCCTCCACGCGTGCGTGGCCCGTGAACTCCCGGGCCGGTTCCAGCGTGTCCGCCCAGCGGCCCGGCGGCAGCGGCAGCCGGGTGTCCTGCCAGCCGCCCGCCTCCGCGAGCCGGAGCGACAGGCGGCTCACGGCCGTCACCACCTCACCGGAGCGGGCGAACGCCAGGCAGTGGGCCGCCATCGGTCCCTGGGCCGGCAGCGGCTGGTACGTCGCCGTGTCGCCGAAGGCGCCGGGGCGTCGTGCCCGCAGCCCGAGTGCCGACCGCGTCACCGCGATCTTCTCCCCGGACGTCCCGCCGGACTCCTCGGGCGGGAAGCTCACCGCCCGCCGGTTGTCGGGGTCGACCAGCGCCCGGGACTCGGCCTCCGTGCCCTGGTAGACGTCCGGCACCCCCGGCATCGTCAGCTGGACCAGGGCGGTGCCCAGCACGTTCGCCCGGATGTGCGGCGCGAGAGAGTCCCGGAACGCGGCGATCCGCTCACCCGGCGTCCCGCACGGCCCGGCCGCCACGAACCCCGCCACCGCCTCCTCGTACGGCGGCTCCTGCTCGGTCCAGCTGGTGAACAGGCCCGCCTCGCGCACGTGCTTCAGCAGCGCCCCCTGGACCCGCTCCAGCGCCCCGGACGCCGGGCCGAGCCCGAACACCGTCTGCCAGGCCGCCCACGCCAGTTGCGCGTCCGGCACGCCGTCGCCGGTGCGCGTCACCTCGGCGAGGACGTCCGCCCAGCGCTCCGGGCACTCGGTGAGCACGTGCAGCGCCGCCCGGACATCGGCACTGCGCTTCGTGTCGTGCGTCGAGGCGACCGTCCCGGTCAGCGGCCAGTCGCGCTGCACGCGCGCGCAGTACGCGTGGAACTCCTCCGGCGACAGCGCCGGACCGCCCGGATTCCCGCCCACCTCGGTCGCCGACAGCAGCGGCACGTACCGGTAGAACGCCGTGTCCTCCACGGACTTCGCCCGCAGCGCCGACGAGGTCTGCGCGAACCGCGTCCGGAACTCCAGCTGCGCGGGCCCGTCGCCGTACCGCCCCAGCACGAGGTCCCGCACGACGTCCACGGCACCGGCCTCCTCGGGCACGGCGAAGGCGAGCCGGGCCTCGGCGGCGGCCTCCTCGGTGACCACGGACGCCGCGTCGACGGACTCGTACGGCCGGTAGACCTCCAGCCGCACCAGCAGCTCCTGGAGCGCGGTGCGCAGCGCCCAGGGCGCGCGGTCGCGCAGCGCTGGCTCCGGCGAAGTCGCGCACAGCCGGGCCGCCACCCGCACCAGCCGGTCGGTCTCGGTCGCCAGCTCGTGCGTGAGGACCTTGTACGCCGCCCGCCGTACCGTCGCCTCCCACTGCCCGCCCCGGTCCGTCTGCGGGGCCGCGAACCGCCGGTACTGCCCCAGCAGCTCCCCGAACCCGGCGGGATCCGTGAAGAGCCCGTCCACGTGCCGCAGGGCGTCGTAGCCGGTGGTGCCCGCGACGGGCCAGGAGGCCGGCAGCCGCTCACCGTCGGCCAGGATCTTCTCCACGACGGTCCAGCGGCCCCCGGTCGCCTCGTGCAGCCGCCGGAGGTAGCCGTCGGGGTCGGCGAGACCGTCGGGGTGGTCGACGCGCAGCCCGTCGATCACGCCCTCGTGGAGCAGCTGGAGGACCTTGTCGTGGGTGGCCTCGAACACCTCCGGGTCCTCCACCCGCACCCCGATCAGCTCCGAGATGCTGAAGAACCGCCGGTAGTTGAGCTCGGTCCGGGCCAGCCGCCACCACACCGGGCGGTACCACTGCGCGTCCAGCAGGTGCGGCAACGGCAGGTCCTCGGTGCCCTCGCGCAGCGGGAACACATGGTCGTAGTAGCGCAGGACGTCACCGTCGACGCGCAGCTCCCCGAGCACGTCGCCGAGCGGCCCGCCGAGCACCGGCAGCAGGACCTGGCCGTCCTGCGCCTCCCAGTCGATGTCGAACCAGCGCGCGTACGGCGACTTCGGGCCCTCGCGGAGCACCTCCCACAGGGCGCGGTTGTGGCGCGGGGCCATGGCCATGTGGTTCGGGACGATGTCCACCACCAGGCCGAGGCCGTGTTCGCGCGCCGTGCGCGCCAGCGCCCGCAGTCCCTCCTCGCCGCCCAGTTCCTCGCGCACGCGCGCGTGGTCGACGACGTCGTAGCCGTGCCCCGAGCCGGGCACGGCCTCCAGGACGGGGGACAGATGCAGGTGGGAGACGCCGAGCGAGGCCAGATACGGCACGACGGCCGCCGCGGCCCCGAACGGGAACTCGGGCTGCAGTTGCAGCCGGTACGTGGCCGTGGGCACCACCGGGTCAGGTCGCTCAGGTGTCATGCAGACCTACGTACCCGCCCCGCCGCCGTTCGTGTCATCGCCCGCGCCAGGTGCGCCGCGCGTCGCCCGGACGAGTGGCTCTGTCCGGGCGGCGAAACGGGGGCGAACCGGGCGTCGCGCCGCCGGCTACACGGGCCGCTGGAGCACCGTCATGCTCCGGTCGGCCAGGGTCAGCCGGTCACCGGCCTGCACCTTCGGGCCCGTGCCGGGCGGCACACCGTCCGCGCGGGCCGTGTCGACGACCACCTGCCACTGCCGCCCGTGGTTGACCGGAACCAGGAATTCCAGCGGCTTGGGCGAGGCGTTGAACATCAGCAGGAACGAGTCGTCGGTGATGCGCTCCCCGCGCGGGCCCGGCTCCGAGATCGCGTTGCCGTTGAGGAACACCGTCAGCGCCGAGGCCCGAGCCGAGTCCCAGTCCCGCTGGGTCATCTCGCGGCCCTCGGGGGTGAACCAGGCGATGTCGGACAGGTCGTCGTGGGTGCCCTCCACCGGCCGGCCGTGGAAGAAGCGCCGGCGGCGCAGGACCGGGTGGTCCCGGCGCAGCCACACCATCGCGCGCGTGAAGGCCAGCAGCTCCCGGCTCAGGCCCCCCTCGCCTTCCTCGCCGTCACCGCCGTCGGCCGGCCACTCGACCCAGGCCAGTTCGTTGTCCTGGCAGTAGGCGTTGTTGTTGCCGCACTGGGTGCGGGCGAACTCGTCGCCGTGGCTGATCATGGGCACGCCCTGGGACAGCATCAGCGTCGCGATGAAGTTCCGCATCTGCCGGGCCCGCAGCCGCAGCACGTCCGGGTCGCCGGTCTCGCCCTCGGTCCCGCAGTTCCAGGACCGGTTGTGGCTCTCGCCGTCGCGGTTGTCCTCGCCGTTGGCCTCGTTGTGCTTGTCGTTGTACGACACGAGATCGTGCAGGGTGAAGCCGTCGTGGCAGGTCACGAAGTTGATGGAGGCCAGCGGGCGCCGCCCGTCGTCCTGGTACAGGTCGGACGAGCCGGTCAGCCGTGAGGCGAACTCCGCGAGGGTGCGCTGCTCGCCCCGCCACAGGTCGCGCACGGTGTCCCGGTACTTGCCGTTCCACTCGGTCCACAGCGGCGGGAAGTTCCCCACCTGGTAGCCGCCCTCGCCCACGTCCCACGGCTCGGCGATCAGCTTGACCTGCGAGACCACGGGGTCCTGCTGCACCAGGTCGAAGAACGACGACAGCCGGTCCACCTCGTGGAACTGCCGGGCGAGCGTCGCCGCCAGGTCGAAGCGGAAGCCGTCGACGTGCATCTCCGTGACCCAGTACCGCAGCGAGTCCATGATCAGCTGGAGCACGTGCGGGGACCGCATGAGCAGGGAGTTCCCGGTCCCTGTCGTGTCCATGTAGTAGCGGGGGTCGTCCGTCAGCCGGTAGTAGCGCGAGTTGTCCAGGCCCTTGAAGGACAGGGTCGGGCCCAGGTGGTTGCCCTCGGCGGTGTGGTTGTAGACGACGTCGAGGATCACCTCGATCCCGGCCTCGTGCAGCGCCTTCACCGCCGACTTGAACTCCAGCACCTGCTGGCCGCGGTCACCCCAGGAGGCGTAGGCGTTGTGCGGGGCGAAGAAACCGATCGTGTTGTAGCCCCAGTAGTTGTTCAGGCCCATGTCGACCAGACGGTGATCGTTCACGAACTGGTGTACGGGCATCAGCTCCAGCGCCGTGACCCCGAGCTCCGTGAGGTGCTCGATGACCGCCGGGTGCGCGAGGGCCGCGTAGGTGCCGCGCAGCTCCTCCGGCAGGCCCGGGTGCCGCATGGTGAGGCCCTTGACGTGGGCCTCGTAGATCACCGTGTGGTGGTACTCGGTGCGCGGCAGGCGGTCGTCGCCCCAGTCGAAGTACGGGTTGACCACCACCGACGTCATCGTGTGCGGTGCCGAGTCGAGATCATTGCGCCGGTCGGGATCGTCGAAGTGGTAGCCGTAGACCTCCTCGCCCCAGCTGATCGAACCGCTGATCGCACGCGCGTACGGGTCGAGCAGGAGTTTCGCGGAGTTGCAGCGCAGCCCGCGCTCCGGGGCGTACGGGCCGTGCACCCGGAACCCGTACCGCTGTCCCGGCATGATGCCCGGCACGTACGCGTGCCGTACGAACGCGTCGCTCTCCCGGAGCTCGATCGCCGTCTCCGAGCCGTCGTCGTGCAGCAGACACAGCTCTACTCGGTCCGCGGCCTCCGAGAAGACCGCGAAGTTGGTCCCGGCGCCGTCGTACGTGGCACCGAGTGGATATGCCTCTCCAGGCCAGACCTGCATGGATACGACTCTTTCAGGTGAGCGGCGCCGGTGGGGACGCCTTGGTCCCGAGTCTCCCCGAAAGTGAGGGAACCTCCTATGACTTATCTCCCCCTTGCCGACTGACCAGTGCATATGCGTGATGCCGAACCAGTGGGGCACGTGATGCTATCGGGGCTCTTGGGGGAGTAGGGGGAAGATTGTCGCGGGGCAGGGCGGAGCGGCCCCGGCCCAGGGCAGCCTCGCGGCGGAGAACTGCCCTCCCCATCGGGCTGCACCGCCGACCGCTCCCGGAGTACCCTTCCTTGATCGTTGGGTGGGACCAGGCCCCTCGGGAGTGCTCGGGGGAGCGGAAGGCGGTGCGCGGGTGGGCTCGGGAGGGCTGGAGCTGCCCCCTGGTGACGAGGGTCACGAGGGGAACTCCGCAGACGTCCCGACCGGTGCCGTGTCCCTGGCGCGGCCGATGGACGCGACGGGCTCGATCGGCCCGGAGCTGGACTGGGACGCCGACGCCTGGCGCGAGGTGCGCACCCGCGCCCAGCGGGCCGGCCGGGCCTACATCTGGCTGAACCTCGTCGAGCAGCGGCTGCGCGCGGTCGTCGCCGCCGTCCTGCGCCCCGTGTACGAACCCGTCCACGGCGAGGACTGGGTGGTGGCCGCCGCCGGACCCGCCGGGCAGGAGTGGGTGCAGCGCGCGGTCGCCGTACGCGAGGTCAGCCGCCGCAAGGGCTATCTGCTCGACCCGGCCGACGACAACGTCCTGTCCTTCCTCACCCTGCCGCAGCTGCGCGAGCTCATGGTGCAGCACTGGCCTTGCTTCGAGCCCTACTTCGACGACCGCCGGGACGTCGAGCTCGCCCTGGACGAGCTGGAGGTCACCCGGAACGTCGTCTCCCGCAACCGGGCCCTGTCCGAGGCCGTCCTGAACCAGGCCGAGCGCGCCTCCGCCCGGCTGCTGGAGATGCTCGGCGCGGGCGGGGACGTGCCCTCCGCGCGCCGGCTGCCCATCGACGCGGTCGAGGACCTGGTCGGCGACCGGTACGCCGACGTGGTCGCCGTCCACCCGGACCGGGTGCGGCTGATGCGCCAGTTCCCGGCCGAGGACATCTTCGGCGGCGCCCGCCGTCTCGACGCCATCGGCATCGGCCTCAACCTGCTCGTGCAGAACTTCTCCGGCCGCCGCCTGGTCCGGCTGGCCGAGTCCGGCTGCCGGGTGCGGCTGCTGTTCCTCAACCCGGCCTCCAGCGCGGTCAAGCGGCGCGAACGCGAACTGGGCATCAAGCGCGGCGAGCTCAGCCGGGCCGTCGAGATGAACATCCTGCACATGCGCCGGGTGCGGGCGCGGCTGCGCGACCCGGGGGCCTTCGAGATCCAGGTCTTCGACGAGACGCCCCGCTTCACGGCGTACCTGGTCGACGGCGACGGGGCGGACGGCATCGCGGTCGTGCAGAACTACCTGCGCCGGACCCGTGGGATGGAAGCGCCGGTGTTCGTGCTGCGCAACAGCGGCAAGGTGGTCAAGTCGGGCGAGATCGACGAAAGTGGCCTCTTTCCCACCTATCGCGAGGAGTTCGAGGTGATGTGGGCGGATTCGCGGCCGGTGTCGTGAACTGTGCCTCCTGGCCGCGTGGTTCGGCGCCGAAGCGGAGCGCGGTCCTCTGATTGTCAGTGGTGCATGGGAAGGTGGAGACCACTGGGGGAACGCACCACGGAAGGGGGGCCCGCCCATGGGCTGGCACCAGGAGCTGCTGATCGGCTTCGACCTGGAGACGACGGGCACGGATCCGCGCGAGGCGCGCATCGTCACGGCAGCCGTGATCGAGGTCAGGGCCGGGCAGCCGATGGGGCGCCGGGAGTGGCTGGCCGACCCGGGGGTGCCGATCCCCGCGGACGCGGTGGCGGTGCACGGCATCAGCAGCGAGCGCGCGGCGGCCGAGGGCAGACCGGCCGACCAGGTGGCGGACGCCCTCGCCGACGTCCTCACCTCCTACTGGAAGGCGGGCGTGCCGGTCGTCGCCTACAACGCCGCCTTCGACCTGACCCTGCTCTCCGCCGAGCTGCGCCGCCACGGACTGCCGTCCCTGCGCGACCGCCTGGGCGGCGTGGACCCCGCCCCGGTCATCGACCCGTACACCATCGACCGCTGGGTCGACCGCTACCGCCGGGGCAAACGCAACCTCGAAGCGGTCTGCGCCGAGTACGGCGTCGTCCTCGACTCCGCCCATGACGCCATGGCCGACGCCCTCGCGGCGGCCCGCCTGGCCGGTGCGATAGCCGCCCGCCACCCCAAGATCGCCTCCCTCGGCCCGGCGGACCTCCACCGCCGCCAGATCGAGTGGTACGCGCAGTGGGCGGCGGACTTCCAGAGCTTCCTGCGCGGCAAGGGCGACGCGGCGGCACTGGTGGACGGGGCATGGCCGCTGAGAGAGCCGGCGGACGCCTAGCAGTGCTTCGTTACCGTGGGACACGAAGGCCTCCGTGCGGTGAATCCTGATCCGACCGGACGCCCTCGCCTCCTCCATGGACCCGAACGCCTGCCTTCTTCAACGGCGTCAGGAAACGGTGAACAGCTGGTGGTCGGCGCCGTCGAACGGGCGTTGTTCCAACTGGTCGCCCTGGGCGCTGCCCGCGGTGAGGTAGAGACCGCTGTGGCGGTTGAGTAGCCGGATACGGCCGTTGCCCGCGTCTTCCGCCAGCCACTCGTCGTTGGTGTTCGCGTTGGCCTCGTACTGGTACTGGATGACCTTCGCGCCCGCGTCGCGGGACGCGTTCCGGATGACGACGTCCTTGCCGCTGGCCTGGCTGACGATCCGCGTGTACCCGTCGTCGAGGGGCACGAACGCGAAGCGCTGGTTGACGGCGCCGTTGCTGGGCCAGCGAATGATCTCGGCGTTGTCCGCGACACTTCCGCTCTTCACGTCGAGGACGTGGCTGCCGCCGGCGATGGCCACCGTGCGGTTGCCGGTCGGGACGACCGGGACCTTGGTCAGCCTGACCACGTGGCCGCCGCCCGCGACCGCCGGGATGCTCAGCGTGTCACCGGCCTTGATGACCTTGCTGGTGCGGGTCAGACCGTTGGAGCCGTCGGTGGTGATCTCCGCGTGCCAGGTACCGGAGCCGAGGAACGTGGTCGGGTAGGCGATGGCGGTGGCGCCGCCGCGCCTGAACGCTCCGACGAACCACCGGTCGCCGCTGCGACGAGCGATGACCCCTCCGGTGAGCGGGTCGCCCGAGACGTACTTCGTCTCGTCCCACACGGTCGGCAGCATGCGCAGCCACCGCTGTGCCTCCGGCCGGGCCTGGTAGTCCGAAATACGGCTGCCCGGCAGCATGATGCCGCTGTCCAGGAGTACGGCGAGGGCGAGTTCGGCGGCGTCGCTGTTCGGGTTGCCCTGCTGGAAGCTCATCGGCGAGTAGTCGGCGGGGCCGATTGCGCCGCGCGTGAACGGGAGCGCGGCCACGTGCCCGATGTTCCGCCCGCCGGAGTATTCCTCGCCCCGGACGGCCTCATTGGTCAGCACCTGCGGCCAGGTGCGGTGGACGCCGACGGACAGGCGCGAGCCGTGCAGGTCGACCATCAGCTTGTACCGGGCTGTGTCGGCCAGGGCTGCGTCGTACCACTGGTGACGGGCCTGGGCCTCGGAACCCATGAAGTCGATCTTGACGCCGACGACACCCCATCCGGTGATCTTGGTGAACTCGGCGTCCCGCTCGGTGGCGGTGTCCAGGTCCTGCCAGTGGTACCAGAGCATGATCCGCACGCCGCGGGCCCGGGCGTAGTCGACGAGCTCGGGAATGATCGACTGGGCGCCCTTCCAGCCGTCGTCCACCAGAAGGTAGGGCCACCCCTGCGAGGAGGCGTAGTCGGCCCACTGCTTGAGTTTGGTCAGGTCGCGCTGGGTGGCCGTCTGGCCGTCCAGCCACGGCCATGCGGCGACACCCGGCTTGATCCAGGAGGTGTCGGAGACCTTCGACGCGGGTGCGACGTCGTCGACCAGCGTGGACTCCACAATCGTCGCCGTGCTGCCGATGGTGGCCGTGCGCCATGGCGTGGTGAACGCGCCGGATCGCGCGATCTGCGCGTCGGCCAGCGTGACGGTGAACCGGCCGGTGCCCTGAGTGTGGGCGAACCGGCCACCCGAATAGCCCCCGTCCACACCGGACTCGGCGAGCAGCACCCGCGCGCCGTTGGCGTGTTGGGCGAACATGCCCATGTCGTAAGAGCCCGTCGGAACGTCGGCGACCGTGGAGGTCGCATAACCCATCTCGTGATCGGGACTGAACGCCTGCCGGGACAGCTGGGCGTCGGTCGGCAGCTCGAACGAGGTCGCCTCGCGCAGCACCGTCGCGCCCGACGGCATCTCGTAGCGCAGCGCCAGCCCCTCCGCGGATGTGCGGACGTGCACGGTCATCCGCGCGGAGCCCTTGGCGAACACCAGCCTCGTCTCGGTCGCGGACCGCGCTCGAACGCGGGACTTCCCCGCCTTGACCTCGTAGTTGTACGAGATGGGCGAATCGGTGCGGCTGACGAACTCCAGTCCGGTCGTGTAGTCGACTTGACTGGTCAGCAGCCCGATCGGAGCGGGTATCAGGGCTTGCCGGCAGTTCCAGGTTGCGCCGAGCGAGAGGGCGCCGTTCGCGTCCAGCGCCACGGTGGCGCGGACCCCGTCGCAGCCGGTCTGCGGAACCCCGGGCTGGACCGAGGTCCAGCTCCCCGGCGTCGCAGCGGACGCGGGCACCGCGGTGGCCGAGCCCATGAGGGCGAGGACGGCGATGGCCGTTCCAGCGACTCGAGCTCCGCTTCGTTGCAGGAGTTTCATGCGACCTTCCGGTTGATTCGGGGTCCACCGTGTATCACTCGCACCTGATTTCCGGCACGGAGACTGGCGTTACATCCCATGTATGTCAAGGGTGGGACCGCTCAAAGCCCTGGAGGCGGCTCCGAGATGAGTCACCGTCAGGATTTGACCGGATGTCTGGATCCGCTGGGAGGCACCTAGCCGGTGACGCGGTGGAAGGTCCACCGCTGGTTGGAGCTGCCGACGTCGCGGTACTGGATCAGCGCGGCACCGTCGTCCGTACTGCCTCCCTTGACATCGAGCACCTTGCCGCTGTTGCGGTTGACCAGGATGAATTCGCCACCGGTCTGCGGGCGCAGCTGCCACTGCTGGCTCGTCCTGCCGTCGGCGGTCGTCTGAACGACCGCCGCGCCGTCCGCCGTTGAGGACCCTGCCACGTCGAGCACCTTGCCGCCGTTGAGGCAGGTGATGGTGTGGTAGCCGTCCCCGGTGGACTGGAAGGCCCACTGCTGGTTGCCTTGGCCGGAGTAGGGCCACTGGATCACGGCGGCGCCGTCCGCGTTCGACGCACCGGACACGTCGGCGACCGTAGCGAGGGCGACCAGGGTGATCCTACTGACCAAACTGGACCGCTACGAATCCTCCACGGCCTGGAACTCCGAGCCGCTGCACGCCCAGTTGGCCACGCTCGGCACTACACGACGCTGAGCTCCGCGCACACCGCCCTCCACACCGGGCTCTACGACCGCTCCCGCCTCGACCTGAACGTGTCCGACGCCGGCCGCAAGCTCTCCGTCAGCGAGCTGATAGCCCGCCAGAACGCGGACCGGAGCGTCATCGACCTCGCCCTGCTGGAGCGCCTCTACGACTCGGGCCGCTACCTCTTCATCAGCTCCAGCGGCATCCTGCCGCCCCGGCTCACCGGCATCTGGACGGGCTCCTGGAACGGCGCCTGGGCCGACGACTTCACCACCGACGCCAACGTCAACCTCCAGGTCGCGGGCGGCAACATCCTCGACACGACCGAGGCGATGGAGGGCTACTTCGACCTGATCCTGGGCCAGCTCGACGACTGGCGCACCAACGCGAAGAACCTCTACGGAGCCCGCGGCTTCCTGGCCCCGTCCCGCACCGACGGCGAGTACGGCCACATGCTCCACTTCAACAACAGCTCGTTCCCGGGACAGTGCTGGACCGGCGGTGCGGACTGGCTGCTCTATCCGATGCTGGAGTATTACGAGGTCACCGGCGACAGCGACTTCCACCGCACCAAGCTGGCTCCCGCCCTGATGGAACTGGCCCTGTTCTACGAGGACTTCCTCACCCGCACCGACTCGGGCGGCAAGGCGGTCTTCGTGCCGTCCTTCTCCATGGAGAACTCGCCCGGCAACACCGGCGTGTGTCTGTCGATCAACGCCACCGTCGACATCACGGCAGGCAAGCACGCCTTGCAGGCCGCCATCGACGCGGCCAACACCCTCGGCGTCGAACAGGGCAGCGGCCAGGGAGTCGCCCGCTGGACCGCACTGCTGCGCAAGATCCCCGACTACCGCGTCAACGGCGACGGCGCGCTCGCCGAATGGTCCTGGCCCAGCCTGACCGACCGCTACAACCACCGGCACATCCAGCACCTGTACGGCGCCTGGCCGCTGCACGAGATCAACCCCGAGGAGGAGCCCTCGCTCGTCCGCCCGGCGCTCAAGGCCCTGGAGAAGCGCGGCGACCAGAACATCTCCGCCCACGGCAGCCACCACCGCGCCCTGGCCGGCGCCCGGCTGAAGGACGGCGGCAAGGTCTACGACAACCTGAAGAAGATCATCGGCAACAACATGGTCTTCAGGTCGCTGATGACCTCCCACAACCCGAACCTCGACATCTACAACGCCGACGCCGCCCACGCCCTGCCCGGCGTACTCGCCGAGTCCCTGATCTACTCCCGCCCCGGCGTCCTGGAGATCCTGCCGGCCCTGCCCGACCAACTGTCGCCTCGCCGCCCGACACAGCGGCAAGGTCCTCGACAGCCCCGGCGGCTCCGCCCAGGGCGCCCAGCTCGTCCAGTGGCAGGACACGGGCGGCGACAGCCAGCGGTGGAAGCTCGTCGACGCGGGCGGCGCCTACCACCGGCTCGTCAACGTCGGCAACGGCTGGTGCGCGGACGTCGCAGACGGCTCCACGGCCGACAACGCCCGCGTCATCCAGTGGCCTGTCGGTACCGGCACCAACCAGCAGTGGCAGCTCGTCGCCCTGTGACGAAACGGTGCGGTGCGAACTCCCCGGGCGCAGGCCCGTCCCACGCTTGCGGTCCGGGCGCGGAGGGCGTCCTCGGCAGTGACTTGGCGCGCGGATCGGGTCGAGGTTGTCGTCATCGACGGTCCTCAGGGCGGCGACGCGGCCTCGGAGGCAGGATGCCCGCGCAACGCGCAGACGGCTTCGGTGGCGCCTTCGGGCTCGTGGTCGATGAGGCGGTAGTCGACGGAGGCGGAGTCGAGCAGGGAGATCAGGTGGTGGTCGGTGTCGTGCCGACGGGGGGCGTGCTGGGAGCGGTCGGGCGTGCGGAGTCCTTGCCGAGGGGGCGGGACGGGGGAGGCGGGGGCCCGGGGGTGCTTCGGTGCGCGCGTTCCACTGCCTGGCCCCAGTACGTACCGGCCACCATCAAGGCGGCCCCGAGGCCGGTGAGGGGCGTGAGGTGCTCACCGCCGAGGGCGGTGCCCACGGCGACGGCCCAGACCGGCTCGGTGCCCAGCAACAGGCTGGCCCGGCTGGCGGAGGTGCGCTGCACGGCCCAGGTCTGGGCCAGGAAGGCGAACACACTGCAGAACAGGGCGAGATAGACCAGCTGGGCCCAGGTCGCCGGGTCCGTGCGGACCAGCGTCGGCAGGCCGGGCGCGGCGACCGGCAGGAACAGGGCCGTGCCGACGAGTGTCTGCACCGTCGTCAGATGCAGCGGCCGGATCGCCCGCCCGGTGGTGAAGCGGCCGACCAGCGCGACATGCGCGGCCCGGATCAGCGCGGCGCCGAGCATCAGCAGGTCGCCGAGGCGTGGCGCGTGGAAGCCGTTGCCGGACATCAGCAGCCCGACGGCCAGGACGCACACACCGGTCGCGGCGAAGAAGGAGACGGGCAGCGCGCCACGGCGGCCGGCACGGTCGAGGAGCGGGGTGAGGACGATGGTCAGACTGATGATGAGCCCGGCGTTGGCGGCACTGGTGTGAGCGACGCCGTACGTCTCCACGACCAGGACCGCGGCCTGGGTCAGCCCCAGGGGTACCCCGGCCCGCAGCTCGTCACGCGTCCACCGGCGCGACCCGCGCCGCCGGGCGGCGACGACGCCGACGCAGGCGAGCGCGGAAAGGGCGTAGCGGGCGAACAGCACCAGCAGGACGGGGAGCGCGGCAGTGGCCGTCTGGGCGGACAGATAACTGGAACCCCAGACGAGCGCGACAAGGAGGAGTACCGCATCGGTACGTCGGACGTCGGACACGCGCCTACGGTGCACCGGAGACGTCTATGAAGCCCAGTACCAGTCCCTAAAACGATCATTTAGCAGACCTACATCCTCCCTACACTGAGGCGATGGACGAACGGCAGCTGCGGATCCTGCGAGAGCTCGGCGAACTGGGCAGCGTCACGGCGGTGGCCGAGGCGCTGCTGGTGACGCCGTCGGCGATCTCCCAGCAGCTACGGCTGCTTCAGCGCGCGATCCCGGTGCCGCTCACCGAGCGTCAGGGGCGACGGCTGGTGCTCACCGACGCCGGGCAGGCGCTGGCGGGCGCGGCCGTGGAGGTGGAGACGGCGCTGGCCCGCGCACGGCACACCGTCGAGGAGTTCGTGGGGGCGCCCGGCGGCGAGGTGTCGGTGGCGGCGTTCCACAGCGCGGGCGCCGCCTTCTTCCCGCCGCTGCTGCGCGCGCTGGCCGGTGCGGGCAAGCCGGTGCCGAGGCTGGCCGACGAGGACGTAGCGCAGCAGGACTTCCCCCGGCTCACCCGGGAGTACGACGTGGTCCTGGCTCACCGCCTGGACCACGCCCCGCCATGGCCGGACACGGTGGCCACGACGACGCTGCTGCGCGAGCCGCTGGACGTGGCCATGCCCGCCGGCCACCCCCTGGCCGCCAAGCGCCGCGTCACCCCGCGCGACGTGGCCGACGAGCCGTGGATCACCGTGCACGAGGGGTTCCCGGTCCTGGCGACGATCGAGGCCATCGCCGCCGCGGCGGGCCGAAGGCTCCGTCTCGCCCACCGCATCAACGAGTTCTCGGTGGTCGCCGAGGTCGTGGCCGCCGGGGGCGGTATCGCCCTGATGCCACGCTGGACCATGCGCCCGCATCCGGCGCTCGTGCTCCGGCCGCTCAGCGGAGCGCAGGCGCGACGCCACATCGACGCCCTGTACCGCCCGGAGCGCATGGCCCGCACAGCGGTCCGCACCGTCCTCACCGAACTACGCCGAGCCGCCCGAGGCATCCAGAGCAGAGAACCGTAGGCGCTCAGAACGGATACCACCGCACCGTCTCGTCCCCGTCCCGCAGCGAAGCCACCCGCCGCCGGAACTCCGCCAGCGCCTGCGGGTTGCTCGGCGCATGCTGCGCCACCCACGCGCAACTGGCCGTCTCCCGGGCGCCCCGCAACACCGAGCACCCCTCCCACTCCCGCACATCCCAGCCGTACGTCTCAGTGAAGGAGCCGTACGCCTCGTCCGGGAGCCCGTAGCGGTCGTGGGAGAGGGCCATCACCACCAAGTCGTGCTCGCGCAGGTCGGACGAGACCGTCTCCAGATCGACGAGAACCGGACCCTTGGGCCCCACATGCACATTGCGCGGCAGCGCGTCCCCATGGATCGGCCCCGGCGGCAGATGCGGCGTCAGCGCCGCCGCCTGTGCCGCGAACCCGTCCCGCCGCTCCCGCAGATACGCCGCGTCCGCCGGATCGATCGCGTCCCCGGCGAGCCGCAGCCAGCGCTCCACACCGCCCAGCAGATCGCGGGGCGGCAGATCGAAGGAAGGAGGGGGCGTGGCGTGCACGACCCGCAGCAGTTCGGCCAAATCCCGCGGCTCGGCGGCCCGTACGGCATCCGGCAGCCGGTGCCACACCGTCACCGGGTGCCCGTCGACCGCCAGGGGCTCGCGCTCGGCCGCCCGTACCGCCGGGACATCCGCCTCGGCGAGCCACAGCGCGATGTCCAGTTCGCGCCGCGCCCGGTCGAGGAGTCCGGCGTCGCGGCCCACCTTGACGACCAGGTCACCGGAGGCGAACACCGCGTTCTCGCCCAGCGCGAGCAGCCGTGCCTCGCCGGCCGCACCCGGCAGCACGCCCGCCCGCGCCAGTACGTCCCGAGCCCGTGCCTCGTCCATCGTCCGCCTCCGTCGTCACGTTCGCCGCCGTCGTCCCTGTCGTGCGCCGCCGGGTTCCGGCCATCCGCCGGTCAGTGTCGCATCGGCACAGGTCGGACGGCGTGCGCGGTGCCTTGACGAGGCAGAACGCCTTCACGACCATGACCTGGCCGCCCGAGCCGTCAAAGGGGCTGATGCCGTGACGTTGGTGACCGAGGCTTCGCCCCCTTCGCCGCCGGGGAGACCGGCCGGACGCCCGCCCGGCGCGGGCCGGCCCCGGCGGGCCGTCGACCACGGCGCCTGGTTCCTCGTGCTGCCCGCCCTGCTCCCCATCCTCGTCCTCAGCGTCGGGCCGCTGCTGTACGGGATCCTGCTGGCCTTCACCGACGCCCAGTCGGGCCGCACCGAGCCCACCCGGTGGACCGGCGTCCTCAACTTCCGGGACCTGCTGCACGACACGCTGTTCTGGGAGTCGTTCCGGATCGGGCTGGTGTGGGCGGCCGGGGTGACCGTGCCGCAGTTCCTGCTCGCGCTGGGCCTCGCCCTGCTGCTCGACCAGGACCTGCGGCTGCGCCGGCTGGCCCGTGCCCTGGCGATCATTCCCTGGGCCATGCCCGAGGTCGTCGTCGGCATCATGTGGCGGCTCGTCTACAACCCGGACGCCGGCGTCCTCAACGAGACCCTGCGCGACCTCGGCCTGGGCGGCGGCCGGGACTGGCTGAGCGGCTTGGCCACCGCACTGCCCGCCGTGATCGTCGTCGGGGTCTGGGCGGGCATGCCGCAGACGACGGTGGCGCTGCTCGCCGGGCTGCAGAACACCCCGCGCGAACTCCACGAGGCCGCGGCGGTCGACGGAGCGGGCGCCTGGCGCCGCTTCCGCACGGTCACCTGGCCCGCCCTGAGGCCCATCGCGCTGGCCATCACCGCGCTCAACCTGATCTGGAACTTCAACTCCTTCGCCCTGGTCTACGTCCTCACCAGCGGCGGCCCGGGGGGCCGGACCCGCCTGCCCATGCTCTTCGCGTACGAAGAGGCCTTCCGCTACGGACAGTTCGGCTACGCGGCGGCGATGGGCTGCGTGATGGTGGCCCTGATCTCGATCGCCCTGGCCGTCTTCCTCGCCGGCCGCCTCAGGCAAGGTGACGACACATGAGGACCAGCACCCCGGCCCGCGTCGGCCAGTACACCGCGCTGCTCGCCTATCTGGTCTTTCTCGCCTTCCCGTTCCTCTGGCTGGTCTCCACCGCGTTCAAACCGCCGCGCGAGCTGGGCAGCCTGCACCCGACGTGGATCCCCGGCGACCCGACCCTCGCCAACTTCCGGCAGGCCTTCGACGAACAGCCGCTGCTGCACGCCGCCCTCAACTCCCTGCTCGCCGCACTCGCGGCGGCCGTCGTCGCCGTGCTGATCGCGACACCGATGGCCTACGTCGTCGCCCGGCGCCGCACCCGGCTCGCGAAGGCCGTGACGGGCTGGGTGGTGGTCAGCCAGGCGTTCCCGTTCGTGCTGCTGATCATCCCGCTGTTCCTCGTGCTGAAGAACCTGAGAATGATCGACTCCGTGCCGGGGCTGGTGCTGGTGTACGTGGTGTGGGCGCTGCCCTTCGCGCTGTGGATGCTCGCCGGGTACGTACGGGCCGTGCCGCCCGAGCTGGAGGAGGCCGCGGCGGTCGACGGGGCGGGCCGGGTGCGGACGCTGGTGTCGGTGACGGGGCCGCTGCTCGCTCCGGGCGTCGTGGCGACCGCGCTGTTCGCGTTCATCACCGCGTGGAACGAGTTCTTCTTCGCGCTCGTGCTGCTCAAGACACCGGAGAAACAGACCCTCCCGGTGGTGCTCGCCCATTTCATCGGTGCCGAGGGCGTCGCCGACCTGGGCCCGCTCGCCGCCGCCGCGTTCCTCGCCACGCTGCCCTCACTCGTCGTCTTCGCGATCATCCAGCGGCGCATCACGGGCGGCCTGCTCACCGGGGCGGTGAAGAGCTGATGCGCGCACGCCTGCTGTCCCTGGTCCTCCTGCTGCTCCTCGCCGGCTGCTCCTCGGGCGGCACCCGCGACGACGGCCGGATCATCCTGCGCTTCCAGTCCCTGGCCTGGCAGGAGGAATCGGTCGAGGCCAACAAGGAACTGGTGAAGGAGTGGAACGCCACCCACCCGGGCGTGCGGGTCGAGTACGTCCAGGGCAACTGGGACAGCGTCCACGACCAGCTCCTGACGGCCTTCGAGGGCGGTGAGGCACCCGACATCATCCACGACGCCTCCGACGACCTCGCCGACTTCGCCTACGGCGGCTACCTCGCCGACCTCACCGATCTGCTGCCCGCCCGGCTGAAGTCGGACATCCCGCGGCGCAGTTGGGAGACCACCACCTTCGGCGACGGCGTCTACGGTGTGCCGTTCCTCCAGGAGCCGCGTGTGCTGATCGCCAACGCGACGTGGCTCAAGCGCTCCGGAGTGCGGATCCCGACCCCCCGGAAGCCGTGGAGCTGGCCCGAGTTCCGCCGCATCACCGGACAGCTCAGCGGCCGGGGGAAGTACGGCGTCGCCTGGCCCCTGAAAGAACCGGTCTCCGCCACGCTCAACCTCTCCCTGTCGACGGGCGGACAGCTCTTCCACCGGGGGGCCGACGGCAAGGTGACGGTCCGGTTCGAGGCGGCCGACCAGGTGGTGCCGCGCACCATCCACGCCCAGGCCGGCGCCGACCGCAGTGCCTCGCCCACGACCCTGGGCAGCGGCGGCTCCGACACCCTGCCGGGCTTCTTCGGCGGCAGATACGCGATGGTCCCGCTCGGCTTCTCCTACCGCCAGCAGATCGCGCAGCAGGCCCCGAAGGGCTTCGCCTGGCAGGTGCTGCCCGCCCCGGCCGGCGCTGCGGGACTCACCCAGGGCGTCAGCCCGCAGACGCTGTCGGTCGCCCAGGACTGCCCGCACAAGAAGGAGGCCGCCGCCTTCATCGACTTCATGCTGAGACCGCGGAACATGGTCCGCCTCGCCCTCGGCGACTGGATGCTGCCGACCGGCGGCCGGGCGCTGAACCACCCGGCCCTGCGCACACCCGAGCACGGCTGGGCGACCGGCACCGCGCTCGCCGCCCATCTGCGCCCGGCGCCCGCACAGACCGTACGGGGCTACCCCGAATGGAAGGACAAGGTGGCGACCCCGGCCCTCCAGGAGTACTACAGCGGCGCCATCGGCATCCGTGAGCTGCGCACACGCCTGGAGGAGGACGGCAACCTGGTGCTGGCGCGCTACCAGCGCTGAACCCCGGCGAAATCCCGTTGCGCGTCGTCTTCGGCAGCGCCTAGCGTGCTGCCCGTGGGTATCAACGCGATCTACATCTCCGGTCACGGCCGGGGCTGCGCGCACGCCGCACGGGTGCGCAGCGGCCCCGGAGCCCTGACCGGCCCGGGGAGTCACGCCCGCTGAGCCTCTGAGCCCGGCGTCTCACCTCTCCTCTCCCTCTGTCTTCCGGTCGGGGCCTTCGGCTGCCCCCACACCCCTCACGGAAGACAAGGACCGCAGGCCATGGCCCGCCCCACCGCTACTTCCCGCGCGCTCTCCCAGAACTTCCTCGCCGACCGCGCCACCGCCGAACGCTTCGCCCGGCTCGCCGCCCCGGGGGCCCGGCCGGTCCCTCTGCTGCTCGAAGTCGGCGCGGGCAAGGGCGCGTTGACCGCCGCGCTGGCGCGACGCTGCCGGGAGCTGCACGCGTACGAGATCGACCCGCGGCTCGTGCCCGTCCTGCGGGGCCGCTTCTCCGGCACCCCGCAGGTGCGGGTCGTCGGCGCGGACTTCCTGGCCGCACAGCCGCCGCGCACGCCTTTCTCGGTCGCCGGGAACGTGCCGTTCTCCCGTACCGCGGCCGTTGTCGACTGGTGCCTGCACGCCCCCGCCCTCACCGACGCCACGCTGCTCACCCAGCTCGAGTACGCCCGTAAACGCACCGGCGACTACGGCAGCTGGACGCTGCTGACGGTCCGGACCTGGCCCCGCTACGAGTGGCGGCTGCTGGGCCGCGTGGGCAGGCGCAGCTTCCGGCCCGTGCCCCGCGTGGACGCCGGGGTGCTGCGCCTGGAGCGGCGCGACACCCCGCTGCTCGACGCCGCGGCGTACCGGAGCTGGCGCCAGCTGGTCGAGTTGGGCTTCTCCGGGGCCGGCGGTTCACTGCACGCGTCGCTGCGGCGGGCCTGGCCGCGGCGGCGGGTGGACGCCGCGTTCCGGGCGGTGCGCCTGGACCCGGGCGTGCTGGTGGGCGAGGTGACGCCGGAGAGGTGGCTTCGGCTGCACGAGGGGCTGACCCGCTGAACCCTTATTGATTGCACGAGACGTCTCGTCTCGTATACGGTCGGGCGCATGACCAGTCGCGCGCACATCGCCATGTTCTCCATCGCCGCCCACGGCCATGTGAACCCGAGTCTGGAGGTGATCCGCGAACTCGTGGCGCGCGGCCACCGCGTGACGTACGCGATCCCGCCGGTCCTCGCGGAGAAGGTCGCGGACACCGGTGCCGAGGTGAAGCCGTGGCACTCGACGCTGCCCTCGCCCGACGACGACCCGGAAGCCTGGGGGAGCACGCTGCTGGACAACGTGGAGCCGTTCCTCGACGACGCGATCCAGGCCCTCCCGCAGCTGATCGAGGCGTACGAGGGCGACGAACCGGACCTCGTCCTGCACGACATCGCCTCCTACCCGGCCCGCGTCCTGGCCCACCGCTGGGGCGTGCCCGCGATCTCCCTGTCGCCGGCCATGGTCGCCTGGGAGGGGTTCGAGAAGGAGGTCGCCGAGCCCCTGTGGGAGGAGCCGAAGAAGACCGAGCGCGGCCGTGCCTACTACGCCCGCTTCCACGCCTGGCTGGAGGAGAACGGGATCACTCAGCACCCCGACGACTTCGGGGGCCGTCCCGACCGCTCGATCGTCCTGATCCCCAGGGCGCTCCAGCCGAACGCGGACCGCGTCGACGGACGCGTGTACTCCTTCGTCGGGGCCTGTCAGGGCGACCGCACCGCCGAGGGCGGCTGGCAGCGGCCGGCCGGTGCCGAGAAGGTCGCGCTCGTGTCGCTCGGGTCCGCCTTCACCAAGCAGCCCGGCTTCTACCGGGAGTGCGTCAAGGCATTCGGCGACCTGCCCGGCTGGCACCTGGTGCTCTCGGTCGGCAAGCACATCGACCCGGCCGAGTTCGCGGACGTTCCGGCCAACGTCGACGTGCGCACCTGGGTACCGCAGTTGGCGATCCTGAAGCAGGCCGACCTGTTCGTCACGCACGCGGGCGCCGGCGGCAGCCAGGAGGGCCTGGCCACCGCCACGCCGATGATCGCCGTACCGCAGGCCGCGGACCAGTTCGGCAACGCGGAGGTACTCCAGGGCCTCGGTGTCGCGCGCCGCCTTCTCACCCAGGAGGCGACCGGCGAGGCGCTGCGCGAGGCGGCTCTGGCCCTCGTCGACGACCCGGAGGTCGCCCGCCGGCTGAGGGAGATCCAGGCGGAGACGGCCCGGGAGGGCGGCACGCGGCGCGCGGCCGACCTCATCGAGGCCGAACTCCTCGCGCGCCGGCGGTAGTCGCGGCGGCCGTCGCCCGCCGGTCCGTCACACGGTGACGGCCTGGCGGGTGAGGGTCATGCGGGCGTGCTCGAGGGCGGCGTCCATGCGCGCCGCCTGCCCCTTGGTGAACATGAACATCGCGGCGTCGTCCGCCACGAAGTCGCTGCCGCTGCAGCCCTCGTCGTCGTCGCCCCAGATGTGCCGCAGGTTCAGCCAGTGCCCGATCTCGTGCACGGCGGTGCGGCCGCCGTCGAAGGGCGCGGTGGCGGTGCCGGTGGTCCCGAAGCCGGTGTGCCGCTGAGGCTGAACTTGACCAGGTCGTCCGTGTCCCAGTCGGGAGTCGACGTCGAGGTCCGCGTGATGCCGTCCGTGGGGCGGCCCAGCGGGTCGGTCCGGGCGAGGTGGAACTGGACGCGCGCGTCGGCCACGAGGTCCTGCCAGACCGCGGGGACCTTGTCGATGTCCGGGTTGGCCGCGCGGAAGTCCTGGTTGAGCACCTCGATCTGACTGTGGATCTGGGCGTCGCCGATGTTCTGCTCGGTGGTGCTGTGCACGACGTGCACGACGACGGGGATGTCGACGAGGCTCTGCCGCGCGGTGCTCGCCTCCAGCTGCTCGTAGGCGAACGCGGCGTTCTCGATCTGGGCCCGGTTCTCGGCGTACTCGGGGTTCTGGCTGAGGAGTCTGCGGTGCACCTCCATGGCGCCGCACCAGCGGCTGTAGTCGGCGGAGGTGACGCGATGGTATGACTGCGCATCGGACATGTCTGTCCCTCGGGGAAGCGGAGGGTGCCGCGCACGCGGCTGCGGAAGTGCGCGTGTGACACGCGCTGCGGAGGCGGGCGACGCCGAGCGGAGCGGCGGACTATCCGGGCGAATGGGGTGGCCGGGTCATGCATGAGCCCCCATCGGGCCTGTTCCGCTCGTGGCTCCACTCCTACGAGGAGGACCACGAGGACGTGCGGGTGTACCGGCCGGACGACCACCCTTTCCCGCCGGCCCGCGGGCGCCGCGGCATGGAGTTCGCGCCCGACGGCACCTTCACCGACCATCCGCTGGGACGCGGTGACGCTCCCGGCGCCGTGCCCGGGCGCTGGCGGCTCGTGTCGGACCGTCACCTCGCGCTCACCTTCGGGGGTGACCGCCCGGACCGGGAGCTGGAGATCGTGCGCTGCGACGAGGACGTGCTGCACGTGCGGCGGCTCACCGGCTGACAGGGCCCGTCGGTTCCCCCGGAACCGACGGGCCCTGCACGCTGCGGCGGGGGAGCGGGGGGATCAGGCCCTGACGGGCTCGCCCTCGTCGTCCCGCGCCGCCGGTCCCGCGACCGCCTGCGGTGTCTCGTCGTGCGTGAGGTCGGGCAGCCGGTGCAGCCAGGTGGGCAGGTACCAGTTGCGCTCCCCGAGCAGCGCCATCACCGCAGGCAGCAGCACGCCCCGGATGATCGTCGCGTCGATGAGCACGGCGGCCGCGAGGCCGACGCCCATCTGCTTCATGGACTGCATGGACAGCGTCCCGAAGATCGCGAACACGGCGACCATGATGACCGCGGCACTGGTGACGACCCCGGCCGTGGTGACCACGCCGTGCCGGATCGCGTCCTTCGTCGCCAGACCCCGCATCCGCGCCTCGCGGATCCGGGAGACCACGAACACGTGGTAGTCCATCGACAGGCCGAACAGGATCACGAAGAGGAACAGCGGCAACCAGGTGATGATCGCGCCGACGCCCTCCGCCCCCACCAGCGAGGCGCCCCAGCCGTGCTGGAAGACCGCGACGAGGACGCCGTAGGCCGCGCTCACCGACAGCAGGTTCAGCACGATCGACGTGATCGCGACGGTCAGCGAGCGGAACGACAGGAGCATCAGCGCGAAGGCGAAGACCACGACGAACGCGAAGACCGGGACGACGGCTCCCGCCAACTGGTCGTTGAAGTCCTTCGAACCCGCGACCTGCCCGGTGATCGGGGCCTCGACGCCGTCGACCTTGCCGAGCGTGGCGGGCCGCACGTCGTCGCGCAGCGTGTCCAGGCTCGCGCCCGCCTTGTCGAGGTCGGAGCCGCCGACCAGCGGGACGGACACGAAGGCGAGGTTCTGCGCGTCGTGCAGCTCGATCTCCACCGGGCCGCGCGAGGCCCCCGAACTGACCGCCCGCTCACGGAAGTCGGCCAGCGCCGAGCGCACCTCGGGCGCGTTGATGTCGTCCGCCTTGACGATCACCCGGGCGGGATCCGAGCCGCCCGGGAAGGCCTCGTTGAGCCGGTTGTACGTCTGCACGATCGGCAGCGAGTCACCGAACTCCTGGTCCAGCGTGAAGTTCTGCGTCTTCATACCGACCGCGGGAGCCGCGACGGCGAGCAGCGCTCCGGTCGCCACCACCACGGACACGACCGGCTTGGCGAGCACCCGCCGCAGGACGGCCGTCCAGAACCGGCTCTCCCCGTTGCCGCCCTGCCTGCGCCGGCTCAGGAAGGGGACCCGGCCCTTCTCCACCCGCTCGCCCAGCAGCGAGAGCAGCGCGGGCAGCACGGTCACGGACCCCACCATGGCCACGGCCACCACGATCAGCGAGGCCAGACCCATCGCCTCGAACTCGGCGAGCCCGGTGAACAGCATGCCCGCCATCGCCACGCACACCGTCACACCGGAGACCACGATCGCGCGGCCACTGGTCGCGGCGGCGATCCGCAACGCCGTCTGCGCGTCCCGTCCCGCGGCGCGCTCCTCCCGCTCACGGCGCAGGTAGAACAGGCAGTAGTCCACACCGACGGCCAGACCGACGAGCAGCATCACGGAGTTCGCGGCGTCCGTCATCGGCACCGCGTGGCTGATCACCCCCATCAGGCCCATCGTCGCCATGATCGCGGTGAGCGCCAGCGCCACCGGCAGCAGCGCCGCCACCAGCGCGCCGAAGGCGATGAGCAGAATGCCGAGGGCCACCGGCACCGCGGAGTACTCGGCCTTCTTGAAGTCGTCCCCGAACGCGTCGTCGAACGTCTTCATCATGCTGGCGCCGCCGATCTCCTCGATCCGCAGCGACGCGTGGTCCTGCTGGACGTCCGCCACGGCCCCCAGCACCGGCTCGACCCGCTCACCGGCGGTGTCCGGCTCGCCGCGCATGTCGAACTGCACGAGCGCGCTGCGCCCGTCCTTCGAGATCGTCTTCGTGGTGTACGGCGAGGTCACGTGGGTGACGCGGCCGGTCCCCTCGACGGCCCGGACCACGGCCGTGACGGCGTCCCGGAACTCGGCGTCCGTGGCCTTCAGACCGGAGCCCTTGGCCTGGATCAGCACGGTCTCGCCGGCCGGTTCGTCGATGCCGGCGTCCTCGATGATCTTCGCGGCGGTGTGCGTCTCCCCCCGCAGCTGGTCGCTGTCCTTGACGTCGACCCGGCCGGCCGCCGAACCGAGCCCCATCGCCAGGACGACGAACAGCACCCAGATCCCGACGGCAGCCCATCGGTGCCGGGCACTCCAGCCGCCGGCCCGGGCGGCCAGGCCCCGCACCCGTGCTTCTCCGTTCCCCATGACGGGCTTGCCCCCTCGTGATGCGGGGCCGGCCCCCTGCCGCCCCCTTGCGTTTCGAAGGTATGAGCCGGATAAACCCGGCACCTCGTGCTGCCCGGTGAAGTAGACGGGCCGGACCTCATCCCCATGGCGCGTGCTCCCTCCCCACTGGGGAGGACCGGAACGGACCGCGGTCCCCTACACCTATCGGTCTCCTCGGGTGTGTGGATCCTGAGCAGAAGGTTGTGCCCCGCGATGACCGGTGAGTAATTTACGGGGCTCGGGCAGCCGCCCACCGGCCGTCGTGCCCACCCCCACGGGGCACGACGGCCGCCTTAGGGTGAGCGGATGACGACGACGTACGCGGCACTGTTGCGCGGAATCAACGTGGGTGGCAGCAAAAAGGTCCCGATGGCGGACCTGCGCACCCTCCTGGCCGGCCTCGGCTACGAGGACGTGACGACGTACCTCCAGAGCGGCCAGGCCGTGTTCTCCTCCGGCCACGGCGACGAGGAGTCGCTGGCCACCGAGATCAGGCAGGCCATCCAGGAGCACTTCGGGTTCGGCGTCGACGTGATCGTGCGCGACCACGCCTATCTGAAGGCGATCGCCGACGCCTGCCCGTTCCCGGCCACCGACCTGGAGCCCAAACAGCTCCACGTCACGTACTTCTCCGCCCCCGTGACCCCCGAGCGCTTCGCGGAGATCGACCAGGCCGCCTACCTCCCCGAGGAGTTCCGCCTCGGGGACCGCGCCCTGTACCTGTACGCCCCGAACGGCCTGGGCCGCTCCAAGCTGGCCGAACACCTGTCGAAGCCGCGCATCAACAAGGGGGTCGTCGCCACGACCCGCAACTGGAACACCGTCGTCAAGCTGGTGGAGATGACCGGTGCCTGAACGCGACCCGGCCGTCGCTGCCGCCATCGACGGCGAACTGACACTGCTCGACCCGGACGTGCGCCGCTCGCCCGAGCGGATCGCGGCGCTGCTGCACCCCGAGTTCCACGAGTTCGGCGCCTCCGGGCGGCATTGGAGCCGGGAAGCCGTCATCGCCGCCCTGGTCGAGGCCACCGACCTCGAGTCGCCGCCTGTCGTCCCCTCCCGGGTGCACGGCGTACGGCTGGCCGCCGACCTCGTCCACCTCACCTTCGACACCGAGTGCGACGGCAGCCGAGCACACCGCAGTTCGCTGTGGCGGCGGACCGAGGACGGGTGGCTGCTCTACTTCCACCAGGCGACACCGTTTGGCCGAATCACCCCCGCAGGGACCGGGGCCTTGACACGGTAGGAGCATGACGAGCACCGATGACCAGGCGACTCCATCCGGCCGTACGACGGCCGTCCAGGCCATGCGCGGCGCGGCGGCCCAGCTTGCCGAACTGCTCGGCACGACCCCCGACTCCGTCACCGCCGTCCGCCCGACGCCCGACGGCTGGACCGCCGACGTGGAGGTCGTGGAGCTGGAGCGAGTCCCCGACACCATGACCATCATGGCGACCTACCGGGTCACCCTCGACCCGGAGGGCCTGCTCCTGGGCTACGAGCGGATCCGCCGGTACGCCCGCGGCCAGCTCGACCGAGGCCGCTGACGCCGGTCCTGATCGCCTCGACTCGCCTTTCGCGGGACCCGATTTCGCTGCGGGCGTGAACACGCCCGCCGTCACCCCCGTACCTACGGGCGGCACGAGAACGAGTCTCGCGAGAGGAATCGCACCGTGACCGTCATGACGCAGACCGGTGGGACGCAACCCGCCGCCACTTCCAGCGGGTCGGGCACAGGCGGCCTCTTCGACATCCTCGAACTGATCCTGGACCGCGGGCTCGTGATCGACGTGTTCGTCCGGGTCTCCCTGGTCGGCATCGAGATCCTCAAGATCGACGTACGCATCGTCATCGCGAGCGTCGACACCTATCTCCGGTTCGCCGAGGCCTGCAACCGCCTCGACCTGGAGTCCGGCCGCAAGGCCCCCGACAAGCTCACCGACATCGTCGGCAACCTCGTCGAGAGCGGCGCCCGGGGCAAGACCGGCGGCGCGATCGGCGGCGCCATCGACGCGATCGGCGACCTCTTCGACGGCGACGACAAGGACCGCCGGGAGGACGAGCGGTGAGCGGCGTCTACGTCTACGCCGTCACCCGCTCCGACCACCCCCTGCGGCTCGACGGCCTGCGCACCGTCGGCGGGACCGACGACCCCCCGCGCGTGGTCGTCCACGGCCCGCTCGCCGCCGTGGTCAGCGCCGCACCGCCCGGTCTGCGGCCCAAACGGCGCGACCTCGCCGCCCACCAGGAACTCCAGGAACGGCTCATGGCCGACGGCTCGGTCCTGCCCATGCGGTTCGGCCTGCTCGCCCCCGACGACACCGCCGTCCGGACGGCCCTGGAGGAGCAGGGCCAGGACTACGCGCGAAGGCTCGGCGAACTGCACGGCACCGCCGAGTTCAACCTCAAGGCCGCCCGCGACCAGGACGACCTGCTGCGCGAGGTGCTCGACGGGTCGGAGGAGGCCCGCCGGCTCAACCGGTGCACCCGCGACGGCACCGGCAGCTACGAGGACCGCCTCGCCCTCGGCGAACTGGTCGCCCGGCAGGTCGACGCCCGGCAGCGGCGGCAGGCCGAGGAGATCGTCGGACGGCTGTCCGCACTCGCCAGGGCCAGCGTCGTGGCGGACCCGGCCAAGGACGACTTCCTCAACGTGTCGTTCCTCGTCGAACGCGCCCGCGCCGAGGAGTTCACCACGGCCGGCCGCCGCCTGGCCCAGGACTACGGCGCCGCCTACGACTTCAGGCTGCGCGGCCCGCTGCCCCCGTACAGCTTCGCCGCCTGACATGGGCCTGCTCACCGGCATCCTCACCCTCCCGCTCGCGCCGCTGCGCACCACCCTCTGGGCCGCCGAGCAGCTCCAGGCCGCCGCCGAGGCGCAGTACTACGATCCGGCCCCCGTCCGGCAGGCCCTCGTCGACCTGGAACGGGCCCTGCTGGAGGGACGCCTCGACGAGGACGAGTACGACCGCCGCGAGGACGAACTGCTGGACCGACTCGACGAGATCGACGCCCGGAGACGAGCCCGACCATGACCCATCCGGCCACAGGCGGACTGACCGGGCCGCCCCGCCTCCCCTCCCCCTACGGCCAAGGGCCCGGCGCCCAGAGCGCCAACCTCGCCGACATCCTCGAACGCGTCCTCGACAAGGGCGTGGTCATCGCCGGCGACATCCGGATCAACCTGCTCGACATCGAACTGCTCACCATCAAGCTGCGCCTGCTCGTCGCTTCCGTCGACAAGGCGAAGGAGATGGGCATCGACTGGTGGGAACACGATCCCTCCCTCTCCTCCCGCGCCGCTCGCCCCGAGCGGTCCCTGGCCGACGAGAACGCCCGGCTGCGCGCCGAGATCGCCGCCCTCAAAGCGGCCGACAGGAAGCCGGAGCCATGACCGACCCGACCGCCCCGACCGTCGTCTACGTCTACGCGGTCCTGCGCCGCACCCCCGAGGCCGCCGCCGCGGCGGCGGAGATGCGCGGCGTCGCCGGCGACCCGGTCCGCCTGGTGGAGCCCGCCGACCCCGCCTCCCGGCTGGCCTTCGCCGTCGGCCACGTCCCGGCCGCCGACTACGCCGAGACGCCCCTGAAGGCCCACCTCGACGACCTGGACTGGATGGAGTCCACGGTCCGCTCCCACCACGCCGTGGTCGCCGCGCTCGTCGCGAGCGGGGCCGCCGTCCTGCCCCTGCGCCTGGCCACCGTCTACCCCGACGAGGAGCGCGCCCGGCAGGCCCTCGACACCCGCCGCGCGTACTTCCTGTCCCTCCTGGACCGCCTGACGGGCCATGTCGAACTCGGCGTCAAGATCTACGCCACACCCGACATCACACCACCCGAGCCGGACCCCGACGCCGGGCGGGACCTGCCCGCCGGCCTCGGCGTCGGCCGCGCCTACCTGTCGATCCGCCGCCGCAGACAACGCAGAAACGAGGAAGCCTGGCGTACGGTCGCCCAAGCCGCCGTACACCTCACGCAGACCGCCCGCACGCTCGCCGTCGACCGCGTCTCGCACACCCCGCAACGTGGAAGCCTCGCCGGCCCGGCCCCCGGCACCAACGTCGGCAACGACGCCTACCTCGTCCCCGCCGACCGCGTCGACGCCTTCCGCACCGGCGTCCTGGCGGCCGCCGAGGGCGTCCCTGGCCTCCGCGTCGAGGTCACCGGCCCGTGGGCCCCCTATTCCTTCGCGCTCCGGCCGGAGCCCGAACCCGCCGCGTGACGGCCCGTCGGGGCCCCTGCCCTGATGGCCTCGGACACCGAGCGGTGCCGGAGATAGTCGAGCACGCTGTGCGGCCACGCGGGCGCGATGCTGATCTCCGGCAGCTCCTCGACCTCCGGGAACACCCGGGTCAGTTCCCCCTTGGGAATGGCCACGAAGTCCCCGACATCGGCGACGTTCACCCACCGCAGCACACCGTCGGGCTTGGACCCCACGCCGTCACGCGGAGCGGGATCGAGACGGTGGAAGACGGCATGGGGCAGCGCCAGCGGAGACCCGAGGGTGAGCAGCAGCCTCACCTCCAGCTCGTCCGCCAGCCCGTGCAGCGCCTCGTACGCGACGACACTGCCCAGCGAGTGGGCGACGACGACATCGGGCCGGTGCCGGAGCAGCGCTGCCGTCACACGCTCCCGCACGGCCGCCCGACCGGTGGCGAAGTAGCGGGCCACCTCCGGAAAGAACGCGCGGACCGTCTTCTCGACCACGGCGGGCCGCTGCCCGCTGCGCTGAGCGACCTGCCCGCAGATCCAGCGGAGCCAGCCCGTCGCCCGGCCCTGCACCCCGCTCGGATCGACACCCCAGGCCCGGGCCCACCCCTCGACCAGGACCGTCTCGACGTCGGCCAGCTCATCGCCCTGCCGCTCACTGCGCAGCAGGTCGGCGTAGTAGGCCGTCTCCAGGTCAAGCCCCGGGACGCTGCTGCCGAGCGCGGCGGTCCAGTCGGTGCGCAGGCGTTTGCTTCCGATGTCGGGGGTGGTGTCGGCGGCTTTGTAGTTGCGGACGCCGTGGATGCCGAGGACGCGGGTCATTCGGGGGACACCGCCGTTTCCGAACCGTTGATGGCGTAAACGGCGAGGGCGCCATCGATACCGACCAGCAGCTTGTCCAAGCCTGCGAAGCCGAACGTATTCGGTGGCCCCGGCAGAGGTATGCGCGTGGTGAGGCGCAATTCCTGAAGGTCCCAGACCTTGAGAGTCCACGCTTCCGAATGAGGCTCCAGTACAACGAGCGCGAAAAGCCTGCTGTCACGAGAGAACACGATGGCCGGGCTCGTCGAGATTGGATTGCCGCCGAGGGGGACCGCCACCGGTTCGGAGAACGGGATCGAGCCGGTGCGAACGACCTGTAGGAACTGCTTGCGGTAGGAGACCGTCACCAGCGCGTGGCTGTCCGGGGAGAAGTGCAAAACGACATCGTGTGCCTTCAACATGAAGGACCCCAACTCGGTTCCGGTCGTGGCATCACGGAGTGTTAGACGACGCTCGTTCTTGTCGATGGCTGCTACGAGGCCGCCGTCGGGTGAGCCCGTTGCATCGTCGGAGTCGAACCGCGTCAGTTGTGGAATGTGTTTCTCCTCGCCGAACCCTTTCCAGACTCGGAGATGGCCGTCGAAGTCGCCACTCACCAGAACCCTGTTGATGAGGGGATGGAACGCGACCCCCACGATGCGCGCATCGGCCTCGATGAGACAGCTCAGCTCATCCCCGGATACCGCATCGAGCACGCGCAGCGAACCCCAGCCGCCCGTCGCGAGCAGGGACCCGTCGGCCGAGAAGGCGAGATGGGAAGAGGGCTTGCTCATAGGGATGCGGCGCACTTCGTCGTACGCATCACAGGACCACAGCACGACGTAGTCGTCACACGCCGCGGCCAGAAGGCGTGCGTCGGCGGAGAACGCGATGGCGTTTGCCTCATCGGTGCTGAGCGGAAGAGGTTCCCACGTCTTCGTTTCCCATAGCGTCACTCCCCTGGGACCGCACATGGCGAGGAAGCGTCCGTCCGGGCTGAACTGCACGTCGGTGGGGTCATCGCTGTCCTTCGGCCGAGCCAGCTCGACGGGTTCGTCGTCGCCGACGTCCCAGACGGAGATCCCCAACTCGCTGCTGCCGACGGCGATGCGACGACTGTCGGGAGAGAAGGCCAGCGCCTTGACCGCACCGGTCTGGACGCTCCACGGCCTCCCAATGAGCACGCGGTTCTGCACGTCCCACAACTGGACGTTCCGGGACCAGGTCGCGGCGGCCAGCGCAAGCCGACGGCCGTCGGGTGAGAACGCGACATGGCTGGCCCACAATTCGAAACCGTTGCCGAGAGTGGTGCCGAAGAGGGGGGACACCTGTTGCCAGGTCTCGGTTTCCAGAACGTGGACGCCGCTGTAGGTGGCGACGGCCAACAGCTCACCGTCAGGGGAGAACGCCAGATCTCTCACCGATGTGGCTGCTGTCTCGATGAATTGTGAGCTGGAGTCCACATGGCCGCCCGCAGCCCACAGGAGCGAGTGGGCGGCATCCTCCGGCTGGAACGCCACCTCCTTGGCGATCAGAGCGAACCGCCTTCGGTGCTCGAGCAGGCCCAACCGGTCCGAGTCGAAGGCGAACACGGACGCACGGTCGGCGGCGCCGCGCAGCTTGCCGTGTGCGGGCCAGGACGCGCTGAGCAGCCGCAGGTACTCGTGCGCCCGCTCGGACCGGCACAGATCGATCGCACGGTGGTCCTGCCGCGGGTCGAACCTGATGAGGAAGTAGGGGTCGCTGAGCAGTTCCTCCGCGCACTGGGCGGAATCGGCCGCCATGACGTGTCCCAATGCGTGTTGGAGTACATAAGGCTCGGCCGCGTACCAGCGGTCCGGGGAGCCGCTGTCGGCCTTGCCCATGAAAGGGCCGACGATCTCGGCCAGCAACTTCCGCTCCAGCTCGAGACTGCCGGCCTCGTCCACCGGATCCCGGCTCACCGGGCGGTCGCGGAGGTAGTCCGCCAGCCCCTGCTGGAAGATGCGGTACAGCGTCTTGCTCTCACGGTCGACGCCGGTACGGAGGAACGGAGACGCTTCCCGGAGGGTCTCGTCGAGTTCCTTCTCCGTGATGTCGTCGGCGTTCAGCGCCCGCAGACAGCGCCGCAGCGTCACGCGCGGCATGCCGTCGCCCTTGGAGCGGGCGAGCACGGCGAGCACCGCTCGCAGCGCGGGGTGCTCCGCGGCACGCGCCTTGAGGACGGCCTCCAGCAGGTCCGGCAGGTTCGCCGACACACGGTTGGCGTACGCGTCCGCGGCGGCGGGGTCCCGCGGTGGGTTCTCCAGCGTCATCAGGTAGTGGGCGTACAGCCCGGCGAGCAGGAAGGGACCCCACTGGCTGTCCGGCCGCATGCCGCGGACGATGCGTTCCGCCCCCTGTTTCGCCAGTACGCCGACGAACTCCGAGGCGGGCCCGGTGGCGTAGCACTCGCTGGTCACCAGTAACCGCGCGATATACTGCCGTACGTCCTCCTCCACCGCGGCCGGGTCGGCGGTGTCCAGGTCGATGCGGTCGACGGCCACGCGCGTCATCCTGTCGATCGCGGACAGTCCGTTGATCACCTCGCGGCGGCCGCCGAGCAGGATGCGGCAGGGCGCCGGGCCGGCGGTGTCGCGCTGGTTCTTCGGCGCGATCAGGTCGGCGACCAGGTCCAGTACGGCCTGTGGATCGGTGCTCTCGTCCACCGCGTCGAGCACGAGGAGGCGATGTTTCTGCTCCCGGTCGAGTGCCTTGCGCAGCAGGTCGGCGGTCCACTCGGGGGTGTCGCGCTCGTCACCGTGGACGTCTTCGTCCTCGTCCACGGGCGGTGTCAGACCCGTCAGCCTCACGATGGTGTCGAGCAGTTGCTCGACCGAACGCTGCCGGGCGTGCACCGCGACCACGTCGGGAACCTCTGGGAGTTTGGGCTCCACATCCGCCCACAGTTCGTGGAAGTTCCCGCGCAGTTCCGGGTGCGCGGCACAGACGATGACACCCAGCAGTCCCGATTTCCCGGCCCCCGCCGCACCTGTCACCGTCATCAGCGGGCCGTCGCCTGCCTGCCATTCCATGTAGCGCTTCAACTCGGCGGCACGGCCAGAGAAGAAACCTTCCCTGCCGCCAGCGGAGACGAGGCCACGTCCGGAGGCTCGGTCGTGGAAGTAGACCGCGTCGGCGATCTCCTCGCCTGCGGCGATCCGGGCGCCCAGGTCCTTGCGAAGTTCCTCCTCGCCCGGCACATAGCCCAGGGAGCGTCGGCGCATCCGGAGTTGCTCGGCGGTGAGGCCGGCGGTCCTGGGGTTTGGCAGGAACGGCCAGTCCCCGTCCCCCTGTTCCAAACTGAAGCCGAGGGACATGCGCCAGGAGGGCACGTCCCGCCTGGCCACCTGGATCAGTTCCCGGACGAACGCGGTGAACTTGATCGCCTCGTCGTTCAGTGTGAAGTCGTAGCCGCGCACCCGGTTGAGCGCCGTGGCGATCCAGTGGCTGAACCGGCCCTGCTCCGTCGGCAGCGTGCTGGGAGACGCTCCCAGCGCCCACACCCCGCGGCTGCCGTTCAGTTCGGAGATCGGCTGCCGCCCCGTGGCCGCGCCAGCCGAGCAGGTGTCGACGAGGAAGACCACCCGTCGCCGGTTGCCGTCCCGCTCGACTTCCTGCTGGGCCTTCTCGATCCAGCGGTAGACGTCGACCTCACGGTCGTCCCGGGCCACGAAGGACAGGCGGCCGCTGCGGTCCGTACGACCGTGGCCGATCAGGTGGACGACGGTCACGCCGGCGGGTCCGGGCTCATCGACGAGCCAACGCCGCAGGAAACCGTCGATCTCTCCCTCCGTCTGATTCACGGAGCACTCGACCGTCGCCCCCAGCAGCTCGAAGGCCCGACGGGTTTCGTCCATCCGTTCGTGGATGAAACCCAGGTCCTCCTCACGGGCGCCGTCGTCGAAGCTCCCCACTCCGATCGACAGGACCAGGACGCCGTGGGCTCCGCCCACCCCGGCTGAACTCTCCAACGCCTCTCCCGCACACATCAGTTGGAGCAGCGCCGGAGACTGCGATCCGGCGTGACTGACTGACGCTACCCCGATCCCCGCAGGCGAGTAAGGCCCTCCGGCAAATCGGAGCCCGTGCGTTCAGGCGCTCACAGCCGCCAACGCCGGTACCCGAGCCGCCTCGTAGCGCTCCAGCACCACCCGCGCCACCTCCGGCGCCGGCCCCAGTACGTCAGCAAGGACGTCAGCCTCCACCGCGCCCCGCGCGATGCGGTCCGGCAGGAAGCCGGGGGCGAGGACATAGGGGGCGACCGCCACCCGGGCGCAGCCGAGGGCCCGCAGCTCCCGGACGGCGTCCTCGGTGCGGGGCAGAGATGCGGAGGCGAACGCAGGCCGCACGGCGCACCAACCGGTGTGCCGCCACTCCCGCGCGATTTCTGCGATCACTGCGATCGCCTCCGGGTCGGTGGACCCCGCCGAGGCCAGCACGACCCCGGTCGAGGACGTGTCGGCGGGGGACAGGCCCGCCTCGTACAGGCGCCGCTCCAGGGCGGACAGCAACAGCGGCGACGGGCCCAGGACCTCCGCCTGGCGGATCCGCAGCTGCGGGGGAGCGGCCGCCAGGACCGCCGGGATGTCCGCCTTCGCGTGGAACGCCCGGGTCAGCAGGAGCGGGAGGGCCACGACGTCACGGACGCCCTGGACCGCCAGGGACTCCAGCACCCCCTGCACCGAGGGCACGTTGAAGTCCAGGAAGCCTGTCTCCACGCGTACGTCGGGACGCAGGGAGCGGACCCGGCGCACCAGGGCGTGCACCGTCGCGGCGTGCCGCGGGTCGCGGCTGCCGTGCGCGATGACGAGGAGAACGGGCTTGTCGATCACGGGGTCACTTCACCAGCAGGCCGCGGCTGCGCAGCACCCACCGCTCCAGCGGGCTGAAGATCAGCAGGTCGATCGCGATACCGACGACGAGGATCAGGAGGATGGCTTCGAAGACCATGGCCATGTCGCTGGCGTTGCGGCCGTTCTCCAGGAGTTGTCCGAGGCCGACGCCGAGGTCGGGGAAGGAGGCGATGATCTCGGCGGCCATCAGGGAGCGCCAGGAGAAGGCCCAGCCCTGCTTCAGGCCCGCCACGTAGCCGGGCAGCGCGGCCGGGAGGACGATGTGCCAGGTGCCCTTCAGACCGGTCGCGCCGAGCGTGCGGCCCGCGCGCAGGAACAGCGGGGGCACCTGGTCGACGCCCGAGACGAGGCCGTTGGCGATCGACGGGACCGCGCCGAGCAGGATCACCGCGTACATCATCGAGTTGTTCAGGCCCAGCCAGATCACGGCCGGCGGGACCCAGGCGACGGAGGGCAGGGACTGCAGGCCGGACAGGATCGGGCCGATGGCCGCGCGGATGAACTTCACGCGGGCCACCAGCAGCCCCAGCGGGGTGCCGATGACCAGGGCGAAGCAGAAGCCGAGCAGACCGCGCGAGACGCTGGTCCAGATGTAGCCGAGCAGTTCACCCTGGAGCCACGCCTGGTGGACGACGTCCCACACCGCCGAGGGCGCGGGCAGCTTGGTCGGGTCGTCGACGACCTTGAACGAGACCAGGGCCTGCCAGACCGCCAGCACCAGCGCGACGGCGAGGACGGGCGGCAGGATCTTCTCGGTGAGGGTCTGCCGGAACGGTGTGCGGCTGGTCTGCCGTGTCTCCAGCGCGTCGAGGCCCGCCTCCAGCCCGGCGAGGTCGTTGCCGTCCTTGTCGACGGTCGTCGTCGAGTCAGTGCTGGCCATGACGGCGGATCTCCCTACGCAGTTCTTCGGTGATCTCGACGGACAGCTCCGCCACGGCGGTGTCCTCGATGCGGCGCGGCTGCGGGATGTCCACCGTCCACTCGCGGGCGATCCGTCCCGGACGGGAGGACAGCAGCACCACACGCTGGGCGAGCCGGACCGCCTCGCGCACGTTGTGCGTGACGAACAGGACGGACACCTGCGTCTCGCGCCAGATCCGGGTCAGCTCGTGGTGCAGCACGTCCCGTGTGATCGCGTCCAGCGCCGCGAACGGCTCGTCCATCAGCAGGAGCTTGCTCTCCTGGGCCAGCGCCCGGGCCAGCGCGACCCGCTGGCGCATACCGCCCGACAGCTCGTGCACCCGCTTGCCGTACGCGCCCTTGAGCCGGACGAGTTCGAGCAGCCGCTCCGCCCGCTCGCGGCGCTCCGCCTTCGGCACCCCGCTGAGCTTCAGGGCCAGTTCGATGTTCTTGCCCGCGGTCAGCCACGGGAACAGGGCGTGTTCCTGGAACATCAGGGCCGGGCGCCCGTCCGTGGTGATCTCGCCGGCGGAGGGCCGGTCCAGGCCCGCCACCAGGTTGAGCAGCGTGGATTTGCCGCAGCCCGAGGCCCCCAGGAGGGTGACGAACTCGCCGGGCGCGACATCGAGGGTGATGTCGTCCAGCACGAGCTGCTGCCCGGCGGGGCCCGCGAACGACTTCGAGACGTGCTCGATCCGGGCGGCGTGGGTGGCCGCCTCCGTGCCGTCGGCGGCCTTGGCGAGGGTCGTGGCCATGGTCGTCACCTCCTGGGACTCTTCGGGAACCGGGCTTACTTCGCGCCGAGACCGGCGTCGTCGACCGTGGGCTCGCCCTCGGCCTTGAGGACCTTGTTCAGCGGCGCGAGGTCGTAGATGCCCTTCAGGTCGGGCTTCTGCAGCAGCCCGGCCTTCACGGCGTGCTCGGCCTCGGTGTTGAGGGTGGAGGCCAGCGGGTCGTCGGTGAACCGGATCGACTTCCACGCCGGGTCCAGCACGTCGGCCGGCAGCGCCTTGCCGGAGTCCGTGGCCAGCTGCTCGTTCGCGGCCGCCTTCGCCGCGTCCGGGTTGGCGTTGATCCACTTGTTGGTCTCGACGGAGCCCCTCAGCACGGCCTCGACGACCTTGGGGTGCTCCTTCAGGAACTGCTCGCGCACGATGATGTTCGTGATCACGAACTTCTTGTCCGGCCACAGCGACGCCTCGTCGAGGAGGACCTTGCCGCCCTCGGCGACCAGCTTCGACGCCGTCGGCTCCGGCACCCACGCACCGTCCACCGAGCCGGACTTGTAGGCGTCCGGGGTGACCTTGTTGTCACTGCGCACGACCGTGACGTCGCCCTTGCCGCTCTGCGGGTCGATCTTCCAGCCCTGGTCGGCGGCCCAGTTGAGGAACGCCACGTCCTGGGTGTTGCCGAGCTGCGGGGTCGCGATCCGCTTGCCCTCGACGTCCTTCAGGGACTTGATCTTGTCCGGGTTGACCACGAGCTTCACGCCGCCGGACGCCGAACCACCGATGATCCGCAGGTTCTTGCCCTGGGACTTGACGTAGCCGTTGATGGCCGGGGAGGGGCCGATCCAGCCGATGTCGATGGAGCCGGAGTTGAGGGCCTCGATCTCGGAGGGCCCCGCGTTGAAGAGCGCGGGCTCGGCCCTGGTGGCGCCGAGCGCCTTCTGGAAGAAGCCCTTCCGCATGCCCACCAGCGCGGTGCCGTGGGTGAGGTTGCCGAAGTAGCCGATCTTGACGGAGTCGAGACCGTCGATCTTCTTCGCCCCGGCGGCGACCTTGGCGGTGCCGTCGTCCTTCGCCTGGGAGCCGTAGCCGCAGGCTGCCAGGGTGAGCAGCGGCAGTGCGGCCAGCACCGCGAAGGATCGGCGCAGAGCGGATGATGCAGGCACGGGAGGGATTCCTCTCGGAGGCCCGGCGGTCACGTCTGTCAGGTCGTGGCCGGGAGGTCGGCGGGTTTTCGTCTACGGCGGTGGGGGGTGAGGGCGCGCGAGCGGTGCGCGTACGTCAGCGCACACATCGCGTGACTCCGCCCTGCCCGCTGCCGAGAGCACCGCTGCCGACGCGGCCGCCCTCCTTCGCGAACATCGAGTAGAAGTCGGAGGAGTTCATGTCAGAAGTCCCACCCGTCGTCCTCGGACTCGTCCTTGACCGGATCGGGGGCGGCGAAGGACTCGCCGACCATGCCCGCGGTCAGCGTCGTGCCGTCGTTGGGGTCGATCAGGATGAACGAGCCGGTGCGCCGCGAGTCGGCGTAGGAGTCGACCGGCAGCGGCTCGGCGGTACGGATCTTCACCCGGCCGATGTCGTTGGCGACGAGCTGTCCCGGGTGCGGGTGCAGGGACAGGTCGGCCAGCGTGAGGCGGGAGGGGATGTCCTTGACGATCGCCTTGACCGTGCGGGTGCCGTGCTTGAGCAGTACCCGGTGGCCGAGGGTCAGGGGTGCGTCGGCGACGTGGCAGACGGTGGCCTCGATGTCCTGCGTGGTCGCGGGCGCGTCCTTGGTCGGCACGATCAGGTCGCCGCGCGAGATGTCGATGTCGTCCTCCAGCAGGAGGGTCACCGACTGCGTCGTCCAGGCCACCTCGACCGGCTCACCCAGCAGATCGATACCCGTGATCTTCGAGGTGCGGCCCGACGGCAGCACCGTCACCTCCTCCCCGACGTGGAAGGAACCGGCCGCGATCTGCCCGGCGTAGCCGCGGTAGTCGGGGTGGTCCGGGCTCTGCGGCCGGATCACGTACTGCACCGGCAGCCGGGCGTGGCAGTGGCTCAGGTCGTGGGCGACCGGGACCGTCTCCAGGTGCTCCAGCACCGTCGGCCCGCCGTACCAGTCCATGTTCGCCGAGGGGTCCACGACGTTGTCGCCGACGAGGGCGGAGATCGGGATCGCGGTGACCTCCGGAACGCCCAGCTCGGTCGCGTACGCCGTGAACTCCTCGGCGATCGCGGCGAACACCGTCTCGTCGTAGCCGACCAGGTCCATCTTGTTGACGGCGAGGACCGCGTGCGGCACCCGCAGCAGCGCGGCGATCGCGGCATGCCGGCGGGTCTGCTCCACCACGCCGTTGCGGGCGTCGACCAGGATCACCGTCAGCTCGGCGGTGGAGGCACCGGTGACCATGTTGCGGGTGTACTGCACATGGCCCGGGGTGTCGGCCAGGATGAACCGGCGCCGGGGCGTGGCGAAGTAGCGGTAGGCCACATCGATGGTGATGCCCTGCTCCCGCTCGGCCCGCAGACCGTCGGTCAGCAGCGCCAGGTCCGGCGCCTCCTGCCCCCGGCTGGCGGAAACGCGCTCGACGGCCTCCAGCTGGTCGGTCAGGACGGACTTGGAGTCGTGCAGGAGCCGCCCGACGAGGGTGGACTTGCCGTCGTCGACGGAACCGGCGGTGGCGAACCGCAGCAGGGTGGTCGCCGAGAGCTCCTCGGTCGTGATGGTGCTCATCTCTAGAAGTACCCCTCGCGCTTGCGGTCTTCCATCGCCGCTTCGGACATCTTGTCGTCGGCGCGGGTGGCGCCCCGCTCGGTCAGCCGGGACGCGGCGATCTCCACGATCACCTTCTCGATCGTGTCGGCGTCGGAGTCGACGGCGCCGGTGCAGGACATGTCACCGACCGTGCGGTAGCGCACCAGGCGCTTCTCCACCGTCTCGCCGTCCTTCGGACCGCCCCACTCACCGGCCGTCAGCCACATGCCGCTGCGCCGGAACACCTCACGCTCGTGCGCGTAGTAGATCTCCGGCAGCTCGATGCCCTCTCGGGCGATGTACTGCCACACGTCCAGCTCGGTCCAGTTCGACAGCGGGAACACGCGGACGTGCTCGCCCGGGGCGTGCCGGCCGTTGTAGAGGTTCCACAGCTCCGGGCGCTGCCGGCGCGGGTCCCACTGGGAGAACTCGTCCCGCAGGGAGAACACCCGCTCCTTGGCCCGGGCCTTCTCCTCGTCGCGGCGGCCGCCGCCGAAGACCGCGTCGAACTTCTCCTGCTGGATCTTCTCCGTCAGCGGCAGCGTCTGCAGCGGGTTGCGGGTGCCGTCCGGGCGCTCCTTGAGCACACCCCGGTCGATGTAGTCCTGCACCGAGGCGACATGCAGCCGCAGCCCGTGCCGGGCCACCGTGCGGTCCCGGTAGTCGAGGACCTCGGGGAAGTTGTGACCGGTGTCCACATGCAGCAGCGAGAACGGCACCGACGCCGGGCGGAAGGCCTTCAGCGCCAGATGCAGCATGACGATCGAGTCCTTGCCGCCGGAGAAGAGAATCACCGGCCGCTCGAACTCACCCGCCACCTCACGGAAGATGTGCACCGCCTCCGACTCGAGAGCGTCGAGGTGGGAGAGCGCGTACGGGCTGTCGGTCTCCTCGGAAACCGTGGCGGCGGTCGTCATGCCAGTCCCCTTTCGCTCAGCAGGGCGTACACGGACGCCGCGGACTCCTGCACGGTCTGGTGCTGCGACTCGATGCGCAGATCGGGCGACTCGGGTGCCTCGTACGGGTCGTCGACCCCGGTGAGCCCCTTGAGCTCGCCGGCGGCCTGCTGGGCGTACAGGCCCTTCACGTCCCGCTCGCTGCACACCTCCACCGGAGTCGCCACGTGGATCTCCACGTACCCGGTGCCGTTCGTCTGGTGCCGCTTGCGCACCGCCTCGCGGCTGTCCTGGTACGGCGCGATGACGGGGACGAGGGCGAGCACGCCGTTGCGGGCGAGCAGTTCGGCGACGAAGCCGATGCGCTGCACGTTGGTGTGCCGGTCCTCGCGGCTGAAGCCGAGGCCCGCCGAGATGAACTCGCGGATCTCGTCGCCGTCGAGCACCTCGACGCGGTGGCCCTCGGCGCGGAGCCGGCCGGCCAGCTCGTAGGCGATGGTGGTCTTGCCGGCACTCGGCAGACCCGTGAGCCAGACGGTGGCTCCGGTCGTCACGTCGGTCTCCTGAATCGTCTGAGTCTGAGTGTGAGTCGTCTGAGGCGTCTGAGCCTGAGGCGCGGTCATCCGTGCAGCCCGCACTCGGTCTTGCTGCGGCCCGCCCAGCGGCCGGCGCGCGCGTCCTCGCCCTCCAGGACCCTGCGGGTGCAGGGGGCGCAGCCGACGGAGGCGTAGCCGTCCATCAGCAGCGGGTTCGTCAGGACGCCGTGCTCGGTGACGTACGCGTCCACGTCGTCCTGGGTCCAGCGGGCGATCGGGGAGATCTTGACCTTCCGGCGCTTGTCGTCCCAGCCGACGACCGGGGTGTTCGCCCGGGTCGGGGACTCGTCGCGGCGCAGACCGGTCGCCCAGGCCTGGTAGTTCTTCAGGCCCCGCTCCAGAGGCTCCACCTTGCGCATGGCGCAGCACAGGTCGGGATTGCGGTCGTGCAGCTTCGGGCCGAACTCCGCGTCCTGCTCGGCGACCGTCTGGCGGGGCGTGAGCGTGATGACGTTGACGTCCATCACGGCGTCGACCGCGTCACGGGTGCCGATGGTCTCCTCGAAGTGGTAGCCGGTGTCGAGGAAGACGACGTCGACGCCGGGCATCGCCCGGGAGGCGAGGTGGGCGACGACCGCGTCCTCCATCGAGGAGGTCACGCAGAAGCGCTTGCCGAACGTCTCGGCCGCCCACTGGAGGATCTCCAGCGCGGAGGCGTCCTCCAGGTCGCGGCCCGCCTGCTCGGCGAGCGCCTTCAGTTCCTCTTCCGTGCGCTCTTCCTGAACCGTGGTCATATCTGTGCCCCTCCGGTGTCGGATCGCTTCAGCCCCTGGGCGAGGAGCCCGAGGAACTTCAGCTGGAATGCTCGGCTGCACGCCACGCATTCCCACGCGCCGTGTCCGGCCTCGCTCGGACGCAGGTCCTCGTCGCCGCAGTAGGGGCAGTAGAAGGGGGCCGCTCGTTCGCTCACGACAGGGCCTCCTCGTCGGCCCGGGCCGCCCAGGCGGCGAACCGCTCGCCGTCCTCGCGCTCCGCCTGGAAGCGCTTGAGGACACGCTCGATGTAGTCGGGCAGTTCGTCGGAGGTGACCTTCAGGCCGCGCACCTTGCGGCCGAAGCCCGCCTCCAGGCCGAGCGCGCCGCCCAGGTGCACCTGGTAGCCCTCGACCTGCTCGCCCTGGTCGTCGACGACGAGCTGGCCCTTGAGACCGATGTCCGCCACCTGGATACGGGCGCAGGCGTTGGGGCAGCCGTTGAGGTTGATGGTGATCGGCTCGTCGAACTCCGGCAGGCGGCGCTCCAGCTCGTCGATGAGCTGCGAGCCGCGCTGCTTGGTCTCGACGATGGCGAGCTTGCAGAACTCGATGCCGGTGCAGGCCATGGTGCCGCGCCGGAACGTGGACGGCCGGGCGGTCAGGTCGAGCGCCTCCAGGCCCTCCACGAGCGACTCGACCTTGTCCTCCTCGACATCGAGGACGATCATCTTCTGCTCGACGGTGGTGCGCACCCGGCCGGAGCCGTGGGCCTCCGCGAGGTCGGCGATCTTCGTGAGCGTCGCGCCGTCGACGCGTCCCACGCGCGGGGCGAAGCCGACGTAGAAGCGGCCGTCCTTCTGGCGGTGCACGCCGATGTGGTCGCGCCACTGCTGGACCGGCTGCTCGGGAGCGGGGCCGTCGACCAGCTTGCGCCGCAGGTACTCGTCCTCCAGGACCTGGCGGAACTTCTCCGCGCCCCAGTCGGCGACGAGGAACTTCAGCCGGGCGCGGTTGCGCAGCCGGCGGTAGCCGTAGTCACGGAAGATCGAGATGACGCCCTCGTAGACGTCCGGGACCTCGTCGCTCGGCACCCAGGCGCCCAGCCGCACGCCCAGCTTGGGGTTGGTGGACAGGCCGCCGCCGACCCACAGGTCGAAGCCCGGGCCGTGCTCGGGGTGCACCACGCCGACGAACGCGACGTCGTTGATCTCGTGCACCACGTCCAGCAGCGGCGAGCCCGAGATCGCGGTCTTGAACTTCCGCGGGAGGTTCGAGTACGCCTTGTTGTTCAGGACGCGGCGCTTCATCTCCTCCAGCGCGGGCGTGGCGTCGATGATCTCGTCCGCCGCGATACCGGCGACGGGCGAGCCGATCATCACGCGCGGGGTGTCGCCGCAGGCGGTGACCGTGGACAGGCCGACGCCCTCCAGCCGGTTCCAGATCTCGGGCACGTCCTCGATCCGGATCCAGTGGTACTGCACGTTCTGCCGGTCGGTGATGTCGGCCGTGCCGCGCGCGAACTCCTGCGAGATCTCGCCGATGACCCTCAGCTGCCGGGTGGTCAGCGCCCCGCCGTCGATGCGGACGCGCAGCATGAAGTACTCGTCGTCCAGCTCCTCCGGCTCCAGGACCGCCGTCTTGCCGCCGTCGATCCCGGGACGGCGCTGGGTGTACAGGCCCCACCAGCGCATCCGGCCGCGCAGGTCGTTCGGGTCGATCGAGTCGAAGCCCCGCTTGGAGTAGATCGTCTCAATGCGTGTCCGCACATTGAGACCGTCGTCGTCCTTCTTGAACTGCTCGTTGCCGTTGAGCGGGGTGTGGTGCCCCGCGGCCCACTGACCCTCACCGCGGTGACGGCTCACCTTGCGGCGGGGAGTCGCGGCGGCAGGGTTCTGCGGGGTGGCGGCCATGGTTGATACGTCCTTCGGGACAGCAGTGGGCGGGGGTCGGCGCGTAGCGCCGTCGTTGAGGGGTGGCGGTCGGGTGACGGGCGGGAGGCTCTGACCTGCGCGTGCGGGCGCGCATGGGGAGAGGGCGCGTCATTGCGCGGGAATACGACGAAAAGGGGGGTGTCGGGCGGTGCGTGAGTGCTCTCAGCGCGCCGGACAGATGGCGCTGGACATGCGGCCGAGGTCGACGTGACGTCGACTCACCAAGGCAATCCCAGTTCCAGGCATGACGGAAGCGTGTCACGGCGATCTGGACACAGTCCAGCTTCGTCCAAGATTCGGACACTCAAGTCTCGACATGCAAGACGAGCGTGTCCTTGGTCACATGGGGCCGTCCCCGGGTGTCCGGCCAGGTCAGACGGGGAACGCCCCAGGCCACGGTCCCGGAGCGGTGACGTCCGGTTCCTCCTCGACCTTGGTGTCGAACAGCTTGAAGCCGCGGCGCCGGTAGTTGTCCATCGCGTGCTCGCCGTCCTTGCTGCAGGTGTGCAGCCAGACCCGCTTCGTCGGCGTCAGTCCCGCCCAGCGGTCCGCGAGGTCCCAGGCGCGGGCCGTGCCGTACGACAGCAGGTGCCCGCCGATGCGCCGACCGCGGAAGGCGGGGAGCAGGCCGAAGTAGACGATCTCCACGACCGCGTCGTCCTGTGCCTCCAGCTCCACATACCCCGCAGGCGTGCCCCGCTCGTACGCCACCCACGTCTCCACGCCGGGCCGCTCAAGGTGCTCCAGCCACCGCGCGTACGACCAGCTCAGCCGGTCCGTCCAGCGGATGTCGCCGCCGACCGAGGCGTACAGGTACCGGCTGAACTCGGGCGAGGGCACCTCGGAGCGGACGACCCGGACGTCCCCGTCCGGCGCGGCGGCCGGCAGCAGGTCGGTCGGGGCGGTCTGCTCCAGGGACCAGGTGGTCACGGCGATGGAGGTCATGCGGGCCAGAAAATCATCTGACCTACTGGTCTGTCGATCGTGGCCCGCTGGTCCGCCGGCCGTGACCTACCGGTCGGCCGACCGGTCCAGCGCCCTGTCCACCGACGCCAGCGGCAGCGCGAACAGCATCCGCCCCGACTGGGACCAGAGCTCGCCGGTCTCCTCCCAGTAGGACAGGGAACCCGACCGGCCGCTCCAGCAGTGGCGCGTCTCGTCCGTCGAGCACTGGGCCGCCCGGGCGCCCTTCGTGTCCTGGCGCCACAGCGTGCCGTGCCCGCCGGGTGTGCCCGCCGCGCGGTCGAGGTACCAGCCCGAGCGGTACGACAGCACGCCGCGCACGTCGGCCGCCTTCGTCTCGTACGCCTCGACCGGGGCCGCGCGCCCTGAGGGGCCCGTGGCGAGCAGACCGGATCGGGCCGGGTCCCGGCTCAGCGGGTAGCGCCACAGCCGGGTGTGCCGGTCGCCGTCCGCGGGCACCCACTCGCTCGCCACCAGAGTGTCGGGGGAGGTGCTGCGGTCGAGGGAGAGCGCGGCCGGGCGCGGCACGTCGTCCCCGCCGGGCAGGGCGTACGAGGCGACCGCGGGCAGCACGTACCGGGAGCCGTACGCCGACCAGCCGCCCCGCACCCGGCCGACCGCCTCGGAGTCGACCGTGGCGCGCTGGATGCGGTCCATGTCGTACACGTACAGCGCGTCCCGGTCGCCCTCGCGGGTCGTCACCAGCAGCTTGTCCTGGTACCAGACCATGCCGGACAGCGGGGAGGCCAGCCCCCGGTAGTCCCGCCCGCCGTCCACGGGGACGGCCAGCAGCGCCCAGGTGTAGCGGAGTCGGCCGGGGTCGTCGGCGTCGACGAAGGCGACCTTCGCCAGGCCCCGCTCGGGGGCCGGGCCGTCCAGGGAGCCGCCCTCGGCGGCGCCGCGGGTCCAGCCGGAGAGGATCACGCGGTCGCGGCCCCAGTGGCCGTCGTCGTCCGCGTCGCCCGAGGTGGTGACCGCGCCGGGCCGCCAGCCCCGGGTGTCGGCGCCGCCGAAGCAGTACGCGCGCGTGGCCGCCGGCTCGACCGGCAGGGCGTGCTTCTCGGCGGCCGGGCAGCCGTCCGCGTTCCGCAGCGTGTGGTCGGCGCTGTCCAGCACCGTGCGGGCGCCGACGGGCCGGCCCATCTTCGAGGTGAGCCGGTCGATCCACCGCCCGGGCATCCGGTGCTCGGCCAGCGGCAGCCGTCCGGGCTCGGCGGACACGCTGATGGGTTTCAGGGCCCCGGGCGAGCCGGTGACCGTGGCCTGTGAGGCGCTGATCAGGGTGGCGGCGGCGGTGAGCGCGAGAGCCGTCCCGGCCAGGGTGCCACGCAGTACCCTGCCCCGCCTGCGCCGCCGGTGTCTGCCGCGATGCTTCATAACGTCCTCCCGAGGCGGGCCAACTGCGCCTTGTGGTCCGTACGTTGACAGAGGAACAGGTGGGGTGGCCCGTAGAGGATGCTACGGCAGGTGGGCGGGCCGGGGGGCGAAGACCTTGCAAATATGCGCAAGATGCACCCTCTGGGGCGGCCGGACGGCACGTTCCGTGAACCTCAGCGGGCCGGTGCGGATCCGCGCAGCCTGACCACCGCCGGTGCCGTCGAGTGGGGCAGCAGGGCCTTCGGGTCGTCCGGAAGGAGCACCTCGACCTCGGTGTCCTCGGCGAAACGGTACGGCCGGTGTTCCAGAAACGCGCCGAGGTAGCGCCGTACCCGCGACATCTCGGCGCGAACCGTCACCGTGCGGGCCGGATCGCCGAACACGTCGCCGGCCAGGTCCGAGGCGCTGCGGCCGGCACGGTGGACGGCGAGGAGGTAAAGCAACTCGGCGTGCCGGGGACTCAGTTCGCGAGTCCACGAGCCCGCGCCGCCGGTGACCGCCACCGTCCAGCCGCGGGCCTGTCTGAGGTCCAGCACGATGCCGGCCGCCCCCCGAGGCTCCGGTTCGCCGGCGGCCGCCCGCAGCAGCCAGCCCCCGGCCAGCGGCTCCACCGAGCACAGCCCGAGCCCCGGCACCCACCTCGGGCCCGCCGCCAGGGACTTGGGCAGGGACACCCGCCGTGTGTACGGCATCCCGCTGACCGCGGCGGTCCAGCCGTCCCGGTCGACGACCAGGGCGCGCCCGTCGAGCCGGGCCAGCACCGGCGCCGCCACCGCGCGCAGCCGCTCCAGCGACTCCAGATGCCTCTCCCGCAGCCGGGCCTCGGCGAGTTTGGCCACCGAGTCGACCCAGGCGAGCGTGGCCGGATGCATCGTCTCCAGCGGACCGCTCACGTCCACCACGCCGAGCAGCCGGCCGTCCCGCGGATCCGTCAGCGGAGCGCCGGCACAGGTCCACACGGCCTGGGAGCGCACGAAGTGCTCGGAGGCGAAGACCTGCACGGGCCGGCGCACCACCGCCGGGGTGCCCAGACCGTTCGTGCCGACGACGTCCTCACGCCAGTCCGCGCCGAGTTCGAAGCCCAGCCCGTCGGCCTTGCGCAGCACCGGCGCGCTGCCCTCGCGCCACAGCACCCGGCCCTCCTCGTCGGCGACCACCATGATGTGGTGGGCGACGTCCGCGAACCCCAGCAGCCCTTCCCGCAGCACGGGCAGCACATGGCGCAGCGCCGACCTCTCGCGCCGCCGCTGCACCTCCTCCCGGGACAGCAGATCCGCCCGGAAGTCGTGGTCCGGATCCACACCGCTGCGCAGCATCCGCTCCCAGGACTGCTCGATCACCCGGCGCGGCGGCACGGGCGCGGGCTTCCCGGACAGCCGGGCGGAACGGACCTCGCTGAGCACCCGGGCCGCACGCATGGTGTCCCCGGCGGCGAGCTGCGTGACGTCCATAGGCGTGGGCCCCCCGGAGTCGCTTTCTGACTGTCCGTCTCATAGTGCCGTCTGCCCCACGGGGGCGCGCACAGTCCGCACACAGTCAGCAGCAAGTTGCAACCCCTTGCAACCCTGGTGGACAGCCCGGCCGTGTCCGAAACTTGAGCGGCGCCGTCCCGAGCGGCGTTCAGTGGCTCGAACGGGCCAGTGCGGCGGGGGTGGTGCCGTGTCGGCGCAGCACCACCCCCGCTTTTGCCGCCCGGATCAGCTCACCGGCCGGGCCCGCTCCACCACCGACGCCAGATCGAGCGTGTGCGGGAGCGTCCCGAACGCCGCGCCCCCGTCGCCGCCCAGCCGTGCCGCGCAGAACGCGTCGGCGACCTGCGGTGGCGCGAAACGCACCAGCAGCGACCCCTGCAGCACCAGCGCCAGCCGCTCCGCCAGCCGCCGCGCCCGCCCCTCCACGCCGTCCAGATCGGCGAGTTCGGTCAGCAGGTTCTTGATGGCCCCGTCGAGCCGGTGATCGGCGCCGCGCGCCTGCCCGACCTCCCGCAGATACGCGTCGAGCGCCCCCGGCTCCCGCTGCAACGCCCGCAGCACGTCGAGGGCCTGGACGTTGCCCGCGCCCTCCCAGACCGAGTTGAGCGGCGACTCGCGCACCAGCCGGGGCAGCCCCGACTCCTCGACGTAGCCGTTGCCGCCCAGGCACTCGGCCGCCTCCACCGCCACCGGCGGGCACCGCTTGGTCACCCAGTACTTGGCCGCCGGCACCGCGATCCGCAGCAGCGCCCGCTCCTGCTCGCCGCCGTCGTCGTAGGCCGCGGCGAGCCGCAGCGCCAGCGTCGTCGCCGCCTCCGACTCCAGCGCGAGATCGGCGAGGACGTTGCGCATCAGCGGCTTGTCGGCGAGCTTCCCGCCGAACGCCTCCCGGTAGGTGCAGTGGTGCACCGCCTGCGCCACGGCCTGCCGCATCAGCCCGGCCGAGCCCAGCACACAGTCGAGCCGGGTCGCCGCCACCATCTCGATGATGGTGCGCACCCCGCGCCCCTCCTCGCCGACCCGGCGCGCCCACGTCCCGTCGAACTCGACCTCGGCCGAGGCGTTCGACCGGTTGCCGAGCTTGTCCTTGAGCCGCTGGATCAGGAACACGTTGCGGGTGCCGTCGGCCAGCACCCGCGGCACCAGGAAGCAGGTGAGCCCGCCGGGAGCCTGCGCGAGCACCAGGAAACCGTCGGACATCGGCGCCGAGCAGAACCACTTGTGCCCGGTCAGTTCGTACGTCCCGTCCTCGGCGAGCGGCCGCGCGGACGTCGTGTTCGCCCGGACGTCGCTGCCGCCCTGTTTCTCCGTCATGCCCATCCCGAACAGCGCCCCGGCCTTGAGGCGGGCGGGCCTGAGCCCACGGTCGTAGACCATGGACGTCAGCCGCGGCTCCCACTCGGCGGCCAGGTCCGGGTCGGTGCGCAGGGCGGGCACCGCCGCGTGCGTCATCGACAGCGGGCAGCCGTTGCCGGCCTCGACCTGCGTCCACACCAGGAAGGCGGCGGCCCGCCGCAGATGCCCGGCCGGCCGGTCCCAGGCCGCGGTCAGACCGGCCGAGACGCCCTTGCCGAGCAGCCGGTGCCAGGACGGATGGAACTCGACCTCGTCGATCCGGTGGCCGTACCGGTCGTGGGTGCGCAGCCGTGGCGGGTTCTCGTTGGCCTGCGCCCCCCATTCCTGCACCTGGGCCGAGCCGGAGGTCCGCCCGAGCGCCGAGAGCTCGCCGAGCACCTCCTCGCGCAGGCCCGGATCCAGATGCCGTCCGACCGCCGCCGCGAGGGCCCGGTCGGCCGAGAAGACGTCGTACCCGACCAACGGCGGGACCTGGTTGTTCACGGAGTGGGTGCTGCCAGCCATGCTGCGAACGTACCCCGGGGCGGCACCTCGGTCACCCACGGGCGCCGGCCGGGCGGCGGAGCCCCACCTGTGGGTGAGTACGGTCAGGCACGACGGATACCGTTAGGGGGTGCAGCCAGCAAGTGAAACCCCCGACACACCTTCCGGGCGCCTCCACCGGGCGCGTGCCCTCTACCGGAACGTCTCCAAGCGCAGGACCGCCTGGCTGTTGCTCAAGGACACCGTCAACTCCTGCATCGAGTACCGCATCCTGGGCCTGGCGGCTGAAGCCGCGTTCTTCACGCTGCTGTCGGTGCCGCCGCTGCTGCTGAGCATGATCGGACTGCTCGGGTACGTCGACGCCTGGACCGGTGCCGACACGATCAAGAGTCTCGAGGCCAACCTTCTGGAGGCGGCCCGCACGGTGCTGTCCGACCGGGGCGTGCGGCAGATCGCCGAGCCGATCCTGCACGACGTGATAAAGGGCGGCCGGCCCGACGTCATCTCCATCGGCTTCCTGTTCGCCCTGTGGTCCGGCTCCCGCGCCGTGAACGTCTTCATAGACACCATCACCGTCATGTACGGCCTCGACGGCGTCCGGGGCATCGTGAAGACCCGCCTGATGGCCTTCGCGCTGTTCGTCGTCGCCCTGCTGATCGGCTCGATCGCGCTGCCCCTGATGGTGGCCGGGCCGGACGCGGTGGTACGGATCGTGCCCTGGTCGACGACCGTGGTGCAGATCCTCTACTGGCCGGTCGTCATCCTCCTGTCCATTGCCTTCCTGACCACGCTCTACCACGTGTCCGTACCCGTCCGCTCCCCGTGGATCGAGGACGTGCCCGGCGCGCTCGTCGCCCTCGGCATGTGGGTCCTCGGCAGCTTCCTGCTGCGGATCTACCTGACCAGCACGGTCGAGGGCCCGACGATCTACGGCTCCCTGGCCGCGCCCGTCGCCGTGCTGCTGTGGATCGGTGTGTCCGCGTTCGCCGTGCTCGTCGGGGCCGCGGTCAACGCCGCCATCGACCGGGTCTGGCCGGCCGCCGCGACGGCCGCGGCCCGCGAGGCCAACGAACGCCTGCGCCAGGCGCAGGTCGCCGAGTACGTCGCCCGCGCCGCGGGCGAGTCCGACCCCGACATGCCCTCCGAGTTCCCGGAACGCTGGTCCCGCTTCCTCCCCCCGGAAGACGTCACGGCCCGCCTGCGCACCCACGTCAAGAGCACCCACCCGAAGGCCCCCGGCCACTCCGACGGCGAGCCACCACCGCCCGCCGACAAGTAACGGGCCCGCGGGGGAGCCCGCCCCCGGGACGCGCGCGGCAGCCGCGCCGGCTGCGGCGTAGCCTGGCCTACGTGTACGTGGAGCGGGCGTCACGGCTGGCGGGAGCGGTCGTGTGGAGCAATGCCCCGGAGCGGGACGGGGCGGCGCGTGTGCTGCCCGACGGCTGCATGGACCTGCTGTGGCACGAGGGGCGGCTGCTGGTCGCCGGGCCCGACACGCACGCGTACCTCACGGACGGCGAGACCGGCACCTGGGCCGGCGTCCGCTTCTTCCCGGGCACGGCACCGGCCCTGCTCGGCGTACCGGCGCACGAGCTGCGCGACCGCCGTGTCGAGCTCGCGGACCTGTGGCCGGCCGGAGAGGTACGGCGACTGGCGGCACGGGTGAACGCGGCCCCCGACCCGGCGAGCGGACTGGAGGACCTCGCCCTGCGGCAGGCGGCCGCAGCCGATCCGCCGGATCCGCTGCTGCGGCAGGTCGTGACCGCCCTCGGCGCGGGCCGGCCCGTCGCCGCGACCGCCGACGCGCTGGGACTCGGAGCACGCCAGTTGCACCGCCGTTCGCTGACCGCGTTCGGCTACGGACCCAAGACCCTGGCCCGGATCCTGCGGCTGCGCCGCGCCCTCGCGCTGGCCCGGCGCGGTGTGCCCTTCGCGGACACGGCCGCCCGGGCCGGTTACGCCGACCAGGCCCATCTCGCCCGGGACGTCAGGGAGTTGGCGGGCCTGCCACTGCGGGAGCTACTCGCCGGCCGAGGCTAGGGCCGAACAGGTCCACCCCGTTGCCGTCCGGGTCGAGCACGACGGCGTACCGCTGCCCCCAGAAGGCGTCCCAGGGCTTCAGCTCACCGTGGCACCCGGCGCCCGCCAACTCCGCGTACAGCGCGTCCACCTCCTGCGGCGCATCACACCGCAGGGCCAGCGAGGTCCGGCCGCCGTCCGCCGGTGGCCGCCACGCGGGCCAAAAGGAGCGCACCGTCTCCTCGGTGTCGAGCATCAGCCGCAGCCCGCCGGGCAGTGCGGCCTCGGTGTGCGGCTGGTTCTCGGCGCCCTCGGGGAAGGCGAACCCGAGCCGGCGGTAGAAGGCGACGGAGGCGGCCATGTCGGAGACGACCAGGCCGATGGCATCGAATCGTGCGGTCATGGGCCCACCGTAGGCAGGCCCGCGACCCCCGGTCTTGAAGGAATCGGACACCGGTCGCGCGGGGTGTCCGATCCGTTCAAGACGCCTCTCGGCCAGGCCCGTAACGTCGCCGCCATGACGACCACGACACGGCAGTCCCGGCACCTCGGCATCTCCATCGACCGACCCGCACAGGAGGTCTACGACTACGTCTCGGATCCCGTCAACGTCCCCCGCTGGGCTCCCGGACTGGCCCGTTCCATCGAGCTGGTGGACGGCCGGTGGGTGGGGGAGTCGCCCATGGGGCGGGTCGTGGTGGGCTTCACACCCAGGAACGACTTCGGCGTGCTCGACCACGACGTCACCCTGCCCTCGGGGGAGACCGTCCACAACCCGATGCGGGTGCTCGACGACGGCCCCGGCTGCGAGCTGGTGTTCACCCTGCGCCGGCAGCCCTGGATGAGCGACGAGGAGTTCCACCGCGACGCGGAGGCGGTGACGGCCGACCTCACCGCCCTCAAGCGGCTGATGGAACGCTCATGAGCCATCCGCTTCCGCACACCTAGGCCGTCCCGTAGTGGATCGTGCCGTCCTCGTCCATCGTCGGGTGCATCTTCATGGGCCCGTACTCGTCGATGTCCGAGGGGCGCGGGCACTCCGGTCCGTCGGGGCCCATGCGCAGCACGCGTTCGACACGGCAGATCCGGAACAGGCGGTCGTCCACGCGGAACTCGTCGGCGCGGTCGAGTGCCTGGTACTCCTCGGCGGCGCGCGCGTACCTGGCCTTCTTGGCGTCGTCGTACTGGTACAGCATCGCCCAGATCTCGGACATGCCGCCGTGGAGCAGGCGCCGGGCGTCGTGCGGCGTGGCCATCAGGGCGCCGCGGGGCTGCCAGCCGTAGCGGCCGCGTTCGACGACACCGAAACCGGTGGGCAGCAGCACCGGGTCCGGGTACGTGGTCACCGCCTTCTCGGAGTCCGCGCGGACGTCGGGGGGAAAACGGGAGCCGGTGTAGGCGAACTCGCGCAGGGCCAGCCGCAGCGCGCCCGCCGCCAGTCCGTCCGGGCGGGCCGCATCGAGCACGAAGCCGACGTCCGGGGACGTGGTGTCCTTGGCCTGCCTGTCCCACGACCGCCGGGCCGGCTCCGGGTCGGTGGGGCGCGGCGGCTCGATGCCGTCGTCGTTGCAGCGCGCGAACTCGTCACCGCGAACCACGCGGTAGCGGACCCCGCACGCCTCGACCTCGTTCACCGGCTCGCGCTCCATCACCGCGACGGCCGCGAGCAGTTCACGCCGGACGGCCGGGTCGTCGGTGTCGTCCTTCGCCGTGAACCACAGATGCGAGTGCAGCCCGTCCCGGGCCACCTGCGGCATGCCGTCCGTCACCGGCTTCAGCAGCCGCCATTGCGGTCCCACCGCCGGATCCTGCGTGGCGACCCCGAAGACGGGCCCGCGCAACGACAGAGCCGGATAGCGCCGTGAGGCGTCCAACGCGTCGGCCTCCCGCACCCAGGCGGCGGGGTCGTCACGGCGGACCAACTCCTCCTTGAGAGCGTCGATCTGTTGCTGCCAGTCATCGTCCATGCACGCATTGTCGTAGCAGCCGGGCGCCCAAGCGGGCCGGATGAGCCAACCATGGCGTTTGTTGGGAACGCCGGCTGCGGAAGAATCCGTCCCGCCCCGGCCCAGGAAGGTCCCGCGACCCGTCCCTGGGCGGTCCGCGTACGGCGGTGCGGATCAGTCGGTGTCCGGCGCGCCGGGACGTACCGCCACCGCGTCCACCTCGAACAGCATCCCCGGCAGCGCCAGCGAGGCGACCCCGCTCAGTGTCTGCGCCGGGAGCCGCCCGCCGAAGCGCGCCTGCATCGCCTTGCCGAGGATCTCCAGCTTGCCGAGGTCGTGGTCCACGATGAACGTGCCGAGCCGTACGACGTGTTCAAAGCCGAGCCCGACCCCCTCCAGCGCCGACCGCAGCCGGTCGAAGGCCAGTTCCACCTGCGCGGCGAAGTCACCGGGCACGGGGGCGCCGGTGGCGTCGGAGGCGTACTGGCCTGCGATGAAGACGGTTTCACCGGGCGCGGAGACGGCGTGGCTGTAGCCGAACGGCGTGGGGTCGTGGAGGGTGGCCGGGTTGGTGATCGTGCGGGGGTCGTGCGTCATGACCGGGCTGTCCTTTCGCGGAGTACGGCCGCCGCGCACCGGCGGCGGACCATGGCGCTCCTCCCCAACTCCCGTCCCCTGTACGGTATTCCGCCCCTGGACACCCTCAGCGCACGCGCGTGACGAACGCCTGTCGCTCGCTGAAGCCGTCCTCGCCCTGAAGGTCGAGCCGCTCCCCGTCGAAGGCCACGACCCGGCCCCGGGCGTCGGTGGTCGGATGGGCCGCGGGCCGCTGGTTCACCGTGCCGTCGGGGCGGGCGCTGACCAGAACCACCCTGCCGGTGCGCAGATCACGCAGGTAGACCACCTGGCGGGGACGCTGACCGGCCTCCGACTCGTACACGGCGAACACGATCCGGCGGGCGCCCCCGCTCGGCCGGCCGCTGTGCGTGGCGTACTGCGGCCGCGGACCCAGGACGTGCCGCAGCGTTCCCCGTCGCAGATCCCGTACGAAGACGTCCCCCGTGTCGCTGGTGCCTCCGGACGGCAGCGTGAGGCACTTCCAGCGGAACGCGACATGCCGGCCGTCGGCGCTGATCGCGGGAGCGCTGACCCCGTTGTCCGCGGGATCCCCGGCGCAGTCGGCGTCCGCACGGACCCGCTCGCCCGTCCGCCGGTCGAGGACGTAGACGCCCTCGTGGTCCGCGCCGGGACCGGTGCCCGCGTCCCACGCGACATAGGCGACCCGGCTGCCGTCGTGGCTCAGCGTGGGGGAGCCGAGGCTCTGTTCGCCGCCGGGCAGCGGGTGGTCGATCCACGAACCGGTGCCGCGCCGGAGGTCTCGCACATGGATCCGGAACCGATGGCCGGCCCCGCTCGGCCGGCCGGCGAAGGTCACATACCGTCCGTTTCCGCTGAGGACCGGTTCCGGCACCGTGCGCAAGGCCGGGTCGGTCGCCTCGTCGATCCGTTCGGTGCGGCCAGTGCGGGTGTCGTGCACATAGGCCGGGAGCTTCACGTCGCGCGGTGGCGGCCAGGTGCCGGGTGCCGGCGCGGCGAACGCCACCCGTGTGCCGTCGGCGCTGATCGACGGCGTCCCGAAGTCCACCTCCTCGCCCTGGCCGCCGGGGACGTCACTGACCCAGCGCAGCTTCCCGGTCCGCAGGTCCTTCACATAGACGTCGGCCGTGGTGTCGGTGTCGCCGGGCGCCAGATTCGTGGCCCACGACAGGAAGGCCACATGCCTGCCGTCGGCGCTGACCACGGGATACGACGACGCACCGTTCCCCTTCACGCCGTCGGCCGGGACATCGACGAACTCCGGCCCCGGTCCCGGCCCGGACGCCTCAGCGGGCCCGGCCGGCGCCACCGCGCACAGCGATGCCACGGCGGCGACGGCCGCGCGTAACGCAGAACGCATTCTTCCCCCCGGTGGACACGTCCCCCCGCCCCTGCGGCAAGGGGCCCGCCCTCATGCAACGGCCTCCACCGACCGCAGGTCAATGCGTTGATTTCCGTACAGGATTTCCGTACAACCGCGACGCACGACCGACCGTCCGCGCCCGCGGGAATTTGGCGACAGGGCCTAGGAGCGTGGCGGGGCGGTACTGGCCCGTTCCACCAGCCGCGTGGACAGCTCCGTCCGTGTGCTCTCCGGGTGGTGGCCGTCCATCAGGCGCAGCAGCGACCGCAGGGCCGTCGCGGCCATCTCCGACAGCGGCTGGCGGACCGTGGTCAGCGCCGGGGAGGCCCAGCGGGCCTCGGGCAGGTCGTCGAAGCCCACCACGCTGACGTCGTCCGGGACGCTCAGCCCCCGCTCGGCCAGGGCCTGGTAGACCCCCAGGGCCATCCGGTCCGAGCAGACGAAGACCGCCGTCGGCGGCTCTGGCAGGTCGAGCAGTTCCCGCATGCGGCGGCGGGCCTGGCTCTCGTCGAAGCCCGCGTGCCGGACGTACTCGGAGCGGTTGCGGACCCCGGCCGAGGTGAGCGCCGAGCGGTAGCCGGCGACCCGGGCGCTGCTGCACAGCGTGCGCCGGTGACCGGCGATGACGGCGATCCGCTCGTGCCCCAGGGACAGCAGGTGCTCCGTGGCCGTCAGACCGCCCTGCCAGTTCGCCGCGCCCACCGACGCCACGCCCTCCGGCGGTTCCTGGACCGGGTCGATCATCACGAACGGGATGCGGTGCTGCTCCAGCCAGGCGTACTGGGAATCGCTCAGCTCGGCCAGATTGAACAGCACCCCGGAAGAGCCCCGGGCGACCAGCTTGTCCAGCCAGCCGCGCTCCGGGCGGCCGGCCCGGGTGCGGGTCAGGGCCGCCGACACCACGACCTCCAGGCCCGCGTCGTGCGCCGCCTCCTCCACCCCGTGCAGCACCGCGCCCGACCAGGAGCTCTCCAGCGAGTGCACGACCAGGTCCACCAGCCGCGGCGCCTTCGACGCGTCGAACCGGGGTCTGCGTACATAGCCGAGCCGGTCGAGCGCCTCGGTGACACGGCGGCGCGTCTCGGGTGCCACGTCCTCCCGGCCGTTGACCACCTTCGACGCGGTCGGCACCGACACCCCCGCCTCGCGGGCCACGACCGCCAGCGTCGGACCGGCCGCCACGCTCGCACTCGCCGTACGGACCATCGGGAACCCACCTCTCCGGCCCGCCCGAGGGCCGTGGAAAGTTTCGACCAGCGCTGCTCACCCCGATGCGGCGTCCGACCGGGCAGAAAGCGCTTCCTACTGTAGGTGCGGCGCAGGACGGCGGGAAGACAAGTGAATTCACGGGTTCTCGCCGGTCAAAACTTTCGAAACCCCGAACAACGGGTTCAGGCGAGTGTCAGGCTCGGTCAGCCGGGATTGCAGGTCAGCCGGAACCCGGTGAAGTCCGCCGTGAACGCCGCGTCGACGAGGTCCCGGGCGTGGATGCCCGCCATCGCACCGGTGAAGCGCAGCCGGGACCCGTGGTCGTCGGAGAGCCGGCTGAAGTCCAGGGCCGGGCCGATCGCCGTCCGCACCCCGTCCCGGACGTGCCAGAAGCGTGCCTCGGCACCCTCGACCGTCACCCCCAGCGTCACGGGTGCCGTCCCCGCCACCTCGACGACGGCCACCTGCCGGGTGCTGTCCACGTCGCGCTCCACGAGGCTGAGCACCGTACGGCCTCCCGCACCGGGCGTGCCCCGCCACTGCTGTCCGCGCTGCGGCTCGCCCTCGGGCTCCGCCCAGGTCAGGTCCAGGCTGAGATACGCCTCGGGGTTGTACCAGAGCACCAGCCCGGCGGCCTGGGTGAAGGTGACCGGCCGCGCCTCGACGGTGACCTCGGCCTCGGCGCGGTGCTCGGTGATGCGCTGGGCCAGCAGGCTGCTCGCCCAGCGGGACTCCGGCCCGTGCCGGCCGCGCAGCCGGATCCAGCCGGGCCGGGCCGTCGTGTCGGCCCAGGACGGCTCCGGCGGTTCGCGCAGGGAGCTCCACGGCCAGGACAGGTCCTCGGGCGGGGTGGCAGGGGGCAGCGGGTGCGGCCGCGTCGGCACATCGACGTCCACCGCCGGGTGCACGCCGCCCTGCCGCAGCCGGGGCCAGCCCTCCGCGTCCCAGGTCACCGCCTGGACGGCGGCCTCCCGGCCGAGCGGGCAGCGGCGGCCCTGCGGCGTGTGCAGCGGACGGGCCGTCAGATGACCGAGCAGCCACTGCCCGTCCGGCGTCTCGACCAGCTCGCCGTGCCCCGCCTTCTGCAACGGCACGTCCGGGTCGTCCCGGGTGGTCAGCAGCGGCCGTTCGTCGAGTTCGTACGGCCCGGTCAGCTCCCGGCCGCGGGCCACCCGCACCCCGTGCTCCCAGCCCGTGCCGCCCTCCGCGAGCACCAGGTAGTACCAGCCCGCGCGCCGCAGCAGTTTCGGCCCCTCGATCAGCCGGTCGTGCTGGAGCAGCAGGCGCGTGCTCCCGAGGGGCACCAGGGTGTCCCGGTCCAGCTCCGTGAGGACGATCCCGGCGAACCTCCGCCCGCCCGGCCGGTGGTCGTTCTGCAGGTTCAGCAGCCACAGCCTGCCGTCCTCGTGGAACAGGGCCGGGTCGAAGCCGTGGCTCGCGACCCGGCGCGGCGCGCTCCACTCGCCGCTCACCTCGGTGGCCGTCGAGACGTACGTGTCCAGGTCGAAGTACGGCGTGCCGACCGAGCGCACGACGGTGTACGTCACCCAGAACCGTTCCCCGTCCCAGCTCAGCGACGGCGCCCAGATCCCCCCGGAGTCGGGCACCCCGGCCAGCGAACCGCCGGGCGCCGCGCCCCGGACGTGCCCCGCGTACTCCCAGTGGGCCAGGTCGCGGGAGCGGTGGACCGGGATCGTCGGGAACCACTCGAAGGAGCTGGTCGCCATGTAGTACCAGTCCCCGACCCGGATCAGGGAGGGGTCGGGGGCGAAGCCGCGCAGGACGGGGTTGTGCAGAACGGTCACGTGAGGGCTCCGGGAGGGGTGGGCAGCCGGGGGCCGCAGGGAGTCAGGGTCACCTGCGGCCCCCGGAGTCAGTCGGGGCGAGGGAGATCACTTCAGCGCACGTCACTTGAGGCGCGCGGACCACGTGAGCGCGCGGGTCACCGGGAGCCGGTCACCTGATGGCGCCGGTCACTCGGGCCCGTGGGTCACTCGGGCCCGCGGATCACTCGGGCATGCGGGTCACTTTGTACGGCGGTCACCTGGGTAGGGCGGGTCATCTGGACCCGCCGGTCACTCGGGTAGGCGGGTCGCTTGGGCCCGCCGGTCACCCTGGCAGGCGGGTCGCTTGGGCCCGCCGGTCGCTCGGGCCCGCGGGTCGCTCGGGCTCGCGGGTCGCTTGGGCCCGCCGGTCACTTGAGCGCGCCGAGCGTCACGCCCGTCCGCCAGTAGCGGCGCATCGCGACCATCATGATCGCCATCGGCACGATGGACAGCAGCGCGCCCGTCAGCACCAGGCCCGTCAGGTCGATGCCGGACTCCAGCCGCGTGCCGGTCCAGTTGTAGAGGCCGAGGTTGAGCGTCCAGTTCTCCTTGCCGCGCAGCACGGTCAGCGGGAGGAAGAACGCGTTCCAGGTGTTGACGAAGGCCAGCAGGAACACCGTCGCGCCGCCCGTCGTCATCATCCGCAGCACGATGCTGAAGAAGATCCGCAGCTCTCCGGCGCCGTCGATGCGGGCCGCCTCCAGCAACTCGTAGGGGACCGTGGCCTCGGTGTACACCTTGGCCAGATACACGCTGAACGGGTTGATCAGGCAGGGGATCAGCATCGCCCATGGGGTGTCCACCATGCCGAGCGCCGAGAACAGCAGATACAGCGGGAGCGTGAGCAGGGCGATCGGGATCAGGAACGAGCCCACGACACACGCGAAGATCGCGTTACGGCCGGGAAAGTCGAACCGCGCCAGTCCGTAACCGGTTGCGAGCGCGATCAGCGTGCCGCCGAGCGAGCCCACCCCCGCGTACAGGAACGAGTTGGCCGTCCACCGCAGGAAGATCCCGTCCTGGTAGGTGAACACCTGGTGCAGGTTGTCCCACAGATGCCAGCCGGAGAACCACAGGCCGTTGCTCTGGTACAGCGCCGTGCGGTCCTTGGTCGCGGCGACGATCAGCCACCACACCGGGAACAGGCTGTAGACGCTGGCCAGGATCAGCCCGACCAGCAGGAAGCGCTGACCACCCCGCCCGCGGGAGGCCGCGTCCGGGCGGGGCAGGCGCCGGACGCTGCGGACGGGGGGCCGCTTCGTGGTGTGCTCGGTCAGCACCATCAGTCGGCCTCCTTCGAGGTGAGCCGGTAGAAGAGGAAGGAGGCCACGCCCAGGATCAGGGCGAGCAGCACGGACAGCGCCGCCGCGTAGTTGTAGTTGCCCGCGTTGAACGCCTGGTTGTAGATGATCATGATCGGGGTGAAGCTGTCGCTGACCGTCTGCGGGGTGATGTTCCGGAACAGCGCCGGCTCGTTGAAGATCTGGAGCATCTGGATGATCGACAGCAGCCCCGTCAGCACCAGCGCCCCGCGCACGTACGGGATCTTGATGCTGCGCGCGATCCGCAGCTCGGAGGCACCGTCCAGCCGGGCCGCCTCGAACAGCTCGCGGGGCACGCCCTGGAGGGCCGAGTAGATGATCACCATGTTGTAGCCGATGCCGTGCCAGGTCAGCAGATTGCCGATGGACGGCCACACCATCGACGGCGCGAAGAAGTTCCAGTCGAAGCCGAGGGCCTTGCCGATCGGGGTCAGCGGGCCGACGTCCGGGCTGTAGAGGTTGACCCACACGATCGCCGCGACCACGCCCGGGATCATGTACGGCACCAGCAGCAGGATCCGGAACCGGCTCGCCACCCTGGAGGTGACCGCGTCCAGGAACAGCGCCAGCAGCAGGCTGATCAGCAGCATGAACGGGATCTGCACACAGGCGAAGAGCACCACCCGCAGGATGGAGTTCATGAACGCCGAGTCCGTCAGGCCCTGTGTGTAGTTCTCGAGCCCGACGAACTCCGTCGTGGCGCCGCCGAGGCCCAGCCCGGACTGCTTCTCCGTGAACAGCGACTCGTATACGGCGTAGCCGATCGGGAGGAGATACAGGAAGACGAAGCCGAGCTGGAAGGGCACCGTGAACGCGGCACCCTTCCAGCGCAGGGAGCGAATCATCGAATGCCTCAGCCCTTGACGCTGATACCGCGGGACTTCAGGTCCTTGACCGTCCACTGCTGCATGTGCGCGAGCAGGTCGGTGACCGTCTGCTCCTTGTTGACGACCTTGGCCCAGCCCGCCTGCAGCTCGGTGAACATCGCGGTCCAGTTGGGCCCGAAGGTCCAGTCGGTGGTGACCGTGCCCAGGCTGTCCGTCACGACCTTCTGCGCCGGCTCGTAGTTCTTGCCGAGCAGCTTCTGCGAGATCGACTCACCCACGTAGGACTCGCTGTCGGCCAGCGCCGGCATCACGCCGTTGCCCGTCTCCGGGCTCGCCATCGTCTTGACCGCGTCCTGGTTCGTCGACATCCACAGCGCGGCCTGCGCCGCCTGCTCCTGGTTCTTGCACTGCTTGGTCACCAGGGTCACGCTGCCCGTCAGGTTGGTACCCGCCGGCGTCTTGGGCGCCTCGCCCTTGTACGTCGGCCACGGGGCCAGGGCCCAGTCGCCGAAGGACTTGGTGAAGTTCTGCACCATGCCGGCCATCTGCCAGGTGGAGATCTGCCGGGTGGCGGTGGCACCGGTGTCGTAGCTGCGCTGCACGGCCGCGTAGTCGGCGAAGGACAGCTTGGCGTTCAGGTCGTTGTCGACGATCTCCTGGATCACCTTCGCGGCCTTGAGGGTGCCCTCGTCCTGGAAGTTCACCTTCCAGGCGTTGCCGTCGATCGAGTACCAGTGCGCGCCGGCCTGCATGGCGAGCACCTCCAGGGTGCTGGGGTCCTCACCGGCGTAGTTGGTGATCTTGATGCCGTGCTTCTTGAGCTCCTTACCGGCGGCGATGAAGTCGTCCCAGGTCGCCGGCGGCTTCAGGCCGTACTTCTTGAAGATGTCCGTGCGGTAGATCGTGAACTGGGGCGCCGAGCTGGTCGGCACGCCGTAGAGCTTGCCCTGCACCTGCGCGCTCGCCCAGGCGCCGCTGTTGAACTTGTCCTTCTCGCCCTCGACGTACCGGGTGATGTCGGCGAGCGCGTCCTGCGAGACCCAGCTCGTCACGTACTCGGCGGTGTTCTGCACCAGGCAGGGGGCGTTGCCGGCCTTCACCGCGTTGGTCAGCTGCTTCTGCATGGTCAGCTGGTCGGTGACCTTGGTGTACTTCAGCTGGATGTCCTTGTGCGAGGCGTTGAACGCCTTGACGACTGCCTCCTGGCCGTTGGCCCAGCCCCAGAAGGGGAGGGTGACCGGGCCGGACTTCGACGCGGCGTCGTCGCCCGAGCCGGATCCGCCGCAGGCGGAGAGCAGACCTGTCAGCGCGATACCCGCGACAGCGGCGGAGGCGAACCTTCTCCGGGGGCTGGTGAAGTTCATCTGACCGTGATCCTTCGGAATAGGGCGTTCTCAGAACGAGAGGACGGCAGCGGCTCGATTGTGCTGGCCAGGAACGGCGGCCGGAAACCGTCGGCTCGCGGTTGCGGGGGGTTCGGCCAAGCTAAGCAGAAGCTGTAGTAAGCGGTTGCTGGGACGGTAGGCGGCTGGCTCGGCTCTTAGCAAGAGGTGCGCGGAAATTTGTTACGGCGAATTGTCCGCGGGGTTATCTCGGGGCGCGCGGCCTGCGCTCGCGGGGAGTCTCGAATACGCGCAGGTCAGTGCAGGGGCGGACCGGCTGGTCCAGGCCCTCGGCGGCGCCGCGGACGAACCCCCGAACGGTCCGCAAAGCCTCTGGAAAACGGTTACGTAACGACGTCCCGCGCCGCTATCCCCGCTGACCCGGCGGCTGCACCGAGTTGCGGACCACGACATGCGTTCCCAGCACCAGATGGTCGCCGTCGGCACTCTTGCGGCGCCCCGCACCGCCCTCGCGCCGGTCGGCCACCGCGCGCAGCGCGACACGGCCCATCTCCTCGTAGGGCACATGCACGGTGGTCAGTTGGGGAGTGAGCTGGGACGCGAGCGGGATGTCGTCGTAACCGACGATCGAGACGTCCTCGGGCACCCGCAGGCCCGCCGCGCGCAGCGCCTGCATGGCGCCCGCCGCGACCACGTCCGTCCCCGCCAGCACGGCGGTGAAGTCCGGCGTCTCGTGCAGGGCCGCCTCCACGGCCTCGTACCCGTGCTCGTAGTCGTACGGGCCGTGCCGGACCAAGCCCGGGTCGAACGGCACGCCGTACGCCTCGAAGGCCCGCTGCGCTCCCCTCAGCCGGCCCTGCGCGGTGGTCAGTTCGGCATGTCCCGGCAAGACCAGGACGCGCCGGTGACCGGCGGACAGCAGATGGCTGGCCATCGCGTAGGCGCCGCCCTCGTTGTCGTAGTCGACGGTCGTCGCCGGGACATCGCCCTCCAGCGGGGGCCGGCCCACCAGGACCAGATGCGAGCCGGCCGCGTCCAGGGAACGGGCGAAGCGGGCCATGCGCAGCTGGTACTCGTCGTAGTCGTACGCGCCGCCAAGAAGGATCACGGCGGCCACGCCCTGCTGGCGCATCAGGTTCACCAGGGCCAGCTCCCGCTCCGGGTCGTCACCGGTCGTGCCGACCAGGGAGAGCCAGCCGCGCAGCGTGGCCGCGCCCTCGACGCCCTTCGCGACATGCGCGAACGCGGCGCCGGTGATGTTGTTGATGAGGATCGCCACGGTCGGTGTGCCACCGCCGGCGAGCGAACGGGCATGGGCGTTGGTGACGTAGTCCAGGTCCCGGACCACCTTCATCACCCGGCGGCGCAGCTCCTCCGACACCGGGTAGTTGCCCGACAGCACGCGCGAGACGCTGGCCACGGAGACGCCGGCCCGCTCCGCGACGTCGCGAATGGTCGCCCGTCCGGCGTCGCTCGTCGCCTTGCGCTGACTCACCCTTGCGGCTCCTTCACCGTTGCGTTCCGATCCGGCACCGGGGCTCTGCCCCCAACCGTGCGGAAACCGTATCCCATCGTTACTCCAGGACTGGAGGGTCTGTGGACGGGGGCCAGACCCGCCCGGCATGACGTGTGCCGGAGTCGCCCGCCCTGCCGTGGCCGGCCGCCTCGCGTTCCCCCGGCCGCTGGTCACCGAGCCGTCACGCGTTCTGTGGCGGAGCGTCTCCGGCAGGCACACTGAGTGGTGGTACGGAGGCGCTGGTGGCACGGGGGAGGCGCGATGGACTCGGCTGTGGCGGGCTTGCTGGCTGCGGCGGTGGGCGTGGGCGGCACGCTGGGTTCGGCGTGGTTGACCCAGCGCCGCGGAGACGTGTCCCGCCGCGAGGAGTGGGAACGACTCGAAGGAACACGCCGCGCCGAGATGGCCGCACGGCGAGCGGAGTCGGGCCGTGAGGCCCGCAGAGCGGCGTACACGGAGTTCAACGCCGCCGCCCGCCATTATCTGGCGACCCTCAACGACCACTCCCACGTACTGCGCATCGGGTACGACCCGAAGGAGTCGCTGGCCACGGTGGAGGCGGCCCGCGTGGACTACCGTCGCCGGTACGCCGAGGCCCAGATGATCGTGCCGGACATCGTGCTGACGGAGGTGAGACGGGTCGACAGCGACCTGAACTCCGTCTACGGCGTCCTGGCCCGGCTCACCCGAGGTACCACACGCGACGGCGACGGCATCGAGGACGTGCGGGATGCGATCAAGCAGGGCTGGCAAGACCTGTCCAGGATGCGCACCACGATGCGCGAGGACCTCGGAGTGAGGAGGCCGTCCCCCGAGTGAGGGCCCGTCGGCCGACCTCGCGCTCCTCCCATGTCGTCCGGTCGCAGAGCCGCGTCGTTTGGTCACGGGACCACCCGCCATCCCGTGTCCGCCGGGGGCCGGTGCCGGTCCTGCTCGATCCGCCCTGAGCCCGGCCATCACGGTGTCACGCCACCCGCGCCAGATCCGCCCGCAGCACCTCGTGGGCCGGCGGCGCGCCCGCCACCAGGCGCTCCAGTTCCTCGACGACGATGCGGCCGAGCCGCTCCAGTTCGTTGCCCAGCGAGCCGGCGATGTGCGGGGTGAGGAACACGTTGGGCAGGTGGTACAGCGGGGACTCGGCCGGCAGCGGCTCCGGGTCGGTGACATCGAGGACCGCGCTGAGCCGGCCGGAGACCAGCTCGTCGGCGAGGGCCTCGTGGTCGACCAGCGCGCCGCGGGCGGTGTTGATGAGCACGCCGCCGTCCCGCACCAGGGCGAGCCGATCGCGGTCGAGCATGTGGTGGGTCTCGGGGATGTCGGGGGCGTGCAGACTCACGATGTCGCTGTGTCTGAGCAGGTCCTCCAGCGACAGCGACTCCGCACCGAGGGCGGCCGCCTCGGCCGGGCTCACGTACGGGTCGTGCAGCAGCACGGTGAGGTCGAACGGCCGCAGCAGCTCCAGCAGCCGGCGGCCCACCCGGGACGCGCCGATGACCCCGACCCGGCGGCCGAGGTTGCCCGTCGCCGCGGTCTGTGCGGGGCCCGGGTAGGTGTGCGTGCGGCGGAAGCGCTCGCGGTGGTCGAAGGCGTCCTTGCCCACGAGCAGGATCATCGCGAGCGTGTACTCCGCGACGGGCACGGCGTTGCCCGTCACCGCGCTGGAGACCTTCACGCCGCGCTCCCACAGGGCGTCGCCGACCAGGGAACGCACGGAGCCGGCCGCGTGCAGAACGGCGCCCAGCTTCGGGGCCGCCGCGAGCGCACCGGCGTCCAGATGCGGGCAGCCCCAGCCGGTGATCAGCACCTCGGCGGAGGCCAGGGCCAAGGCCGCGGCCGGATCGGTGAAGTCCCGCACGACCAACCCGGGATCGATGTCGGCCGTGCGCCTCAGCCGCTCCATCAGCGGCGGAGGAAAGAGCAGCGGGAGGTGTACCGGGTCCATCGCGAACACGGCCCGCGGCAGCTGAGGGCTGGGCATGACTCTCCTGGAGCAGAGGACGGAAACTGTTTCAGAAAGCGCCTTCTACCGTAGATCCGCCGGGAAGCGGCGGTCAATCGGCGGGGCCGAGGTGATGGCCGGCAATGCCGGGTTTCCGGGCAACGGCCTTGGTTTTCCCACGTCGTGCCGGGAGAGGGGCCGGCGGAGGGGAGCGAAGAGGGGCCGTAGGGAGCGTGCGGCTATGAGGGGAGGGGTCGAGTCGTCACGCCTCGGGCCCCGAGCAACTCGTAGAAATCGATTACCACTGTTTCAGTGAGCGACCGTGAGGCCCGGCCGTGCCGCCGTCACCACCTGAGTACCCGGTCGGTCGTCTCGGCAACCGGTTCCCAACCCTGTTGCCGAAACGAGAACCCCGCCGTCCCTGGTCAGGGCGGCCCGGTCCCGCGTCGGCGACCGGCGCGCGGTGCCAGGAAACAGGTCTCATCGGCGCTGTCGCTGATGACATCGAGGTTACATAGTCTTTTCGAAAACTCGTCAAGGCTCTTGACGCGCCATCCCGACCGCAAGAAGCTCTGCCCCACGCACAACAACCGGTTGCCACCGCAGGCCGGAAAAGCAAGGAGGTGGTGCGTTCATGCACCCACATGCTGGTGCTTCCCTGAGCCGCCGCCGTTTTCTCGCCCTGTCCGCGGCCGGCGCCGCGACCGGTGCGGGGGCGCTGAGCGGCTGTGCGATGCAGGTGTCGACCGGGGTGAGCGGATCGAGCGAGACCGTCACCGTGATGGTCAACTCCGGGGACATCCTCCCGGAGCAGATCCAGCAGGCCAAGAAGGACCTCGGCGTCAAGATCGTCCAGGTGAGGTACGACATCACCAAGCTGATCGCGATGCTCACCAGCGGCAATCCGCCCGACCTGGTGCGCGGCGTCGGCGCCGTGGACGCGCCGTTCTTCGCGGCGCGGGACGTGGCCGAGGAGCTGGACCCCTACTTCGCCCGGAGCAGCGTCCTCAAACCGGACGACCTGGACCCCGTCAACGACCTCTGGCGGTTCGACGGCCGCACCCAGGGCAAGGGCCCGCGCTACGGCATGGCGAAGGACTTCTCCCAGGACTCCATGTACTGGTACAACACCGCGGCCTTCGACAGGGGCGGTGTCGACTATCCGCCGGAGACCGAGCCGGCCACGTACGAGGAGTGGATGGACAAGGCCAAGCGCCTCGTGCAGCGCAAGAAGGGCCAGACCACCGTCTTCGGCGGCAGCTACGGCGGCCTCACCCGGGCCACGCTCCTGGCGACCATGACGGCGTCCGCCGGCGGCAGCCTCTTCAACGACGACTTCTCCCGGGTCGACTTCACCACCCCCGAGGCCCGCAAAGCCCTGGCCTGGTACATCGACTACTGCAAGACCAAGGTCGGGCCGAGCCTCATCCAGCCCGACCCCAACGGCTGGGACGGGCCCACCTACCAGGCCGGGCGGCTGGCCATGTCGAACTCCGGCTACTGGCTGGGCGGCATGATCGGCACCGACAAGAAGCTGGCGGAGGTCTCCCGCCTGGCACCCGCCCCGGTCTTCGCGGGCGGCCCGCGGATCAGCGCCTGCCAGGGCGGCACCGGCCTGTGGATGCCGCGCGGGGCGAAGAACAAGGACGCCGCATGGCGGGTCTTCGAGTGGTTCTTCGGCGAGGAGCCGGCGAAGGCACGTGCCTCCGGCGGCTGGGGCATCCCCACCCTGAAGTCGCTGAGGCCGCTGATGCCGGCCAAGGAGGACTACCAGAAGCGGGTGCAGAAGGTGCAGCAGGACGAGCTGAAGCACTTTTCGGTGGTCTCGTTCACCCCCTACACCCGGGCGGACGCGATCGACGCCCTCTTCAACCAGATCGCCCCCGCCGCGATGAACGGCCAGATCTCCGTCGACACCCTCGCCGGGCGCCTGAACTCGGCCATCAACGAGCAGATGAAGCGCGGTAAGGAGCAGGTGGGATGACGGTCGACCAGATATCAGCCGTCGCGGACCGGCCCGGTGCCGCCGCGAGCGCCCGGCGCGCACCGGCCACCGGCAGGCCGCAGCTCACCGTGACCGCGCGCAGGCACCGGGCGTTCTACATGTTCACCTCGCCCTGGATCATCGGGTTCGTGCTGCTGACCATCACGCCGATGGTGTACGCGCTGTGGCTGAGCTTCACCACGTTCGACGGCATCTCGCCCAACTGGAAGTACGTCGGACTCGGCAACTACCGCGAGCTGCTGAACGATCCGGTCACCTGGGACGCGCTGGGCCGCGCGGGTCTGTTCGCGGTGACCTCGGTGCCGCTGTCGATCATCGCGGGGCTCGGCCTCGCCGTCCTGGTCAACCGGCCGATCAAGGCACGCGGCCTGTTCCGCACGCTGCTCTATCTGCCCGCCGTGGTGCCCCCCGTGGGCGCGGGCCTCGCCTTCAAGTTCCTCTTCGACCAGAACTCCGGTGCCACCAACGGCGCGCTGACCTTCTTCGGCATCGACGCCGTCCCCTGGCTCGCCGACCCGTACGCCCGCTACGTGCTGCTGATGACGGTGCTCTGGAGCGCCGGAAACATCATGATCATCTCCCTGGCCGGGCTCCAGGACGTACCCAGGGAACTCCACGAGGCGGCCCGTATCGACGGAGCGAGCGCCTGGCGCACCTTCCGCAGCATCACCGTGCCGCTGCTGTCGCCCGTCCTGCTCTTCCAGGCGGTGACCGGGGTGATCGCCTCGGTGCAGACCATCATGCCGCTGCTGCTGGCCCCGCTCGGAGACACGAGCGGCATCACCACGGTCCCGCAATCCAACTACCTGTACATGATGCACGTCTTCGCGCAGTACTTCGCGCTCGGCCGCTACGGCTACGCCTCCGCGCTGCTGTGGGTGCTCTTCATCCTGATCCTCGTCGTGACCGGACTGATCTTCAAGTTCACGTCCGGCGCGGTGTTCTACAACGTCGACCCGGAGGCGAAGAAGTGACCGCCACCACCCTGCCGCCCGAGTCTTCGATGACCGACGTGCGTGTACGGGTGCGCGCCAGGCGCCTCGTCCTCTACACGGTCCTCGTCTCCGTCACCGGGCTGTTCCTCGGCCCCTTCGGCTGGCTGATCCTCTCCGGTCTGAAGACCCAGGGCGAACTGGCCGCCTCGCCCGTGCACTGGCTGCCCGACGCCTTCCAGTGGCACAACTTCGCCAACGCCTTCCACCAGATCGACTTCCTCGGCTACGCCCGCAACTCCCTGGTCATCGCCCTCATCTACGCCACGCTCGTCACCCTCAGCTCGGCCTGGGTCGGCTTCGGCTTCGCCCGCCTCGACGCACCCGGCAAGAAGGTGCTGTTCGGCGTCCTGCTCGGCTCGATGATGCTGCCCCAGATGGTCACGCTGCTGCCGACCTACCTGATCTTCGCCAAGATGGGCATGGTCGACACGTACTGGCCGTGGGTGCTGTGGGGCCTGTCCGCGGCGCCGTATCTGGTCTTCCTCTTCCGGCAGTTCTTCGCGGGCATGCCGCGTGAGCTGGAGGAGGCCGCGATCGTCGACGGCTGCGGATACTCGTCGATCTTCTGGCGGATCTTCCTGCCACAGTCCTGGCCCGTGCTGTCCGCGAGCTTCATCATCGCCTTCACCTGGACCTGGGGCGACTACATCGCCCCGCAGCTGCTGCTGTCCAGCGACCGCACCACGCTCGCCGTCGCCGTGATGACCACCTACGTCAGCGAGGCCGGCACGCCCGTCCCCGAGCTCCAGGCCGCCGCCTCCGTGATGTACGTCGTCCCGATCCTGCTGGTCTTCCTCATCGCCCAGCGCGGTTTCGTCGCGGGGATGTCCACCACCGGCCTCAAGTGACCTTCCCTATCTCTCACCTCTCGTACTGAAGGAAGTTTCCCATGAACGACGCCCAGAGCACCGGCCTGTCCCGGCGCACTGTTCTCCAGGCCGCGGGTGCCACCGTCGCCGCCTACTCACTGATCGGAGCGGCAGCCGGCGCCGCGAGAGCCGCGGACGAACCCGCTTCGACGAACAAGCTGGTGGTCTACCCCATCCCGAGCGGGGTTCCCACCAACTCCAGCTACTCCGTCAAGGCCCGTACGCCCGGCGGGGAATGGAAGACGGTGCCCGTCTACCGCGCCAGAGCGAAGCAGATCGACGCGAACACGGGCAGCGGCCCGGTCTTCAACTCCTCCGTCGCCACGTTCGACTTCAAGGGCACCGTCGAGGTCGCCGTCACCTCGTCCAAGGGCACCATCGGCACCGCGCGGATCCGCCCGCTGTCGTACGACACCCCGTTCACGGTGGACGGCGCCACGGTGACCTTCACCCTCACCGAGCCGCGCAACCTCTCCATCGAGATCGACGGCGACCTCTTCAACAACCTGCAGCTGCACGCCAACCCGATCGAGTCGAACGCGCCCGACCCCGACGACCCCGACGTCATCTACTTCGGCCCCGGCCTGCACAAGACCACCGACAACGTGGTGAAGGTGCCCAGCGGCAAGACGCTGTACCTGGCCGGCGGCGCGGTACTGACATCCCGGGTGGAGTTCCACGAGGTGGAGAACGCCCGGATCATCGGCCGTGGCGTGCTGTACAACACGGTGAACGGCATCCTGGTCGAGTACGCGAAGAACATCGAGATCGACGGCATCATGGTGCTCAACCCGAGCAGCGGCTACTCGGTCACCGTCGGCCAGTCGAAGCAGGTCACCGTCCGCAACCTGCACTCCTACAGCCACGGTCAGTGGGGTGACGGCATCGACGTCTTCTCCAGCGAGGACGTCCTCATCGACGGCGTCTGGATGCGCAACTCCGACGACTGCATCGCGATCTACGCCCACCGCTGGGACTACTACGGCGACTGCCGCAACATCACCGTCCGCAACTCCACCCTCTGGGCGGACGTGGCGCACCCGATCAACGTCGGCACGCACGGCAACACCGACAAGCCGGAGACCATCGAGAACCTCGTCTTCAGCAACATCGACGTCCTGGACCACCGCGAACCGCAGATGGACTACCAGGGCTGCATCGCGCTCAACCCCGGCGACAGCAACCTGCTGCGCAACGTCCGCGCCCAGGACATCCGGGTGGAGGACTTCCGCTGGGGCCAGCTGATCAATATGCGCGTCATGTTCAACAAGTCGTACAACACCTCCGTTGGGCGGGGCATCGACGGCGTGTACATCCGGAACATGACCTACACCGGGACGCACGCCAACCCGTCCATCATGGTCGGCTACGACGCGGACCACGCCATCAAGAACGTCACCTTCCAGAACCTGGTCATCAACGGCAAGACGATCGCCAACGGGATGAAGAAGCCCGGCTGGTACAAGTTCACGGACATGATGCCGGCGTACGCCAACGAGCACGTGATCAACCCCCGGTTCCTGAACTCCACCGAGGCCACGTCCACCGACAAGCCCGCGATCACCAGCCCCGACAAGGCCACGGCCACCAAGAACCAGGTCTTCAACTACCTGATCACGGCCGACGGGCTGCCGACGTCGTTCAACGCCGACGGGCTGCCGAAGGGGCTGAACATCGACACCGCCACCGGTCTGATCTCCGGTACCGCCGAGGACAACGTCGGCACCTTCACGGTCACCGTCTCGGCCACCAACAGCGTGGGCACCGCGACGCAGACCCTCACGCTCACCGTCCAGCACGCGTGACGCGGCCCTCCCAGAACCATGGAGTCACCCGTGCTTCCTCTCAGCCGACGGTCCTTCCTCGGCGCGGCAGGGCTCGTGGTCGCGGCCGGGGGCGGACTGCTGTCCGCCTCCGCCACGGCGGCGTGGGCCCAGGACGACAAGACCCGGCTCCGCGCCTTCACCCACCCCGGCCTGCTGCACAGCGCCGGCGACCTCGCCCGCATGAAGGCCGCGGTCGCCGCCAAGGAATCCCCGGTCTACGACGGCTTCCTCGCGCTCGCCGCCCACGCGCGCTCGAAGGCCACGTACACCATCCAGAACACCGGCCAGATCACCTCCTGGGGCCGCGGCCCCACCAACTTCCAGAACCAGGCCGTCGCCGACTCGGCCGCCGCCTACCAGACCGCGCTGATGTGGTGCGTCACCGGTGACCGGCCCTACGCCGACAAGTCCCGCGACATCCTCAACGCCTGGTCGGCGTCCCTGACCGCCGTCACCGGCGCCGACGGCCCGCTCGGCGCCGGGCTCCAGGCCTTCAAGTTCGTCAACGCCGCCGAACTGCTGAGGCACAGCGGCTACGACGGCTGGGCGAAGGAGGACATCACGCGCTGCGAGGAGTCCTTCCTGCGCGTGTGGTACCCGGCCATCTCCGGCTACATGCTCTACGCCAACGGCAACTGGGACCTGACGTCCGTCCAGTCCATCCTGGCCATCGGCGTGTTCTGCGAGGAGCCCACCCTCTTCGAGGACGCGCTGCGCTTCGCCGCCGCCGGCGCGGGCAACGGCAGTGTCCCGCACCGCATCGTCACCGACGCGGGACAGGGCCAGGAGTCCGGCCGCGACCAGGGCCACGAGCAGCTCGCCGTCGGCCTGCTCGCGGACGCCGCGCAGGTCGCCTGGAACCAGGGCGTCGACCTGTACGCCTTCGACGACAACCGGCTGCTGAAGAACGTCGAGTACGCCGCCCGCTACAACCTCGGCGGGGACGTGCCCTTCGTCCCCGACCTGGACCGCACCGGCAAGTACATCAAGAAGTCCGTCTCCGCCGTCGGGCGCGGAAACCTGCCCCCGATCTACGAGATGGCCTACGCGCACTACGCCGGTGTCCGGGGCCTCGACACCCCCTACACGAAGGCGGCCGTCTTCCGCGGCACGGGCGGCGCCCGGGTCGTCGAGGGCAGCAACGACGACCTGCCGAGCTGGGGCACCCTCACCTTCGCGGGCACGAAGGCCCCGGCCGCGGCCGAGCCCACGGCTCCCGCCGGTGTCACGGCGGTGGGCGGCGACAAGTCCGTCACTGTGGCCTGGCTGCCGTCCGCGTGGGCCGAGTCCTACACGGTGCTGCGGGCCACCGCCGCCGACGGGCCGTACGAGACGATCGCGACCGGCCTCGGCAGGCCGGAGTACACCGACCCGGACGCCCGCCGGGGCAGGCCCTCCTACTACCAGGTCACGGCCACCAACTCCCAGGGCACCAGCGCCCGTTCCGCCTGGTCGGCGGCACTCCCCGGGCTGCCCGACCCCTGGGCGGCACGGGACGTCGGTGACGTGCGGATCCCCGGCTCGGCCGTGTTCGACGGCGAGCGGTTCGTGCTGGAGGCGTCCGGCACCGCCGACACCCACCACCTGGCGTACCTGCCGCTGCGCGGCGACGGCACGATCACCGCGCGGATCGTGTACCCGCTCAGCTCCCAGTACTCCAAGATCGGTGTCACCGTACGAGCCGGCCTGGACGCGGACGCCGCCCACGCCGCCATGCTGATCCAGGGCCTGCCGCTGCACACCTGGAGCGGCGTGTGGTCCGTACGGGCCAAGGCGGGAGCCGCCGTCAAGGGCACCGGCAGCACACCCGTGCCGCCCTCCCAGCAGCAGACGATCACCACCAGTGCCGCCTTCCCGATCTCCTCCCTCGGCAGCCTGCCCGAGTCGGCGACCCCGCTCCAGGCCCCCTACGTCGAGGGCGCGGGCGACGGCTACCGGCTGCGCATGCCGTACTGGGTCCGCGTCACCCGCCGGGGCGACCGCTGCACCGGCGCCATCTCCCCGGACGGCATCCGCTGGACCGAGGTCGGCTCCACCGATGTCGACCTCGGCAGCACGGCGTACGTCGGTCTCACCCTCACCTCCTGCCTCGGCGTCGACGAGGAGTACGCCGAGACCGGCACCGGCGCCTTCGACAACGTCAGCGTCGCCTCCCGGACCGCCGGCGAGGTCTGGTCCGTGCCCCGCCCGGCCCTGGCCGCCGGTGACCTGCGGGCCACCGCGGGCGCCGACGCGGTCGAACTGGCCTGGACCGACCCTGACCTCTCCGCCCGCTACAAGGTGCTGCGCGCCACCGCGGCCGACGGCCCCTACGAGACGATCGCCACCGGCATCGGCGCGGTCGGCTTCGGCGCCCGCGTCCGGTACGCCGACGCCACCGGCACACCCGGCACGACGTACCACTACGCCGTCGCCAAGACCAACTGCGCCGGACGCGGCCCCCTGTCGGAGTCCGCCACGGCGACGATGCCGACACCTTCCACACCTCAACTCACCTCCGCCGCCACCGCGTTCGCCAACAAGGGGGTGGACTTCCAGCACCTCCTGCGCGCCTCGCACGAACCGATACGGTTCGCCGCGGACGGACTGCCCGACGGCCTGCGCGTCGACAAGCGCACCGGCCTGATCTCCGGAACACCCACACGGACGGGCGAGTTCAAGGTCACCACCAGCGCGGGCAACGCCGCAGGGGACGCCACCGGCACCCTCACCCTCACGGTCGGCACCCCCCCGTCCGCGCCCTGGACCTACGGCGACCTCGGCGACGTCGTCCTCGACGACCGCGCCTACGGCACCCTCGGCGTGGTCGCCGTCCGCACCCCCGGCAGCACCGCCCACGAGGACGGGACTTTCGTGGTGCGGGGCGCCGGAACCGACCTCACCGTCAACAACCAGGGCATGACGGGCCAGTTCGTACGGCGGCCCGTCACCGGTGACTGCGAGGTCACCGCCCGCCTGGTCTCCCGCGCCGGAGCCACCGGCGACCGGGTCGGCCTGCTCATGGCCAAGTCCCTGTCGCCGTTCGACCAGGCGGCCGGGACGATCGTCACCGGCGGCACGAGCGCCCAGCTGATGCTGCGCCCGACCGTCGCCGGCAAGTCCACGTTCACGGGCAACGCGGCGGTCACAGCCCCCTGCCTGCTCCGGCTGAAGCGCACCGGGACGCACTTCACCGCATCCGTCTCGTCCGACGACGGCGCCACCTGGACCCCCCTCGCCGAGGGAGACATCCCCGGCTTCGGTGACGCCCCCTACTACGTGGGCCTCGTGGTCTGCTCCCGCAACCCCCTGGCCCGCAGCACCACCGAGTTCGACGAGGTGAGCCTCACCCCCATGTAATCCCACGGATGGGAGAAAACCCACATGAGCCGCACGTCCCCCCACACGCACCACGAGGGCGGCCAGGTGAGCCGCCGCGGTCTGCTCAAGACCGCCGGCGGCCTCACCGCGGCCCTCGCCCTCGGCGCCACCGCCACCGCCACCACGGCGGACGCGGCCCCGGCGACCTTCACCCACCCCGGCATGCTGCACAACTGGGGCGACATCAACCGGGCCAAGGTCAGGGTCGCCGCGGGCGACGATCCCTGGCTGTCCAGCTGGAACAGACTGACCGCCAACTCCCACTCACAGTCCACCTGGACCGCCAGGCCGCAGTCCGTCGTCTACCGGGGATCGGGCACCCCCGAGAACTACTCGCTCCTCTACAACGACATCGCCGCCGCCTACCAGAACGCCCTGCGCTGGCAGGTCGCCGGCACCGCCGCCAACGGGGACTGCGCCGTGCGCATCCTCAACGCCTGGGCGAACACGCTGACATCCATCCAGGGCACCGCCGACCGGTTCCTCGCCGCGGGCATCTACGGCTGGCAGTTCGCCAACGTCGCCGAACTCATGCGCGGCTACGCCGGGTTCGACCTGAACAAGTTCAAGCAGATGATGCTGAACGTGTTCTACCCGATGAACAACAGCTTCCTCACCAACCACAACGACGCCTGCATCACCAACTACTGGGCCAACTGGGACCTGTGCAACATGGCCTCGATCATGGCCATCGGGATCCTGTGCGACGACGGCGCCAAGTACGACCAGGCCGTCAACTACTTCAAGAGCGGCGGCGGCAACGGCCAGATCCAGCGGGCGGTGCCGTTCCTGTACCCGGGAGTCGAGGGCTACGACCTCGGCCAGTGGCAGGAGTCCGGCCGCGACCAGGGCCACACCATCATGGGCATGGGCCAGATGGGCGCGGTCTGCGAAATGGCCTGGAACCAGGGCGACGACCTGTACTCCTACGACGGCCGCCGCTTCATGAAGGCCGCCCAGTACGTGGCCAAGTACAACCTGAACATGAACGTGCCCTTCACCACCTACACCTGGGGCAGCGGCCAGACCTGCTCCCAGCAGTCGCAGACGGTGATCAGCTCCACCAGCCGCGGCCAGGTCCGCCCGGTGTGGGCGATGCTCCACTACCACTACGGCCGCCGCCTGCTCCTGGACGACAAGTACATCGCCCAGATGTGCTTCTCGGTCGCCCCCGAGGGTGGAGGGGGTGACTACGGCACCACCAGTGGCGGCTTCGACCAGCTCGGGTTCGGCACGCTGATGTACGCCAAATAGCGCGTCCGCAGCCCAGGCGTCCGCCAAATAGCGGTCAAGCCGGCTCGTGCACCGGAATACCGATGAGCGATGTGGTGCTCTGGTGTTTCCGGTGCACGAGCGCGGCGAAGGGCTGGTGGGCGTATGACGGCAGGCCGGACGGATCCCGTGGTCAGGAGCCCGTACGGGGCCGTACGCGGCAGGTACGAGCGGGGAGTCGCCGTGTTCCGCGGCATCCCGTACGCGGCGCCCCCCTTCGGCCCCCGCCGCTTCCGCCCGCCCGTACCCCTGCCGCCCTGGGACGGCGTCCGCGACGCCGTCGACTTCGGCCCCACCCCGCCGAAACCCCCGTACTCCGAGGCCTTCGCGCACTACCTCTCCGACCCGGTCGTGCCGGGCGACGACTGCCTCAACCTCAACATCTGGACCCCCGAGCCGGGCCCCGCGGCCCGGCTCCCCGTTCTCGTCTGGCTGCACGGCGGCGCCCTGACCAGGGGCTCCTCCGCCGTCCCCGTCTACGACGGCCACGCCTTCGCCCGCGACGGCGTGGTGTGCGTCTCGGTCAACTACCGACTGGGTGTCGAAGGCTACGGACTGTTCCCGGACACGCCCCCGAACCCCGGCCTGCGCGACCAGATCGCCGCCCTGACCTGGGTGCACGAGGCCATCGAGGCCTTCGGCGGCGACCCCGGCCGCATCACCCTCTTCGGCCAGTCCGCCGGGGCGATCAGCATCGGCGCCCTCATCGCCGCCCCGCAGACGCAGGGGATGGTCCGGCGTGCGGTCCTGCAGAGCGGGCCGCCCGAGGCGTCCGAGCGAGCCAAGGTACGGCGCATGGTGCGCCGCATGGCGTCCCGGCTGAAGATCCCCGCCACCGCCGAGGCCTTCGCCGCCGTCGACCGCGACCTGCTGCTGCACACCCAGGCCGAGGTGGGCAGGCTCAGCAGCCCGGTGGTCGGCGGCCCTGCCTTCGGCATCGTCGTCGACGGTGACACCGTCCCGCGCGACCCCCTTCAGGCCCTCACCGAGGGCGGTGCCGCCGAGGGCGTCGAGCTGCTGATGGGCTGGACCCGCGACGAGTACCGGCTGTGGCTGGTCCCGGGCGGGCTCCTGGAGCGCGTCGACCGCCTCGGAGCCGTCGCCTTCGCGGGAGCCATGGCCCGCTGCCACTGCGGCAGCGAGGTCCCGCGCGGCTACCGCGCCCTGCACCCCGAGGCGGGTACGGCGGAGATCGTCGGCCAGCTGGTCACCGACCACCTCCTGCGCATCCCCCTGCACCACCTGGCCGACGCCCGTACGGAACCGTCCTACGTCTACGAGTTCGCCTGGCCGTCGAACCTCCCCGGCCTCGGCTCCTGCCACGCGCTGGAGCTCGGCTTCGTCTTCGACACCGGGGAGGTTCCGGAGGCCCGCAAACTGGCCGGGGAAGGCGCCCCGCAGGAACTGGCCGACGCGATGCACGCCGCCTGGGTCCGCTTCGCCACGGACGGCGACCCAGGCTGGGAACGCTGGGACGAGACGCACCCGGTGCGCGTCTTCGGAGACCGCGCGCCGGACGCCGAGGACGGTCTGTCCTACACGGCGCACGGTCCCCGCGACCGCGAACTCGCCCTCTGGTCGACCGACGCGGCGCTCACGCCGGAGGAACCCGCACCCGCGTCGCCCCCGGCGGACGCCTCGGCCACCCGTAGCGCGGAACTGCGGTCGGCCGTACGGCGGCTGCGGCGCGCCGGGGCACTGCGCCGGCACTGACGCCGCTCACGCCGGTGGCGGCCCCACCGAGTCCCGCACCACGACATGCGTGCCCAGCAGCAGGTGTTCGTCCGGGGCGCCCGGCGTGTGTTCCAGGGCCGTGCGGACGGCGAGGCGCCCGAGCTCCTCGTAGGGGACGTGGACCGTCGTCAGGGCGGGGTGCAGGTCGCGGGCGAAGGGGATGTCGTCGTAGCCGGCGAGGGAGACGTGGCCGGGGACGGTCAGGCCCGCCTCGTGCAGGGCGGTCAGGGCACCGGCCGCCACCATGTCCGTGGCAGCCACGACGGCCGTGAAGTCGAGGCCGTCCTTGAGGGCTTGCTGCACGAGGCGGTGGCCCGCGTCCCGGGTGAAGTCGCCGTGCAGGAGGAGGGAGGGGTCGGGGGTGAGGCCCCGGGCCCGGTGGGCGGCGAGATAGCCGCGCTCACGGCCCAGGGCCGTGGTGTGGTCCGCCCGGCCGCCGAGGAACAGCACCCTGCGGTGCCCCTGGGCGAGGACATGGGCGACCAGGGTGTAGGCGCCGCCCTCGTTGTCGTACTCGATGACCGTCACCGGCGCGCCCGGGTCCAGGGGCGGCCTGCCGCACAGGACCAGGCGGGAGCCGGCCGAGGCGAGGGAGTCGGCCATGCGGTGGGTGCGTTCGCGGTACTCGGGGGTGTCGGCGGTGCCGCCGACCAGGATCACGGCGGCGGCGCGCTGAGCGCGCATCATCTCGACGAACTCCACCTCGTGCCGGACGTCGCCCTCCGTGCTGCACACCAGGCAGAGATGGCCGAGGCGGGTCGCCTCGCGCTCCACGCCGTGCGCCATGTGCGCGAACGACGGGCCGGTGATGTCCTCCAGCACGAAGGCCAGCGTGGGCGTGCCGACACCCGCGACCGCCTTCGCCCGCGCGTCCGCCACGTAGTCCAGCTCGCGGACCGCCCGCATCACGCGCCCCCGCGTCGCCGCGCTCACCGGATACACACCGCCGAGCACCCGTGACACCGTCGACGCCGAGACCCCCGCGCGGGCCGCCACGTCCCGGATGGTGCTGCGGCTCGCGTCCCCGTTCTTCCTCGTCATGACTGCCTCGTCTCTTCCGGGCGCCGGTCCGCACCCACCCCTCAGGAACTGCGGCAACACCATGGAAACCGGTTCCCTGGACGGAGGCTAGCAGTGGGGAGGTCAGCGGAGGAGGGTTGTGCGCGCACTGGTGACCCGGTGCGGAGCATGTCGCTCCTATGCCGCCCCCAGCGTCCCCGCGATGCCCGCGATCGCCTCCGGCCCCACCCGGCAGCAGCCGCCGATCAGACGGGCGCCGGACTGCTGCCAGCCCTTCACCTGGCCGGCGGTGAAGCTGGCACGGCCGGTCCAGGCGCGGGCGTCGGCGTCCCAGGTCTCGCCGCTGTTGGGGTAGACGACGACCGGCTTGCCGGTGACCCGGGCGGCGATCGCGGCGGCGGTGTCCGCGTCCTTCGGCGCGCAGCAGTTCACGCCGACCGCGATCACCTCGTCCACGTCGGCGGCCAGTGCGAAGGCCTCCTCCAGCGGCTGTCCGGCGCGCGTGCGGCCACCGGCGACCGAGTACGTCAGCCAGGCCGGCACCCCGAGCCCGCGCACCGCCCGCAGCAGGGCCGCGGCCTCGTCGGCGTCGGGGACCGTCTCCAGGGCGAGGACATCGGGACGGGCGGCGGCCAGCACCTCCAGGCGGGGGCGGTGGAAGCGCTCCAGCTCGCCGGCCGTGAGGCCGTAGCGCCCCCGGTACTCGGAGCCGTCCGCGAGCATCGCCCCGTACGGGCCGGCCGAGGCCGCCACCCACAGCGGGCGGGAGACGCGGGCGAGCCGGGCCGCGTCCCGGGCCAACTCGATGCTGAGCGCCATGAGTTCGGCCGCCCGGTCGTGGCCGATGCCGTGCTTGGCGAAGCCCTCGAACGTGGCCTGGTAGCTGGCCGTGATCGCCACGTCCGCGCCGGCCCGGAAGTACGCGAGATGAGCCTCGGTGATCGCCTCCGGCTGCTGCGCGAGCAGCCGCGCCGACCACAGCTCGTCGCTCAGGTCGTGCCCGGCCGACTCGAGCTGGTTGGACAGGCCGCCGTCGAGGACGACCGTCCCGGCGGAGAGGGCTTCGGCGAGGGTGAGGGTGCTGGTCATACGGACGACCGTAGTCGAGACCCGGCGGCGGACCCCAGCCGAATGTGTCCGGTACATGAACAGGTCGCCCAACATGTGGGACGGCAGGTTACGATCACGGCCCTCCCTCCGCTCCCTCTCCGCTCGTCAGGAACGCCCATGACCGTCCCCAGCCCCGCCGAGACCGCCGAACCCGCCGAGCCGGCCCCGGCGCCCCCGCCCCGCCGCACTTTCGGCCTGGCCGCCGCCACGGCCCTGGTCATGGGCAACATCATCGGCGGCGGCATCTTCGCCCTGCCCGCCACCGTCGCCCCCTACGGCACGGTCAGCCTGCTCGCCTTCGTCGTGCTCTCGGTCGGCGCGGTCGCCCTCGCGCTGCTCTTCGGCAGGCTGGCGCGGCGCAGCCCGGTCACGGGCGGGCTGTACGTCTACCCGAGGGACGCGTTCGGCGAATTCGCCGGGTTCCTGTCGGCCTGGTCGTACTGGACGATGTGCTGGGTCAGCATCGCCGCCCTGGCCGTCGCCGTCGTCGGCTACGTCGACGTCCTGATACCCCTGCACGGCAACCACGTCCTCCAGGCCGCCGTCGCCATGGCCGCTCTGTGGCTGCCCGCCGCCGCCAACTTCGCGGGCACCCGCTGGGTCGGCGCGGTGCAGGTCGTCTCCACCGTCCTGAAGTTCCTGCCGCTGCTCCTGCTGGCCACCGTCGGCCTGTTCTTCGTCGACACGGACAACTTCGGCCCGTTCAACGCCTCCGGCCAGAGCGTCTCCGGCGCGCTGGCCGCCTCCGCCGCGCTGCTGCTGTACAGCTTCCTCGGGGTCGAGTCGGCCGCCGTCAGCGCGGGCGAGGTCCGCGACCCCGAGCGCACCGTCGCCCGGGCGAGCGTCCTCGGCACCCTGGCCTCGGCCCTGGTCTACATCCTCGGCACGGTCGCCGTGTTCGGCCTCGTCCCGCACGGCCGGCTCGTCGACTCCGGCGCACCGTTCGCCGACGCGGTGAACGCCCTCACCGGCAGCTCCTGGGGCGGCACGGCCATCGCCCTGGTCGCCGTCGTCTCGATCACCGGCTGCCTCAACGGCTGGATCCTCATGGCCGCGCAGATGCCGTACGCCGCCGCGCGCGACGGTCTCTTCCCCGCGCCCTTCGCCCGGGTCGGCAAGGGCGGCGTCCCCGGCTTCGGCGTCTGGGCCTGCGCGGTCCTCGGCTCGCTCCTCATCGCCCTCAACTACACGGCGGGCCCGGACACCACGTTCCGCGTCCTCGTCCTGATCACCACGTTCACCGGCTGCGTGCCGTACCTGCTGTCGGCGGCGGCCCAGCTGTACTGGCTGGCCCGCGGCACCACCGACCGCGTCCGCCCCGCCGGGCTGGTCCGTGACCTGATCGTCGCCGTCCTCTCCTTCGGCTTCTCGTTCTGGCTGATCGCGGGCGCCGGATACGCGGCCGTCTACCAGGGCGTGCTGTTCCTGTTCGCCGGGATCCCGGTGTACGTGTGGCTGCGGGGACGCAAGGACAGGGCGGAGGCGACGGACAGGGCGGAGACGGCGGCATAGCATCGGGGCATGCCCGAGATCGCTGTCGCTGATGCCGAAGTACGTGAGGTCCTGGGAGTACCGGCGAAGGAGGCGGTGTTCGAGCCGCTCACGCACAACCCGTGGAACGGCGTCACGGCCGGGGTGTGGCGGGTCACCGCCGGCGGACGCGCGGCCGTTTTGAAGGTACTGACGCGGACCAAGGAGACCAGCGTCGGCTGGGCCGCCTCCAACGACCCACGGCACTGGAACTTCTGGCGCCGCGAGGCGTACGTCTACCAGTCGGGGCTCGCCCAGGTCTGGCAGCCGCAGGGCCTGCGCGCGCCCCGGCTGCTGGCCTGCGCCGAACGCCCCGACGGCGACCTGGCGTTGTGGCTGGAGGACGTGCCGGGCGAACCGGCGACCGCCTGGCCGCTCGCCCGGCACGTCGAGCACGCGCACCGGCTCGGGGCCGCGCAGGGCGCGGTGGGGGCCGGGGAGGACCGGCCGTGGCTCTCGCAGGGCTTCCTGCGCGACTACACGGCCGGCAAGACGACGGGCCAGGACCTGCTCGACGACGACGAGGCCTGGCAACACCCCCTGATCCGGGAGCACTTCCCGGCGGGCCTGCGCGCGGACATGGTCCGCCTCCACCACGACCGCGAGTGGTTCCTCACGGTGATGGAGTCCCTGCCGCGCGCCTTCTGCCACCTCGACCAGTGGCCGGCCAACGTCCGCTCCGAGGGCAGCGGCAGTGTCGTCCTCGACTGGGCGTTCGCCGGGGACGGCGCGCTCGGCGAGGACCTCGGCAACTACCTCCCCGACTGTGTCTTCGACCTGTTCGTCCCCGCCGCCGACCTGCCCGGCCTGGCCAAGGCGGCGTACGACGCCTACCTGCACGGCCTGCGCGTCAGCGGCTGGCGCGGCGACGAACGGCTCGTCCGGCTCGGCGTGTGCGCCTCCGCCGTGAAGTACGACTGGCTCACCGCGCTGCTGCTCGCCCGGGCGGACGACGAGCAGCCGGCCTACGGCGGCCAGGAGTCCGTCCCCGCCCGGCTCCGTTACCGCGAACGCGGCCTGACCCTCGCCTTCCTCGCCGACTGGGCGGCCGAGGCCCGGCTGCTGGCGCCCCAGCTGGGCTTTCCTCAGGCACCGAGCGGCCGCTGACACCGGACGCCGCACACGCACGTCCAGGAGAAGGGAAGGGCATGGCCCGCGTCGTCGAGTTGTCGTACTACCCCGTCAAGGGATGCGCCGGTACATCGGCGACCGAGGCACTGCTGACCCCCGCCGGACTGGCGCACGACCGCAGCTTCATGGTCGTCAGTGAGGAGGGCGTGTACCGGACCCAGCGCCGGGATCCCCGGCTGGCCGTCATCCGGCCCGCCGTCACCGCCGACGGCGAGCGCCTCACACTCAGCGCGCCGGGGACCGAGGACCTGCACCTGTGGGTGGACACCACGGGCACCCGGCGGAAAATCGACCTGTTCGGAACCGCTTACCAGGGCATCGACCAGGGCGACACGGCAGCCGGCTGGCTCTCGGAGGTGCTGCGCACCCCGAGCCGGCTGGTGCGCGTACCGCCGGAACACGACCGGGTGACCGACGGCCTGACGCCCGGCACCTCCGGCTACGCCGACAGCTGCGCGCTGCACATCGTCTCGCGCTCCACCCTCGACCTCCTCAACCGGAAAGTGAGCGAACGCGGCGCGAGCCCGCTGCCCATGAACCGCTTCCGCCCCAACATCGTGGTCGACGGCGTGGACGCACTGGACGGCGGGGACGACCTCGACGGCTGGGACGAACCGCACACCGAGGACCGCGTCCGCCACCTCCGCATCGGCGACGCGGAACTGGGCTATGCCAAGCTCGCCATCCGCTGCGCCGTCACCCTGGTCGAGCAGCAGTCCGGGACCAGGGCGGGCCCGGAACCCCTGCGCACCCTCGCCGGCTACCGGCGGGCCGCCGAGGGCGGTGTCGCCTTCGGCGCGAAGTTCGCCGTGCTGCGACCCGGCCGGGTGTCCGTCGGCGACGACGTGGTCGTCACGTCGTGGGGCGAGTCCGAGCTGTGAGCCTCACCGCCGCGCGCGGCCCGCGTGCCGACCGCCGCCACGGTGGCGCCGGCCGCGTCGCGTCGCCATCGGCACGGCGAGGCTGACGACGAGGGCCAGCCCGAGCGCGTACGGCCACCAGCCGAAGCCGACGTCCTCGGAGGCGCCGGCGCTCCGGGGCGCCACGGGGCCGGACGCGGACTCCCCGGGAGCGGTGGGGGAGGGGCTCGGGACGCTTCCGGCCGTCAGGGCGACGTCGTTGCCGTCCCCCGCCCGGTAGTCGATGCGGTAGGTGGTGTCGCCCAGCTTCAGACGGGCGCCCTGCCGCAGTCCCTTGAACGTTCCCGAGATCCTGCCGTCGCCCTTGTGGTCGAGGACGCTGATCTCGCGCGCGGCCCGGGCCCGGCCCGCTACCGCCGACACGTCGAGGTCCCCGGCCAGCCGCACGGCCCCCGTCACCTTCAACGGCCCGTCCCTCAGCACCAGGGAACCCTTCGGGCTCTGCGTGTAGGCGCCGCGCACCGTGAGGCCGGTCGTCACGGCACCGTCGTTCGTCACCGCTCCCGTGACCGTGCCCTTGCCGCTGAGCGCGGTCGCGACGCGCAGGCCGGCCGGGCCGGCGTCCAGCCGGGCCGTGGCCGCCGTGAGCCGTACGGCCCTGCTGTGCGTGAGCGTGGCGCCGTCGCGAAGGGCCAGGGTGCCTTGGGAGACGGTGGTCGTCCCGGTGTACGTGACGGCCGGCCCCGTCAGGGTCGTCGTGGCGGTTCCGGACTGGGTGAGTGAGCCGCTGCCGCCGATGCGGGACAGGGTGAGGGGCCGTTTCGTGTTGCGCAGGACGAGTGAGCCGTCGTTGACGACCTTGTAGTGGCGGCCCGCCGTGTACAGCCCGCTGTCCCCGCCGCGCTTCCCGCTGCCCAGCCGGAGTACCGCCCCCTTCTCCACCGTCGTGGAGCCGTCGTAGTACTGGACGGCCGCGAAGGTCACGTCGTTGCCGGGGGTTTTGGCGATGACGATGTCGCCGGCGCCGGGGGCCGAGAGGGTGTCGTGGAATACGCCGCCGCCGATGGGGGCGCCGAGCGTCACCGGGCCGTTGTAGGCGAAGGTGAGGCGGGAACGGGAGCGGGCGGCCAGGAGGTTGATGTAGACCGTCTCGGCGGTGCCCGGCATGAAGATCTTGTCGGTCGTGCCGTCGCCCCACTGGACGTTCGCGCCCTTGATGTTGGTGCCGCGTTTGTTGACGTTCTTGCGGGCGGGCGTCCAGTTGAGGGCCGGGTCGCTGAGCGACGGGTCGCTGTCGCCGCCCCGGTCCGACCAGCTGTACTGGCCGGTGAGGATCACCTTGCTGCCGGGTCGCGACTGGACGTTGATGTCGCTGCCGTACTCGCGCTGGTAGAAGTCCATGCCCATCGTGACGGTCCGGCCGAGCGGTGTGTCGACGGTCCAGGTGCCCTGGTTGAGGATCTTGCGGACGTTCGGGAGCGAGGTCGCGTACTCCGGGCGGCCCGCGTTCAGCTGCGTGCCGTTGTCGATCACCCCGGAGAAGGAGTGGGTGCCCGACAGGTCCCAGGTGCCCCAGAGGAACCTCGGCTGGGTGATCAGCCCGGAGCCGCTGATGGTGCCCAGGTTGTACGCGCTCGTCAGTGACAGCCGCAGCGTGCCGTCCACCCGGATGTTGTCCTGGTTGAGGCGGAACGCCGGGGTGTTGTACGGGAAACGGCCGATCAGACCCGTCGTACCGCCGTCGCCGTACTGGAGCGTCGCGCCGCGCTCCACGGTGACCGCCGGCGGGTCGGGGCGGGTGACGGTGACGTACGGGTGGTTCCCGCCCGCGATCCGCACCCGCTGCCGCCGTCGCGACTCGGGGAGCGTGAAGTCGCTGTCCCGGGTGAGGACCAGGGTCCCGCTGCCGCGCACCGTGAGCGTGCCCTCGCCGCGGAACACGCCGTCGTACGTCGTCGTCCCCGGCGGCACGGTGACGACCGTGTCGCCCGTGAGCGTCACGTCCCGGTCGGCCAGCACGTCGGCGGTGACGTCCCGGGGCCCGGCCGCCACCGCCGGGGGAGCGGCGAGGAGTGAGGCGACCGCCGCGAGGACTCCGGCGGCCGCTGCTGTGGTGTGGGTGAGGCTGTGCACGGGAGGGGAGACGGGGGCGGCGGGCGGCCGATAACAGAAAATTCGGCGGTTGCTGTCAGCCGCTGAGCTTGAACTTCGATCGGCGTTTCCCGAGCGGTTCAGCACAAGTGTCGGTCGATGGCTGCCAGGCGGCGGGCTTCGGCTGTGACGTCGACAGTGACCTGGTCCACTGTTCTGTCGATGTATTCGACGAGGTCGTACTCGTCGTCGAGCTCGGCGAGCCGCTCAGTCATGGGCCAGCTCATGTCCGTAGCGCTGGTGGATCCGGAAGGCGAACGCCCGAGGTGTCAGCGCGCCCGCGAGCATGCGTCGTCGCGCGCCATCGTGCACGACTGCGGGCCGCCGAACCGGGCCGCTCTCGGGGCGGGGCAACCAGCAAGGTCCACCTCGCTGCCTACCGTTGTCCATCATCCTCACCCCCGGTCAGGCTACGGACAGCCCCGCTTCGTCCCGGTCCTGGAGAAGGTCAAGGTGCAGGGGCGCGTCGGCCGTCCCCGGACCCGGCCGGATGCGGCCGCCGGCGATAAGGCGAACTCCTCCCACGCCAACCGCGCCTACCCGCGCAGACGCAACATCAAGGCGGTGATCCCGGAGAAGACCGACCAGGCCAACCGTAAGCAGAAGGGACGCTCAGGGGCCGCCCGGTCAGCCATGACACCGCGCTCCACAAGGACCGCGACACCGTCGAACGCTGCATCAACAAGTGTCCGCCCGTGGAGCGAGCAGTTCGGCCAAGTGGTCGGCGATGACGTTGCGCATGACGTCGGGGGTGTCGACGTCCGGGCGCATGGCCGCGTGTACGGCGAGTCCGTCCAGCAGGGCGTGCAGGCGTGCGGCCTCCCGGTCCGGGTCGCGGGCCGGATCGATGAGCTCGGTCACGAGACCGCGGCAGACCGCGCGGAGCGCGTCGTATCCCTCGTCGCGCAGGGCCCGTAGTTCGGGATCGGTCATGGCGCGGGCGGTGAAGGCCAGCCACACCTCGTTCTCCGCCCGCCGCTGGTCGTCCAGTGGCAGCAACTCCGCGAGGACGCGTGCGGCGCGATCACTCGGGTCGCCACCGGGGGCCAGTGCCGCGATCCGCTGCGTGATTCCCACGATGACCATCCGCAGCGCGAAGGTCATGAGCTGGGACTGGGTCGCGAAGTAGTGCCGCAGAGAGCCCATCGAGAGGCCCGCCTCACGTGCCACGTTGCGGACCGAGGCGTGCTCCAGGCCGTCGCGGCGGACCACGCGCCACACCGCCTCGGCCAGCTCTCTACGACGGAGCCGGGGATCGACCACCTTCGGCATGGCTCTTTTATAACACAGCCGTGCTACATTGCCCTCAGACCTTCATGGCACAGTCGTGCTAAATAAATCGCGGAGGCTCCGATGCAGCTCACCCGCTCCACGACCGCCCCGGAAACCAAGCCCGACCGACGTGCGTCCTTGCCGCGTTCATGGGCCGTATGGGCGGCCGCCCTCGGCTGGCTGGCCGTCTGCGCCCTCGTCCTCGCCGTCGCGGGAGACCGGCTGCCCTTCGCCTGGCCGGCCGGCACCGGGCAAAAGACCGCCGACCATCTTCTGGAAGCCAACATCGGCCTCGTAGAGGCCCTGCTCCTGATGGCCCTCGTCTGCCTGCTCACCCGATGGCGAGCACGCCCCGACCTCGCCGCCCGAGCCCCTGAACGCGCCCAGGCACTGCGCGAGACCCTCCTGCTGCTGGCCTACGGAGCCGCCGGTCTCACCCTCGGATACGTCCTGGCTCGCGCACTCGGCTGGCACCCCTTCGGCTTCCACCTCGCCGGCACGCTCTACGGAACCCACGAGCACGTCACCGCGGCCGAGGCCGTCACCTGGGCGCTCTACAACCTGGTCGTGTACGCCCTCGTCCCTCTGCTGTACTTCCGCCGCCGCTACACCACAGAACAGCTCTGCCTGCGCTCCGCCGACCGCCGGGCCGACGCCGTCCTGATCGCTGTCGTCCTCGTCGCCGAGTCGGTGGTCCAGTTCCTGGTACTCGAACCCGAACTCCTCGACCTCGGCGGACGCCGGCTGTTGCTCGGCCTGCCCCTTGCGTTCACGCTCTACCTCGCGGGCGCGGTACTCCCCGCGATGATCTTCATCTACGCGATTCTGCTGCCCCGCATACTCAAGCTCACCGGCTCGACCGCGGCCACGGTGGTCCTGGGCGGCCTCACCTACACCGCGTTCCACCTGTGGGACGCCTGGACCCGGTTCGGTTCGCCCGACGACGCCGTGCTGTCGGTGGCCTTCCTGCTGCTCACGTATTTCGCCCCCGGCATGATGAAGTCGGTGCTCACACTGCGTACGGGCAACGCCTGGGTCCACGTCTGGGCGTACCACGCCCTGGCACCGCACACTCTGGCGGACACTCCGCACGTGGTGCACATCTTCCGTGTCTAGAGCGCTCGGGCGTCTTGTCGTAGCGGGTGGCCAGCCCTCGCCATTCCTTGCACTCCTTTGAACTCGCGGGGGTGGCCCTCAGGCTTCCACGCCGGTCCCGGCCCGTCGGTTGCTCTGTGAACCGCTCAGTGCCGGGCGAACTGAACCCGTGTCGCCTGTTTGGCGTCCGGGCGGACTGCGATGCCGTCCACGGTGAGTTGTTCGCCGTAGATGTCGGTGAGCCGCAGCGGGCCGCCGCAGCCGGTGCCGGAGGGGGAGAGGAAGTAGTTGTACTCGGTGCGGGTCAGCCGGGTCCAACCGCTGCCGGACCTGACCTCCAGCCGGGCCAGCGGGTTGCGGTGGCCGAGGGCCTGGATGCCGCACCAGTGGCTGCTGGAGCCGGACTTGTAGCGGATCGAGACGGTGTCGGACGTGTCGGGGCTCAGCAGGCTCCAGGTGACCGGGATCCGGCCGGCGGAGAGGCCGGCCAGCTTGGCGAAGGCCTCCTTGCTGAGGTCGAGTTGCCCGGGGGCGCAGGGCAGCGGGCATTCGTTGGTGATCCGGACCGTGACGGAGGCGCCGTTCGCCGCCCGGACGAGGATGTACGCCCCGCACGCCTTGGACGTCTCGTAGTCGGTGTGGTTCATCGCCGCGACCATGAGGTCGGGGCTCGGACCGTACAGGCAGGCGCCGTCGCCGTCCGCGGCGTCGTAGTGGGTGGCGACCCCCTTGTAGGTGACCTGGGGCTGGATACGTCCCGCCAGCGGTGCCGTGCCGGACACCGGCCGTGGGGTGGAACGCGGGGCGTCGGTGGGCGAGGGGCGCTTCGACGGGGTGGTCGCGGTCGGCGTCGGGGACGCCTTGGACGGCTTCGGCTTCGGCTTCGGCTTCTGCTTCTGCTTCGGGCTCGGTTCGGCCCTTTGTTCCGGTGTCGCCGCCGGGGCACCCGATCGGTTGGCCGCGGTGGGCTCCGCAGCGGCCCGCACGGCGTTCGGCTCGCTGTCGGGGCGGAGTGCCGTCATCAGGGACAGCAGAACTCCCACCGCTGCCACGGCGACGGCGAGGACGAGGGCCGTGCGCCGCTTGCGGAGGGGACGGCGGCGGGAGTGGGTTGCCACGGTTGCGTCCTTACGTGGTTCAGGGGAATCGCGCTTTCGACCCACCAGTCGTCACCCGGGCCGGAAAGGTTGCCCCCTTTCCCGCAGCCGTCTCTCTTCGTCCCGTCAGACCCGTTGACCTCCTGGTGGCACACCCTTACCTTTTCGGCGTTCGTAATGACAGATGGTGTTCGACATGTCAGACGACGTTTCGGACAACGCCGTGTGTCCCCCAGCGAGAGGCAGGCCCCTCCCCATGAGCCGCGACCGCGACCACGCTCTGCCCGAACCCCCCAGCCGCAGACTGCTGCTGAAGGGCGCCGCAGCCGCCGGTGCCCTGGCCGCCGTCCCCGCCGTCCCGGGTGTGGCCCAGGCCGCCACCCCGGCCAGGTCCCCGAAGCCGGCTCCGTTCGTGAACCCGCTCGTGCGCAACCGGGCCGACCCGCACATCAACCGGCACAAGGACGGCTTCTACTACTTCACCGCCACCGCCCCCGAGTACGACCGCATCATCCTGCGCCGCTCCCGGACCCTGAACGGCCTGGGCACGGCCGCCGAGTCCGTGATCTGGCGGGCCCACCCCACCGGCAACATGGGCGCGCACATCTGGGCGCCCGAACTGCACCGCATCGGCGGCAAGTGGTACATCTACTTCGCCTCCGCGCCCGCCGAGGACGTGTGGGCGATCCGCATATGGGTGCTGGAGAACGCCCACCCCGACCCCTTCAAGGGCACCTGGGTGGAGCGGGGCCAGGTGAAGACGGCCTGGGAGACGTTCTCCCTGGACGCCACCACCTTCACCCACCGGGGCAAGCGCTACCTCGCCTGGGCGCAGCACGAGCCCGGGCTGGACAACAACACCGGCATCTTCCTGTCCGAGATGGCGAACCCCTGGACCCTGAAGGGCCCTCAGGTCCGGCTCTCCACCCCCGAGTACGACTGGGAGTGCATCGGCTTCAAGGTCAACGAGGGCCCGTACGTCCTCAAGCGCAACGGCCGCCTCTTCATGACGTACTCGGCCAGCGCCACCGACTTCAACTACTGCATGGGCCTGCTGACCGCCGACGCCGACAGCCACCTCCTGGACCCCATGAGCTGGTCCAAGTCGCCGACGCCGGTCTTCACCAGCAACGACACCACCAAGCAGTACGGCCCCGGCCACAACTGCTTCACCGTCGCCGAGGACGGCCGCACCGACGTCCTCGTCTACCACGCCCGCCAGTACAAGGAGATCAACGGCGACCCGCTGAACGACCCCAACCGGCACACCCGTGTCCAGAAGCTCGGCTGGAAGCCGGACGGCACTCCCGACTTCGGCATCCCGGTGGCCGACACCGTGAAGACGGGTGAGTGAGATGAGACGCGCCTGCGCGGTCCTCCTCGCCCTGTGCCTGGGTGTGTTCGGCGCCCTCGCCACCGCCGGCCCCGCCCAGGCCGCGCCCCAGACCGTCACCAACGGCACCCAGTTCAAGGACACCTCCGGCAACCCCGTCCACGCGCACGGCGGCGGCGTCCTCAAGGTCGGCTCCTACTACTACTGGTTCGGCGAGCACCGCAACGCCGACAACACCTTCCGGTACGTCGACGCCTACCGCTCGACCGACCTGAAGAACTGGGAGTTCCGCAACCACGTCCTGACCGAGGCCAGCGCCCCCGAGCTGGCGACCGCCAACATCGAGCGGCCGAAGGTCATGTACAACGCGTCCACCGGCAAGTTCGTGATGTGGATGCACAAGGAGAACGGCACCGACTACAGCGAGGCCCGTGCCGCCGTCGCCGTCTCCGACACCGTGGACGGCAACTACACCTGGAAGGGCAGTTTCCGCCCGCTCGGCCAGCACATGTCCCGCGACATCACGGTCTTCGTCGACACCGACGGCGCCGGGTACATGGTCTCCGCCGCCCGCGAGAACTACGACCTCCAGATCTACCGCCTCACCGCCGACTACACCGGCATCGCGAGCCTGGTCGCCAACCCCTGGCCGGGCGGCCACCGCGAGGCCCCGGCCCTGTTCAAGCGGAACGGCGTGTACTTCATGCTGACCTCGGGTGCCACGGGCTGGAACCCCAACCAGCAGCAGTACGCCACGGCCACGAACCTCGCCGGACCCTGGTCGGCCATGAAGAACATCGGCGACTCGACGGCGTACGGCTCGCAGACCGCCTACGTCCTTCCGGTGCAGGGCAGTTCGGGTACCTCGTACCTCTACCTGGGCGACCGCTGGGGCAACTCCTTCGGCGGGACCGTCAACGACTCGCGGTACGTCTGGCTGCCGCTGACCTTCTCCAACTCGACCACCATGGCCATGACCTGGTCGCCGGAGGTCACCGTCGACACGGCCGCCGGAACCGTCTCCGGCACGAGCGCCACTTACCACACCCTCATCGCCCGCCACTCCTCCAAGTGCGCGGACGTGACCAGCCAGTCGCTCTGGGCGGGAGCCCAGCTCAAGCAGTACGACTGCAACGGCGGCACCAACCAGAAGTACTGGTTCAAGTCCGTCGGAAGCGGTTACTACCAGCTGATGGTCAGGAACAGCTCCCTGTGCGTGCAGGAGAACGCGAGCACGGTCACACAGGAGAACTGCTCCTCGGCGACGAGCCAGCAGTGGTCGCTGACCACCACCGGCTCCTACGTCAACGTCAAGTCCCGTGCGTCCGGCGAGTGCCTGGACGTGAACGGCGCGTCCACCGCCAACGGTGCCGCGCTCATCACGTACACGTGCAACGGGGGCACCAACCAGCAGTGGACGCGCGGCACCTGACCCGGCTCAGGCCAGCAGGTCGATCGCGTCGATCGCCGTCCCCGCGCTGAGGAAGCCGGTCGTCCCCGACCCGCTCACCACGTTGATCCTGAGCACGTTGTACTGGCTCGGGTCCGTCTTCCAGGCGGACGCCGGGACGCTGTACGTGAACGTGTGGTTGTTGCCGCGGTAGGAACCGTTGGTCAGCGACCGGGTGTTCGGCTGGGCGGGCGGGGACGGGATGGCGGACGTCCAGGCGTCGTTCACCGTCACCTGCGGGCGGCCGTTGGCGTACGCCGTCGTCACGCCGATGCGCAGGGTGTGCGCGGCCGCCGCCTGGGCCGCCGTCAGCCTGAAGTACACGAGGATGCCGCTGTTGACGTCCTTCCAGAGGTAGCAGGGGAACGCCGCGGTCGCGTCGTTGCCGATGACGACGTTCCCCGTCCAGGACGCGGCCCGTACGTCGGAGGGATGCGCGTACGTCATCAGGTCCGCGTTCTTGAACCCGCCCGGCGTGCCGTTCCAGTCGCCGATCCGCCAGATCGCGCCGGCGTTGGAGGGGTCGTTGGAGGACGGGATCGCGATCGTGTTCAGGGTGGTCGTGCCGCCCGCCGACACGCTCACCGACGTCGTGTGGACCGCCAGCTCGCCCTTGTAGACGGTCAGCGTGTACGTCCCCGGCAGCACACCCGCGATGGAGAAGAAGCCGTCCGAGGAACGCGCCGGACCCCAGTACTGCGCCGCCGAGTTGGCGAGCCCCACGGTGTACGGATACGCCGTGTTCCGCCCGGATATCCCGACCCCGGCCACCTTGCCCCGGCCGCTCGCCGGTACGTACCCGGCGATGCCGAGCGAGTCGGCCCAGGGCGTGGTCAGCGTGCCCGGGAACAGCGCCGAGGAGGGCGCCCCGCCGTCGGTGAAGGCGATGACGTACGGGCCCTGGAGGCCGAACCGCTGGTCCTCGGTCTGGTTCTGGCCGTAGTAGAGGATCTCGTACAGGCCGCCACCGTCCGCGCTCTGGTGACGCAGCAGCGAGCGGTAGAAGGGCCCGCCGGAGGCCTTCTCGTGGTTGCTGCGCACCATCCACAGACCGACGCCGCCGGCGGACCAGCCGATGTGGTCGTAGTCCATGACGCGCCGCTTGGAGTAGTGCTTGGAGCGGGTCTGCCCGTCGGACTTCCGGAACACGTCCGAGGCCTCGATGGTGGTGGGCGCGTACGTGTAGGAGTCGGGCTCGTCGTTGAGGAACGCGCCCTTCTTCACGCGCACGATGTACCGGGTCGCCGAGACGGACGTGTCGGCCTTGTTGGTCCACAGGTAGACGTTGTTCTCGCCGCTGCGGGCCGCGTAGTAGTGCCTGAGCGTGCCGTGCGTGACCGAGACGAGGATCGTCGAGCCGGACTGCCTGATGCTCACGGTGGAGGAGCCGAGGCCGGACTCGATGTGCGAGTTCATGCCGCCGTAGCCCTGGTACTCCGTGCCCCGGTAGACCAGGGAGGTCAGGTCGCCGGTGGACTTGCTCACCTTGAACACCAGTTGGGCGCCGGTGTCGACGACGTAGTTCGAGCCGTCGTCGCTCCAGCCGAAGCCGGCTGCGTGTGCCGTGCCGGTCGTCGTGCCGGTCAGGGCGGTGCCGGCGGCGGCGGTGGCGCCGAGGACGAAGGCGCGGCGGCCGACCGGTCTGTTCGCGGATCCGGGCATGGGGGGTGCCTCCTTCGGGAGGTGGGGGGCTGCGGTGTGAGCGAGGGTGACAGTTGAATCGATTTCGCGAAAGGGCTTTCGCGAGTCTGGTGGGAGCATCTTTGCGAAATCGAGCCGAGGTCTAGAAAGCGCTTGCCGGAGGCGATACGTTCAGCCGCCAGGTCTTGTCACCGTGACGGAGGAGTTGCGAGTGAGACGTTTCAGCATCGCCGTGCTGGCGGCCGTGACGCTGAGCACCACCCTGTCCGCCCTGCCCGCCCACGCGGGCGAGGCCGGCGGACGGCCGGGCCTCGCCCACTGCGCCGACGGCGCCTGCCACTTCGACGTCCCGCCCGGCACGTACGACGTACGGGTCGTGCTCGGCGGGAAGACCGCGTCGGCCACGAGCGTCAGCGGCGAGACCCGCCGGTCCCTGCTGCCGGAGACGGCCGCACCGGCGGGCGAGCGCGTCACCCGCTCCTTCACCGTGAACGTCCGCACCCCCGAGGGCGAGCCCACCGGCCCCGACGGAACCCCCGGCCTCGACCTGCGCATCGGCGGTGCCGCCCCCGCCCTGGCCGGCATCGAGGTCACCCCCGCCCGGCACGCCCGCCAGATCTTCCTGGTCGGCGACTCCACCGTCTGCGACCAGCCCGGCGACCCGTACTCCGGCTGGGGCCAGCAACTGCCCCAGTACCTCCGCCGGGGCGTGTCCGTCGCCAACTACGCCGATTCCGGCGAGAGTACGGTCACGTATCTGGGGAACCCGCGGCTGTGGGCCACCGTACGGCCCCTGATCCGCCCCGGCGACCTGGTCCTCGTCCAGCTCGCCCACAACGACAAGACCACGGACGAGGCCACCTACCGGGCCAACCTGGAGGCCCTGGTGGCGGGCGTCCGGGAGCGGGGCGGACAGCCGGTCCTTGTCACTCCCATCGTGCGGCGCTGGTTCAACACCGACGGCACGCTGAACAACGGCACCGCGCTCCTGGTCAACGGCCTGGGCGTCGACCACCCGGCGGTCACCCGCTCCGTCGCCGCCGAGCGGGACGTCCCGCTGATCGACCTCACGGCGAAGACCAAGGCGCTCGTCGAGTCCCTGGGCGTGGAGGGTTCCAAGGCCCTCTACCTCTACAACGAGAAGCGGGACAACACGCACACCTCCGTGCGCGGTGCGACGGCCTACGCGGGCCTGGTCCGCGACGAACTCGTCACCCGGCATCTGGTGCCGAAGGGCAAGGTGCGGGTGGGATGAACCCCTGGGGCGCCCCGACCGGAACCGGGGCGCTCCAGGTCCACACCGTTCGCCTGTTCCGACCTGTCCCAGCACGAAAGAGACGCGATGCAGCTGCCTCCCGCCGACCGCACGGCCTCCTCGTTCACCGGCTACACCCGCGCCCACTGGGAGGCGGCGGCCGACGCCCTGCTCACCGCCGTCGAGCCGTACGCGACCGAGGACCGCGCGCTCTACCACCTGCCCGGCGACCGCACCAGCTGGTCGGGCCGCCTCTCCGACGGCCTGGAGGGCTACGCCCGCACGCTGCTGCTGGCCGCCTTCCGCCGCGACGAGAAGGCCCTGGAGCGCTACGCCGACGGGCTCGCCGCCGGAGTCTCGGGCGTCTGGCCCCGCATCGAGGACCGCAGCCAGCCCCTGGTGGAGGCGGCGTCGATCGCACTCGCCCTGCGGCTGACGCGGGAGCAGCTGTGGGACCGCCTGGACGACGCAGTACGCCAGCGGGCGGCCGCCTGGCTCGGCGACGCGCTCACCGCCGAGCCCTGGCCCTGCAACTGGGAGCTGTTCCCGGTCACGGTGGGCGGCTTCCTGGCGGAGATCGGCCACGAGCCGGACGCGTCCCGCGCGGCGATCGACCGCGGCCTGGAGCGCATCGAGCAGTGGTACGTGGGCGACGGCTGGTACACCGACGGCGACGGCCGCAAGTTCGACTACTACAACGGCTGGGCGATGCACCTCTACCCGGTGCTGCACGCCTGGCTGGAGCGCGACGAGCGCCTGCTGGACCTGTACGGCGCACGCCTCGAACGCCATCTCTGCGACTACGCCCGCCTGTTCGGCGGCGACGGCGCGCCCATGCACCAGGGCCGCTCCCTGACCTACCGCTTCGCGACGACGGCACCGCTGTGGCTGGGCGCGCTGACCGGCCGTACGCCGCTCTCCCCGGGCGAGACCCGGCGCCTGGCGTCCGGAGCGCTGCGCTACTTCCTCGACCGGGGCGCGGTCGACGACCGGGGCCTGCTCTCCCTGGGCTGGCACGGCCCCGACGAGTCCGTCCTGCAGGGCTACTCGGGCCCGGCCTCCCCGTACTGGGCGAGCAAGGGCTTCCTCGGCCTGCTCCTGCCGTCGGGCCACGAGGTGTGGACGGCGGCGGAGGAACCGGCCCCGGCCGAACGCGCGGACTCGGTCACCCCCGTCGGACCTCCCAACTGGCTGCTGCAGTCCACCCGTTCCGACGGGGTGGTCCGCCTGCACAATCACGGCAGCGAGGACGTCCGCTACGACCCGTACTACACGCGCCTGGCCTACTCGACCGTGACGGCTCCCTCCTCGTCGTCCTCGTCCTACGACAACAGCGTGCTGGTCGGCGGCGACCCGAGCCGCACCGGCATCGAACCGCTCGGCGCCGGCGAGGGCTGGGCGGCCTCGCGGCACACCGCGGGCGGGGGAGCCCGGGTGACGAGCGTGGTGCTGGCGCACGGGGCGGCGGAGGTGCGGGCCCATCGGGTGACGGGCGCGGAGCCCGGGACGCCGGTGCGGATCACCGGCTGGCCGGCGGGAGAGGGCCTGCGGGCCGAACTCCTGCCCGCGGCGGGCCTCGACGACACGCTCGCCGGCATCACCGGCGAGGACGCCACACTCTTCGTCGCCCTGTCCCGGCTGACGGGGGAGCCGGACCCGGTCCCGCTGGCGGAGCTGGTCTCCGTGCGGGTGGACGGGACGGGGCTGGTCGAGGTCCGCTGGAGCGACGGGGACGGGGCGCGGGTCCGGCTGGACGATGCGGGAGTGCGGGTGGCGCCGCTCACCTGACGCGCTGACCCCGCGAAACCGCCCCCGACATGGCAAAGGCAAGGAGAGAACTCTCCTTGCCACTCTCAACGTATAGCGCACAGGGGGGCTTGCCGCAAGACCCCGGTCACAGCGCAGAATCGTCGGCCTGGGCCACAACCTGCGGAAATGGGGAACGCGTCGGATGGCTGAGCACTACGTGCGGGATCTTCAGGAGATCGACGAGACGCAGGTCGCGGTCGTCGGCGGCAAGGGCGCACACCTGGGCGGGCTGTCGCGGATCGAGGGCGTCCGTGTGCCGGCCGGCTTCTGCGTGACGACGGACGCCTTCCGCCGGGTCGTGGCCGAAGCGCCGTCGATCGACGCTCTGCTCGATGAGTTGTCACGCGTGAACCCGGACGACCGGGACGCGGTCCGCACGCTCAGCGCGCGGATCCGCCGGACCATCGAGGAGATCGCCATCCCGGACGATCTCGCCGCGGCGATCACCGGCGCCCTCGCCCGGCACGGCGAACAGGCCGCCTACGCCGTCCGCTCCAGCGCGACGGCGGAGGACCTGCCGACGGCCTCCTTCGCCGGCCAGCAGGACACCTACCTGAACGTCGTGGGGCCGACGGCGGTCCTCCAGCACGTCAGCCGATGCTGGGCGTCGCTGTTCACCGAGCGGGCCGTGACCTACCGCCGGCGCGGCGGCATCGACCACCGTACGGTCCACATGGCCGTGGTCGTGCAGAAGATGGTCTTCCCGCAGGCGGCCGGCGTCCTGTTCACGGCCGACCCCGTCACGGGGAACCGGAAGGCCGCCACCGTGGACGCCGGCCTCGGCCTCGGCGAGGCCCTGGTCTCCGGCCTGGTGAACCCGGACGTCTTCACGGTGCGCGACGGCCAGGTCGTCGCCAGGACGATCGCCGTCAAAGAGCGTGCCCTGCACGCCCTGCCGGCCGGCGGTACGCGGGACGTGGCGATCGACGCGCAGCGGCAGAAGGAGCCGGCGCTGACGGATGAGCAGGTCGTGCGGCTCGTGCGGCTCGGGCGGCGGATCGAGGCGCACTTCGGCCGCCCGCAGGACATCGAATGGTGCCTGGACGGCGATGACTTCCACATCGTCCAGAGCCGGCCGATCACCACGCTGTTTCCCGTCCCCGAGACCGGAGACCAGGAGAACCACGTCTACGTCTCCGTCGGTCACCAGCAGATGATGACCGACGCCATGAAGCCCCTGGGGCTGTCCATCTGGCAGCTGACGGCCATGGCGCCGATGCACGAGGCCGGCGGGAGGCTGTTCGTCGACGTCACCCGGCGCCTGGGCCCGCCCGCGAGCCGCGCCGCCCTCCTCGACCTCGTGGGGAGAGGCGATCCGCTGGTCAGGGACGCGCTGGAGACCGTCCTCGACCGCGACGACTTCGTCCCCTCGCTCCCCGACGCGGGCCCCGGCGGCCCGCCTCCCGGGCGCGCGCCCGCTCCGATCGAGACCGATCCGGCCATCGTCACCGAGCTGATCGAGCGCAGCCAGGCGTCCATCGCCGCCCTGGAACGCGACATCCGGACGAAGACCGGGCCCGCGCTGTTCGACTTCCTGCTGGAGGCCTTCGAGGAGCACAAGCGAGTGCTCGGTGATCCGCTGAGCATGCAGGTGATCATGGCGGGCATGGAGGCCACGTGGTGGCTCAACGACAAGCTCCAGGAGTGGCTGGGCGAGAAGAACGCGGCTGACACGCTCACCCTGTCCGCCCCCGACAACATCACCTCGGAGATGGGCCTGGCGCTGCTCGACGTCGCGGACGTCATCCGCCCTCATCCTCAGGTGGTGGCGTTCCTGGAGGGCGTCGAGGACGACGGCTTCCTGGACGAGCTGGTCAAGCTCCCGGGCGGGACGGAAGCGCGCGACGCCATCGAGACCTACCTCGACCGGTACGGCATGCGCTGCGTCGGCGAGATCGACATCACGAGGCCGCGCTGGCGCGAGCGCCCCGGCACGCTCCTGCCCGTGATCCTCGACAACGTCAGGCACTTCGAGCCGGGTGCCGCCGAGCGTCGCTTCGAGGAAGGCCGGCACAAGGCGCTCAAGCAGGAACAGGACGTGCTGTCGCGCTTGCGGGCCCTGCCGGACGGGGAGCGCAAAGCCGGCGAGACCAAGCGGATGATCGACCGGGTCCGCACCTTCATCGGGTACCGGGAGTACCCGAAGTACGGCATCGTCAGCCGCTACTTCGTCTACAAGCAGGCCCTGATGACGGAGGCCGAGCGCCTCGTGCGGGCGGGTGTGCTCGACGAGGAGGAGGACATCTTCTACCTCACCTTCCGGGAACTCCACGACGTCGTGCGCTCGCACCAGGCGGACGACCGGCTCATCCGGCAGCGCAAGGACGCGTTCCGGTCGTACCAGGCGCTCACACCGCCCCGGGTGCTCACTTCGGACGGCGAGGCCGTCACCGGGGCCTACCGGCGCGACGACGTGCCGTCCGGTGCCCTCGTCGGCCTGCCGGTGTCCGCCGGGACCGTCGAGGGGCGGGCCCGCGTCATCCTCGACATCGCCGAGGCCGATCTCCAGGAGGGCGACATCCTGGTCACGACCTACACGGACCCCAGTTGGTCGCCGCTGTTCGTCTCCGTCGCGGGCCTGGTGACGGAGGTGGGCGGCCTGATGACCCACGGCGCGGTGATCGCCCGGGAGTACGGCCTGCCGGCCGTGGTGGGCGTGGACCGGGCCACCCGGCTGATCCGGGACGGGCAGCGGATCCGCGTCCACGGGACCGACGGGTACGTCGAGATCCTTTCCTGACCGGTCTGGTTAGCGTGGCCCCATGACCGTTCATCCGAAGCAGACACCGGTCGCGGGGGCCCGCTCCGCCTTCGCCGCCCTTCACCACGCCGAGGAGCCCCTCCTGCTGCCCAACGCCTGGGACTGCGCGTCCGCGCGGGCCCTGGCCGGGCAGGGGTTCGCGGCGATCGGGACGACGAGCCTGGGCGTCGCCGCGGCCGCGGGCCTGCCCGACGGCGCGGCGGCGACCCGTGCCGAGACGCTCTGGCTGGCCCGTGCCCTCGGTTCGCAGCCGTGGCTGTTGTCCGTCGACGCCGAGGGCGGCTTCAGCGACGACCCGGACGAGGTGGCGGAGTTCGCGCGCGAGCTGCACGCCGTCGGGGTCGCCGGCGTCAACCTGGAGGACGGACTCGGGCCCGCCGACCGGCACGCGGCGAAGATCGCCGCCGTCAAGGAGGCCGTCCCCGGCCTCTTCGTCAACGCCCGCACCGACACCCACTGGCTCGGCGACGGCGACGCCACGGACACCGTCGCCCGGCTCGACGCCTACCAACAGGCGGGCGCGGACGGCGTGTTCGTCCCCGGCCTCATCGACCTGCGGCAGATCGCCGCCCTGGTGCGCCATGTGCACGCACCCCTCAACGTCCTCTACTCACCGGGCGGCCCCGCCCTCACCGACCTCGCCGACGCCGGCGTACGCCGGATCAGCCTCGGCTCGCTGCTGTACCGGCGGGCGCTGGGCGCGGCCCTGGAGGCGGCGGCGGAGATCCGGGCCGGCCGGACCCCGGCGGGGCCGACACCGTCGTACGAGGACGTGGCCCACCCGGTCACACCGGAGTAGGCCGCCGCGTCAGGTGTCGAGTGCGGCGACCAGCAGCGACACGGCAGCGAGGTCCGGCAGGCTCCGCAAGCAGGCGCGGACCTGCCGGCCCGCGAACTCGCGCTGCGCCGCGGTCACCGCCGGATCGACGGCGCACTCGGCCTGCACACGGATGTAGTTCAGGTCCGTGGCGAAGAGCATCGAGAACGACTCCGGGCCGGTGACCCGGGCCCGGCCCCCGGCCTCGCGGTAGGCCCCGGCCAGACACCGGGCGGCCGCGATGTCCACCTCACCCCGGCCCGACCACACGTACAGGGCACGCGCGAACTCCCGTTCCGCCGAGACCGGCCCGGCGTTGTCCCAGTCGAGGAGAACCGGCCCGCCGGCACCGACCAGGACGTTCTGCGGCTGGAGGTCGAGGTGCGAGGTCACGAGGTCGCCGGGGTCCGAGGGCGTCACCCAGTGCGCCAGCCGGGGCGCCGACGTGGCGATGAACCGGTCCAGCTCCTGCGACCACGGCAGGCCGGCGTCCCGCACCTTCTTGAGGACGTCCTCCCAGTCGGCGTCGTCGGGACACCGCTCGTACCAGTCGTCCGGCGTCTCGACGGCGCCCTCACCGGCCCGGTGCAGCAGCGCCATGGTCCGGCCGAACCAGTCCAGGACGTCCGGGTCCGAGGCGTCCGCGCGGGTGCCGTCGACCCAGTCGTACAGCTTCACGTACGACTCGCCCGAGCCGAGCCGGGTCACGTGCGCGCCCTGCCGGTTCGGGTGGAGCCGGGGGGAGGCGATGCCCAGGTCCGCCGCGGCGTCCCGGAGCGCGGCCTCGCGGCGGACCTGCGCCTCGTCGCAGCCGAAGAGCAGCTCCTTCACGGCCCAGGACGAGCCGTGCCCGGAAAGCCTCCAGATCTGGCCCAGGGCGCCCCGCGTCACGGGCGTCATCGTCCAGGGGCCGGTGCCGAGCGAGTAGGTCTCCGCTATGGAGCCGGCTGTGTCACGCATCGGTCGTCCTCTTCTCGCGGGGCCAGTTCCGCAGCAGTAGGTGCAGGGCGTCGATCGCCCGGTCCCAGGACGCCTGTACGTCCCGGGGCGCGCCGAAGGCCCCGGTGGACTCCAGGGCGCAGTAGCCGTGGAAGGTGCTGCGCAGCAGGCGCACGGCGTCGGTGAGGTCGGGTTCCTCCAGGCCGTAGGCGCGCAGCATGCCGTAGGTGACATCGGCCGTGCGGCGCATCGCGGGGGAGTCCGCGAGGAGGTCCTTCTCGATCGGGAGCTGGGTCGCCGCGTACCGGCCGGGGTGTTCCAGGGCGTAGGCCCGGTAGGCGCCGGCGAAGGCGCCCAGGGTGTCCCGGCCGGCCGCCCGGCCCTCGACCGCCGCCGCGATCCGGTCGATCATCTCGCCGCCCGCGAGGAGGGCCAGGCGGGTGCGCAGGTCCTTCAGGCTGCGGACGTGGGTGTACAGACTCGCGTCCTTCACGCCGAAGCGGCGGGCCAGGGCGGAGAGGGTGACGTGGTCCAGGCCGGCCTCGTCGGCGAGGTCGGCCGCGGCGGCGACGAGGAGGTCGGGGGTGAGGCCGGCTCTGGGCATGAGGGAAGAGCGTAGTACGGGCTCAGCGGATCGGCGCGTAGATCACCCCCAGCTTGTCGATCTCCGCGCCCGCGCGGCCCGTGAAGCCCACGATCTGCCAGCCGGAGGGGGCCGTGAAGGTCTTCGCGTCGGACGTGGCCGTGCCGGCGGACAGGGTGCGGTTCTTGTCCGTCGTGAAGGACGCGGAGAAGATCCGGGTCCGGCCGTCCTTCTGGCCCTGCGTCAGCTTGACCGAGGTCAGGTGCTCGCCCTGGGCCAGCGTCAGCGCGGCCGGCGTGCCGCCCGTGCCGCCGTGGGTGAGGGCCGTACCGCCGTCGTGGGTCAGGGACACCGCGTCCAGGCGGGTGGCGCCGCGCAGGGTGAGGGTGCGGGGGGCGGGGTTCGCGGGCAGGTCGTCGGCGTCGCTGAAGGCCGTGCCGTGCGGGCCGCCGACGAAGTCGCTCGCGCGCAGGGACGAGTTGAGGGTGTAGGAGAAGCCGACCGTGTGCGGGAAGTGGTCGGAGAGGTGCTTGCCGTCCGAGCGGAGGAAGGCTTTCCAGTCGTTGGCGTAGCGGGTCGCGTTCAGGGTCAGCAGCTTGCTGCCCCGGTACAGGACCTTGTCCACGACCTCGCAGTCGTTCGCCGGCGCCGCCTCGTCGCAGACCAGGGCGTCACTTCCCTGCGCCGGGGCCGTACCGCCCTTCACCAGCTTCACCCACGCGTCCGTCAGGCCGTTCTCGGACAGCAGGGTGCGGATGTTGTCGCCGGTGCGGGTGTACCGCGTGTTGGTGTCGCCCATGACGATGACCGCGTTGCCGGCCGAGTTCGCCTGGATGAAGTCCGAGAGCTGCTCGACGTTGGCCCGGCGTGCGGCCAGCGCGTCGTCGGTCGTGTCGGCGTTGGTGTGGACGTTGTACAGGTCGACGAAGACACCCTCCGCGAGCCTGACCCGGGCCAGCGAAAAGCCCTTGGGTGTCAGGCAGTTGGTGCCCGTGCAGTCCTTCCACTTCACCCGCTCGAAGTCCTCGAAGGGGTGGTCCGAGAGGGTGTTGAGCCCGTCGCCGAAGGCCGCGCCACCGCTGGTCGCCGTGCGGTACGGGTGCTTGTCGTTGGCGTACAGCGAGGCGTGGTAGTTGAAGTCCTCCTGCACGTTCACGATGTCGTACGGCCCGAGCCGCTGCCCGATCAGCGGGGTGTTGGTCTCGGGGTCGCTGTCGCCGAGGCCGAGGGGCAGGCCCGCGATGTTGTACGTCAGCACGTTGAAGGAGCCGGAGTCCGCGGCGACGGCGGGCGTCGCGGAGGTCGCGGTCAGTCCGGTGAGGGTCAGGGCGGCAGCGGCGAGAGTGCCGAGGAGTCGTCTCATGGTGGGGGTGTCTCCGGTCGGGGAGGCGGAGCGGGACATGAACGATGTTCAGGTTCGATGCCAACTCGGGTGGTGCGCAAGGGACCAGAGGGAAACAGTCGAAGATGAAACGGCGGACCGGGGCTACGACCCCGCCCACGGCCGCAGCTTCTCCGGGTTGCGGACCGCCCAGATCCGGGTGACGCGCCCGTCGGAGACGTCGAACGCGGCCACCGTCATGACGACGCCGTCCCGCTGGGCCACCAGGCCCGGCACACCGCCCACCGTCCGCTCCAGGAGTTCGAGCCCCGGGGCCTTGTCGGCGATGGCGACCATGTACAGGGCGATGCGCGCGCCGCCCTCGATCGGGCGCAGGGCGGCGCCCACCATGCCGCCGCCGTCGGCGGTCATCACGGCGGCCGGGTCGAGGACGCCGACGAGAGCCGCGATGTCCTTGCTCTCCCAGGCCTCCTTGACGTGCCTCACCACGTCGGCCCGGCCGGTCGCCGGCACCGGAGCGCGCGCGGCGCCCGCCCGCCGCCGGGCCGAGGCCGCCAGCTGCTTGCAGGCCGCGGGAGTCCGGCCGAGGACGTCGGCGATCTCGGCGAACGGATAGCGGAAGACGTCGTGCAGGACGAACGCCACCCGCTCGGCGGGCGTCATCGACTCCAGCACGACGAGGAATGCCATGGACACCGACTCGTCCAGGACGATCTGGTCGGCGGGGTCCGCGGGACCGGCGCCGCCCGCCTGGTCCCACTCGGCCCGGTCGGGCAGCGGCTCGGGCAGCCACACGCCGACATAGCGTTCCCGGCGGGCCCGCGCCGAGCCGAGCAGGTCCAGGCAGATGCGGCAGGTCACCGTCGTCAGCCAGGCGCCCGGGGACCGGATCTCCTCCTGCCGGCTGCGGGGCAGCCCGTACCAGCGGGCGTAGGCATCCTGCACCGCGTCCTCGGCCTCGGTCACCGAACCGAGCAACCGGTAGGCGACATTGATCAGTTGGCGTCGCTCGCCGGCCACCCCGTCCGTGCTGTTCCCGACAGTCCCCATGCTTCCGGCCGCCCCCCTGGCCTTACCTTTCGCAAGCCCGCGTCGTCGAACCGGTGAAACCTTATCGATCGACTGCCCGAGGGCGGACAAGGGGAACTGTGACATGGCCACTCAGATGACGGCGACGGCGGACGTGCGGCGTGGCTCCTCGTTCCTGCGGATCGCGATCGCCCTGCAGACCCTGACCATCTTCCTTCAGGCGGTCTCGGCGGGGCTGCTGCTGACCGCGTCCTACGGAGAGACACTGCACAGTGCCGGAGCCCGCGTGATGTACGGGGCGTCGATGCTGTACCTGCTCGCGGCCGTACTGGCGTGGAAGCCGGGCGGCGGCTCCGCCCGGCCCGTCTGGCACGCGTCGGGTTTCCTCGTCCTCGCCTCGGTCCAGGTCGTGCTCGGTATCGCGCACGTCCCGTCGGTCCATCTCCCTCTGGGCGTCCTGATGTTCGGTCTGAGTGTGCTGGCGCTGGCCCGGCGCTGAGCTCCTGGTCCGTCAGGGGTGACGCAGCAGTTCCAGTTCCGTGCCCCAGGCGTCGAGCACAGGGGCGTGGCCGGCCCGCCGTGCCGCCTCCTCGATGTCCGCGAAGAGGGCCCGCTGGGCGGCCGGGTCGCCGTCGGCCAGGATGCGGCGGACGACCGGCAGGAGCCGGCCCGCGTCCCACCGGGGCTCGCCCAGCGGCTGCCGCTCCAGTTCCCACTGGAGGAACTTGTTGTAGGGCCGGACGCGGCGGTGCAGGGCGAAGAGCACCTCCAGCGCGTAGGGGACGGACTCGGCGGCGTCCAGGTGGCCCATGGCGGGGCGGCCGTCGCGGTAGCTCTTCAGGGAGCGGTAGGTCTGGTTGACGTACGCGTCGAGCCAGCCGTCGACGGCGGCCCGGGCCTCGGTTTCGCCCAGCGTCCGTTTCTCGTCGACGATCCGGGCGATGGTCCCGTCGAGCCGGTCGAGCAGGACCCGGGCGTGGACGTAGGAGTAGCGCGCGAAGTGGTCGGGCCTGCCGGGCATGCCACGGGTGCGGAACTCCGCCAGCGCAATGACCACGAGGTCCAGGTGGGCGGAACGGAAGCAGTCCAGGCCGGCGATCGGCGAGGTGTGGTGGTCCCTGAGGATCACGTGCAGGTCGTAGTCGGAGTGGACCGTCGGCATGCCCTCGTGGGCCCGGGAGCCGCTGAGGACCAGCCCGGCAACGCCGGGATCGGCGGCCGCCCGTGCGGTGAAAGCGGCCAGTGTGTCCTCAGGGGTGCCGCCCAAGGCGATGTGCATGGTGATGTCTCCCCGCGGAGTGTCAGCGGTACGGATCGGGTCGCGTCTGCGGTGTCCGGGACGCCGCGGGAGAGATCACTTCACGCTGCGTACGCTACCCCGTCCGCACCGCCCGCCGGTATCGTTTTCACGCTCGTGAGGGGATGGCCGGGGGAGCACGGGGGAGGCGGTATGACGCACGGGGCGGGGCGACGCGAGGACGCCGACGGCGAGGGCTTACCCGGCTCCCGTCCCCTGTGGCGGCAGCGGGACTTCGGCATCTTCTGGGCCGCGCAGACCCTCTCCGTACTGGGCGACTCCTTCGCGCTGATCGCCCTGCCCCTGCTGGTGCTCGAGGCCACCGGGTCGGTCGCGCGGATGGGTCTTCTGACGGCGGTGGGCGGGGCGGCCGCGGTCGTGGCGGCGGTGTTCGCCGGGGTCGTGGTGGACCGGGTGGACCGGCGCCGGCTGCTCATCGCCTGCGACCTCGTGCGCATGGTCCTGTACGGGGTGATCCCGCTGGTGTGGCTGTTCGGCCCGCGGATCTGGCTGCTGTACGCGGTGCTGCCGCTGTGCGAGGCCGTGGGCATGCTCTTCGCGGTCGGCTACGTCACGGTCGTGCGAGGCCTGGTCGGCACGGGCCGGCTCACCGAGGCCAACGGCAGGTTGAACGCGACGGCCGCCGCGGCAGGGGTCCTCGGACCGCTGTGCGCCGGACTGGTCGCCGCCTGGTCCGGCCCGGCGGCGGCCGTGGGCGTGGACGCGGCCAGCTTCGGGGTGTCGGCCGGGTGCCTGTACTTCGTACGGTTTTGCAAACGCGCACCGGACGAGCGCACGGACCGCGGCACCGGCCTGTGGCAGGACCTGCGCACCGGCATCGCCTTCCTCTACGGCCACCCGGTGCTGCGCTCGCTCACCGCCCTGCTGTTCGTCTTCAGCTTCCTCACGCTGGGCATCAACGACCTGGTCATCTACCACCTCAAGCACGACCTCGGCCATGACGACGGCACGGTCGGCACCGTCATGGCGGCCGGCGCGCTCGGCACCATCACCGGCGCCCTGCTGGTGGCCCGCATCCGCCGCCGCCTCGGCTTCGGGCCGACGTGGACCGGCTCGGTCGCGGTGTGCGGGTTGGCCTTCGCCGGGCTCGGCTGGGCCCGGGACGTGCCGGCCGTCGCCGCCCTGAGCGCCGCCTTCCTCGCCTGCGCCGCCGTGGGAGGCACCTGCTCGATGTCGCTCCGCCAGGAGGTGACCCCGCAGCACCTCCTGGGCCGGGTCACCTCCGCGTTCTGGACCCTGCACTACGCGGCGGCACCGGTCGGCGCGGCCGTCCTCACCTGGGCCGCGGAGGAACAGGGCACGACACCGGTCGCCCTGGCAGCCGGAGCGACCTGCGTCCTGCTCGCCGTGGCGGCCCTGTTCACCCCGGTCCGCGGGTCCGGCCGGTCACCCGTTCACCCCGCTGTAGTGCCGCAGACTCCACCGCCACAGCAGCCGGGATCCCAGGTACGCCAGCAGCCCGAGCAGCGGTGAGGCCGCCGCCAGCCAGTACGGCACACCGGTGGTGTGGCCGTGGCCCGTCAGGACCGCCGCCGGGAAGTAGGCGACGAACGCGAGCGGGAGCCCGTAGGTCAGCAAGCCGCCCACGGCCTTGGGGAGGACGTTCAGCGGGTAGCTGCCGAACGTGCCGAGGAGTTCCTCCAGCCAGCGGCCCCACTGGTCGGCGGCAGGGAAGCGCAGGGCAGCGCTGGCCACGACCGTGAACAGGGCGGCCTCCAGGAGCATGCCGCCGAGGACGGCCGCGATCAGATACGTGATGCGGCCGGACGTCCAGTCCAGGTCGCTGCGGGACAGCGCCCCCACCATCAGACCCGCCGCGACCGTCAGGTCCCCGATGGCGTTGGTGGGGAAGAACGCCAGCTGGATCTGCCGGTGGACCGGCATCGGGCGCATCAGGTAGATGTCGACCCGGCCTTCCTGGATCTGCCGGCCCGCCCAGTGCATCCGCCCCAGGAACAGCACGAACAGGCCGTGCGCCAGCATGCGCGTCGCCGGGATCAGCAGCACGTCCGAGCTGTCCCAGCCGCCCATCCCGGCGAACCGGGACAGCAGCACCGTGGCGAACACGATCACCGACACCTGCCAGATCGCCCCGATCGCGATCATCAGCAGGAACTCGGTGCGGTACTCCATCTGCGCGCGGAAGTTGAGCGCCGTGACGCGCCAGACGATCCGCAGAGCTTTCAGCGACATCTCAGCCTCCCTGCGAGATCACGCGCCGGGCGGCACGCCGCCACAGCAGCCGGGTGAACAACGCCAGCACCACGACCCACGCGGCCTGCACGGACAGCTGGAAGGCCGCGTCGGACAGCGGGATCCGCCCCACGTACAGCGACAGCGGCACGCTCAGCGTGGCCTGGAAGGGCAGGAACGCGCTCATCGTCACGAACCAGTCCGGGAAGAACCACAGCGGCGCGTACACCCCGGACAGCAGGTTCTGCGCGAACAGCAGGATGAGCATCGCGGCGGTGTTGCGGACCGTCCAGAAGCACAACTGGTCGAGCACGAGCATCACGTAGTACAGGACCCACTGGCCCAGCAGCATGCTCAAGCAGAACACCCCGGCCACCGCGGCCGAGCGGGGCGGCTCGACGACCCCCGTCGCCAGGCAGACCACGTACCCCGTCAGCGCCCACGCGAGGCCGTACAGCTGCTCGCCGGCGGCCCGCAGGGCGTAGTAGCGCTGTGGCGGCAGCGGACGCAGGTACCAGTAGACGATGGTGCCGAAGTGCATGTGCTGGAGGACCGTGTCCCGGCCCGCGTACTGGTCCAGCTCCCGCAGCCGGGACGCCAGCACGGCCAGCACGGCGTACGTGACGGCTTGGTCGCGGCTCAGCCCGGCGGTCGTGCCGGTCTGCGCGTACAGCCCGCGCCACAGCGACCAGACCAGCACCACCTGAACGGCCAGCCGGAGCGCGACGGCGGTCATCCGGGGCGGGGCGTTCAGCTCGCCGAGCGGGGTGACACGGGCGGCGCGCCAGGCGTGCAGCACGGCCATGTCAGACCTCCCCGACGTGCACGTACGCGGCCCGCATCACGTCCTCCAGGTCCGCCTCGTCCAGGGCGATGTCCGTGACCTCGAAGCGCTCGATCACGGCCTTCAGCGCCTGGTGGACGGTGGGCGCGTCCGCCCCGTCGGGGCCGAAGACGACCTGCGCGCCGGTGTGCCGCAGCAGCGTGATGCCCGGCGGCGGGACGACCTCGGCGTGCGGGTCGGCGAGCGTGGCCCGCACCTGCCACGTCGAGCCGAACTTCCGGCGGATCTCGTCGAGGGTGCCGTCCAGGACCAGCCGGCCGTGGTTGACCAGCACCACCCGCTCGGCGAGGCGCTCGACCTCCGTCATGTCGTGCGTGGTCAGCAGGACCGTACGGCCACGCTGTTCGACCTGGTGGCGCAGGAACTCCCGCACCTGCTCCTTGACCACCACGTCCATGCCGATCGTCGGCTCGTCCAGGAACACCACCGGCGGGTCGTGCAGCAGGGCGGCGGCCAGATCGCTGCGCACCCGCTGGCCGAGGGAGAGATGGCGGACCCGGGTGTCCCAGAAGGACGACAGCTCCAGGATCTCGTCGAACTCCTTCAGCCGGGCGGCGTGTTCGGCCTTCGGCACCTCGTAGATGTCCCGCAGGATCGCGAACGACTCGCGCACCGGCAGGTCCCACCACAGCTGGGTGCGCTGCCCGAACACCGCGCCGATGTTACGGGCGTTGCGCTCCCGCTCCTGGTAGGGCACCACGCCCGCGACCCGGGCCTCACCGGACGTCGGCGTGAGGATGCCGGTCAGGATCTTGATGGTGGTGGACTTGCCGGCGCCGTTCGGGCCGAGCAGGGCGAGGAGTTCGCCCGGGGCCACGTCGAAGCTGATGTCGGCGACGGCGTGCTTGGCCACGCGCTCCGGGTTGACCAGTGATCTGACGGCGCCCAGGAAACCGGGGCGGCGGACGGTGGTGTGGAACGTGCGGGTCAGCCCGCGGACCTCTATGGCGACATTCAACCGACCCACCGACTTTCTCATGGTGCAAACAGTCGCGGCCGGTCGGCTTCGAGGGCCGACCGGCCGCGGATGATGTTCCGACACTGTCGGAATGTCGATCAATTGGTCAATCGATTAATCGGGTTCTTACCCCGAGTTCTCACCTGGCGGTCGAGAACACGAACGCGAACCGGGCCGGCTCGGCCTTCAGGAAGTACTGCGGCAGCGGTCCCGGGCCGCACGACTGCGAGCCGATGCCGTGCTGCCCGTGGTCGAGGTTGACCCACACCGTGTCGCCGGGCGTGAGGTCCGTGCGGTGCCGGGCCGCGTCCAGCTGCTCGGTGGTCCAGCGCCGCGCGGTGAACCAGAACTCCGGGTCGCCCTCGATCCGCAGACCGCCGAGCTCCACCCACCGGACGTCGGCGCGGGCGCCGTTCTCCTGCGGGCGGACGTACGGCGTCTGCAGCCCGTCCACCGTCGACTGCCAGCGCCCCACCATGGACGCCGACTTGGTGTCCGGGTACGCCTCGCCCGGCCCGCCGCCGAACCATTCCACGGCGTCGGCCTCCGACAGACCGAACCGGACGCCGAGCCGGGGCAGCGGCACCGTCCAGTCGCCCTCCGGCGTCACGGACACTTCCAGCCGCAGCCGTTCGCCGTCGGACGTCCAGCGGTACACCGTGTCCAGGCCGACCTCGCGGGCGGCGGGCGCCACCCGGGTGCGGACCGTCAGCGCGTCGTCGCCGGCCTCGACCGAGACCAGGCGGTGCCGCATGCGGTGCAGGCCGAGCGTGCGCCACAGCGTCCCGTAGCGGGTGTCGGTCTGCCACTCCGCGCCGTCGTCGTTGTCGGTCGGCGCCCGCCACACGTCCAGCCGCGGGGCGCTCACCTCCACCCCGCCGACCGCCAGCAGCGCCCCGGTGCGGGCGTCGAACGCGGCCGGGCCGAGGGTGAACCGCTCCCCGTCGCGCACGGGCCGGTCGTTCGCGGGGAAGGACGGCAGCGGCCGTGCCCCCGCGGCGAACTGCCCCCAGGCCACGAGATGGCCCTTCGGGGCCCACAGCGTGTCGTCCGCGAGCAGTGCCCGCACGGTCCACTGGCGTTCGCCGCCCCGGCCGTCCACCGGTGGCTCCGGCAGCTTCACCTCGGCGCTCTCGCCCGGCGCGAGCGCCGGCACCGACAGCGAACCCGACTCGACCGTCTCGCCGTCCACCTGGCAGGACCACTCGAAGGCCAGCGCGGACAGGTCGGCGAAGTCCTGCTTGTTGGTGATCCGCACGATGCCGTTGGCGCCGTCGCCCTCGATGTGGACGGGCTCGATCACCTTCTTGTACTCGACCAGGCCCGGCGACGGCGTCCGGTCCGGGAAGACCAGCCCGTCGCAGACGAAGTTGCCGTCGTGCAGCTCCTCGCCGAAGTCACCGCCGTAGGCGTAGCCCAGCTCGGGGTGCTTGATGCCGTGGTCGATCCACTCCCAGATGAACCCGCCCTGGAGCCGCTCGTACTTCTCGAACAGCTCCTGGTAGTCGGCCAGCCCGCCCGGGCCGTTGCCCATGGCGTGCCCGTACTCGCACTGGATGAAGGGCAGTTCGCGGCGCTTGTGGGTGCCGCCGTCGAGCTTCTGCCCGATCTTGTCGACCTCGTCGTGGAAGGCGTACATCCGCGAGTACACGTCCGTGTCGCGGCAGTTCCAGTCGCCCTCGTAGTGCACGAGCCGCTCGGGGTCGCGGTCGTGGATCCACTCGGCCATGGCGGTGAGGCCGCGCCCGGTGCCGGCCTCGTTGCCCAGCGACCAGAACACGATCGACGGGTGGTTCTTGTCCCGCTCCACCATGCGCGCGGCGCGGTCCAGCAGGGCCGGGGTCCAGCGGTCGTCGTCGACCGGGTTGTCCCGCCAGTCCTGCTCGGTGAAGCCGTGGGTCTCCAGGTCGCACTCGTCGATGACCCACAGGCCGTACTCGTCGCACAGGTCGAGGAAGGCCGGGTGCGGCGGGTAGTGGGAGGTGCGCACGGCGTTGAGGTTGTGCCGCTTCATCAGCAGCACGTCCTCGCGCATGGTCTCCAGGTCGAGCGCGCGGCCCCGCTCGGGATGCCACTCGTGCCGGTTGACGCCCTTGAAGAGGACGGCCTTGCCGTTGACCTTGACGAGCCCGTCCTGAAGGACGACCGTACGGAAACCGATCCGCAGCGGCACCCGCTCGCCCTCGGTGGCCAGCACACCGTCGTAGAGCTTCGGCGTCTCGGCCGTCCACGGCTCGACCGCGACCGTCACCGCCTCGCCGGTCGCGACGTCGATGCCCAGGTCCGGGACGGTCACCCGCCCGGCGACGTCGGAGTCGACGCGCAGGGTGCCCTCGCCGGTGGTGTGGTCGTAGGAGGCGTGCACGAAGAAGTCGCCCACGCTGCCCGCCGGGCGGTGCAGCAAGGTCACGTCACGGAAGATGCCCGGCAGCCACCACTGGTCCTGGTCCTCCAGGTACGACCCCGCCGACCACTGGTGCACCCGCACGGCCAGCACGTTGCCGCCCGGCTTCAGCAGGTGCCCGACCGCGAACTCGTGCGGCAGCCGGGAGCCCTTGAACTCGCCGAGCTCCGTGCCGTTCAGCCACAGGCGGGCACAGGACTCGACGCCGTCGAACCGCAGCACCGCCCCGCCGTCCGACGGCCAGTCGGAGGGCAGGTCGAAGACGCGCAGATGGTCACCGGTCGGGTTCTCCGTCGGGACGTGCGGCGGGTCCACCGGGAAGGGGTACAGGTGGTTGGTGTAGATCGGGGACCCGAACCCCCCGTCACCCTGGAGGACCCAGTGCCCGGGGACCATGACCTCGGCCCAGTCCCCGGCCTCGTAGCCCTCCCCGGCGAACGAGTCGTCCTCGGCGTCGATCGTCGCCGACAGCCGGAAACGCCAGCTGCCGTTCAGGGACAGGGACCGCGCGTCCGAGGACGCGTACCAGGCGCGGGGCGGCAGGGCCCCGCTGCCGGGCGAGACGTCCTCGACGTAGTCGGCGGTGGTGCGGAAAGACATCGGTCTCCTTGCTCAGCCCTTGATGCCGGTCTGCGCGATCCCCTGCACCAGCCAGCGCTGGAGGAAGAGGAACACGAACAACAGGGGCAGGATGGAAATGGCCGTGGCCATGAAGATCAGGTGGTAGTTGACGGTCTGGTTCGTCATGTACGACGACAGTGCCACCTGGACCGTCCAGGCGCTCGGGTCCTGGCCGATGACCAGAGGCCACAGGAAGGAGTTCCAGCCGTTGATGAAGGTGATCGTGGCCATCGCCGCGAAGAAGTTCAGCGAGTTCGGTACGACGATTCGCCAGTACGCACCCCAGTAGCCGAGCCCGTCCACGCGTGCCGCCTCCTCCAGCTCCTTCGGGAACCCGAGGAAGTACTGCCGGAACAGGAAGCAGGTGAAACCACTGAAGAGGCCCGGAATGATGAGACCCCGGTAACTGTCCACCCAGCCGAGGGACGAGACCAGGACGAAGCTCGGCACGAAGGTGACGGCCGTCGGAACCATCAGGGTCACCAGAACGGCGTAGAACACCTTGTTGGCGTGCTTGTACGGGATGCGGGCGAGGCCGTAGCCGGCCATCGAGCAGATCAGCAGGATTCCCGCCGTGTGGAGGACGGCGACGACCACGGAGTTCCACAGGGACTGCGCGAAGTCGACGGTGACGTCGTCGAACGGCTCGGTGACGTTGCCCCACTGGATGGAAGTGGGGAACCACTTCCAGCTCTCACCCGTGATCTCCGGGTCCGTCATCAGCGCGTTGCGGACGATCAGATAGAAGGGGACCAGGAAGAGGAGGGCGGCGACGCCGGTCGCGACGTACAGACCGGTGCTGCCCATGACGCCGCCGCCGCGCTTGACCTTGGCCGGCTTCGGCACCTTGCTGATGTCGGGTGCTGTGGTGGTCACTTGGACTCCTCACCCCTTCCGAAGCCCATGATCTTGCCCTGGAGCAGTGTGACGACGCAGATGAGCAGGGTCAGCACGACCGCGCCCGCGCTGCCCGCGCCGTAGTTCTGGTTCTGGCCGAGGGCCATCTTGTAGAGCTCGACCAGTGGGGGCTGGCCCCAGGTGGCCTTGCCGAGCAGGTTGAAGAACTCGTCGAAGGCCTGGTACGCGGCGACCAGCAGGAGCAGGATCACCGCGGTGGAGGTGGCCCTGAGCTGGGGCAGGGTGATGTACCGGAAAGTCTGCCAGCCTGACTTGGCGCCGTCGATGGCGGCCGCCTCGTACAGCTCCCGCGGGATGTTCTGCAGCGCCGCGATGAAGAGGATCATGTAGAAGCCCGACTGGAGCCAGAGGCGGACGGTCACGATGACCAGCCAGTACCAGGGCGGGTCGGGGTTGGCCAGCCACGCGATGTTGTCGATGCCGAACCAGCCGAGGACGGTGTTGGCCAGACCGAAGCGAACGCCGTTGAAGATGGACATCTTCCAGATCAGCGCGGCGGCGACATAGCTGACCGCGGTCGGCAGGAAGAACACCGACCGGAAGAACGCCCGCATGAACCGCAGCCGGTTGACCAGCAGTGCCAGACTCAGCGAGAGGGCCCAGGTGGCGGGCACGATGAACGCGGCGAACACGGTGAACGTGACCAGCGAGTTCCGGAAGTTCGTGTCCGTCAGGATCTGCTTGTAGTTGTCGAAGCCGACGAACTCGCTCGGCGTCACGGTGAAGCGCGCCTCGAAGAAGCTGAGCCAGATGCTCCAGCCGATCGGAACGAAGACGAATATCACCAGGCCGATCAGGAACGGCCCGGTGAAGAGCCAGAAGTTGAAGGTGCTGTTCGCCCTCAGGCCCCGCCTCGGCCGGGTCTTGGAGACCTTGGCCGGGGCGGGCTGGGCGACCCCGCGTGTGGTGGTGGTCGACATGTCGAGATCCGTCCGGTGGTCTATCCGAAGAGCTTCTTGAGTTCGGCGTTGACCTTCTTCTCACACGCGTCGAGCTGGGCCTTCGGGTCGCCGTTCTTGCGGACGGTGTTGGCGATCACGTCCCAGAAGGCGGCGATCATGGCCTGCGTCCAGCCGATGTTGTCGAAGTGGCCGAACTCGTTGAAGAGCTTGACCCCCTCGGCCGGCAGGCCGGACTTCAGCTTGGTCGCGGAGGCGGCGAGCGAGGTGCGCGGCGGGATGTGGAAGCCGTAGGAGGTGGCGAAGTCCTCCTGGTACTGCTTCTGGTCGATCCACAGCCACTTCACGTATTCCTTGGCCGCCTCGACGTTCTTGCTCTTGGCGTTGACGAACATCGACCAGCCGCCGTTGTAGACCGACTGCTTGCCGGCCGAGCCGACCTTCGGGAAGGGGAAGATGCCGATGTCGTCGCCGAGCGCCTTCTGCATGGCCGGCATGGCCCACATGCCGCACCACTGGATCGCGGTGAGGCCCTGGATGAAGGCCGACGGGTCCCACGAGTCGGCGGGGGCGTCGAGGAGCAGGTTGCCGCTGGTGAAGAGACCGCGCAGCTGCTTGAGGCCCTCGGCGACGGCGTCGGTGTTGAAGGCGGGCTTGTTGTCCGCGGTGAGCGTGTCGGCGCCGGCCGACCAGATCAGCGGGCGGTCGATCGAGGTCAGGTCGTTGCCGAGGAAGATGCCCTTGACCTTGCTGGTGGTCAGCTTGTCGGCGGCCTCGATCAGCTCTTCCAGGGTGGTCGGCACCTCGACCCCGGCCTTCTTGAACAGCGAAGGCCGGTAGAAGAGGAACTGCGGGTCGTCGATCATCCGGACGCCGTATATCTTGCCGTCGACCGTGTGCGACTTGATGTCGGCCTGGTTGAAGTCGTCCTTGACCGGCTCGATGATGTCGGTGAGGTCGGCCACCTGGCCGCTCTTGATGAGCTGGATCTGCGGGTGGAACTCGAAGACGTCGGGCGCGTTCTTGGTGAGCAGCGCGGCGAAGAGCTTCTGCTCGTAGTTGTTGCCGGTGATCCACTGCGTGGTCACGTTGGCGTCCTTGTAGGCCTTCGCGTACCGCTTGACGGCCTGCTCGACGCCGGCCTCGCCGTACGCGTGGAAGTACTGCACGAGGCCGTCGCCCGAACCTCCGCTGGCCCGGCCGGTGTTGCTGCCGCACGCGGCGAGTCCGCCGGCGGCGGCCAGGCCCATCGCGGCCCGCAGTACGTTGCGGCGGTCCCAGTTCATGTTGCTCGATGCCGACATGCTGACGTCCTTGTCTCGAGTGCGGCTGCGGCTCTTCGGCTCACTGCCTGATGGCTCACGGCCCGGGGGCCCGCGCCAGATGGCTCAAAGAGAGGTGCGGTGCGGGACGCTAGAGCTTCGGCTAAGGCTTCGGCAAGGGGTTGGACGAAGTCTGTTCGAAGCGTTGTGTTCGGTTCGTGATTTCGAACAAGTGGGGGTGGCGGAGGAGTTGTTTCCGCCTTACGAGGGTGGAGCGGTGGTGCGGCTCCGCGCGGGGGTGGTGCGTTTGCCGTTCCGCTGCCCGGCGGCCTGGAGCGCCCCTTCGAGCGCGAACGTGGCCGCGCCCAGGCACACCGGGTCGGTGGGGATCGGGGAGAGGACGATCTCGGTGGCGGCCAGCGGCCGCGGCAGCGCGTGCCGGGCGACGGCCTCGCGCACCTCGTGCAGCAGCGGTTCCCCCAGGGTGCGGGCGACCCAGCTGCTCAGCACGACGATCTCGGGGTTGAACAGGTTCACCAGGTCGGCGACGCCGGCGCCCAGATAGCGCGCGGTCTCGTGCACGGCCCGGCGCGCCACCGGGTCGTCCGCCGCGACCCCGCGGGCCAGCGCGTCGATGGTCGCCGTCTGGTCGTCCGGGTGCAGCAGCGCGCTGTCGGGGCCGATCTCGCGCAGATTCAGCATGATGCCGCGCGCGCCGACGTACGTCTCGACGCAGCCGTGGTTGCCGCAGCGGCACGGGCGTCCATCCAGCACCATCGTGGTGTGGCCCCACTCGCCGGCGCTGTTGCTCACGCCGCGGTGCAGCCCGCCGCCCAGCACCAGCCCGGCGCCGACCCCGGTCCCGAGGTTGACCACGACGGCGTTGCCCCGCCCGCGCGCGGCCCCGAACCACAGCTCGGCCACGGCGCTGGCACGCAGCGGGTTGTCCAGGTACAGGGGATAGGCGATGTGCTCGGTGAGCAGGTCGAGCAGCGGTACGTCGTGCCAGTCCCAGTTGGGCGCGTACTCCGAGGTGCCGGTGGCGCGGTCCACCTGCCCCGGCACGCTCACCCCCACCCCGAGCACCCGGGCGCCCTCGATGCCGGCCTGGGTGACCACCGAGCCGACGGCGGCGGCCACATGGCCCACCACCTGCTCCGGCAGGCTCTCACTGGCGCGGACGTCCTCCTCGGCGCGGGCGAGGACGTTCAGCCCCAGGTCGAACAGCTCGACATGGACGTAGGTCTCGGCGATGTCGACGCCGATCAGGGCGCCCCCCGAGGAGTTGACCGCGACCAGGCCCCGGGGGCGGCCGCCGGCCGAGTCCTCGAAGCCGACCTCCGTGATCATGCGGAGGTCGAGCAGCTCACCGACGAGTGTGGCGACCGTGGCGAGACTGAGGCCGGTGGCGGCCGCCAGCTCCTGCCGGGAGGTCGGTGACTCGGCGATGATCTGGCGCAGCACCTCATAGCGGTTCGCGGTGCGGATGTCGCGTGACGTGCGCTTCACCGGGGTGCCCATCCCTTCCCAGGCCGGCTCGGGCCGGGTCGACGTCGGCACCGGCGCGGCGCAAGGCTATGGGCTGCCGGGACTTTCGACAAGGGGTTAGGAAAGGGGCTTTATAAAGTGCGCGCCTGGTGGGGAGAGGTGGTGGCCGGTTGGTGTCCTGCGGCGGCCTGCTCATGATGCCTCAGGGGAGGTCAGTCCCGGCCACCGCCGCCCCGCTCCGGGCCGCCGCGCTCGCGACCGCCGCCGCGAGCTGCCGCTGCACCGGCTCGGGCAGGGTGCTGCCGTGCACGGTGCCCACCAGGTCCCGGGCCAGATGGTGCAGCTTGGTGTTGGTGTTCTGGGAGGTCCTGACCAGCACGCTCCAGGCCCCCTCGGGGCTCAGGCCGAAGGAGGCCATCAGGATGCCGCGGGCCAGGTCGATGGTCGGCCGGGTCTGCATGGCCCGTCGCAGCTGGGTGACTTCGGCGCGCAGTTCCCGGTCGTCGGCCGTCCCCTGGCCGGGCTCGCCCTCGGCGGCGGGGCGTGCGCCGTCCTGGTGCGGGCCCGGTGCCGCGAACAGCTCCCGCGTGCCGGTCAGGTCGAGCAGGCGCTCGACCGCGCGGCCGCTGGAGCGGACGGTGACCGTCTTGCCCTCGTCGAGGGCATACAGCCGCAGGTCGAGCAGCATGTTGAGCCCGGAGCAGTCGCAGAACCCGACCGCGTCGAGGCGCAGGTCGATGCCGCTGCCCGACAACGTCAGGATGTCGTGCAGGTCCGGCAGTAGCCCCCGGCTGCCCAGGTCGAGCTCACCCCACACGGTGACGGTCATCCGGTCGCCGTCCTGCATGACGTCCATGGACGCCATGCAGGGCGGGATCGCCGTCGCCGAGTGCGCAGGGTCCGGCATGGCCCCGTTCTCCCTTGTCTCTTCGCCGTTCCTCGACTTCTCAGCGTTGCCCCTCTACCCCACACCCGTCAATCAATACACGAAACGCAGTACGTGTTTTTGAATACGTGTACGCCTGGTCGGTAGAGTTGGGGCATGGATGGAGTGCCCGAGCCACACACCGGATGGACGTTTCTCACCAACCATGCCCGGGTGCTGGCGGCCATCGCCGACAACCACAACGCCCGTATCCGGGACATCGCGGCCCACTGCCGGCTCACCGAGCGCGCCGTCCAGAAGATCATCGCCGATCTGGAGCAGGACGGTTATCTCTCCCACACCCGGGAGGGCCGTACCAACACGTACCGGATCGACCCCGGCAAGGTGCTGCGTCACCCCGCCGAGGCCGGCCTGACCGTGGCGGCGCTGCTCTCGCTGCTCGTCCAGGACGAGGCCGACCGCGCCACGGCCCCCGGCGACCGCAGCCGGCCGCACGTCACGACCTGACCCGCAGACCCGCGACGCGGACCCGCTACTCCTCGCCCAGCACCTCCCGCACGAAGGCGTTGGCGAACGTCCCCTCCGGGTCCAGCTCCCGCGCCAGCGCCCGGAAATCACCGAGCCGCGGATACAGCCCGCGCAGGGCCGACGCGGGCACGGTGAACACCTTCCCCCAGTGCGGCCGCGCCCCGAACGGCTCCAGCGCCTCCTCGACCCGCCGCACCACCGGCAGCACCGCCGCCGTGTCCTCGACCCAGGTGAAGTGCGCCGCCACGGTGTCCCGGCCGTAGGACGGGCTCAGCCACTGGTCGTCGCCGGCGACCGTGCGCACCTCGCAGGTCTGCAGAACGGGGGCGATGGTCTCCCGGATCGCGTCGAGCGCGTGCAGCATCTCGACGGCGTGCCCGCGCGGCAGCAGGTACTCCGACTGCAACTCCGCCCCGCTGCTCGGGACGAACTCCGCCCGGAAGTGCGGCAGCCGCTCGTGCCACGGCCCCGGCACACCGAACTGCTCGGTGCAGTTGACCGCGGGCATCCCCGGCACCGGGTGCATCTTCTCGGTGGCGGGAGCGGCCCAGGGAAAAGCGGGCAGCGGCTGGTCGGAGCGCCGCTTGAGCCACACCTGCCGAAAGCCGGGCGCGCGCCAGTCGGTGAACAGGCTGACGCTGTACGCCGTCGCCATCACCGTCTCGACCGTGCCGGAGTCCAGCCCCGCGAAGGGCAGTTCGGTGAAGACGTGCTGCTCGACCTCGAAGGTGGGCTCCAGGTCGAGGGTGAGCGCGGTGACGACGCCGAGCGCGCCGAGTGAGGTGACCGCCCCGCCGAAGCGCTCCTCGTCCCGGCCTATGGTCACCGCCGAGCCGTCCGCCGTGACCAGCTCCACCTCGCGCACGGCCGCCGAGAGCGGGCCGTTGAGCACGCCCGAGCCATGGGTACCGGTCGCGACCGAGCCGGCCACCGAGATGTGCGGCAGCGACGCCATGTTGGGCAGGGCCAGGCCCTCGGCGTGCACCCGGCGGGCCAGCTCCGCGTAGCGCACGCCGCCGCCGACCCGGACCGTGCGGCCCGCCGTGTCGACATCGACCTCCTGCGGCAGGCCGGCCAGCGACAGCAGCACGCCCTCGGTGCCCGGCTCGGCGATCTCGTTGAACGAGTGTCCGCTGCCCAGCACCCGCACCCGGTCGCTGTCCGCGACGAGCGTACGCAGCGCGGTGAGCGAGCCCGGCCGGTGCAGTTCCTTGGCCGCGTAGGTGATGTTCCCCGCCCAGTTGGTCACGGTCCCGTTCATCGCGTCGTCCTTCCCCGAAACAGCGGGGACCGGGAAAGCCCCCTGCCGGAACCTACCCCGGGCCGTCGTCCGTTGCCGCCGCCGCCCGGCTCGGTCTACCGTGGAGCGGCGGTAGAGAGCGTTTTCTACCGGTGTTCCGAACGAGCCGCGTTCCGAACGAGCCTTGTTCCGAACGAGCCGCCCCCAGCCCTTCTCCGAGCCGGAAGGTCACCTCCTTGAGCCAGCGCCCCCAGGCACTGTTCGCCATGACCGCCGAGAACGTGCCGCAGGTCTTCCCGCCCGAGGTGCTGGCCCGGCTGCGGGAGTCCGTGGACATCGATCCGGCCCTCGTGGCGCGGGACTTCGCCGACCCCGGCGTGCGCGAGGCGCTGGCCCGGACCGAGATCCTGGTGACCGGCTGGGGCTGCCCCCGGCTCGACGAGACGGTCCTCGACGCGGCTCCCCGGCTGCGCGCCGTGCTGCACTCGGCCGGCTCGGTCAAGTCCTTCGCCACCCCCGGACTCTGGCGGCGCGGCATCGCCGTCTCCTCGGCCGCCGCCGCCAACGCGCTGCCGGTCGCCGAGTACACCCTCGCCATGATCCTGCTCGCCGGGAAGGACGTCCTCGCCGCCCGCGACCGGATGCGCACCACCCGCACCTCATCCGGCTGGGGCGTCGTCCCCGGCATCGGCAACTACGGCCGGCGCGTCGGTGTCATCGGCGCCTCCCGCATCGGCCGCCGCGTCCTCGAACTGCTGCGCCCCTTCGATCTGCGGCCCGCCCTCACCGACCCGTACGTCGACGAGCGGGAGGCCGCAGCGCTCGGCGTTCCCCTGCTGCCGCTGGACGACCTGCTGCGCACGTCCGACATCGTCACCGTCCACGCCCCCGAGACGCCCGAGACTCACCACCTGATCGGCCGCCGTGAGTTGGCCCTGATGCCCGACGGGGCGGTGCTCGTCAACACCGCGCGCGGCGCCCTGGTCGACCACGACGCCCTCGTGGCGGAACTGCGCACCGGGCGCCTGACCGCGATCCTCGACGTCACCGACCCCGAGCCGCTGCCCGCCGACTCGCCCCTCTACGACCTGCCCGGAGCCTTCGTCACCCCGCACCTCGCGGGCTCCCAGGGCAACGAACTGGCCCGCCTCGGACTGACGGTCGCCGAGGAGGCGGAACGCCTGCTGACCGGGGGCGAACTGGCGTACGCGGTCGACCCGGCGGTACTGGAGCACGCGGCCTAGGCCGCCTTGATCGTTCCTGGGTCAGGCCGTGATCCCAGCGCGTGGCCCGCCAGGAGGATGCACAGCACCAGTTGGACCGCCCCGATGAACCGGTTCCCCACCCGCAGCAGCAGGACGCCCGTCACGCCCACCGCCAGGGCGAGGGCGCCGAAGGGCAGCAGTGGCGCCCAGTCCGTGGGCGGCGGGCCGGCCGGGGGCTGCCCGGCGGAGGGCTGCTCCCGCTCGCCGCGGGTCACAGGACCCGGTCCGCCGGCGAGTCGCGCCCCCGGCGCCGGCGGACATGGCCGCGCCAGCCCGCCAGCACCGCCATCACCGTCCATGTCACCGTGCCGCCGACCAGGCTGCCCAGCCGGTTCCCGGCATCCACCTCGTCCGCCTGCTCCATCGGGACCGCGCCCTCGGGGTCGCTGATGACGTCGAGCCGGTCACCCACCTTCGGCGGCCAGGCGTCGCCGTTGAACTCCAGTTTCTCCGCCAGTTCCGTTCCGTCCGCGCCCCGGAGGGTGAAGCGGTGGTTGCTCCGCGATGTGCCGGCCGCGGTGTCGGCCACGATCACCACGTGCTCGCGCACGCCGCGCTGTTCCAGGGCCGCCTCGGGCGCGTACTGGACGGACCCGACGAGGACGAACAACGCGGGCACCGCGGACAGTACGGTCAGCCACAAGGCCCGGTGGAGAAGGAGCAGCAGCACGGCGAACGTGAAGCACAGGAGGAATCCGACCGAGATGGGGATCCACTCCGAGCCCAGGGTCAGATACGCGATGCCGGTGGTGGCTGCCGCGGACGCCCATCCGAACGCCACCAGCCCGGCCGTTCGCCGCGCCGACTTCCATGGGGTGACGGGCGGCCCGCCCGTCCTGGTCAGTGGTGTCGTCCCGCTGCCGCGTATGCCTGACATTCCCCGCTCCTTCGTGCCCGCGGCCGTGGGCTCCGCCGCGCGACGGCACGCTACAGGCCGCCAGGCCGCCGGTCTCCCGCCGAAGGGCATTCGCCCACATCGGGGGGACCCGGTACCGGCCCCGCACACCCATGGGCATACCGTGAGGAGTCGTACGTCCGAGCCGGGAGGAGCAACGGGATGGGCAGCGGCAGCCGTACCGCGCTGGTCGAGGATCTGATGGAGCGATTCCCGCACGTCCCGCGGGAGGCCGTCTTCAAGGAGGACCTCCTCCGGGGCGGCGTGGCCTTCGACCCCTCCGCGCTCAGCGACAACGAGGGCGGCGAGGTCAAGCCGAAGTCGTACTTCATCTTCTCCTTCGACCACGGCACCCTGCCCGAGCTGGGCGAGGCCGCCCTGCGCCGGCCGCCCGAGGAGATCATCCTCACCGGCGGCCCCTACGACCTGCGCCGGACCGTCGTCTCGGTGCGGGTGAACCCGTCCTCGCCGTACCGCGTCGCCGCGAACGAGGACGGCGTGCTCGGCCTCTACCTCGACGGCAAGCGGATCTCCGACGTCGGCGTGCCGCCGATGCCCGAGTACTACCGGCACACCCTCGCCAGCGGGAAGTCGGTCATGGAGGTGGCCCCGACCATCCAGTGGGGCTACCTGATCTACCTGACCGTCTTCCGGGTCTGCCAGTACTTCGGCGCCAAGGAGGAGTGCCAGTACTGCGACATCAACCACAACTGGCGCCAGCACAAGGCCGCCGGGCGCCCGTACACCGGGGTGAAGGACGTCGAGGAGGTCCTGGAGGCCCTGGAGATCATCGACCGTTACGACACGGCGAAGGCCTCCACCGCCTACACCCTCACCGGCGGCGCCATCACCAAGACGGTCTCGGGCCGCGACGAGGCCGACTTCTACGGCCACTACGCCAAGGCCATCGAGGAGCGCTTCCCGGGGCGGTGGATCGGCAAGGTCGTCGCCCAGGCGCTGCCGCGTGACGACGTCCAGCGCTTCAAGGACTACGGCGTGCAGATCTACCACCCCAACTACGAGGTGTGGGACGAGTACCTGTTCAAGATGTACTGCCCCGGCAAGGAGCGCTACGTCGGCCGCGACGAGTGGCACAAGCGCATCCTCGACTCGGCGGAGGTCTTCGGGGCGCGCAACGTCATCCCGAACTTCGTCGCCGGAGTCGAGATGGCCGAGCCCTTCGGCTTCACGACCGTCGACGAGGCCATCGCCTCCACCACCGAGGGCCTGCGCTTCTTCATGTCGCACGGCATCACGCCCCGCTTCACCACCTGGTGCCCGGAGCCCACGACGCCCCTCGGCAAGGCCAACCCCCAGGGCGCGCCCCTGGAGTACCACATCCGCCTGCTCCAGGCGTACCGGCAGACCATGGAGGACTTCGGCCTCTCCTCGCCCCCCGGCTACGGCCCGCCCGGCGCCGGCAACGCGGTCTTCTCCGTCAGCTCCTTCATGGACAGCCTCCCGGCGGACGCGCCCACCGCCGTTTGATAACGCTTCGATGACGTCGTCCATCATTGCGGTACGGCGTTGAGTCACCGGGCGGCCGGGCCCGTACGGCATGCAAAGGCCACAGCTGTGGGGGCCCGCCGCCCTGTCCTGACATCTGAACAGGGCGCTTGTCAGTTGTGTGGGTGGCGTGAAAAGCTCTGGCCCTGCCGCGAGGTTTCCCCCAACTCCATTGCCGAAGTGGTGAGTTGATCTCGCTTGTGGATGCAGGAGACTCATGCCCGACCTGCCGACCCCTCAGGACGCCGCTGAGGCCGCGCTGTTCTCCGAGTGCTGGGACGCCGTCCTCGCGTACGCCGATCTGTGCACGTCCGGCTCCACCGCCGCCACGCAGCTGGGCCGTGAGGCGTTCGCGCACGGCACACGTGAGGCCCGCGCCGCCGAGACCGGCCAGGCCAGAAACGCCGGCCGCCGCGCCGCCCGGCTGCCCCGGATACCCCTGCTGCTGACCGCCGTACGCACCACGGCGGCGGCCTGGGAAGAGGAGGGGCAGGGCCACAAACTCGACCCCGACCTGCGCCTGTGGCTCAACTCCGACAAGGCCGCCCGCTACAGCGGCCCGCCCCTGAGGCGCCCGCTGGCGCTGCGCGGCCTGCGCGACCTCCAGCAGGCCGACGCGGAACTGCTGTGGCTGGCCGAGGTGGAGGCGCTGCCGCTGTCCGTGGTCGCCCGCCGCCTGGGCCTCGACCCGGCGACCGCCGCCGACGAACTCCAGCAGGTGCGGACCCTGTTCCGGGACCGCTGCCACCGCAACCACCTCGACACCCCGATGGACGCCCAGTGCCGCAGCTACGCCCGGCTGCTGGACGCCGTCACCCGCTCCGTTGCCGACGCCCCGGGCGACCTCTCCCGGCACCTCGCCACCTGCGTCCAGTGCGCCGAGGCCGCCGCCTGTCTGCGGCTGCACGGCGGCGGACTGCCCGGGGCGCTGGCCGGCGGGGTGATCGGCTGGGGCGGCCTCGCCTACCTGGAGCGCCGCCGCCGCGCCGCCGAGGTACGGCTCGGCGCCGGCCGGCCCGACGCGGCGGACAAGGCGCCGGGAGAACCACAGGACGGGGAGCAGAAGGCGCGCGTCGCCCGCAACGGCCTCCTCGTCGCCGCCGTCCTGGTCTCCGTCCTCGCGCTCGGCGTCTCGATGATGCCCTTCGGCGGCTCCGACGGCGACCTCGGGGCACGCGGCGACGCCGGCCGTCAGCCGGTGGCCGACCCCAACCCCGACCCGCCCGTGCCGTCCGCCCCCGACCTGCCTCCCGCGACCTCGAAGCCGGCCGGCAACGCCACCGAGAACACGGGCAAGTCGGAGAAGCCCCCCACCGAACCCGAGGGCAGGAACCGCCACACCGAACCGCAGGGCACCTCCACCCCCACGGAGGACCGCGAGAGCGCGAGCCCGACCTGCCGGGTCGAGTACGACCTGGTCAACCAGTGGCCCGACGGCTTCCAGGCGACTGTCACCGTCACCAGCAGCAAGCACCTCGACTCCTGGCGCGTGTCCTGGTCCTTCCGCGACGGCCAGCAGGTCGGCCAGATGTGGGACGCCTCCGTCGCCCAGGACGGCTCCCGCGTCACCGCCACCGCCGCCGACTACAACAAGTCGGTCCCCGCGGGCGGCGATCTGGCCTTCGGCTTCCTCGCCTCCTGGCGCGGCAAGAACTCCCCGCCGTACGACTTCACGCTGAACGGGCAGGACTGCGCGAAAAGCAGTTGACGCGGCCGGCCCGCGACGCGATAGCGTGACGGCGGTTCCACGAACTGCCGGGGGACCACGAAGAGTCGAGGATCGAGGAGGTGTTGACCGATGGCTGTCATTGCGACGGGCGCTGCCCGCATCCAGGAATCCATCACGTCCACCTCCGCGGCCGCCGGCTGATCCGACCGACTGTCGGGCCGGGGCCGACCTGAGAAGGGTCACCCTTGACTTCCAGCTCTGCTTCCTCCGTTTCCGCCGCGCTCGCTCCCTACGGCTGGGACGACGCATGGGCGGACGAGTTCGCCCCCTACGACACCGAAGGACTGCTGCCCGGACGCGTGATCCGGGTCGACCGCGGGCAGTGCGACGTCGTCACCGCCGACGGGGTGCTGCGGGCCGACACCGCCTTCGTCACGCCGCACGACCCGATGCGGGTCGTCTGCACCGGTGACTGGGTCGCCGTCGAACCCGGCGGGAACCCGCGCTACGTCCGCGCGTACCTGCCCCGCCGCACCGCGTTCATCCGCTCCACCTCCTCCAAGCGGTCCGAGGGGCAGATCCTCGCGGCCAACGTCGACCACGCCATCGTCGCCGTGCCCCTCTCCGCCGAGCTCGACCTCGGCCGTATCGAACGGTTCCTCGCGCTCGCCTGGGAGTCCGGGGCACAGCCCCTCGTCGTCCTCACCAAGGCCGACCTGGTGCCGGACGCCGTCACCGTCGCCCACCTCGTCCAGGACGTGGAGACCAGCGCGCCCGGTGTGCCCGTGGTGCCGGTCAGCGCCGTCGACGGTGCCGGGCTGGACGTGGTCGCGGCGATCGTCGCCGCCGGGACGTCCGTGCTGCTCGGGCAGTCCGGCGCGGGCAAGTCGACCCTCGCCAACGCGCTGCTCGGCGAGGACGTCATGACCGTCCAGGCCACCCGGGACGCCGACGGCAAGGGCCGGCACACCACCACGACCCGCAACCTGCTCGCACTGCCCGGCGGCGGCGTCCTGATCGACACGCCCGGACTGCGGGGCGTCGGACTGTGGGACGCCGAGACCGGCGTCGGGCAGGTGTTCTCCGAGATCGAGGAACTGGCCGGGCGGTGCCGCTTCCACGACTGCGCTCACGAGGCCGAGCCCGGCTGTGCCGTGCTGGCCGCCGTCGAGGACGGCGACCTGCCGGAGCGGCGGCTGCACAGCTACCGCAAGCTCCTGCGGGAGAACCAGCGCATCGTCGCCAAGACGGACGCCCGGCTGCGTGCGGAGATCCGCAAGGACTGGAAGCGCAAGGGGGCGATCGGACGGGCCGCGATGGAGGCGAAGCGCGGACCGCACTGGCGTTCGTAGCCGCCCGGCGTCCCGAGCGTCGTGTCCGATTTCCGCCAGCGCCAGCCCCGCCGACGGCGGAGACTGGACACCGTGAAGGACGACGACACCCGGCACGAAGACCCGGGGGACACGGGGGAAGACCCCCGGTACGAAGCCGTACGCAGCCGTGACGGGCGTTTCGACGGCGCCTTCTTCTTCGCCGTCGAGACGACCGGCATCTACTGCCGGCCGAGCTGCCCCGCGGTCACCCCGAAGCGGGCCAACGTACGGTTCTTCGCCACGGCCGCCGCCGCGCAGGGCTCGGGCTTCCGGGCCTGCCGACGGTGCCGCCCGGACGCCGTGCCCGGCTCCGCCGAGTGGAACGTCCGCGCGGACGTGGTGGGCCGGGCCATGCGGCTGATCGCCGACGGCGTGGTCGACCGCGAGGGCGTCGCCGGGCTCGCCGCACGGCTCGGCTACAGCGCGCGGCAGGTGCAGCGGCAGCTCACCGCGGAGCTCGGCGCCGGGCCGGTCGCCCTCGCCCGGGCCCAGCGGGCCCACACCGCGCGCGTCCTGGTGCAGACCACCGACCTGCCGATCACCGAGATCGCCTTCGCCTCGGGCTTCGCCAGCGTGCGGCAGTTCAACGACACCGTCCGGGCCGTGTACGCGTCGACCCCGAGCGAGCTGCGCGCCGCCGCCGTATCGAAGAGCGGCCGGGCCCGTCGTACGGCCACCCCCGACGCCGGTATCCCGCTCCGGCTCGCCCACCGCGGCCCCTACCAGGCCGGCCCCGTCTTCGACCTGCTGGCACGCGAGGCCGTGTCCGGCGTCGAAGAGGTCGGCGGCCGGCCCGGCAGGCGCACCTATCGGCGCACGCTCCGCCTGCCGTACGGCACCGGCATCGTCGCCGTCGACGAACGCACCGGCACCGCCCGGACCGGGTCCGGCGCTCACCCGGGCGGCTGGCTCGACGCCCGGCTGCACCTCACCGACCCCCGCGACCTCACCACCGCCGTGCAGCGCCTGCGGCGGCAGTTCGACCTCGACGCCGACCCCTACGCCGTCGACGAGCGTCTCGGCGCCGACCCGGAGCTCGCACCCCTGGTCGCCGCCCGGCCGGGCCTGCGCTCGCCCGGCAGCACGGACCCGGAGGAACTCGCGGTCCGCGCGCTGGTCGGCCGCACGGAGGCCGAACGGCTCGTACGCCGGTACGGCAAGGCCCTCGACGCCCCCTGTGGCAGCCTCACCCACCTCTTCCCCGAGCCGGCCGTCCTCGCCGGCGCCGAACCCGGCACCACCCTCGGCGCGCTCACCGCCGCCCTCGCCGACCACGCCCTACGCCTGGGCCCGGGCGCCGACCGGGACGACGCGCAGGAGGCCCTGCGTGCCGTGCCCGGGCTGGACGCCCGCACCATCGCCGAGATCCGCACCCGCGCCCTCGGTGACCCCGACGTGGCCCCGCCCGGCGCCGACGTCCCCGACAGCTGGCGCCCCTGGCGCTCGTACGCCCTGAACCACCTGCGCGCAGCAGGGAAGTGGGAGTTGTGATGACCTCGACCTACTGGACGAACGTGCCCTCTCCGCTCGGGCCGCTGCTCCTGACCGCCGCCCCGGACGGTGCGCTGACCTCGCTGTCCGTGCCCGGGCAGAAGGGCGGACGCGTGGTGGCGGACGACTGGCGGGAGGACCCGGGGCCCTTCCGCGAGGCCGGGGAGCAGCTCGCCGCCTACTTCGCCGGGGAACTGAAGGAATTCACGTTGATTTCGCGCACCGACGGCTCCGTCTTCCGGGAGAAGGTCTGGGCCGCGCTGGACGACATCCCCTACGGCTCGACCGTGACCTACGGCGAGATCGCCGCGCGCATCGGGGCGTCCCGGGCGGCCGTGCGGGCCGTGGGCGGGGCGATCGGCGCCAATCCGCTGCTGGTCGTCCGGCCGTGTCACCGGGTGATCGGGGCGGACGGGACGCTGACCGGCTATGCGGGCGGCCTGGAGCGCAAGGTGCGGCTGCTGACGCACGAGGGGGTGCTGTAGGCGCCGGCGTGGTGTTCCCGGGGTGAGTTCCCGGGGGGTGTGTTCTCGGGGTGTGTTCTCATGCGCCGAAGACGGCCCCCATCCAGGCCGCCGCGATCAGCTGGCAGGTGAACAGTTCCGCCAGCACGCTGGAGCCGCCCGAGCGCATCACCGTGCGCACCGCCGCGACGGCTTCGGCGCGGCGGCCGAGGCGGAGGCGTTCGGCGAGGTAGAGACCGGCCAGGAAGCCGGGGATCGCGCCGACGACGGGGAGCAGGACGAAGCCGAGGGTGGAGCCCGCTCCGGCGTAGGTCAGCGTGCGGTGGGTGGTGCGGCTCGCCCGCAGCCGCCGGGGCGGCAGGGCCCAGCGCACGCCCTGGGAGACGAACATCAAGGCCGTGGCTCCCACCAGGATCCACCAGTCGACGGGCTGCGGATCCGTCAGGGCCCACCACATGACCCCGGCCCACACCAGCAACGACCCGGGCACCGCGGGCAGCAGCACTCCGTACAGACCGAGCAGGATGACCAGCCCGACCAGCAGGAGGTCCCACACTCCCATCTGACCAGACTGCCCGAACATGGGAGAAGGCGCAGGTCAGAAGCGTAGTTGCGGTCCAGACCCGCAGGTCAGTCGCTCGCGGCCGCCGGGACGTCGTCATATCGCACGACCGTTCCACGGCTCACTCGACGCGCGGTTCGCGGTGCCGTGAAAGGCCGGTTTTTCCACAAGCCCCGTTTTCATCCGGCCTGTGCGGTGGACACTAGGGGCATGAGCCAGCAGGGGGGAAGGCCCACCGGTCCCGAGGACGACTGGTGGGGGCAGCTGTACGACGACTCCACCGGCGACACGGGCCCCGCACCCGCACCCGATTCCCTCGACGACCGCTTCGCCTCGGCGGCGGGGGCGGTGGGCGGCGAGGGTGTTCCGGGAACCGGGGCGGGGGAGAGGGCCGTCTCGGAGCCAGTGGTCCCGGCGCCCCGGGTCGGGCCCGACGACGTCATGGACTCCCCGCAGGCATCTCGCCCGTCACCCCGGCGCGCACCCTGGGAACCACCGCCGATGCGCCCCACGGGCCCCGTGACGTTCCCGACCGGGGCGAAACGGACACCCCCCGCCCCACCCGCAGTTCCCCCGCCGCCCCCGCCCCCTGCCTTCCGGCCGAGCCCCGAGGCGGGCCCTTCCGGCACGGCGGGCACCCCGCCCAGTGGTCCCACAGCCCCGGCAGCCGGGCCCGGGCCCGGCGGTGCCGACGTCGTCGCCGAGCCGGGCGGCAGCGAGTTCTCCGGGACCGGGCCCGAGGGGGCAGTGCCCCGCGCCCCCTGGCCCGGAGGGACCGCACCCCAGGCCCCGGCCGATCCGCCGCCCGCACCACCACGCCCCACGCACCCTCCGCGCACGCCACCGACGCCCGCCGAGGCCCCGGCCACACCCCTGGCGCCGCCTCCGCCGGACGGCTCCCCGCTCGCGCCGCCACCGTCCAACGGCTCCGTATCCGCCCCACTCCCGCCCACCGACTCCCCGCCCGAGCAAACCGAACCCAGGTTCGAGCGCCCACCGGTCTCCCCGCGGGCCCGTGGCCATGTCGGCTCGCGGCCGCCCACCTACGACGCCGAGCCCACGGCCCTTCCGCTCGCCGACCCCGATGACCTGGACGACCTCGTCGCGGACACCGTGCTCGACGGGGCCCGGTACGGGGCCTGCACGCTGCGGGCCGTGTCCGTGCGCGGGGACTCCGCGCGGTACCGGGGGGAGCCACGACGGGACTCGCTGCTGACCGCGCGGTTCGGCACCGGCGAGCAGGCACTGCTGCTGGTGGCGATGGCGACCGGGGCGCGGGCCACACCGGGGGCGCACCGGGCCGCCGCCGAGGCCTGTCACTGGATCGGGCGGGCCGTCGGGCGCAGTCACGCCCGGCTCGTGGAGGACATCAGAGCGGGGCGGCGTGGCGACCTCAAGTCCGGACTGCACCGCCTCACCGACCGCAGCCTCGGCAAGCTCCGCGCCAGCGCCGCCGAACAGGGCGTCGACCCGGAGGAGTACGCGGCCGGCCTGCGCTGTCTGCTGCTGCCCGCCGACCCCGAGTGCCGTACGCGCGTCTTCTTCGGCGTCGGTCCCGGCGGGCTGTTCCGGCTGCGGGACGGCGAGTGGCAGGACATCGAACCGCAGATCGCCGAGGTCAGGGGCGAACCCGTCGTGGGCTTCGGATCACCGCCCTCCGAGACGCCCGAGGGCGACCGGCTCACCATGGACCTGGGCATCCCGACCCCGCCCAGCCCCTATGAACCGGCCCCGGAACCACCCCGTGACCCCTTCCGCTTCCGTACCTCCGTCGCCCGCCCGGGTGACACGCTCCTCGTGTGCAGCGCCGGCCTCGCCGATCCGCTGCGCGGCGAACCCGAACTGGGGGAGTACCTCGCCGAGCGGTGGTCCCGCCCCGAGCCGCCCGGCCTCGCCGCGTTCCTCGCGGACTCACAGGTGCGGGTCAAGGGCTACTCGGACGACCGTACGGCCGCCGCCGTTTGGGAGGCGTGAGCACGTCTCCTGTGACTTGATGGAACCCGGAGGGATCCCAGGAGACCGAAGGGGCAGACGAGAACCATGGCCAGACAGAACGTCGCGGAACAGTTCGTCGGCATCCTGACCCGAGCCGGAGTCAAACGCCTCTACGGAGTCGTCGGCGACAGCCTCAACCCGGTCGTCGACGCCGTCCGCCGCAACTCCGCCATCGACTGGATCCACGTCCGGCACGAGGAGACCGCCGCCTTCGCCGCCGGGGCGGAAGCGCAGATCACCGGCAAGCTCGCCGCCTGCGCCGGCTCCTGCGGGCCCGGCAACCTCCATCTCATCAACGGCCTCTACGACGCCCACCGCTCCATGGCTCCGGTCCTCGCCCTCGCCTCGCACATCCCGTCCAGCGAGATCGGCCTCGGCTACTTCCAGGAGACCCACCCCGACCGGCTGTTCGCCGAGTGCAGCCACTACAGCGAGCTGATCTCCAGCCCGAAGCAGATGCCCCGGCTGCTCCAGACCGCCATCCAGAACGCCGTCGGCCGCTCCGGCGTCAGTGTCGTCTCCCTGCCCGGGGACATCGCCGCCGAGCCGGCCCCGGAGCAGGCCGCCGAGACCGCCCTCGTCACCGCCCGGCCGACCGTCCGCCCCGGCGACACCGAGATCGACCGGCTCGTCGAGATGATCGACGACGCCGACAAGGTCACCCTGTTCTGCGGCAGCGGCACGGCCGGCGCGCACGCCGAGGTCATGGAGTTCGCCGGGAAGATCAAGTCCCCGGTGGGGCACGCGCTGCGCGGCAAGGAGTGGATTCAGTACGACAACCCGTTCGACGTCGGGATGAGCGGGCTGCTCGGATACGGCGCCGCCTACGAGGCCACCCACGAGTGCGACCTGCTGATCCTGCTCGGCACGGACTTCCCCTACAACGCCTTCCTCCCCGACGACGTGAAGATCGCCCAGGTCGACGTCCGGCCCGAACACCTCGGCCGCCGCTCGAAACTGGACCTCGCGGTGTGGGGCGACGTACGGGAGACGCTGCGCTGCCTCGTCCCGAGGGTGCGGGAGAAGGACAACCGCCGCTTCCTGGAACGGATGCTGAAGAAGCACGCGGACGCGCTGGAGGGGGTGGTGAAGGCCTACACCCGCAAGGTCGACAAGCATGTGCCGATCCACCCCGAGTATGTGGCGTCCGTACTCGACGAAGTCGCCTCCGACGACGCCGTGTTCACCGTCGACACCGGCATGTGCAACGTCTGGGCCGCCCGCTACATCTCACCCAACGGCCGCCGCCGCGTCATCGGTTCCTTCTCCCACGGCTCGATGGCCAACGCGCTGCCCATGGCGATCGGCGCGCAGTTCACCGACCGGGAGCGGCAGGTCGTGTCGATGTCCGGCGACGGCGGGTTCTCCATGCTGATGGGCGATTTCCTGACGCTGGTGCAGTACGACCTCCCGGTCAAGGTCGTCCTCTTCAACAACTCCTCCCTCGGCATGGTCGAGTTGGAGATGCTGGTCGCCGGACTCCCGTCCTACGGCACCACCAACAAGAATCCCGACTTCGCGGCCGTCGCCCAGGCCTGTGGTGCCTACGGCGTACGCGTCGAGAAACCCAAGGACCTCCCGGGGGCCCTGAAGGACGCCTTCAAGCACAAGGGCCCGGCCCTCGTCGATGTCGTCACGGACCCCAACGCCCTGTCCATCCCGCCGAAGATCAAGGCGGAGATGGTCACCGGGTTCGCCCTGTCCGCCTCCAAGATGGTGCTGGACGGCGGGGTCGGCCGGATGGTCCAGATGGCCCGCTCCAACCTGCGCAACGTGCCCCGGCTCTAGGACCCGTGTCCCCCGGTGAGTGAGGTGGCGTCGCGCAGACCGTCGTACTTCGGCCAACTTCGCCGGTTCGGCCCGCAGGGTGACCAGGCGCCCCGCGCCTTCGCCGGGTACGGAAGGATCGGCAGTCGGCCATCGGCAGTTCGTCCGATCTACGGCGGTCAGCATCCACGGCGGGACGCCCACCGGCTACCCTCTTGTCCCCCGGCCCTCCGCCGCCGTACTGCTCAGGACCCGGCCACCCGGCGGGCCCGTCCCCGCGAGATGGCCGAACACCCGGTCGTTGACGAATCGACATGACTGCCGTGTGCCCGACGGGGCATGGATCCCCGTGAACGTGTTCGACAGGAGGGGAACCGACATCGGCGCGCGGGCGGGGGTCATGGAGAGGCAGGCACGAGGAGGCGGTCCCATAACGATCGGGGCCTTCTCGGCGAAGACGGTGGAGGACCAGGCCGAAGACGTCACGGAGCAGGTGCCGGCGCCTCAGTTGAGGCGCAGACTCGGGCGGGCGGACCTACGGGCCGTGCCGGAAGCCCGCAAGGCCCTGCGGGAACTGCTCGGGCAGTGGGGGAGGACCGCGCGAGCGGACGTGGCGGAACTGCTCACCAGCGAACTCGTCACCAACGCGATCGTCCACACCGACCACGACGCGGTCCTGACGGCCACGGTCGGACCCCGTGGACTACGGGTGGAGGTACGGGACTTCGTGGCCCGCAGACCCCGGCTGCGCGTACCGGTCACCGACGACGGTACGAACGGCAGGGGCCTGTTCCTGGTGCAGTCCCTCGCGGACGCCTGGGGAGTCAGGGCGCACGGGGTGGGCAAGGCCGTCTGGTTCGAGTTGGAGGCCGAGGCGGCGTGAACGCGGCCTACGGAGCGAGGAGAGCGGAGAAAGGGGCGCGGCCCGCAGGCCACGCCCCTTCCCGGGTCTGTCTCTGAGTCGCTCGGTCAGCCGAACTGCTGCTCCAGGTCCTTGAGCTTGCGCTCCAGGGAGTCCAGACGCGGCAGGGCCTGCGTGTCGTCCTCCGCGGTGAGGTCGACGGTCACCGGGTCAGCTCCGTGGCGAACGGGCTGAAGGGAGGGGCGCGAGCGGACGGGCAGTGGGTCCGGCGCGGATATGGCAGGCTCCGCGGAGACCTGCGAGGAGCCGCGCTCCACCTGCACCTCCAACTGCCGGCCGCCGCCACGGCCGAAGTGGCCGCGGTGACCGCGGCTGATCGCCTTCAACTGGGCGCGCTCCACACGCTGCTGGTCGCGCCGCCGCTGCCGGGCCTCGTCCTTCTTGCGCTTGTCGTCGCGCACCTCGTCGACGGCCTCGTCCAGGCTGCGCACACCCTCCAGCAGCATCAGCGACCAGGCCCGGTACGTCTCACGCGGGGCGCGCATCCAGCGCACGATACGGATCTGCGGCAGCGGGCGCGGCACCAGGCCCTGCTCGCGCAGGGCGGCCCGGCGGGTCTGCTTCAGCGCGCGGTCGAAGAGGACCGCCGCCGAGAGGGACATGCCGGCGAAGAAGTGGGGGGCGCCGTCGTGGCCGACGCCCCTGGGCGCGTGCACCCAGTTGAACCAGGCCGCGGCGAGCGCGAACGTCCATACCAGTATCCGCGAGCCGAGCGCCGCGTCACCGTGGCTGGCCTCGCGCACCGCGAGGACGGAACAGAACATCGCCGCGCCGTCCAGGCCGAACGGGACGAGGTACTGCCAGCCGCCCGAAAGGCCGAGGTTCTGCTCGCCGAAGCCGACCAGGCCGTGAAAGGAAAGCGCGGCGGCGACGGCCGCGCAGCAGAACAGGAGAACATAGGAGACGGTGCCGTAAAGGGCCTCCTTGCGTCTGCGACGCTCCTCGCTGCGCTCCCAGGAATCGTCCGCACTCGTGTCCTTGACCGAGGAGCGCTTGCCGCGCGCGAGCACCGCCACCGCCGCCAGCATGCCCAGGAGAAGTACGGCGCCCGGAAGCAGCCAGTTCAGCGATATGTCGGTCAGTCTCATCTGGGTGGTCCCTTGCATTGGGATAGGGCGTAACGCCCGCCATAGTGGCCCAATCCCACCGGCCCTCAGGGGGTTTCGGGGCAAGAGGCCGCCAAGGAAGTGCAAGGGGTTGCCCAGGGCGGCATTCTGCTCGAACTGCCGCTTGAGGGGCAGGAGTTGAGTTCGAAGAAGACTACCCGCACGGGTGGTTCTACGGAAAGTTCCCGTGACCCGTGAGGAAGGTGTGAATCGGCTGCGTGCATGTGGGTGGCCGGTTCGGTGATGATCTTACCGGGGCGGCGGGAGTGCTCTGTCCGGGTCTGCCTGGGGTCGTTGCCTCAACTGGCCGTGGCCAGCAGCTTGGTGACCCGGTCGGTGTCACAGGTGCGCGGGCAGGTGGCGCAGGTGTCCTCGGGGCGCAGGGTGTAGAACATGCAGCAGCTGACGCGGTCCCGGGTGCGCAGCGGCTCGCCGCCGGGGCCGGTCAGTTCGCGGAAGGCGGCCGTGCCCACGTACGGCTTGGCCGCGCCCGGCAGGAGCAGCTCCAGCTCGCGCGTGGCGCGCCGCTCCTCGATCCCGCCGAGCAGCCGGGCGACGTACCAGAGTCCCTCGACGATCTCGTCCGTCGCCATACCCCACAGAGCCCGGCCGCGGCGCCGCATCCGGGGGCCGAAACCGGCCAGCACCGGCTCCAGGTGCTCCGCGACCGCCGACCGCACCTCGGCCCGCAGCGCCTCCTCGTCCGGGACGACCCGGGCGCCGGGCAGCGCGGCGGCCTCGTCGCCGGGCAGGCAGGCGAAGCCGGCCGGGCGGACGGCCAGGTGGCCGACGGGGTGGGCGGGGGTGGTGCGGTCGTACGAGACGTGCGTCACCGGGTAGCGGGGGACGCGGCGGTGCAGGAACCAGGGGACGGTGATCAGGAGGCAGGCGGGCCAGGCGTAGCGGTGCAGGCCGAAGCCGGCGATGACGTCGGGCCGTGCCTGTTGGCCGTAGTCCCGGCGTATCTGGGCGTCGTCCCAGGACAGGTAGGTGTCGAGGGCGGGGCCGGCTTCCGCGAGCGCGGCGGCGGTGATCCAGTCGCCGCCCTGGGGGGTCTCGTCCTCGGCGGTCAGTTCGGTGACGGCCAGCCCTGGGAGGACCTCGGCCAGGCGGGTGTACGCGCCGGAGAGGGCCGAAGGGGGCTGGGGCATGTGATCACCGGTCCGCATGGTCGCTTGAAGGTAAGGCTTACCTTACCGGAGATCGCTGGGATTTGAACTGGCGGCCGGTGCGCTTATGGTGCTTGACGGACGAGTAACAACCCGCCGTAATGGCCCGAAGTACCGATACGTCCGGAGGAGGAGCCGAGCTGTGAAGCAGGGCGCGCAGGGCTCCGCCGGGGCGGAGGTGCCGGGTGGGCGGGTCCGGGTTCCGCAGCAGCCTGGGGTGGCGGATGCCGGTGTGCGGGGTGAGCACACCCACAGTGAACCGGATGTGCCGGTCGTCGCGCGGGGGCGGCCGGTCGTTCGGCGGTCCTCGGTGCGCGGGCAGATCGTCGATGCCCTGCGGGCCGCGCTGGTGGCCGGGGATCTGAGGCCCGGGGAGGTGTACTCGGCGCCGGTGCTGGGCGAGCGGTTCGGGGTCTCCGCGACGCCGGTGCGGGAAGCCATGCAGCAACTGGCCCTGGAAGGTGCCGTCGAGGTCGTGCCGAACCGCGGGTTCCGGGTGGTCGAGCGGGGGGCGCGGGAGCTGGCGGAGCTGGCCGAGGTGCGGGCGCTGATCGAGGTGCCGGTGATGCTGCGGCTGGCGCGGACGGTGCCGGCGGAGCGCTGGGCCGAGCTGCGGCCGCTGGCCGAGGCGACGGTCCGGGCGGCGTCCTCCGGGTGCCGCGCGACCTACGCGGAGTCCGACCGGGGGTTCCACCGGGCGGTGCTGTCCCTCTCCGGGAACGAGCAGCTGGTCCAGATCGCGGAGGACCTGCACCGGCGGGCGCAGTGGCCGCTGGTGGGGAGCGGGCCGGGGGTGCGGGGCCGGGCCGATCTGGTGGCGGACGCGCACGAACACACGGCGCTGCTGGACGCGTTGATCACGCGGGACCTGGATGTCGTGCGGGCGCTGGTGGGGGAGCACTTCGCGGGCGCGGGCTGAGTGGGGGTGCGCCGCCGTTTGCGCCTACGCGGGTGGCTTGTGGGTCGGGGCCGCGCCGGGGGGTGTCCGTCCTCGGAACGGCGCGATGGGCTTGGGTACCGACTGACCGTCCGTTGACGCGCCAACCGCTGCGGGCGGACACCCCCCCGACACGTCCCCTTCCGTGCGCAGGCGGCTGCGGGTGCGTTGTGGCTGGGCGGCACGGGTGGGCGCAGCGGCACCCCGCAGCGCCGGGCTGCGGACCCACCCGGCCTCAGCGGCAGCGCCCGGCACCTTTCAGCGTCGTCAAGCCGTCGCCGCCGGAGGGGCCGGGGCCAACTGCCGTGCCAGCCATGTCGGTACACCCCCGAGCAATCGGAACAACCGCCGGGCCTCTTCCCGCAGCCGGGCCGCCTCCGGCTCCGTCTCCGTGTCGGCGAGCGACACCAGCGCCGGTGCCGTACCGACGAGGTAGCCCAGCTCCTCACGGATCCGCAGCGACTCCGCGAAACCGTGCCGGGCCTCCGCCAACTCGCCCTCCCGCAATGCGAGTCCGGCGAGGTGCCGCCAGGTGAAGGACAGCAGCAGCGGGTCGGACTGCGCCGTCGCGCCCGCGTGCGCACGGCGGTACGCGGCCCGGGCCGCCTGCGGGGAACGCGTCAGGTTCTCCGCGAGCAACCCGCGACGGAAGTCCAGCAGGGCCCGCTGCGGAGCCCCCGGAGGGATCAGCGCCGCGGCCCGCCCCAGCGCCGCCCGCGCCTCGTCGGCCCGGTCGCGCACCGCGAGCAGCGTCGCGGCGTAGGCCAAGTACCCGCGTTCACAAGCGGCCGCGCCCCGCTCGTCGTCGCTGTGGGCCAGCGCCTCCGCGGTGCGCAGGGCGTCCTCGGCCTCCTCCCAGCCCTGCTCCGTGTACAGACACCGTTCCACCAGCAGCGACGCGCGTTGCAGCGCCGCCGCCGGGTTGTCCGGTAGCAGCAGGGCGGCCGCGTCGGACCAGCACGCGCGTGAGCGCAGCCGCCATACCGCGGTCTGGAGGGGATCGTCACCGGCGGTCGTTCCGTTACCAGACATGGCGGAATGCGCCACGTTGCCCTCCCCGAGCACGCCATCGAGCTGTTGAGTGGTGGCGGCATCTCAGCACGAATCGCGGGGCCGGGCCAAGAGGGTGGGTGAAGGATTTCACAAAGTCGTGGGACTCCGGGGCGTCCGGTGTTTGGGGCGGGACACCCCTTGTCTCAGCTCATCCGCAGCGCCAGGAAGAAGTCCAGCTTGTCCTCCAGGCGGGACAGGTCACGGCTCGTCAACTGCTCGATGCGTCCCACCCGGTAGCGCAGTGTGTTGACGTGGAGGTGCAGCCGGCCGGCGCAGCGTGTCCAGGAACCGTCGCAGTCCAGGAACGCCTCCAGCGTGGGGATCAGCTCGGCGCGGTGGCGGCGGTCGTAGTCGCGCAGGGGGTCCAGGAGGCGGGCCGTGAAGGCGCGGCGGACATCGTCCGGGACGAAGGGGAGCAGCAGGACGTGGGAGGCCAGTTCCTGGTGGCCCGCCGCGCAGACCCGGCCCGGGCGGGCCGCCGCCACCCGGCGGGCGTGGCGGGCCTCCTCCAGGGCGCCGCGCAGGCCCTCGGCGGAGTGCACGGCCGCGCTGACGCCCAGCGTGAGACGGCCGTCGTCGTCCAGGCCGGCCGTCAGGGGGTCCCGTACGGACTCCAGGAGCGCGTCCGCGAGGACGCCGGTCTCGGAGCCGTCGTGCTCCGTCGAGACGGCGGGGAGCGGGACGAGGGCGACGGCCTCGTCACCCGTGTGGGCCACGGCGATGCGGTCGGAGGGCTCCGGGCCCGCCGACAGGGGGTCGACGAGGATCTCCTCCAGCAGGGCCTGGGCGACCGGGCCCTCCTCGGTCTCGGCGCCGTCCCAGTCGATACGGGCCACGACCACCTGCCAGTGCGGCGCGGCGCCGAGGCCGGGCAGCAGGACCGGGGCGGCCACCCGGAGGCGGGCGGCGATCTCCGTGGGGGCCGCGCCCGTCTGGACCAGTTCCAGGACCTCCTGGGCGAGGCGGCGGCGGACCGTGCGGGCGGCGTCGCGGTGGTCCCGCTCGACCGCGATCAGCTGGGTGACGCCGTACAGCAGGTCGAGGCGCTCCTCCGCCCAGTCCCCGGCGTCCGCCTCGACGGCCAGCAGCCAGTCGGACAGGACGCTCTCGCGGGCGTCCCGGGCGGTCTGCGGGGCGCGGCCCGTCGCGCGGACGGGGAAGAGGGAGTAGGTGGTGCCGCCCAGGAGGACGCGGTGCGGGGCGCGGCGGCCCGTGCGGGTGGCGGTCAGGTGTTCCGCCGCCAGCCGGCCGCAGGCCTCGGCGGTGAGGGCGGGACCCGATGTCTTCGGGCCCGCGACCAGGCGTCCGGTGGGGGAGAGCACCCAGGCACGCAGGTCCAGGTCGGAGCCCAGGAGATCCAGGACGACGTCCGGGCCGCCGCCCGCCGGTCCCGAGGTCATCATCCGGCGGTGGCGGTCGACCACGGCCGCGAGGTCGCCGGCGCGCTCGCCGGAGACCTGCCGTACGACGTGCTCGGTGATCGTCGCGAACGCCACCGACTCGTGCACCGCGAAGAGCGGGAGGCGGTGGCGGGCGCAGGCCTCGACCAGGTCGTCCGGGACGTCCCCGAGTTCGGCCTCGCCCGCGGCGAGGGCCGTGACCCCCTCCTGCACCAGGATCCGCACGAACGGCTCCGAGTCCGCCGCGTCCCGGCGCCAGGCCAGGCCCGTGAGCACCAGCTCGCCGCCCGAGAGGTAGCGGCTGGGGTCGCGCAGGTCGGTGGTCATCACCCCGCGCACGGTGCGGTCCAGCTCGTCCTCGCCGCCGAGCAGCTTGAGGCCCAGCGCGTCGGTGTCCAGCAGTGCGCGCAGCCGCATTCTCGTCGCCGCCGTTCTTTGTCTCGAAATCCACGGTGGATCTTGCCGGTCCTGGCTGTGTCCCAGGTCACGCGGCTGTGTCGCGCGTTTCCACAGGAAAACGAGGAGGTTGCCGAGGGCCTCCGTTCATACGAATCTACAAGATGACCGTCCTGGCCAGCCAACTCCTTCATGGTTTCCGTGACTGACCGCGCCCGAGCAGCGGCCTGTGTACTGAGTTCATTACGCGTTGGCAGCACAGGAACGAGCCGGGACCGCCGCACACGGATTGGCTCAATCCGAACGCCTCACGAGAAGACGAAGAAGAGAGCCGGTCATGGACTTCCTTCGCCCCGCCAGCTGGGAGGAGGCGCTCGCCGCGAAAGCCGAGCATCCCACCGCTGTGCCGATCGCGGGTGGCACCGACGTGATGGTCGAGATCAACTTCGACCACCGCCGGCCCGAGTACCTCATGGACCTGAACCGCATCGGCGACCTCTGCGCGTGGGAGGTCGGCGAGGACAGCGTACGGCTGGGTGCCTCCGTGCCGTACGCCGCGATCATGGAGCACCTGCGCGCCGAGCTGCCGGGGCTCGCCCTCGCCTCGCACACGGTCGCCTCCCCGCAGATCCGCAACCGCGGCGGCGTCGGCGGCAACCTCGGCACCGCCTCCCCGGCCGGCGACGCCCACCCCGCCCTGCTCGCCGCGGGCGCCGAGGTGGAGGTGGAGTCCGTGCGCGGGGCGCGTCGCATCCCGATCGACGCGTTCTACACGGGGGTGAAGCGCAACGCCCTCGCCCCGGACGAGCTGATCCGGGCCGTGCACGTGAAGAAGGCCGACGGGCCGCAGCAGTTCTCCAAGGTGGGGACCCGCAACGCCATGGTCATCGCCGTGTGCGCCTTCGGGCTCGCGCTGCACCCGCGGACGCGGACCGTGCGGACCGGCATCGGTTCGGCCGCACCGACACCCGTTCGGGCCAAGACCGCCGAGGAGTTCCTGAACGCGGCTCTGGAGGAGGGCGGCTTCTGGGACAACGGGAAGATCATCACCCCGTCGGTCGCCCAGCGGTTCGCGGACCTGTGCTCCGCCGCCTGCAACCCGATCGACGACGTCCGGGGCACCGCGAGCTACCGCCGCCACGCGGTCAAAGTCATGGCCCGCCGCACGCTGACCTGGACCTGGGAGTCCTACCGCGGCGCCCGCCGCACCACCGAGGGAGCTGCGTGATGCGCGTCAATTTCACGGTCAACGGCCGTCCCCAGGAAGCCGACGACGTGTGGGAGGGCGAGTCCCTGCTGTACGTGCTCAGGGAGCGGCTCGGCCTGCCGGGGTCGAAGAACGCCTGCGAGCAGGGCGAGTGCGGCTCGTGCACGGTCCGGCTGGACGGTGTGCCGGTGTGTTCGTGCCTGGTCGCCGCCGGGCAGGTGGAGGGCCGCGAGGTCGTCACCGTCGAGGGGCTCGCCGACTACGCCAGGCAGCGCGTCGAGGGCGGTTGTGCGAGTGGCGCCTGCGGTACGTCACTGCGCAATGCCCAGCAGTGGGAGGCCACGGGCGACTCGCATGCCGGCGAGGGCACCGAGCTGTCCCCGATCCAGCAGGCGTTCATCGACGCCGGCGCCGTCCAGTGCGGCTTCTGCACCCCCGGTCTGCTGGTCGCCGCCGACGAGATGCTGGAGCGCAACCCGACCCCGACCGACGCGGACATCCGCGAGGCCCTGTCGGGCAACCTGTGCCGCTGCACCGGCTACGAGAAGATCATGGACGCGGTCCGCCTCGCGGCCGCCCGGCAGGGAGAGGCGGTCTGATCATGGCTTCCCCCAGCGGAACCCCCACGAAGATCACCCAGGGGTCCCAGACCAAGGGCGGCATCGGCGAGAGCACACTGCGCCCCGACGGCACCCTCAAGGTCACCGGCGAGTTCGCGTACTCCTCCGACATGTGGCACGAGGACATGCTGTGGGGCCAGATCCTGCGCTCGACCGTCGCGCACGCCGAGATCGTGTCCATCGACACCGGTGAGGCCCTGGCCACGCCGGGCGTCTACGCCGTGCTCACGTACGACGACCTGCCGACCGACGTGAGGAACTACGGGCTGGAGATCCAGGACACCCCGGTCCTCGCCCACGGCAAGGTCCGCCACCACGGCGAGCCGGTCGCGCTCGTCGCCGCCGACCATCCGGAGACCGCCCGCCGCGCCGCCGCGAAGATCAAGGTGGACTACCGGGAGCTGCCCGTCATCACCGACGAGGCCTCCGCCACCGCCCCGGACGCGATCCTCGTCCACGAGGACCGCGGCGACCACCACGCCGGGCACGTCCCGCACCCGAACATCCTCCACCGCCAGCCGATCGTGCGCGGTGACGTGGCGGCGGCCCGCGAGCGGGCGGACGTGATCGTCGAGGGCGAGTACACCTTCGGCATGCAGGACCAGGCCTTCCTCGGCCCCGAGTCCGGTCTCGCGGTGCCGGAGGAGGACGGCGGCGTCCACCTCTACATCGCCACCCAGTGGCTGCACAGCGACCTGCGGCAGATCGCGCCCGTGCTCGGCCTGCCCGAGGACAAGGTGCGGATGACGCTGTCCGGCGTCGGCGGCGCGTTCGGCGGCCGCGAGGACCTGTCGATGCAGATCCACGCCTGTCTGCTGGCGCTGCGCACCGGCAAGCCCGTCAAGATCGTCTACAACCGGTTCGAGTCCTTCTTCGGGCACGTCCACCGCCACCCCGCGAAGCTGTACTACGAGCACGGCGCCACCAAGGACGGCAAGCTCACGCACATGAAGTGCCGGATCGTCCTGGACGGCGGCGCCTACGCCTCCGCCTCCCCGGCCGTCGTCGGCAACGCCTCCTCCCTGTCGGTCGGCCCGTACGTGATCGACGACGTGGACATCGAGGCCCTCGCCCTCTACACCAACAACCCGCCCTGCGGCGCCATGCGCGGCTTCGGCGCGGTCCAGGCCTGCTTCGCCTACGAGGCGCAGATGGACAAGCTGGCGAAGAAGCTCGGCATGGACCCGGTGGAGTTCCGGCAGCTCAACGCCATGGAGCAGGGCACGCTCATGCCGACCGGGCAGCCGGTCGACTCGCCGGCCCCGGTCGCCGAACTCCTGCGCCGCGTCAAGGCGATGCCGATGCCGCCGGAGCGCCAGTGGGAGTCCAGCGAGGGCGCCGACCTCAGGGAGCTGCCGGGCGGCCTGTCCAACACCACGCACGGTGAAGGGGTCGTCCGCGGGGTCGGCTACGCCGTCGGCATCAAGAACGTGGGCTTCTCCGAGGGGTTCGACGACTACTCGACCGCGAAGGTCCGGATGGAGGTCGCCGGCGGCGAGCCCGTCGTCACCGTCCACACGGCCATGGCCGAGGTCGGCCAGGGTGGTGTCACCGTCCACGCGCAGATCGCCCGCACCGAGCTCGGCGTCACCCAGGTGACGATCCACCCGGCCGACACCCAGGTGGGCAGCGCCGGTTCGACGTCGGCCTCCCGGCAGACATACGTCACCGGCGGCGCGGTGAAGCACGCCTGTGAGCTGGTCCGCGAGAAGGTGCTGGAGATGGGCCGCCGCAAGTTCGGCTCCTCCCACCCGGCCTGGGCGACGGCCGAACTGCTCCTGGAGGGCGGCAAGGTCGTCACCGACGGCGGCGAGGTCCTCGGCGACCTCGCCGACGTCCTGGAGGACGAGGCCGTCGAGGTCGAGGCGGAGTGGCGGCACCGGCCGACCGAGCCCTTCGACCTGCGCACCGGCCAGGGCCACGGGCACGTCCAGTACTCCTTCGCCGCGCACCGCGCCGTCGTCGAGGTCGACACCGAGCTCGGCCTGGTGAAGGTCATCGAGCTGGCCTGCGCCCAGGACGTCGGCAAGGCGCTCAACCCGCTGTCCGTGCTCGGCCAGATCCAGGGCGGCACGACACAGGGCCTGGGCGTGGCGGTCATGGAGGAGATCATCGTCGACCCGAAGACGGCCAAGGTGAAGAACCCCTCCTTCACGGACTACCTGATCCCGACCATCCTCGACACGCCGACCATCCCGGTCGACGTCCTCGAACTCGCCGACGACCACGCCCCGTACGGGCTGCGCGGCGTCGGCGAGGCACCCACCCTGTCGTCGACGCCGGCGGTCCTCGCGGCCATCCGGAACGCCACCGGGCTCGAGCTGAACCGGACTCCGGTACGGCCCGAGCACCTGACGGGTACGCAGCTCCTGGAGGGCTGAGCAGTCACGATCCCCTGGGGGACTCACGTCCCCCAGGTCCCCTGTTCGTCTCGGGCCGTCCCCCGGGTCGTGAACATCCCAACCCCCTTTGAAACTTGGGAGACGGCACCCATGACCCAGCAGTCACTGGAGCCGAGGACCACAGCCGACGACGCGGGTGAAGGCACCCGCGTCCCGGCCGGACGGTCCTGGCTCGACCGGTACTTCCACATATCCCATCGAGGGTCCACGGTCGCGCGTGAAGTGCGCGGCGGCGTCACCACCTTCATGGCGATGGCGTACATCCTGCTGCTCAACCCCCTGATCCTGTCCGGCAAGGACGCGGCCGGGAACACCCTCGCGCAGCAGGGCCTGATCACCGCGACAGCGTTCGCGGCGGCCCTCACCACCCTGCTCATGGGCTTCGTGGGCAAGGTGCCCCTCGCTCTCGCCGCCGGCCTCTCCGTCTCCGGAGTCCTCGCCTCCCAGGTCGCGCCCGAGATGACCTGGCCGCAGGCGATGGGCATGTGCGTGATGTACGGCGTGGTCATCATGCTGCTCGTCGTCACCGGCCTGCGCGAGATGATCATGAACGCGATCCCGCTCGCGCTCAAGCACGGCATCACCATGGGCATCGGCCTGTTCATCGCCCTCATCGGCTTCTACAAGTCCGGCTTCGTGCACCAGGGGAAGGCCACACCCGTCACGCTCGGCCCGGCGGGGGAACTGGCCGGCTGGCCGGTGCTGCTCTTCGCCGGCACCCTGCTGCTGATTTTCATGCTCCAGGCCCGGAACATCCCGGGCGCCATCCTCATCGGCATCGTCAGCGGCACGGTCGTCGCCGCGGTCCTGAACGCCGCCGGCGTCATCGACCCCGGGCAGTGGGCGGCCGGCGCCCCCGAGCTGCACGGCAGCGCGGTGTCCATGCCCGACTTCTCGCTCTTCGGGGACGTGGAGTTCGGCGGCTGGGGCGAGGTCGGCGCGATGACCGTCGGCATGATCGTCTTCACGCTGGTGCTGGCCGGGTTCTTCGACGCGATGGCCACCATCATCGGCGTCGGCACCGAGGCCGGGCTCGCCGACGCCAAGGGCCGGATGCCGGGCCTGTCCAAGGCGCTGTTCATCGACGGCGCCGGCGGAGCGATCGGCGGTGTCGCGGGCGGCTCGGGCCAGACCGTGTTCATCGAGTCCGCCACGGGGGTCGGCGAGGGCGCCCGCACGGGTCTCGCGTCCGTGGTCACGGGAGCGTTCTTCGCGGCCTGTCTGTTCTTCACGCCGCTCACGGCGATCGTGCCGCAGGAGGTCGCGTCCGCCGCCCTCGTCGTCATCGGCGCGATGATGCTGATGAACGCCCGGCACGTGGACTGGGCCGACCGGGCCACCGCCATCCCGGTGTTCCTGACGGTCGTCCTGATGCCGTTCACGTACACCATCACCACCGGCGTCGCCGCGGGCGTCATCTCCTACGCCGCCATCAGGACCGCCCAGGGCAAGTGGCGCGAGATCGGCGCCTTCATGTGGATCCTCACGGCCGTGTTCCTCGTGTACTTCGCCCTCAACCCGATCGAGAGCTGGCTGGGCGTCCACTGACGCCCGTGTGGCCTTGAAGGAGACCGAGACAGATGCTGGACATCGCCGAGGAGCTGAACCGGTGGGCCGAGCAGGGCCGTGACTTCGCCGTGGCCACCGTGGTCGCCGTCGGCGGCAGCGCGCCCCGGCAGCCCGGCGCCGCGCTCGCGGTGGACGCCGGGGGCACGGCGATCGGTTCGGTCTCCGGCGGCTGCGTGGAGGGCGCGGTCTACGAGCTGTGCCGGCAGGCGCTGCGGGACGGCGAGACGGTCCTGGAGCGCTTCGGATACAGCGACGACGACGCCTTCGCCGTGGGTCTGACCTGCGGCGGTGTCATCGACATCCTGGTCACCCCGGTGCGGGCCGAAGACCCGGTCCGCCCGGTGGTCGCGTCCGCGCTCGCCGCCGCCGCGCGAGGGGAGGCGGCGGCGCTGGCGCGGATCGTGTCGGGCCCGCGCGAACTGACGGGCCGGGCCCTGCTGGTTCGCCCCGACGGGGCGTACGACGGCGGCTTCGGCGCCCATCCGGAGCTGGACCGCACGGTCGCCGCCGAGGCGGGCGCCTTCCTGGACGCCGGCCGCACCGGCACGCTGGAGGTCGGAGAGCAGGGCTCTCGTTGCGGAGCACCGCTCACGGTCCTGGTCGAGTCGTCTGTCCCGCCGCCCCGGATGATCGTCTTCGGCGCGATCGACTTCGCCTCCGCGCTGGTCCGCGTCGCCAGGTTCCTCGGCTACCACGTCACGGTGTGCGACGCCCGTCCCGTCTTCGCGACCCGGGCACGCTTCCCGGAGGCCGACGAGATCGTCGTCGAGTGGCCCCACCGCTACCTGGAGCGCACGGACGTCGACGCCCGCACGGTCCTGTGCGTCCTGACCCACGACGCCAAGTTCGACGTGCCCCTGCTGAAGCTGGCGCTACGGCTGCCGGTGGCGTACGTCGGTGCCATGGGCTCCCGGCGCACCCACCTGGACCGTGCCGCGCGCCTGCGTGAAGTCGGCGTGACCGAGCTGGAGTTGAGCCGGCTGCACTCGCCGATCGGGCTGGACCTCGGGGCCCGCACGCCCGAGGAGACGGCCCTGTCGATCGCGGCGGAGATCGTCGCCGGGCGGCGCGGCGGCAGCGGGGTCTCGCTGACCGGGGCGCATACGCCGATCCACCACGAGCCGGAGCCGAAGGCGGTCGGGCGGATCGGGTCGGTGGCCTGAGCCGGCCTGGGGTTCACGGCCATCTGAGCAAACGGTTCAGCGCACGGCCGAACACGTACCGCGCCGAGGGCCGCAGTACGCCGTCGAAAAGCGACGGCAGCAGCCGGATCCGGATCTCCTCCCGCCACACCACCCGGGTACGGCCCCCGGGCCCCGGCCACACCTCAAGCTCCGCCCAGCCCAGCACCACCCGGCCCCGCTTCTCCAGACGGCACATCCCCGGCGCCCCGTCCCGCGGCGGCTGCCACACCGTGACCTCCATCGGGTCCTCGAAGGACAGCGGCCCGACACCCGACCGGGCCACGACGACCGTGCCCACGCGGGTCGGCTCGGGCGGAACCACGGTGACCACCGTCAACGGCACCACGTCACCGTGCCGCCGCCACCGCGTGATCCGCCGCCAGGCCTCGTCGAGGGGGAGCGGGGCCGTACGTTCGAGCAGGATGTTCGCCACCTGACGATCGTAAGGACTTCCCGCGGCCGAGCGCCCCGCTCGCCCTCGGATCATCCACTCGGCCCAGCCGGGGCTCGCCGCGCGGCTCGCGAGAGCACCGACTCCAGGCCCTCGCTCTCCGGCCTGCGCGATCACGCCACTGCCTCACACCCTGGGCGTGCTCATCGCCCCCACCGCCTTCGGGCCGACACGCTACGGCGTCACCCGGGCCACCGCTCCCGTCTCCAGGGCCGCCCACAGCGTGCCGTCCGGGGCCGTCGTGATGCCGTGAGGCTCGGAGTCGGGGGAGGGCAGCGGGAGTTCGCGGAGCTGTCCCGTGGGGGAGAGGTGGCCGATGCGGTTGGTGCCCCACTGCGTGAACCAGCAGTCTCCGGGGGAGGTCGTGGTGATGGCGTGGGGGCGGGCGGTGCGGTCGGGGAGGGGGAACTCCTCGAACCTGCCGTCCGTGGCGGCCCTGCCGATCCGGCCTGCCGCGATCTCGACGAACCACAGGTCCGTGCCGTCGCTGGTGATGCCGACCGGGGCGGCGTCCGGGGCGGGCAGCGGGTACAGGCGGATGGCGCCGGCGACGGTGATGCGCCCGATGGCGTTGGCCTGGTTGAGCGTGAACCACAGAGCGCCGTCCGGGCCCGCCGTGATCGCCGAGGGGAACGCGCCCGTCACCGGGAGGGCGAACTCGGTGATCTCCCCGTCGGTCGTCAGACGGCCGATACGGTCCGTGTTCATCTGCGTGAACCAGAGCGCGCCGTCCGGGCCCGCCGTGATGCCGTAGGGGCCGCAGCCGGGTGTCGGCAAGGGGAACGACTCCATCTCGCCGTCGACCGTGACACGGCCGATCCGGTGGTCCGCGAGGCGGGTGAACCACAGGGCCCCGTCCGGCCCGGGCGTGATGACCGTGGGGCGGCAGGACGGCGAGTCCAGCGCGTACTGCGTGAGCTCGCCGTCCAGCGTGAGGCGCCCGATCCGGCCGCCGTGGACGAAGGTGAGCCAGAGCGCCCCGTCCGGCCCGGCCGTGATGCCGTACGGCCCGGCCTCCCGGTCCGCCACGGCGAACTCCCGGACGACCGGAGTGTCAGAGTGCGACAACGGTGCTCCTTTCAGCGCCCTCGCACCCTCCCCGTGCGCGACGGCGGCCGCAACTCCTTTTCCCCGCGGCGTCGACCCCCTACCGGTACACCTTCCCCGGCTCCGCCTTCCCCGGCGCCAGCAACTGCGGCACCGTCACGAACACGTACCCCCGTTCCTTGAGCGCGCCGATGATCCCCGGCACCGCCGGCACCGTGCCGTCGTAGATGTCGTGCAGCAGGATGATCCCGTCCCGGGACGCCTGGGCGAGGACGCGGCGGGTGATCAGGTCCGGGTCGGTCGTCGTGTAGTCCTTCGCCGTCACGCTCCACAGCACCTCGGCGAGGCCCAGTTCGCGGCAGATCTCGTGGACGGTGTCGTCGGTGCGGCCCTGTGGCGGGCGCATCAGGGTCGGGGGCCGTCCGGTGAGGCGTGCTATCTCCTGGTTGGGGCGTCGGAGCTCCTCGCGTATCTCCTCGGGTCCGAGCCGGGTCAGGATCTTGTGGTCCCAGGTGTGGCTGGCCACCTCGTGGCCCTCGTCCGCCATCCGCCGCACCAGCTCCGGGTACTTCTCGATGTGCCGCTTCCCGAGGAGGAAGAAGGTCGCCGGGACCCGCTTCTCCTTCAGGATGTCCAGCAGGCGCGCGGAGTGCTCGCTCGGCCCCGCGTCGAAGGTGAGCGCGACGCACTTCACCTCACGGCAGTCGACGGTGCCGAAGCGCGCCGCCCGGACGTCCGTCGCCGCCTGTGCGCGGGCGGCGCTGGGAGCCGTGGTGTCGAGTCCCGTGCAGCCGCTCAGGGCCAGTGTCAGGGCGGCGGTGGCCGCGAGCGTTCCCAGCGTTCGGAACGCGGTCCCCGTTTTCTTCATCGTCTTGGTCAGAGAAGGCATGGCGGGACTATACACATGGTGTATACGTTCGGTTTATAGTGGTCCCGCTCCTCGCCTCGCAAGTGACCGCCAGCGGAAGGAGAGTCCCGTGAGCGCCGGTACGCACGTCGTGTGCCTGGAGTTGTCTCCAACTGTTTGAGACAGCCGCAGCGCGGCACTCGCCGAGACGCCGGAGTACGTCACACAGCTCGAGACGGAGCCATGCGCACCCTTGGTATCAACGCCCTGTTCCACGACCCGGCCACCGCCCTCGTCATCGACGGCCATACGGTTGCGGCCGCCGAGGAAGAGCGCTTCAGCCGGCGCAAGCACGGCAAGCGCCCGGTGCCCTTCCCGGTCATCGGCCCGTACGCGGTCCGCCGGGGGCGGGCCCTCGACGAGGGGAGGGCAGCGGCATGACCTCGTACGCGGTCGTCATCCCCACCCTCGTACGGGACACCCTCGCCGACTGTCTCGCCGCGCTCGCCGCCGCGACCGGGCCGCGCCCCGAGCAGATCGTCCTCGTCGACGACCGGCCCGAGGCCGAACCCGGCGCGCTGGAGCACCCGTTGAGCGTCCTCGGCGACCTGCGCGAGCGCACCACCGTGCTCACCGGCGGCGGACGCGGCCCCGCCGCGGCCCGCAACACCGGACTGCGGGCCGCGACCGCGCCCTGGACCGTGTTCCTCGACGACGACGTCCAGGTCGGGCCCCACTGGGGCGACCAACTGGCCGAGGACCTCGCCGAGGCGACGCCCGACATCGCCGGCGTCCAGGGCGACATCACCGTCCCGCTGCCCGGCGAACGCCGCCCCACCGACTGGGAACGCGGCACCGCCGGACTTGCCCGCGCCCACTGGATCACCGCCGACATGGCCTACCGCACCGAGGCGCTCAAGCAGGCCGGCGGCTTCGACGAGCGCTTCCGGCGCGCCTTCCGCGAGGACGCCGACCTCGCGCTGCGCATCCTCGACGCGGGCTGGCGCATCCGGCAGGGCCGCCGCACCACCCGCCACCCCGTACGCCCCGCCTCGCGCTGGGTGTCCGTGCGCCAGCAGCGCGGCAACGCCGACGACGCCCTCATGCGGCAGCTGCACGGACCCGACTGGTGGGACAAGGCCATCGCGCCGCGCGGCCGGATCCGCAAGCACGCGGCGATCACCACCGCGGGCGTCGCCGCGTGCGCCCTCGCCGCCACCGGACACGGCCGGGCCGCCGCGGCCTGCGCCCTCGGCTGGGCGGCCGGCACGGCGGAGTTCGCCCGGGCCCGCATCGCCCCCGGCCCGCGCACCCGCGAGGAGGTGACGACCATGCTGGCGACCAGCGTGCTCATCCCGCCCGCCGCGACCTGGCACCGGCTCACCGGCGCCCTGCGGCACCGCCACGCCCCCTCCTGGCAGGAGGTGGCCCGATGAGCCCCGTCAAGGCCGTGCTGTTCGACCGCGACGGCACACTCGTCCACGACGTCCCCTACAACGCCGACCCCGACCGCGTGCGCCCCGTCGAGGGCGCCCGCGAGGCACTCGCCCGCCTGCGCGCACGCGGCATCCGCACCGGCGTCGTCACCAACCAGTCCGGTGTCGCGCGCGGACTGCTCACCGACGCCGACGTCCGCCGCGTCAACCACCGCGTCGACGAACTCCTCGGCCCCTTCGAGGTGTTCGCCGTCTGCCCGCACGGCCCCGACGACGGCTGCCACTGCCGCAAACCCCAGCCCGGCATGGTGCTGTGGGCGGCCGGGCGGATCTGCACCAGCCCCGCCGACCTCGTCGTCATCGGCGACATCGGCGCCGACGTGGAGGCCGCCCGCCGCGCCGGAGCCCACGGCATCCTCGTCCCCACCGCGCAGACCCGGCCCGAGGAGATCGCCGACGCGGACCATGTCGCCCCGGACCTGCTGACCGCCGTCCGGGCCGTCCTGGACGGACCGCCCAAGGGCCGCGTCCTCGCCGACGAACGCCCCATCCAGGAGGCCTACACGGCCGCCCCGAGGCAGGAGAGGGACGGGTGACGGCACTTGTCACCCGGCTCGACAGCTTCGGCGACGTCCTGCTCGCCGGACCCGCGCGGTCGCGGCCCGCGCCGACACCGTCACCCTGCCGTGCGGACCTCCCGGCGCGCCCGCCGCCCGGCTGCTCCCGGGCGTCGACGACGTCCTCGTGTGGGACGCGCCCTCGGGGCGAGGGCGGCGACTACGCGGCCGCCGACCTGCCCGAAGCCGCTCTCCTCCAGACGTGGGCCGGCCAGGCGGTCCTCCTGCCCTACCTCGACGGCCGCTCCTCGACGGCCCTCATGGAACGGGCGGCGCAAGGAGCACGATGACGGGCCGGCACTCGATGGGCCGGGTTGCGGGGGCGCACCCGGCGGGCGCGCGGCAGGCTGCTGGCATGACACCGGACACGGCACCCGAACCGACGCCAGCCCGCCTCCTCGTCCTGCGCGCCCTGGGCCTCGGCGACCTCCTCGCCGGGGTCCCCGCGCTGCGTGCCCTGCGGCGGGCCTACCCCGGGCACGAGCTGGTCCTGGCCGCGCCCGCCGAGCTGGGTCCGGTCGCCGAGGCGACGGGGGCCGTGGACCGGCTGCTGCCCGCCTCCGCGCCGGGCCGGGGCGTGCCGCACACCCTCGACTGGAGCGGTCCGCCGCCGGACGTCGCCGTCGACCTGCACGGCAACGGCCCGCCCAGTCACCGGCTCCTCATGGGGCTGCGCCCGCTGAAGCTGCTCGCCTTCGCCCACCCGGACACGCCCGGGATCGACGGCCCGCCCTGGTACGCGGAGGAACACGAACGCGACCGCTGGTGCCGGCTGCTCCGGTCGTACGGCATCGACGCCGACCCGGCCGACCTGCGCCTGCCCCCGCCGCGCACCGCCTCCCCGGCACCCGGCGCGGTCGTGCTGCACCCCGGCGCCGGGTCACCCGCCCGCTGCTGGCCCGTCGTGCGGTACGCGGCCGTCGCGGACGGGCTGCGCGCGCGAGGCCTGCGGGTCGTGGTGACCGGCGGCGCGGACGAGAGCGACCTCGTGGCCCGGCTCGCCAAGCAGGCCGGCCTGCCCGACACCGACGTGTTCGGCGGCGGCCTCCCGTTCGGCCGACTGTCCGCGCTCGTCGCCGACGCGTACGCCGTGATCAGCGGCGACACCGGCATCGCCCACCTCGCGGTCGCCCACGCCACGCCCTCCGTCACCCTCTTCGGCCCGGTCGCACCGAGCCGCTGGGGACCGCCGCCCGGCCCACGCCACCGCGCGCTGTGGTACGGCCCCGAGGGCGACCCGCACGGCCGCCGCCCCGACCCCGCGCTACTGCGCATCACCCCCGACGACGTCCTGCGCGCCGTCGACGAACTGCCCGGTATCCGACACTGAGAGGGGGCACCGCACGATGACCGTCCCGCGGTCCGACGCCCCGCCCGTCGGCGTCGTCATCGCCGCCCGCAACCGCTGCGCCGCCCTCGCAGAGGGGGCCGCCGACCTGCTCGACCGGTATCCGCGCTGGGCTCGGTCACGGCCCGGATCGTCGAACCGGACGGCACCGACGACCCGATCGTCGAGGAACTGCGCAACCCGCCCGTCCCCGGGCCCGGTTGGCTGCCCCCATCCGCGGCTATGGCTGGGCGGCGAGGAGACGTCTCGCCGTCGGTTCGGATCAGCGGCGGACGCTCAGCCCCCGCACCACCGGCACATCAGCCGGAACAGGGCGAACAGCGTCGGCGGCCAGAGGACGGCGAAGGCCCAGATCACTCCGGGCTCAGAGGTGACGACCCCGGCCACCAACAGCCCGGCCGACACCGCGAGCAGGACCGCGACGGTCCAGACGCGGGGGCGGTAGGAGCCGAGGCGGGCCAGTATCGGGGCGGGGTCGGGGCGGCGGCTCAGTCGCAGGGTGCGCAGCCGGCGGTCGAGGCGGCGGTCGCGGCGCAGCGCGCGTTCCATCTCGTCGAGGATGCGCTGCTCGTTCTCGGGAAGTCGGCCGATGGACACGCGCTTTCTCCTTCCGGGCGGCCGGACCGTCTCTCCTCCCTGGGGGACGTACGACGGGACGTACAGGCGGGGGACGTGCGACGGGACGTACAGCGGCGGACGTACCAGCGGGTGCCCCGTGAAACCCGGGAACTAACCGGGGACCGGCCGCGCCAGCGCCTCGACGAGCCGGTCCGCGCTGTCCGGCACGGTGCCCTCGCGGAACCCGTCCCGGATCTGCCGTGCGGCCACCCGGCCGCCGGTCAGGCACCAGTCCCACCAGCGGTCCAGCTGCCGCACGTCCAGCCGCTCGGCGGGCACGAGTGCGGGCCAGCCGCAGGCCCGGGCCTGCGCGGTCATCTTCGCGCCGCCTTCGACCGGGTCGACGGCCAGCACCGGGGTGCCGACCCGCAGGGCGATGACCAGCCCGTGCAGCCGGTCGGTGACGACGAGGTCCAGCCGGGCCAGCACGGACTGGAGCTGCGCGGGCGTGGCACTGAGATGCCAGTCGTGCGTGTCGAGCCGCGTCTGCAGCTCCAGCCGGCCGCAGTCCTTCCCGGCCAGCCAGCGCGTCACCTCCTCGGCGACCTGGGCGTGCCGCCGCAACTCCCCGTACTCCCGCTGGCCGTGCGTGAGGATCACCCCGACGACCGGCCGGGCGGGCGCGTCCGGGGCCCGGGCCGCGAGGTCCTCCACCGGCTCGCTGTCCGGCGCGTCCCGGGGCAGCACCCGGTGGAAGCCCGTCACGGCCGCGCTGGCGGGGTCGATCACCGAGGTGCCGACCGCGATCCGCACACAGTGCGCGAACCGCCGGTGCAGTTCCTCGATCTGCGGCCCGTGCAGCGGACCGCACACGAACACCAGGTGGGAGTAGTCCTCCGGCCACAGCCGGTCCAGATGCAGGGCCTCAGGACGGAAGCCGGGACTCCAGGCGACGTCGTAGGGGATGCCCGTGCCCAGCAGTACGTCTTCCACCCGGCGCAGCGCCAGCACGGCCCCGGCGGTCGCCTCCCCGTCCCGGAAGCTGAACCACCCGGTCAGCAGAACCCTGCGCGGTCGCATGCCGTTTTGAGTGTGCACATGCCCTGAGTGCCCGCGCACCGGAAAGACAATCAGGGCATTACGGGCAAACGCTCCTTGGTTACCGGGTGCCGCACGAAGGTCACCCGGTGCCGCACGAACCGGCCTGATCGACCGGCCGCGTGCGCGCCGCGCTCGCCCGGAAACGCCACCCTGTTCCGCTGGGCGGATGACAGGTCCCGCCCGGGCGGCCGTTTTCCGCGGTCCGCTACTGCCCGGACCGGCGAACCGGCGATCGTGGAGCTATGACGAACACAACCGGCCAGCCGGCCCACACCCGCCTCTACGCCCGGCTCGTGGTCTCCGACGGGCCACGGGCGATCGAGTTCTACCGGACCGCGCTCGGCGCCGAGGAGATCGAGCGGTACACCGATCCCGAGGGGAAGATCGTGCACGCCATGCTGCGGCTCGGCGACGGCGTGATCGCGGTCAAGGACGCCGACGCGAGCGACCGCGCGCCCGACTCGCCCGGCGGCAGCCCGGTGATCATGGCCCTGCACGTGTCCGACGCCGACGCCGTCGCCGAGGCCATGCTGCGCGGCGGGGCGAGCGTGGTGTACCCGGTCGCCGACCAGCACTTCGGGCAGCGCGCCGGCCGTCTCGCCGACCCGTTCGGCCATCTCTGGATGATCTCCCAGACGATCGAGGAGCTGACCCCGCAGGAGATCCAGCAGCGTACGACCGAGCTGTTCGGCTGACGGGTTCGCCGTACGGTGGTCAGCGGGTCCGCGCGACCGGCTCGCCCTCCTCCGCCGCCGCGGTGGCCACCCGGCCGCCCGGGTGGCGCAGGGCGCACAGGAAGCCGATGCCCAGGGCGATGGCCATGCCGTAGAACACCCACTGGTTGGCCTCGGCGAAGTCCATGCGGACGGCGCTCATGGCGTCCCGTGTCGCCTCGGCCGCGGGGCCGGTGCCCGTGGGCGGCCGAGAGTCGCCGTTGCCCGTGATCGACTCGGTGATGTCACGGGCCACGGCGTCCGCGTCGCCGGAGGGCACGCCGCGCGAGCGCAGGGTCCCCGCCACGTTGCCGGTCGTGACGTGTGTCAGGACGGTGCCGTAGACGGCCAGGCCCACGCTCGCCGCGTAGTTGCGCACGGTCTGGGTGATGCCCGTGACCTCGCCGTACGAGGCGCCGATGGCCCGGTTGACGGCGTCGGTCGAGGCGGGCGCGAGGACCAGCCCGATACCCGCCCCGGCGAGGGCCGCGTAGGGCCACTGGTCGTGCATGGACAGGTCGGTGAGCTTGTTGGCCCACAGGGCGAACCCGGCGCAGCCCAGCGCGGTGCCCAGTTTCAGGGCCGGCCGGGCGCCCTGCTTGTCGAGGATCCGGCCGCCCCACTGCGAGGCGATCGCGAAGCCCGCGAAGAAGTACAGCAGGAACAGGGCCGCCTGGTTCGGCGAGGCGCTCAGGGACACCTGGGCGTAGACCGAGCTGAAGAAGAACACCGGGACGAACGCCAGCATCGCGAAGAAGAGCACCGCCGCGTCCACGGTGAACGCCTGGTCCCGGAAGACCCGCAGGTCGATCAGCGGATGCCGCACGCGGCGCTCGAACCGGACGAAGGCGCAGAGCACCGCCAGGCCGCCCGCGACGCACACCCAGGTCGCCCAGCTGTCCCAGCCCCAGGACCAGGCCTGCTGGAAGCCGAGGACGCTCAGGCCCATGCCGGCCGCGACCAGGGCGGCACCGGGGACGTCCAGGGTGCCGGACCGCCGCCGGTCGGACAGGTGCGCCAGGGCCGTGAGGACCAGCGCCACGACCGCCACCGGCACGTTGACCCAGAAGACGGCCCGCCAGGTCCAGCCGGTGAGCCAGCCGCCCAGCAGCGGCCCGAGGGCGGTCAGCGCGCCGGAGACACCGAAGAACAGGGCGAGGGCGCGTCCGCGTCGCTCGACCGGGAAGACCGCCACGACCACCGCGAGTGCCGCGGGGAAGAGCAGGGCGGCTCCGACTCCCTGCGTGGCGCGGAACACGATCAGCCAGGTCTGCGCGGCGCCGCCCGCCGGGACACAGCCGCACAGTACCGACGACACGACGAACACCACCGTGCCGATGACGACGATCCGGCGGGGCCCGTACAGGTCCGCGAGGCGGCCGCCGAGGGCGAAGAACGCCGCGAGGGACAGCAGATAGGCGTTCACCACCCACTGCATGCCGGACGACGACAGACCCAGTTCGCGGACGATGTCCGGTGCCGCGATGGACACGATGGTCTGGTCGATGAAGGTCATGGCGACGGCGCACATCATCGCCGCCAGCGCCACCGTCTGCTGCTGCGGCGGCGTTCGGGACAGGGGCGCGGTCCCGCCGCGCCCCGGGCGCGTGCTGCTCACGGAATTCAGTCTGCGTCCGGTGGCGGCGCGTCGCATCAGAAGACTCTTCCAGTCCCGGGAGAGTGTTTCCGCCCCGGGCGGCACACCATTACTCCCGAATGCATCTCACGGCAACCCCTCGGCGATGTGAGGACGACCTCGTCGGCCATGTGACCACGGCCCGCCGCGGACCCGGCGTCGAACGTGCAGGATGCGGGCACCAAGGAGGACAGGCACTCTAACGACGGAGAGGCAGACGATGGTCCCAGCGGAACCGGAACCCCAGCGGATCGGCATTCCCGCCGAGTCCACTGCGGGCGAGACCAGGGTGGCGGCGACGCCGGCCACCGTGGGCAGACTTGCCGCGCTCGGCTACGAGGTGGTGGTCGAACCGGGGGCGGGAGCCTCGTCCCGCTTCTCCGACGCGGCCTACGAGGAGGCGGGCGCCCGGCTCGGCGACCCCTGGCAGGCGGAGATCGTGCTCAAGGTGAACGGCCCCTCCGGCGAGGAGATCGGCCGGCTGCGGGACGGGGCGACGCTGATCGCCCTCATCGGTCCCGCGCTGCACCCGGAACTGGTCGACGAACTGGCGCGGCGCCCGATCACCGTCCTCGCCATGGACGCCGTGCCGCGCATCTCGCGCGCCCAGTCCCTGGACGTGCTCAGCTCGATGGCGAACATCGCCGGATACCGGGCCGTGGTCGAGGCCGCGCACGCCTTCGGCCGGTTCTTCACCGGCCAGGTGACCGCCGCCGGCAAGGTGCCGCCCGCCAAGGTGCTGGTGGCCGGTGCGGGGGTGGCCGGACTCGCCGCGATCGGAGCGGCCCGCAGCCTCGGCGCCGTGGTCCGCGCCACCGATCCCCGTCCCGAGGTCGCCGAGCAGGTCCGCTCGCTGGGCGGGGAGTTCCTGACGGTGGGCGTCGAACAGGAGGTGAGCACCGACGGCTACGCGCGGGCCACCTCCGAGGACTACGACCGGCTCGCCGCGCAGCTGTACGCCGAGCAGGCCGCCGACGTCGACATCATCATCACGACCGCGCTCATCCCCGGCCGCCCGGCGCCCAGGCTGATCACCGCCGAGGACGTCGCCCGGATGAAGGCCGGCAGCGTGATCGTCGACATGGCGGCGGCCCAGGGCGGCAACGTCGAGGGCACGGTCGCCGGGAAGGCCGTCGTCACCGACAACGACGTGACGATCATCGGCTACACCGACCTGCCCGGCAGGCTCCCCGCCCAGGCCTCGCAGCTGTACGGCACCAACGTCGTCAACCTGATGAAGCTGCTCACGCCGGGCAAGGACGGCCGGCTCGTCCTGGACTTCGACGACGTGGTGCAGCGGTCGATGACCGTGGTCCGCGACGGCGAGAAGACCTGGCCGCCGCCCCCGGTCCAGGTGTCCGCCGCGCCCGCACCCGCCCCCGCCGCCGGCACGGAACCGGCCACGCCCGCCACACCGCAGGCGAAGCCCGCACGCCCCGCGTGGTCCTCCTACGCCCTCGTCGGCGCCGGGGCGCTCGCGCTGTTCCTGGTGACGGCCTTCTCGCCGAGCGAACTCATCGGCCACTTCACGGTGTTCGTGCTGGCGATCGTCATCGGCTTCTACGTCATCGGCAACGTGCACCACGCCCTGCACACCCCGCTGATGTCGGTCACCAACGCCATCTCCGGGATCGTCGTGGTCGGCGCGCTGCTCCAGATCGGGCAGGGGGACACCGCCGTCACCGTGCTGTCGTTCGCCGCGATCCTGCTGGCGAGCATCAACATCTTCGGCGGATTCGCCGTCACGCGCCGCATGCTCGGCATGTTCTCGAAGGGCTGATCACGGATGACCACAGTCACGGCCTCAGAAGCCGCCTACGTCGTCGCCGCGCTGCTGTTCATCCTCAGCCTCGCCGGGCTCTCGCAGCACCGGACCTCCCGCTCGGGAGTCGTCTGGGGCATCGCGGGCATGGCCGTCGCCCTGGCCGCCACCGTCGGCCTCGCGTCGAAGGACATCACCGCCACAGGGCTCGTGCTGATCGCCGTCGCCACCGCCATCGGCGCGGGCATCGGACTGTGGCGGGCCCGGGTCGTGGAGATGACCGGCATGCCCGAGCTGATCGCCATCATGCACAGCCTCGTCGGCCTCGCCGCCGCGTTCGTCGGCTGGAACGGCTACCTCGACGTCGACGCCGAGCTCAGCGGTTCGCTGCTCGGCATCCACCACGCCGAGGTGTTCATCGGGGTGTTCATCGGCGCCGTCACCTTCACGGGTTCCGTCGTCGCGTACCTGAAGCTCTCGGCACGCATCGACTCCCGCCCGCTCACGCTGCCCGGCAAGCACGTCCTGAACATCGGCGCCCTGGTCGCCTTCGTCGGGCTCACCATCGCGTTCGTGGCCCGCCCGAACCTGGGTCTCCTCATCGCGGTCACCGTCATCGCCCTCGCCCTGGGCGCCCACCTGGTCGCCTCCATCGGCGGCGGTGACATGCCGGTGGTCGTCTCCATGCTCAACAGCTACTCCGGCTGGGCCGCCGCCGCCTCGGGCTTCCTGCTGGCCAACAACCTGCTGATCGTCACCGGCGCACTGGTGGGCTCCTCCGGTGCCTATCTGTCGTACATCATGTGCAAGGCGATGAACCGCTCCTTCATCTCGGTGATCGCGGGCGGCTTCGGCACCCCGGCGGCGGTCGCCGACGACGGTGAGCACGGGGAGTACCGGGAGATCAGCGCGGAGGAGACCGCGGAACTCCTGCGCGACGCCTCCTCGGTGATCATCACGCCTGGCTACGGCATGGCGGTCGCCCAGGCCCAGTACCCGGTCGCCGAGCTGGCGCGCAAGCTGCGCGAGCGGGGCGTCGAGGTGCGCTTCGGCATCCACCCCGTCGCCGGCCGGCTGCCCGGGCACATGAACGTGCTGCTCGCCGAGGCGAACGTGCCGTACGACATCGTCCTGGAGATGGACGAGATCAACGACGACTTCGCCGCCACCTCGGTCGTCCTGGTCATCGGCGCCAACGACACGGTCAACCCGGCCGCCACCGACAACCCGGCCAGCCCCATCGCCGGAATGCCCGTGCTGCACGTGTGGGAGGCGGCCAACGTGGTCGTCTTCAAGCGGTCGATGGCCGCCGGGTACGCGGGTGTGCAGAATCCGCTGTTCTTCCGGGAGAACAGCCAGATGCTCTTCGGCGACGCCAAGCAGCGCGTGGAGGACATCCTGCGCAGCCTCGACGCCCTCGACACGCCGGTGAAGGAGATGGCCGGAACCACCCGCTGAAGGGCGGCCGGTCCGTACCGGCCCCGCACGGCGGACAACGGGCAGGCCCGGCACTGTGGGTGCCGGGCCTGCCTTGTCTTCTGTGCCCCGTCTCGCAGGGCGCCCGAACCGGTCAGTCCGTGCCGGAGTCCATCGCGGCGCGGTCCAGCCACGCGTCCTCGTCGGAGACCTCGCCGCGGGAGGCGATGGCCTCGGCGCCGCCCTGCGGCAGCTCCGGCATGCTGCCGATCAGCCCGGTCGCGGCCGCCTGGGAGGCGCCGATGGTCGGGCTGCCGGTGCCGATCAGGCCGATGCCGGCGTACTGCTCCAGCTTGGCGCGGGAGTCGGCGATGTCCAGGTTGCGCATGGTGAGCTGGCCGATCCGGTCCACCGGGCCGAACGCGGAGTCCTCGGTGCGCTCCATGGAGAGCTTGTCCGGGTGGTAGCTGAACGCCGGGCCCGTCGTGTCGAGGATCGAGTAGTCCTCACCGCGCCGCAGCCGCAGCGTCACCTTGCCGGTCACGGCGGCGCCGACCCAGCGCTGGAGCGACTCGCGGATCATCAGCGCCTGCGGGTCCAGCCAGCGGCCCTCGTACATCAGCCGGCCGAGCCGCCGTCCCTCGGAGTGGTACTGGGCGAGGGTGTCCTCGTTGTGGATCGCGTTGACCAGACGCTCGTACGCGGCGTGCAGCAGGGCCATGCCCGGGGCCTCGTAGATGCCGCGGCTCTTGGCCTCGATGATCCGGTTCTCGATCTGGTCCGACATGCCGAGGCCGTGCCGGCCGCCGATGGCGTTGGCCTCCATGACCAGGTCGACGGGGGAGGAGAACTCCTTGCCGTTGATCGTCACGGGGCGGCCCTGTTCGAAGCCGATCGTCACGTCCTCGGTGGCGATGTCGACCTCGGGGTCCCAGAACTTCACGCCCATGATCGGCTCGACGGTCTCGACGCCGGTGTCCAGGTGCTCCAGGGTCTTGGCCTCGTGGGTGGCGCCCCAGATGTTGGCGTCGGTGGAGTACGCCTTCTCCGTGCTGTCGCGGTAGGGCAGCCCGTGGGCGAGCAGCCACTCCGACATCTCCTTGCGGCCGCCGAGTTCGGTGACGAAGGCCGCGTCCAGCCAGGGCTTGTAGATCCGAAGGTGCGGGTTGGCGAGCAGGCCGTAGCGGTAGAACCGCTCGATGTCGTTGCCCTTGAAGGTCGAGCCGTCGCCCCAGATCTGGACGTCGTCCTCGAGCATCGCCCGGACCAGCAGCGTGCCCGTGACGGCACGGCCGAGCGGCGTGGTGTTGAAGTACGCCCGCCCGCCCGAGCGGATGTGGAACGCCCCGCAGGTCAGCGCGGCCAGGCCCTCCTCGACCAGCGCGGCACGGCAGTCGACCAGACGCGCGATCTCGGCCCCGTAGGTCTTCGCACGGCCGGGCACCGACGCGATGTCGGGCTCGTCGTACTGGCCGATGTCGGCGGTGTAGGTGCACGGGACGGCGCCCTTGTCGCGCATCCACGCGACCGCGACGGAGGTGTCGAGACCGCCCGAGAAGGCGATGCCGACGCGCTCGCCGGCGGGCAGGGAGGTGAGGACCTTGGACATAGAAAGAGTATGTATCACTTTGCATAGTCATGCAAGCCGGGTGTGCGAATTCGCCGTTCCGGTTGCTTCCGGTTCAGGAACCCGCTGCCTCGGAGCCCCCGAGCGCGTCCAGGATCCGCTCGGCGGCCAGGGTCGGCGTCAGCTCGCCCTCCCTGACCCGCTGCTCCAGCACCGGAGCCAGGGCCCGCACCGCCGGGTCGGCCCGCAGCCGGCCGAGGAGTTCGTCGCGGACCATGGTCCAGGTCCAGTCGACCTGCTGGTCACGGCGCTTGGCGGTGAGGCGGCCGGTGGAGTCCAGCAGCGTGCGGTGCTGTTCCAGGCGCTCCCACACCGCGCCCAGGCCGCTCGACTCCCGCGCGCTGCAACTGAGCACGGGCGGGGTCCAGAACGCGTCCTTGCCGTGCATCAGCCGCAGCGCGCCCGCCAGTTCCCGCGCGGCGGCCCGGGCGTCCCGCTCGTGCGGCCCGTCCGCCTTGTTCACGGCGATCACGTCGGCCAGTTCCAGGACGCCCTTCTTGATGCCCTGGAGCTGGTCGCCCGTGCGGGCGAGGGTCAGCAGCAGGAAGGAGTCGACCATGTTCGCGACCGCGGTCTCGGACTGGCCGACGCCGACCGTCTCCACCAGGACCACGTCGTAGCCCGCCGCCTCCATCACCACCATCGACTCACGCGTCGCCTTGGCGACCCCGCCCAGCGTGCCCGCGGTGGGGGAGGGGCGGACGAACGCCGCCGGGTCCACCGCCAGCCGTTCCATCCGCGTCTTGTCGCCGAGGATCGAGCCGCCGGTACGGCTGGAGGACGGGTCGACGGCGAGCACCGCCACCCGGTGCCCGAGCCCCGTCAGCATCGAACCGAACGCGTCGATGAACGTCGACTTGCCCACGCCCGGCACCCCGCTGACCCCGATCCGCCGGGCCCTGCCGCCGTGCGGCAGCAGCGCAGTCAGCAACTCCTGGGCCAGCACCCGGTGCTGCGGGCGGGTCGACTCCACGAGCGTGATGGCCCGGGCGATGATCGCCCGCTTCCCGTCGAGTACGCCCTTCACATACGCGTCGACATCGATCACAGGTCGTGCCCGAGTCCGTCCGACAGCCGCTTCACCAGGTCGTACGCCGCGTCCGGGATCACCGTCCCCGGCGGGAAGACCGCCGCCGCGCCCATCTCCAGCAGCGTCGGCACGTCCTGCGGCGGGATCACCCCGCCGACCACGATCATGATGTCCTCGCGGCCCTCCTCGGCGAGCTGCTCGCGCAGGGCCGGGACGAGGGTGAGGTGACCGGCCGCCAGCGAGGAGACGCCGACGATGTGCACGTCCGCCTCGACGGCCTGCCGTGCCACCTCGGCCGGGGTCTGGAACAGCGGGCCGACGTCCACGTCGAAGCCGAGGTCGGCGAAGGCGGTCGCGATCACCTTCTGGCCGCGGTCGTGGCCGTCCTGGCCCATTTTCGCGACCAGGATGCGCGGGCGGCGGCCCTCGGCCTCCTCGAAGTCGGAGACCAGGGCCCGGGTGCGGTCCACGGACGGGGACTCCCCTGCTTCGTTGCGGTACACGCCGGAGATCGTACGGATCTGGCTCGCGTGCCGCCCGTACGCCTTCTCCAGGGCGTCGGAGATCTCCCCGACGGTCGCCTTCGCGCGGGCCGCGTGCACCGCCAGCTCCAGCAGGTTGCCCTCGCCGGCGGCGGCCCGGGTCAGCGCGTCCAGCGCGTCCTGGCAGGCCCGCTCGTCCCGCTCCGCGCGCAGCCGCCGCAGCTTCTCGATCTGCTGGGCGCGCACGGAGGAGTTGTCGACCTTCAGGACGTCGATCTGCTCGTCGGTCTCCACCCGGTACTTGTTGACGCCGATGACCGGCTGCCGGCCCGAGTCGATCCGGGCCTGCGTGCGGGCCGCGGCCTCCTCGATGCGCAGCTTGGGGATGCCCGCGTCGATGGCCTTGGCCATGCCGCCCGCGGCCTCGACCTCCTGGATGTGCTGCCAGGCCCGCCGGGCCAGGTCGTACGTCAGCCGCTCGACGTAGGCGCTGCCGCCCCACGGGTCGATGACGCGGGTCGTGCCGGACTCCTGCTGGAGCAGCAGCTGCGTGTTGCGGGCGATGCGCGCCGAGAAGTCCGTGGGCAGGGCCAGCGCCTCGTCCAGGGCGTTGGTGTGCAGCGACTGCGTGTGCCCCTGCGTCGCCGCCATCGCCTCGACGCAGGTGCGCGTCACGTTGTTGAACACGTCCTGCGCGGTCAGCGACCAGCCGGAGGTCTGCGAATGGGTGCGCAAGGACAGGGACTTGGCGTTCTTCGGGTCGAACTGCTTCACCAGCCTCGCCCACAGCAGGCGCGCCGCCCGCAGCTTGGCGACCTCCATGAAGAAGTTCATGCCGATCGCCCAGAAGAACGACAGCCGGGGCGCGAACGCGTCCACGTCCAGGCCCGCTTCCCGGCCCGCCCGGATGTACTCCACGCCGTCCGCGAGCGTGTACGCCAGCTCCAGGTCGGCCGTCGCGCCCGCTTCCTGGATGTGGTAGCCGGAGATGGAGATGGAGTTGTAGCGCGGCATCCGCTGCGAGGTGAAGGCGAAGATGTCGGAGATGATCCGCATCGACGGCTTCGGCGGATAGATGTAGGTGTTGCGGACCATGAACTCCTTGAGGATGTCGTTCTGAATGGTCCCGGCCAGCTTCTCGGGCGGCACGCCCTGTTCCTCGGCGGCCACGATGTACAGCGCCAGCACGGGCAGCACGGCGCCGTTCATCGTCATCGACACCGTCATCCTGTCCAGCGGGATCCCGTCGAACAGCTGCCGCATGTCGTAGATCGAGTCGATCGCCACGCCGGCCATGCCGACGTCACCGGTCACGCGCGGGTGGTCACTGTCGTAACCCCGGTGCGTGGGCAGGTCGAAGGCGACCGACAGACCCTTCTGCCCGGCCGCGAGGTTGCGGCGGTAGAAGGCGTTCGACTCCTCGGCCGTGGAGAAACCGGCGTACTGACGGATCGTCCAGGGCTGGTTGACGTACATCGTCGGGTACGGGCCCCGCAGATACGGCGCCGCGCCCGGATACGTCTCCAGGAAGTCCAGGCCCTCCAGGTCACGCCCGGTGTAGAGCGGCTTGACCGCGATGCCCTCCGGGGTCTCCCACAGCAGGTCGTCACCGCCGGAGGCGTTCTTGACCGCCGTACGCCACTCGTCGGGGCCGCCGCCGGAGGCCGGGGTCCCCAGCTCGATCCCGGAGAAGTCGGGGACGGAACGGTCGAAGGGGGCGGTCATCGGGAGACTCCCATGCGGTCGAGGGTCGCGGAGAGCACGGCCACGGCGTCGCAGCCCGCGAAGACGTACGCGTCGACACCGGCGTACCGCCCGGGACGGCCCGCGAGGAACACATGCCGCGCGCCGGCGGCCTTCAGGCTCCGGGCGGTGGCCTCGGCCTGCTCCTCGTACAGCGCGTCGCTGGAGCACAGCACGGCCTCCGTCGCGCCGCTGTCCGCGAAGGCGCCGTCCGTGACGGGCTCGATGCCGCCCGCCTGGAAGAGGTTCGACGCGAAGGTGAGGCGTGCGGTGTGGGCGGCGGCCGGGCCGATCGCGGCGAGGAAGATCCGGGGGCGGGAGCCGGTCGCGGCGAGGTGGGCGTCCGAGCGGGCGCGCAGCGCCTCGTACGCCTCGTCGCGGCGCACCCGCGGCAGCCCGCCGGACGGCGGCTCGGGCGCGGCCTCGCGGACGACCGGCTTCTCCGCGAGGTACGGGAACTCGCTGACGCCCGTGACGGGTTCGCGCCGCGTGGCCAGCCGCGCGGTGCGCGCCTGCCAGGTGCCGGCCAGGTCCTGCGCGAGGTCCCCCGACCGCAGAGCCGCCGCCTGGCCGCCGAGCCGCTCGATCCGCCGGAAGAACTCCCAGCTCGCGTGGGCGAGTTCGTCGGTGAGCCGCTCCACGTACCAGGAGCCGCCCGCCGGGTCGATCACCCGGGACAGATGCGACTCCTCGATGAGGATCATGGAGGTGTTGCGGGCGATACGGCGGGCGAACGCGTCCGGCAGGCCGAGGGCGTGGTCGAAGGGCAGCACGGTGACCGCGTCGGCGCCGCCCGCCCCGGCCGCCAGCGTGGCGATGGTCGTGCGCAGCATGTTCACCCACGGGTCACGGCGCGTCATCATCACCGGAGACGTCACGACGTGCTGGCGCTGTGCCCCCGCGCGCGGCGCCCCGCAGACCTCGGCCACCCGCGCCCACAGCCGGCGCGCGGCCCGCAGCTTGGCGATCGTCAGGAACTGGTCGGCGGTCGCCGCGTACCGGAACTCCAGCTGCCCACAGGCCTGTTCGACGCTCAGCCCGGCCTCGGTGAGGTCCCGCAGATACGCCACTCCCGTGGCCAGCGAGCAGCCCAGCTCCTGGGCGGCCGAACCACCCGCCTCGTGGTACGGCAGCGCGTCCACGGTCAGGGCCCGCAGCCCCGGGTACTCCTCGGCGCACAGCCGCGCGAGCTCCGCCGCCGCAGCCGTGTCGCCCGGTTGTCCACTGCGGGCCTCGTGCCCCAGCGGATCCGCGCCCAGATTGCCGCGCGCAGCCTCCCGGGCGACACCGCGCTCCTCGTGCAGCCGCAGCAACTCCCGTGCGGCGGACCCGGGTTCACCACCCGCGTCGAGGACGACGGGGGCGAGGTCGAGATGGACACCGTCGAGAACCCGGCCGAGCTCCGGCACCGGGATGCCGCCTTCCCCCAAGGCCAGCCACAGGGAGGTGACGCCGTTCTCCAGGTCGGCGAGCACCGCGGAGTTGTCGGCCACCGTGTGCCGCTGCCGCACGTCCCAGCCACCGAGCGTGTTCCCCTCGGCCCGGCCGCCCCGCACGAAGGGAGCGAAGCCGGGCAGGCCCGGTTCGGGCGCGGTGTGGTGCGCGGTGTAGAGAGGCCGGGTGCGCAGCCCGTCCTCCAGCGCGGTGGACAGGGCTTCCTCGGCCTCGGCGCCCTCCACTTCCTTGCCCGACTTGCGCAGCACACCCGCCACAAGGCGCTGCCACTGCTCATGGGGCACATCAGGGAAGTCGCCGGCCAGCTCGAGCCCGTCGTCAGGCAGGACCGTCATGCTCGGATGCTAGGACACGGACACAGAGGAGCAGCAGTGGGCACGGCTGTGACCTTGCCCTCCCCGTTTCTGTGATCGCGATCTCCCTGGGCGGGGCAGGGCGTCAGGCTTGTCCGGCCGCCGACTCACGGGTGGCGGGTGCCGGCGTCATGTCGAGCAGGAGCATCGCGTCGTGGTCGGGGGTGCCGGGTTCGGCGCTGTAGACGCCCAGACGCTGCCCGGGCGTGCCTTCGAGGTGCATGTTCTGGCCGTTCAGGGTCAGGACGCCGACCTCGGGGTGGTGGAAGGTCTTGCGCACCTCCTTGCGGCCGATGACCTCGTAGCGGTCCCACAGCCTGGCGAAGTCGGGGCTCTTGAGGACGAGTTCGCCGACGAGACCGGCCAGGTCGGGGGCGTCGGGGCTGATGCCGGCCTGGGCGCGGAGCCGGGCGACGCAGGAGCGGACCAGGGGCTCCCAGTCGGGGAACAGCTCGCGGGCCAGGGGGTGCAGGAAGAGGTAGCGGGCGAGGTTGCGCCGCTTGACGGGCCAGTCGGCCATGCCGGCGTACAGGGCGAGGCCGCCGGGGTTCCAGGCGAGCAGGTCCATGCTGCGGCTGACGATGTAGGCGGGGTTCGGCCGCATCGTCTCCAGGAGCAGCTTCAGGTGGGGCCGGACGGTCCGGCTGGGCGGGGGAGGGGGTTCGGGCGCGTAGTTCGCGGCCCGGGCGGCGAGTTCGCGCAGATGGTGGTGCTCCTCGTCGTCGAGGCGCAGCGCCCGGGCGAGGGAGTCGACGACGCCGGGGCTCGGCCGGGTCTCCTTGCCGCGTTCCAGCCGGACGTAGTAGTCGATGCTGACCCCGGCGAGGGCGGCCAGCTCCTCGCGGCGCAGACCGGGCGTGCGGCGGACTCCCGCGCCCGGGGTGAAGCCGACGCTCTCGGGGCTGGTCTGGGTGCGGCGGGCGCGCAGGAAGCGCCCCAGTTCGTTGCCGCTGGTGTGCTGCTCCGGTGCCATGGACCCAGTGTCGCAACGCCGCCACCAGGGCGGTATCCGCGAGGGGGGCCCTGTCATACCCACCGCTGCGCACCCCCCGGCAGGGCCCGGCCTCCCTGGAGGTCGTGCGGGGCCGCACGGTGGATGACGTCACACCCTGTCGAGGAAGAGGAGAAAGCTGTGCGCGCAGCCGTTCTGTACGGCGCCGGTGACGTCCGGACCGAGGACCGTCCCGACCCGGCGATCCAGCAGTCCACCGACGCCGTCGTGCGCACCGTCCTGTCGTGCGTGTGCGGCAGCGACCTGTGGCCCTACGGGGCCCTGCCCGCCACCGGCACCGGCCGCCCGATGGGGCACGAATTCCTCGGCGTGGTCGAGGAGACCGGCTCCGACGTGTCCGCCCTGGAACCCGGTGACCTGGTCGTCGCGCCGTTCACGTACTGCGACAACACCTGCGACTACTGCGCCAGGGGCCTGCACTTCTCGTGCCGGCGAGGTGGCCGGTACGGCTTCGACGGCGTGGACGGCGGCCAGGGCGAGGCCGTGCGCGTCCCCCAGGCCGACGGCACCCTGGTCAAGCTGCCGGTCGACGCCGGCTCACCGCTGCTGCCCTCGCTGCTGACACTCTCGGACGTGATGGGCACCGGCCACCACGGTGCCGTCACCGCCGGCGTCGGCCGCGGCGACTCGGTCCTGGTCGTCGGGGACGGCGCGGTGGGCCTGTGCGCGGTCATCGCCGCCAGGCGGCTGGGCGCCGAACGGATCGTCCTGATGGGCCGGCACGAGGCCCGCACCGCCCTGGGCCGCGAGTTCGGCGCCACCGACGTCGTCGCCGAGCGCGGCGAGGAGGGTGTCGCCCGCGTCCGCGAACTGACCGGCGGCGACGGCGTGGACAAGGTCATCGAGGCCGTCGGCACCCTCCAGACGCTCCGGACCTCCCTGGCGGCGGTCGTGGACGGCGGCACCATCAGCCGGCTGGGCGTCCCGCAGTACGAGGAAGGGCCCCTCGGCCCGGCCACGTTCATGCGGAACATCACCCTCACCGGCGGCGCGAGCCCGGCCCGCGCCTACATCGAGGAGCTGATGCCGGACGTCCTGGACGGCACCATCGAACCGGGCCGCGTCTTCGACCGGAGCTACGCCGTCGACCAGACCCCGGACGCCTACCGGGCGATGGCGGACCGCCGCGTCCTCAAGGCGCTCATCACCTTCTGACCCCCTCCCCGTTGCGGCCAGAACCTGTCCGCGACTGTCGTTACCGTGCTTCCCATGACGAACACCCAGCGGAGCGTCACGGCACCCCGTCTCGGTATCCGGGCCCTCAACCGCGCCACCCTCGACCGGCAGCTGCTCCTGCGGCCGGCCCGGATCAGTGCCGCCGCGGCCGTCGAGCACCTGGTCGGCCTCCAGGCGCAGAACGTCAAGCCTCCGTACTACGCGCTCGCCGCCCGCCTCGACGGATTCGCTCCCGAGGCGCTGTCCCGGCTGATGGCCGACCGCGAGGTCGTCCGGATCGTCACGGTGCGTTCCACCATCCACACCCACACCGCGGACGACTGCCTGACCCTGCGTCCGCTGGTGCAGCCCGCCCGGGACCGGGAGCTGACGAACTTCCGCAAGGGACTCGCCGGTGTCGATCTCGACCGGCTCGCCGCCCTCGCCCGCGACCTCGTCGAGACCGAGCCCCGCACCATGAAGCAGCTGCGCGAGGCCCTGCTCAAGGAGTGGCCCGACGCCGACCCGCAGGCCCTGGCCGTCGCCGCCCGGTGCCGGCTGCCGCTCGTGCAGGTGACCCCGCGCGGCCTGTGGGGCCGCAGCGGGCAGGTCCGTCTGACCACGGCCGAGCACTGGCTGGGCCGCCCCGCCGCACCGGCCGCCACGCCCGAGGCGGTGGTGCTGCGCTACCTCGCCGCCTTCGGCCCGGCCTCCGTGCGGGACATGCAGACCTGGGCCGGACTGACCCGCCTGCGCGACGCCTTCGAACGTCTCCGCCCGCGACTGGTCACCTTCCGGGACGAGGGCGGCGTCGAGCTCTTCGACCTGCCGGGCGCCCCCCGCCCCGACCCGGACACCCCGGCAGCGCCGCGCTTCCTGCCCGAGTTCGACAACCTGCTGCTCTCCCACGCCGACCGCACCCGCGTCGTCCCGCCCGAGTACCGGGGCCGCGCCTGGCAGGGCAACATCGCCCACCGCACCCTGCTCGTCGACGGGTTCCTCGCGGGCCTGTGGCGACTGGACGAGCACGCCCTCGTCGTCGAGCCCTTCGGCCGGCTCACCAGGGCCCAGCGCGAGGAGGTCACCGCCGAGGGGGAACGGATGCTGCGGACGATGCACCCGGAGACGTCGTACGACATCCGCTTCGGTGCCGTACGGGGCTGATCGCAGCGCTGGCTCAGTCCCCCCGGCCCGTCACCGCCACCGTCTCCAGCTTCACCGATCACCGGCACATGGAGAGGGGGCGTTGCGGGCCGCTCGTGGAGGCCCGCAACGCCCCCTGGTATGTCACCTGAGGGGTACTCAGGAGCTTTGCCCGGTCAGGAGTTGACCTGTGTCGTGACCAGGTTGGAGAAGGTGGTCAGCCGGGTGTAGACGCCGGGGAAACCGGCCTGGGCGCAGCCCTCGCCCCAGGAAGTGATGCCTGCCAGGACGCCCCCGATGAGCAGGGGGCCGCCGCTGTCGCCCTGGCAGGTGTCCACGCCGCCGGAGGTCTTTCCGGCGCACACCATGTCGCTCTGCACGAAGTCGGAGCCGTAGGAGCTCGCGCAGCCGGAGTCGGACACGGTCGGTACGGTCGCGGTGCGCAGCTGGTTGGAGGCGCTGCCGCCCGCGGAGGTGGTGCCCCAGCCGAGGATGCGGGCGGTGGTGCCGGCCGCGTACACCGAGGTCTGCGAGGAGGAGACGTACTTCGCCGGCGTGTACGGCATCGACGTCGACAGCGTCAGCACGGCCACGTCGTCGCCGTCGGTGACGCTGGTGTAGTTCGGGTGGATCCAGATCTTGCTGACCTTGCCGACCGTGCCGTTGGTGCCGTTGCGGTAGGTGCGGCCGCCGACGACGCGCACGCTGCTGGCCGTCTCGCCGACCATGCAGTGGGCGGCGGTGACGACCTTGGTGGGCGAGACCAGCGTGCCGCCGCAGAACTGGCTCTGCGAGGCGTCCGTGATCTGCATGACGAACGGGTACGCGGTCGTCGTGGTCGTGGTGCCGCCGACGATCGGCTGGGGCGCGGCGACGGCGGAGGGAGCGGCGAGCAGCGCGGTCGCGGCGGCGGCAGCGGCCGCGGTGGCGACGGCGGCGGCCTTTCTGGCACGGTCGAACCCGAACATGGGTCTCCTCGGGGAGTTGCCGGTGGGGGGTCGCGCGGGTGGTGGTGCACGGTGACCCTGACGCCGTTGTTCGGATCTCCGTGTGCCCGGCGAGCGGCACGCGACAAAGCTAGAGCCCGGACGGGCCGGCTCCCAATGAGGGAACCCCCTAAGGGAGTTGGGCAGGGAAAACCCTCGGTCGGGCCGAACGGGCCTGGTGGACGCGGGTGCGTCAGGTCGTACGGCGGCCCGCCGCCAGCCGGACGATGTCCACCCGGGACCGGATCCCCAGCTTCCGGTAGACCCGGGTCAGGGTCGCCTCCACGGTCTTGACGCTGATGAAAAGCCGGGCCGCGATCTCCCGGTTGGTCGCGCCCTCCATCACCAGGGAGGCGACCTGACGCTCCATCGCCGCGAGGCCCTCCAGCGCGTCGAGCGCGACGGGCGGTGCGACGGAGGCCGGCTCCGCCGCCGCCGGCCCGGCAGCGGCGGCCGCGTCGACCTGCCGCAGCCAGGGCAGCGCCCGGCAGCGCCGGAACAGCCGGGCGGCCTCGTCGTAGGACGCCGGTCCGGGCAGGGGAGTGCCGCCGGCGCGGGGAGAGGCGGCGGCCCGAGGGCGCAGCCGGGCCAGCGCGAAGGCGGCCCGGGCCTCCTCCAGGCCGTAGCCCAGCCGGCCGAGCCGGTCCTGGACGGAGGCCAGCCGGACCAGGGCGGCCTCGTGTTCGCCGCGTGCCGCCCGCACCAGCGCCTCGGCCCGGTCGAGGACGGCCAGCACGCTCTCCCGGCCCAGCCGCAGCGCGTGCACCCGTGCCGTGTCGATGACGTCCTGGGCCTCGCCCGGTTCGCCGACCCGGACCAGCGCCTCGGCGAGGTCGCCGTGCCAGCGGCCGCGCGCCGGGTCGTTGATGCCGAGGCTCAGCTCCAGCTCCCGCACCCGGCGCAGCGAACGCACCGCGGCCGCCGGGTCCCCGGCCACCAACTGGGCGTAGCCCAGGGCCGCCAGAGCACGGGACAGGTACATCTGGTCGCCGTCGACCTCGGCGTGGTCGGCCGCCTCCCGGGCGAGCGCCAGCGCCCGGTCGACGTCCCCGGCGGAGGCCTCCGCGAGGGAGGCGAGCATGGCGGAGGCGCCCTCGCCGATCCCGGCGTCCCGGGCGAGCCGCAGGCTCTCGCGGGCCAGGTCCAGGGCCCGGCCGCAGTGCCCGGAGCGCAGTTCCGTGTCGGCGAGGAAGCGCAGGAAGTGCACCTCGCTCTCGACCATGCCGCGCCTGCGCACCTCGCGCAGCAGCGCGGTGATGGTCGCCCGCGCCTCGGGCAGCTGGTCGCTCATGATCAGCCAGCGGAACCGGGCCGAGCCGGCGCCGTTGTGATGGCAGGCCACATACGGGTCCTGCGGCTCCTTCAGCGCCCGTTCGACGGTCGCGGGGGCGTCCGGGTGGCCCATCAGGGTCTCGGTCGAGGCCTGGAAGGACAGCGCCATCAGCTCGGTGCGCCGGTCCTGGCCGCGGGCGGCGAGCTCCGCCGCGTGCGCGGCCTCCTGCCGGGCCTCGGCGAAGTCGCCCTCGACGACCAGGCCGCGCCAGGCCAGCTGGTAGTGGACCAGGGCGAGCAGCCCCGGGTCGTCGCCCGCGTCGGCCAGGACCTGCGGGAAGACGGCGTCGACGTCGCCGAGCGCCTGCCCGGCCGCCTCGATGACCACCATCCAGGCCCGCACCCGCTCCGCCGGCACGGTGGCCCGGGTCAGCACGTCCCGGGCGATGTCCCGGGCGAGATCGGCCTCACCGGCGGTGATCGCGTCCTCCGCGGCCTGGAGCCGCCGCTCGTCCGGGCCGGGCGCGCTGTCCGCCGGGGTGTGCCGCGCCGCGAGCAGCCCGAGCGAGGCCGCCACCGACGGCGCCCCGCGGTCCCGGGCCAGCGCGGCGGCCTCGGCGAGCTTGGCCGCCACCTCCGGGTCGGTGCCCGTGGTCGCCAGGGCCAGATGCCGGGCCCGCTCGATCGGATCGGAGGCCGCCGTGGACAGCGCGGCGTGCACGGCCCGCCGCTCGTGCGCCGGGGCCTCCGCGTACAGCGCCGCCGAGATCAGCGGATGCGCGAACCGCAGGGCGGGACCCTCTCCCTCGGTCGCGAGCAGCCCCAGCGCCGCGGCCTGGGCGGTCTCGGCCTCGGCGTGCTCGCGGCCGGCCGCGTGCAGCAGCGCCAGCGTGGGACGGGCACCGGCACTGGCCACGAGCAGGGTGCGGCGCGCCTCGTCGGACAGCATCTCCAGCCGGCTCAGCACCAGCGCCCGCAGTGAGGTGGGCACGGGCAGCGGCTCGCCGGGCCGGGGCCGGGTCGGGCTCTCGGCGAGGGCGCGGCCCAGTTCCAGCGCGAAGAGGGGATTGCCGCCGCTGGTGCGGTGGATGTCGCGGATCGTGGAGCGGGACAGCGGGGTGTAGCCGCGGTGGTCGAGCAGTGCGGAGACCTGGGTACGGGACAGCGGGCCCAGCCGGACGGCGAGCGTGTCCGGTGGAGACGCGCGTAGATGACGGTCGTACTCCTGCCCCTCGGTCCGCACCGCGCACAGCATCTGCACGGGCGTGTCGCCCAGCCGGCGGGCGGCGAAACCGAGCAGTTCGGCGCTGGCCGCGTCCAGCCACTGCAGATCGTCGGCGACGACCAGCACCGGGCCCCGGGCGGCGAGGGCACGCAGCGCCGACAGCACGGCGAGGCGCAGCGCGAGGCCGTCGCGTTGGAGGGTGGATTCGCCGCGCCCGGTGAGCGCGGACTCCAGGGCGGTGCGCTGGGCGGCGGGCAGCGCGCCGGAGATGTCGTCCAGGACCAGCCCGAACAGGTCGGCCAGCGCCAGGAAGGGCAGATGGGATTCGGACTCGGTGGCCGAGCAGCGCAACACGGTCCGGGCGCCACCGGCGTCATCGGCGGCCAGCGCCCGCAGGACCGTCGACTTTCCAATTCCCGCGGGGCCGTGGAGCAGCACACTGCCGCCTCGGCCGAGCTGTTCACGCGCCGACGTGAACAGGTCCTCCCGGCCGATGACCACGTCGGGGCGGCTCCTGGGAGGCTCCTGGAAGTCCCGTGGCACGGTCACCGCTCCCCTCCGTGTGGCGTGTCCTGGCCAATATTAGGCAACAGCTCTTTGAATTTCGGACAGACGGACTGGTGAGGGAAATAACAACGCAGGTCCGTGCGTGAATTCATCGGTCTCCCGAATGCGGCGGAACACGGCGGCGGCAACCGGTCGGGAACCCGTCGGCACAGCGAACGGCGGGGGTAACGGAAAAACATCACAAACCTACGGCAACCATCCCGCCCGGCGTGCCGCGACCACGGCCTCGCCCCGGGTCCGGGCCCGCAGCTTCCGCATGGCCGACCGCAGATACCCCTTCACCGTCTCGGGCGTCACCCCCAGCCGCTCGGCCGCGACCGCGTTCGTGGCCCCCGCGGCGACGCACGCCAGCACATCCACCTCGCGCGGCGTCAGCCGGACCCGGTCCGACGGTGTGGTGTCGGCCGTGAGCAGGGCACACGCGTCGAGCAGCTCGGCCCGCAGCCGCGGATCCGCGATCTTCGGAGCCAGTGCCCGCAGCGCCGCGTGCGCCTCCCGCACCTGCTCCCGTCCCGCGCCGGCCCCGCCCTCGGCGGCGAGCGTGCGGGCCTCCTCGCGCACGACCAGCGCCCGCTCCACGTCCCGCGCCGCCTCGACGGCCTCGTCCAGCATGCGCCCGCCCAGCGGCAGGGCCGTCCGCAGCGCCCCGTACAGCACCCCGCGCACCGAGTGCCGCACCACCACCGGCACGGCCAGCACCGAGCGCAGCCCCTCCACCGCCACCGGGGCGTCGTACTCGTGGCTGATCTGCCGTGACACCGAGTAGTCCGTCACCACGCACGGCCGCGCCAGCACCAGCGTCTTGCCGCCCAGCCCGTTTCCCGACGTCACCACCAGGGAACGCAGGGCGTGCGTCGCCGTGCCGCTCAGTTCGCTGATGCGCATGTGCTGCCCGGCCTCCATCAGGCCGCCGAAGGCGACCGGAAGGCCGGTGGCGCGCCGCAGACGCAGCAGCGCGTTCCGTACCTCGACCACTTCGGACGCGTCTGCTGTCACCTGCTCGCCCCTTCACGACGGCTCCTGTGCGGGCGCACCCCCCGTTCGGGGGTAGTGAGACCCGCATCACGGATTACACGATGGCTCGGAGCCGCCCGGCAACGGTCCGGTACCAAGGAGGACACATGACATCGGCGACGGAGGCGTTCCGCAGCGCCCGGGACTTCCTGCTGGAACACCGCGAGGACTACGGCACGGCCTACGAGGGTTTCCGCTGGCCCCGTCCCGACTACTTCAACTGGGCGCTCGACTGGTTCGACGAGATCGCGGACGGCAACGCCCGCACCGCTGTGCACATCGTCGAGGAGGACGGCCGCGAGACACAGCTGTCCTTCGGGGAGATGTCCGTACGCTCGGACCAGTTCGCCAACTGGCTGCGCGCCCGGGGCGTGCGCGCCGAGGACCGGATCCTCGTGATGCTCGGCAACCAGGCCGAACTGTGGATCACCGCGCTCGCGGCGATGAAACTGCGCGCGGTGGTCATCCCGGCCACCCCGCTGCTCGGCCCCGCCGACCTGCGCGACCGCGTCGACCGCGGCCGGGTCCGGCACGTCATCGCGCGCCCCGAGGACACCGGCAAGTTCGCCGAGGTCCCGGGCGACTACACCCGTATCGCGGCGACCGGCGCGGGGACCGTGCCCGAGGGCTGGCTGCCGCTGGACGACGCCTACGGCGCCCCCGCCCGCTTCACACCCGACGCCCCGACCCGGGCCGACGACCCGCTGATGCTGTACTTCACCTCGGGCACCACCGCCCGGCCCAAACTCGTCGAGCACACCCACACCTCGTATCCGATCGGGCATCTGTCGACCATGTACTGGATCGGCCTCAAGCCCGGCGACGTGCATCTGAACATCTCCTCACCCGGCTGGGCCAAGCACGCCTGGTCCAACCTCTTCGCCCCCTGGAACGCCGAGGCGACCGTCTTCCTGTACAACTACACGCGGTTCGACGCCGCCCGGCTCATGGCCGAGATGGATCGGGCCCAGGTCACCACCTTCTGCGCCCCGCCCACCGTCTGGCGCATGCTGATCCAGGCCGACCTGACGCAGCTGCGCACCCGGCCCCGCGAGGTCGTCGCCGCCGGTGAGCCGCTCAACCCGGAGGTCATCGAGCAGGTCCGCCGGGCCTGGGGCGTCACCATCCGGGACGGCTTCGGCCAGACCGAGACGGCCGTGCAGGTCGCCAACAGCCCCGGCCAGCCGCTCAAGACCGGCTCGATGGGCCGGCCGAGCCCCGGCTACCGCGTCGAGCTGCTGGACCCCGTCTCGGGTGCGCCGGGCGCGCGCGAGGGCGAGATCGCGCTCGACCTGTCGGACCGCCCCGTCGGCCTGATGACCGGCTACCACGGCGACGCGGACCGCACGGCGGAGGCGATGGCCGGCGGCTACTACCGCACGGGCGACATCGGCGCGCGGGACGAGGACGGCTACATCACCTACGTCGGCCGCGCCGACGACGTCTTCAAGGCGTCCGACTACAAGATCAGCCCCTTCGAGCTGGAGAGCGCGCTGCTGGAGCACGAGGCGGTGGCCGAGGCGGCCGTGGTGCCCGCGCCGGACGAACTGCGGCTCGCGGTGCCGAAGGCGTACATCGTCCTGGCGGAGGGCTGGGAGCCCGGCCCCGACACCGCGAAGGTGCTGTTCGAGCACTCCCGTCAGGCCCTCGCCCCCTACAAGCGCATCCGCCGCCTGGAGTTCGGGGCCCTGCCCAAGACCGTCTCGGGCAAGATCCGCCGCATCGAGCTGCGCGAGGCGACGGCGGCCGGGTCGGACGCCGAATACCGGGAGGAGGACTTCCGATGACGTCGTACAGCCATGGGACCAGCGGGACGGCTCTGCTCGGCGACACCGTCGGGGCCAATCTGGACCGGGCCGTGGCCGCCTGGCCGGACCGTGAGGCGCTGGTCGACGTGGAGTCCGGGCGGCGCTGGACGTACGCGCGGTTCGGCGCGGCCGTCGACGAGCTGGCCTCCGCCCTGCTCGCCTCCGGGGTCGTCAAGGGCGACCGGGTGGGCATCTGGGCGGTCAACTGTCCCGAGTGGGTCCTGGTCCAGTACGCCACCGCCCGCATCGGCGCGATCATGGTGAACATCAACCCGGCCTACCGCACCCACGAGGTCGAGTACGTCCTCAACCAGGCCGGGATCTCCTTCCTGTTCGCCTCCCTCAGCCACAAGAGCAGCGACTACCGGGCGATGGTCGACGACGTGCGGGGCAGATGCCCCGAGTTGCGCGAGGTCGTCTACATCGGCGATCCGAGCTGGGACTCGCTGCTCGGGCGGGGCACTCCCGGCGCCCGGATCACGGTCGACGGCCTGTCCTGCGACGACCCGATCAACATCCAGTACACGTCGGGCACGACGGGCTTCCCCAAGGGGGCCACCCTCTCCCACCACAACATCCTCAACAACGGTTACTTCGTGGGCGAGTTGATCGCCTACACCGAGCAGGACCGGATCTGCATCCCGGTGCCCTACTACCACTGCTTCGGCATGGTCATGGGCAACCTCGCCGCCACCTCGCACGGCGCCTGCATGGTGATCCCGGCCCCGTCCTTCGACCCCAAGGCCACGCTGGAGGCGGTCCAGCAGGAGCGCTGCACCTCGCTCTACGGCGTCCCGACCATGTTCATCGCGGAGCTGAACCTCCCCGGCTTCGCCTCGTACGACCTCTCCTCCCTGCGCACCGGCATCATGGCGGGCTCGCCCTGCCCGGTGGAGGTGATGAAGCGGGTGGTCGCCGAGATGCACATGCGGCAGGTCTCCATCTGCTACGGCATGACCGAGACGTCCCCGGTCTCGCTCCAGACCCGGATGGACGACGACCTGGAGCACCGCACCGGCACGGTCGGCCGCGTCCTGCCGCACATCGAGGTGAAGATCGTCGACCCCGCGACGGGCGTGACCCAGCCGCGCGGCACGGCGGGCGAGTTGTGCACCCGCGGCTACAGCGTGATGCTCGGCTACTGGAACGAGCCGGAGAAGACCGCCGAGGCGATCGACGCGGGCCGCTGGATGCACACCGGCGACCTCGCGGTGATGCGCGAGGACGGCTACGTCGAGATCGTCGGCCGCATCAAGGACATGATCATCCGTGGCGGGGAGAACATCTACCCCCGCGAGATCGAGGAGTTCCTCTACGCCCACCCCAAGATCCAGGACGTCCAGGTCGTGGGCGTCCCGCACGACCGCTACGGCGAGGAGGTCCTCGCCTGCGTCATCCCCGGCGACCCCGCCGACCCGCTCACCCTCGACGAACTCCAGACCTTCTGCCAGGACCGCCTGGCCCACTACAAGATCCCGACCAGGCTTCAGCTCCTCGACTCCTTCCCGATGACGGTGTCCGGGAAGGTACGCAAGGTGGAACTGCGGGAGAGGTTCGCGGGCGGGCGGGGATAGCGGCTCCCGGGACGGTCACAGTGGTGCGCGCATGCACACGCGGGGCCGGCGGTCCAGGCCGTGTGCGGCTTCCGCCGCGCGGATCTCGCGCAGGCCGGGGGTGAGGTCCGTCTCCGCGAGGGTGCGGAAGCCGAGGCGGGCGTAGTACGGGGCGTTCCAGGGGACCTCCGTGAAGGTGGTCAGGGTCAGGGCGGGCAGGCCCTCCTCGCGGGCGCGCTCGGCGGCGTACGCGAGGAGATCCCGGCCCACGCCCCGGCGCGCGGCGCGCGGATGGACCGAGACCTGCTCGATGTGCAGGGCGCCGTCCACGGGTTCGGCGAGGAGGTACGCGGCCGGGTGGTCCCGCTCGTCCGCCGCGACCCAGCAGCGGCCCGCCGCGCGGTAGCGCTCCAGTACGTCCAGCGTGGGCGGTTCGTCGTCGGCGATCTCCGGCATGCCGAGGTCGCGGAACGGGGCACCCGCGGCACGCTCGATGTCCTGGAGGGCGGGGAGTTCGGCGGCGGTCGCGGGTCGGATGCGCATGGGGTGAGTATGCGGCGCGGTGCCCACCGGGACCCTGTGGCTACCCTCGTCCCTCCACACCGACTGGAACCGCGAGGGGGAGCAGACCGTGCGCGACACCGCCGTGACGCCCGAGGGCGATCGGATCCGCTGGGTCGAACTGCCGGGACGGGAACCGCCACGCGTCTACGTGCACGGGCTGGGCGCCACGTCGCCCGCCTACTTCACGCCGATCGCGGTCCATCCCCTGCTGGCCGGTCACCGTTCGCTGCTCGTCGACCTGCTGGGGCACGGCATCAGCGACCGGCCCACGGGTTTCGACTACACCCTGGAAGCACACGCCGACGCCCTCGCCGCCGCGCTGACCGCCGCGGACGTCACCGGGGCGGAGCTGATCGCGCACAGCATGGGCGGCTCGGTGGCGATCGTCCTGGCCGCCCGGCACCCCCGTCTGGTCTCCCGGCTGGTCCTGGTCGACGCCAACCTCGACCCGATACCGCGCGCCCCCGGCTCGCCGGGCAGCAGCGGGATCGCCGCCTACACCGAGCGGCAGTTCCTGGACGGGGGGTGGGAAGAGGTCCGTGACCGGGTCGGCGCCCACTGGTGGTCCACGATGCGTCTGGCCGGCCGGGAAGCCCTGCACCGCAGCGCGGTCCACCTCGTCCGCGGCACCGTCCCCACCATGCGGGAACTCCTGCTGGACCTGAAGATCCCCCGGACCTTCCTGCTGCCCGAGGCCGACGGCCCGCTGCCGGGCACCGACGCGCTGACCGCGTCCGGGGTGTCCGTCGTCGCGGTCCCGGACTGCGGACACAACATCATGCTGGACAATCCGGAGGCCTTCGCCCGCGTCACCGCGGCGGCGCTCACGGACCAGGAGCAGGACCAGGACCGGTCAGAGCCCCGGCCGGGGCGTTCACCGGCCGGGGAGTGCCGGTGAGGTCCAGGACGAACAGCGGGACGCCGAGGGCGTCGGCGCCGGCCCGGGCGTCGTCCGCGTACCCGGCGAGGGAGAAGCAGAGGCAGTCCGCCGACTCCGTCATGGCCGTCAGCCACAGGCACTCCACGTCCCGCAGGGTCGCGGGGCGCACGGCCGGGTCGACCAGCGCGACGACGCCGCGGGCGGCGAGACCGATCCCGGACGGCGGCCGCTGATCCGCCCGCCGGACGCCCTCGTAGCCGAGCCAGCGCAGATACAGCGCGGCGGCGGTGACGGCGTCGAGCGCGGTACGGATCGTGACGGAGTGGAAGGGCGGCCGAGGGGCCTCGGCACCGTCGGGGGCACCGGCACCGGCACCGGCATCGGAAGGGGCGAGGGCCCGCTCGCCGTCGGCCGAGGCAAGGGCCCGCTCGCCGCCCGGTGACGCGGCGGTTCGCTCGGCGTCCGGTGGGGCGGCGGTGTCGTCGAAGGCGGTTGAGGCGGAGGGCCGCTCGCCGGGGGCTGCCGCATCGCGCGGCCCGGTCGCCCCGCCCGGGCCTGGCGCGGCCTGCCTGCCGGCCTCGGCGCCGGCGTCGACCGGGAGGCCCCGGTCGGAGCTGAGACCCCCGTCGGCCGCCGTGCCCTGGCCGGTCGCGCCGCCCGCCGTGGGGCCCTCGTCGGCCGTCGTGTCCCGGGTCCTCCCGTCAGAGCTTCTCGGGTCCTGGCCAGTCGAACCGCCCCTCAGCGGCACCCGCAGCACCACTCCGCACGGGCACCCCGCCTCCGGCCGCGGCCACTCCCCGTGCCGTCCGCAGGAGGCGCACCGTACCGTCACCCAGTCGTCCTGCCAGACGCGATGGGAGACGGGCGTCACCGTGCCGTCCGGATCGAGGAGCGGGGCGACGGGCGCTCCGCACACGCACGGATACGCCGGGGCCGTGAAGTGGTGCTCCCGTCGGCAGGACGGACAGCGCACCGGAACGCTCTCGGCCATCACCACTCCCGTACGGCGTCACATCGGGACAGCGCGTCCATCGTGCGCCCGCGAACCCCCGGCTGTCCGCCGCTTGCCCGTCTCTTGACGCCCTTCATCCGCCGCGCATACATTCATTCCAGATAGTAGAAGTTAGTTTCCATATTACGGAATAGCTCACCGCGGGGCGCGACGGGAGTGCGAATCCGACGGCCGAAGCAGGAGTACTCGATGGCTCGAATGACCGCTGCCCGCGCGGCAGTTGAGATCCTCAAGCGCGAGGGCGTCACCGACGCGTTCGGTGTCCCGGGCGCGGCGATCAACCCCTTCTACGCGGCGCTCAAGGCCTCCGGCGGCATCCACCACACCCTCGCCCGCCATGTAGAGGGCGCCTCGCACATGGCCGAGGGCTACACCCGCACCCGCGCGGGGAACATCGGCGTCTGCGTCGGCACCTCCGGCCCGGCCGGCACCGACATGATCACGGGCCTGTACTCCGCGACCGGCGACTCCGTCCCGATCCTGTGCATCACCGGCCAGGCCCCGACCGCCGTGATCCACAAAGAGGACTTCCAGGCCGTCGACATCGCCTCGATCGCCAAGCCGGTCACCAAGATGGCCGTGACGGTGCTGGAGGCCGCGCAGGTCCCGGGCGTCTTCCAGCAGGCCTTCCACCTGATGCGCTCGGCCCGCCCCGGCCCGGTCCTCATCGACCTGCCGATCGACGTCCAGCTCACGGAGATCGAGTTCGACCCGGAGACGTACGAGCCGCTCCCGGTCTACAAACCCGCCGCGACCCGCGCCCAGATCGAGAAGGCGCTCGGGATGCTGAACGCCTCCGAGCGGCCGCTGATCGTCGCCGGTGGCGGGGTCATCAACGCCGATGCCGCCGAACTGCTCGTCGAGTTCGCCGAGTTGACCGGCACACCGGTCGTCCCCACCCTCATGGGCTGGGGCGTCCTGCCCGACGACCACGAGCTGAACGCCGGCATGGTGGGCCTGCAGACCTCGCACCGCTACGGCAACGCGACGTTCCTGGAGTCCGACTTCGTCCTCGGCATCGGCAACCGCTGGGCCAACCGCCACACGGGCAAGCTCGACGTCTACACGGCCGGACGGACCTTCGTCCACGTCGACATCGAGCCCACCCAGATCGGCAGGATCTTCGCCCCCGACTACGGCATCGCCTCCGACGCCAGGGCCGCGCTGGAACTGTTCGTCGAGGTGGCGCGCGAGCTGAAGGCGGCCGGCACCCTGCCCGACCGCTCGGCGTGGGCCGAGGCCGCGCAGGAGCGCAGGGCGACCCTCCAGCGCCGTACGCACTTCGACGACATCCCGATCAAGCCGCAGCGCGTCTACGAGGAGATGAACAAGGCCTTCGGCCGGGAGACCCGTTACGTCTCCACCATCGGCCTCTCGCAGATCGCCGGTGCCCAGATGCTGCACGTCTACCGGCCTCGCCACTGGATCAACTGCGGCCAGGCCGGCCCGCTCGGCTGGACCGTCCCGGCCGCGCTCGGCGTCGCCCGGGCCGACCCGGAGGCGTCCGTCGTCGCGCTCTCCGGCGACTACGACTTCCAGTTCATGATCGAGGAGCTGGCGGTCGGCGCGCAGCACAAGATCCCGTACGTCCACGTCCTGGTCAACAACTCCTACCTGGGCCTGATCCGCCAGGCGCAGCGGGCCTTCGACATCGACTTCCAGGTCAACCTGGAGTTCGAGAACATCAACGCGCCGGAACTCGGCGTCTACGGCGTCGACCACGTCAAGGTCGCCGAGGGCCTCGGCTGCAAGGCGATCCGGGTGACCGACCCCGCCGAACTCGGCGCCGCCTTCGAGCAGGCCAAGAAGCTCGCCGCGCAGTACCGGGTCCCGGTCGTCGTCGAGGCGATCCTGGAACGCGTCACCAACATCTCCATGTCGACGACGAACGACATCGGCAACGTCGTGGAGTTCGAGGAGCCGGCCACCGAGCCCGGCCACGCGCCGACCTCGATCAAGCCGCTGAAGGTCTGATCCCCGCACAGCACAGGGGCGGCCCGTCCGAAAGGAGGGGCCGCCCCTGCCGCGTTCCCGCACACCGGACCCGACGTCAGTCCCCGCCGCCTCCGCCTCCACCGCAGGAGTAGTAGCCCCCTGCGCCCCCGCCCGTGCCGCGCGGCGAGTGCTTGAGGAGGCCCTTGCCGCCCACCTCGGCCCTGCGGACCAGCCCGGCCCGCAGGGCGAAGCGCGGCACCAGCAGCCTGAGGGCCGCCTCGCCGTGCAGGGCGATGGCCAGCAGCCGGTCCTGGTCGGTGAGGCCGCGCCTGCCGGCCGGCAGCGGGTGGCGCTGCCGCAGCTCCCGCACATGACGGCGGGCACCGCGCGTCGGACCGAGCAGCGGATAGCGCAGCAGGCCCGCCTCCGCGAGCGGGACGCGCATCAGGGCCACCGCGAGCCGTACGCCCGGGTCCTTGACCAGCGTCCGCAGACCGGCGGGCTCGTGGAGACGGGAATGCACCTCCCGGGCCAGGGGAGACGGCGGCCGCTGCGCGCTCACGGCGTCCGCGACACCCGCCCGCATCGTCCCCGGCCGGTCCGCCACCACCAGGCCCCGCAGATGCAGATCCACCACGGTGACGGTGACGGCGGCCCGGGGGCCGTCCCCCAGCAGCGCGATCTCGTGCGGCTCCAGCCGGACCGCCGTACCGTCACCCATGGCTTCACCCCCGTGCCGGGGCCCGCCGCCCCCGTGCCGGCGGGCCCGTGTGCCGAGAATGTGCCCGGCCCCGGGGGCGGTTGAAGCCCCCGGGGCCGGGTTCAGAGGTTCATTTGAGGGTTCCGTACACGAGGTACGACCGGTGCCGTACGCGCGCCGGCCAAAGGAGTGCGGGGCCGTTTCACGCCTCGTGGTGCTCCGACAGCCCCGGCCAGTCGTCCGGGCCGCCGCCCTGCCACTCGACGAGGTCGCTCTCCGCGACGTCGGTGACGTACAGGTCCGCCAGCCGCAGGATCTCGGCGACGTCGTCGGCGTGCGTGGCGACGCCCAGGGGCTCCTCGCCCAGGGTGACCCGGCGGGATCCGTCCAGCGCGGGGGGATGGACCACTACATGCGGGTGCTCGGTGGGAGGTGCCATGCCTTCAGGCTGCTGCGGCAGGGCCGGTTCCGCACCCCGGGGCGGGCCGGCCGTCCGACGGCGCGAGGCTGGGCGCGACAGGACGTTCGCGCCGCCGGACGGGGCCGGTGGGGTGCCGGTACGAGGACCGCGGCGGGTGCGACGGAGTCCGCGACGGGCCTCCCTCAGGTCGAGAAGCCCGCCCGGGTCCTTCACCACCGCACTGGCTCACACTCCGCCGCGGCCCGCCTCCTCCACGCGCCGCCCGACCTCCGGGCCGACGGCGTGGACGTGCGATGCGGGCATGGCTGGGCCGGGCGGCGCCGCCCCTTTGGGCGCGACAGGACATGTCAGCGGCGGCGCCGCCCGGGGTAGGGGGGTGAACCCGGGATCCGCGAGGTCAGACCGGGGCGCCGGAGAGCCGCTCCACGGCCCGCAGCAGCGCCGAGTGGTCCAGGCCGCCGTCGCCCTGCGCGCGCAGGGACGCGACCAGCTGGGCGACCACGGCGCCGACCGGCAGGGCCGCGCCGACATCGCGGGCGGCGTCCGTGACGATGCCCATGTCCTTGTGGTGCAGGTCGATCCGGAAGCCCGGCCTGAAGTCCCGGCCGAGGAAGTTGTCCTTCTTGCGGGTCAGCACGGTCGAGCCGGCCAGGCCGCCGTTCAGGACGTCCAGGGCCGCCCTCAGGTCCACTCCGGACTTCTCCAGGAAGACCACGGCCTCGGCGCACGCCTGGATGTTCACGGCGACGATCAGCTGGTTGGCGGCCTTCACGGTCTGGCCGGAGCCGTGCGGGCCGCACAGCACGATGGTCTTGCCGAGCGCCTCGAAGATCGGCCTGGCCCGGTCGAAGTCGGCCTGCTCGCCGCCGACCATGATGGACAGCACGGCCTCGATCGCGCCGGCCTCTCCGCCGGAGACGGGGGCGTCCAGGGCGCGGATGCCCTTGTCGCCGGCCGCCTTCGCCAGGTCGACGGAGGTCTGCGGGGTGATCGAGGACATGTCGATCAGCAGGGCGCCGGACCTCGCGTTCTCCAGGATGCCGTCGGGGCCGTAGGCGATGGCCTCGACCTGTGGGGAGGCCGGCACCATCGTGATGACGACGTCGGCGTCCCGCACGGCCTCGGCGATCGAACCGGCGGCGGTGCCACCCGCGGCGGCGAGGCGGTCCAGCTTCTCCCGCTCCAGCGTGTAGCCGGTGACGTCGTAGCCCGCCTTGACGAGGTTCTCGGACATGGGGGAGCCCATGATGCCGAGGCCGATCCAGGCGATCTTGGGCAGGGCGGTGGTGGTCATGGTGGGGATGCCTTTCGGTGCGGGGGTCAGCGGGGCAGCCAGTCGAAGGCCTCGGCGCTCGGGCGGTCACCCGGCTTGTACTCGAGGCCGACCCAGCCGTCGTAGCCCGCCTTGTTCAGCTGGTCGAGGAGGTCTTCGAGGGGCAGCGAGCCCGTCCCGGGGGCGCCGCGGCCGGGATTGTCGGCGATCTGTACGTGGCCGGTCCTCGCGGCGTACCGCTCGATCGCCCGCGGCAGGTCCTCGCCGTTCATGGACAGGTGGTAGAGGTCCATGAGGAAGCGGGCGTTGCCCAGCCCCGTCGCGTCGTTGACCTTGTCGACGACGCCGACCGCGGCCGGTGCCGACACCAGCGGGTACGACGGCGACTCGGGCCGGTTGAGCGCCTCGATCAGCAGGATCGCGCCGATCCGGTCGGCGGCCCGGGCCGCGAGCGCCAGGTTCTCCAGCGCGAGCGCGTCCTGCTCGGCCGGGTCCACGCCCTCGACTCGGTTGCCGTACAGGGCGTTGAGCGCCGTGCAGCCGAGGGAGGCGGCGAAGTCGGCCGCCACGTCGACGTTGGCGCGGAACCTCTCCGACTCCTCGCCCGGGACCGACAGGGCGCCGCGGTCGGGGCCGGGCAGCCGGCCGGCGTAGAAGTTGAGGCCCGTGAGCCGGACGCCCGCGTCCTCGACGGCCTTCCTCAGCGCGTCGAGTTCCGACCGTTTAGGGGTGGGCGAGTCGATCCAGGGCCACCACAGCTCGACCGCCGTGAAACCGGCCGCGGCGGCGGCCGCGGGGCGCTCCAGGAGCGGGAGTTCCGTGAAGAGGATCGACAGGTTGACGTTGAAGCGCTGGTCTGCGAATCCCATCGGGCCGCGCTCCCTTCCGCTTTATTTCGTATCGTGGAAGTTGTTTTCTGTCTACCGGAAGACTGCCGTTGGTGTCGTGGCTTGTCAAGGGAGTGGAGGCGCTAGGGTCGCTCAGGTCACGACGGTTCTGGGGGCAGCATGCGACTGAGAGTGGAGTTCACGACCGAGCCCTTCGACCTCGACGAGGCGCCCGCGCACGCGCTGGTGGCCCGTGAGGTCGTGGAGGCCGCCGAACTCGACGCCGTGGACGTCGGTCCGTTCGGCAACACCGCCGAGGGCGGTGCCGACGCGGTGCTCACCGCCGTGGACGCGCTGCTCCGCAGGACCCTGGAGGCGGGCGCCACCCGCGTCACCCTCCAGGTCAACGTGATCGAGGAGGGCGGGGCATGAGCGGCACCGGGGACGAGCCGTTCATCGCGGCCGTGAAGCCCCTGGTGGACGCCATGGGCGGCGAACTGATCCCGCCCGACGAGGCCGGCCCCGACGACGTCGTCCTCTCCTGGGAGGGCCGCGACGCCGTCGCCGTGCGGCTGCCGCAGCTCGCCGACTCCCTCGATCACATCCTGGCCGCCATGGAGCGCCGCAAGGGCATGCCCCTGGCCGACCTGGACCGCAAGGCCAAGCAGGAGGTCGTGCGGATACTCGAGGCGCGCGGCGCCTTCTCCGTGCGGCACGGGGTGGAGACCGTGGCGAGCGCCCTGGGTGTCAGCCGCTTCACCGTCTACAACTACCTCAACCGCGAGAAGGGGACCTGACCGGGCCCGCGCCCTCTCTCGCCGCCCGCGGGTTTCGTCACGCGGAATTTTCAACAAACTGTTGACGCGCTGTCGTGGGAGGGCGTTAGCTGTCGGCACGCCCGTTCAGCACGAAGGCCGTACCGGCCACGGAGGCTCCCGTGACGTCCACTTCCATGCCGCCGGGCCTGGCCCGGTTCAACGCCCTGGAGGAGCACGCGGCCTTCACCGCGCTCCACGAGGCGTGCGCCTCCACGGCGTGGGCGAAGCGCCTGCTCGCCGCCCGGCCCTTCGCCACCCCCGAGGCCCTGTACGCCGCGAGCGACGCCGCCATGGCGGAGCTGACCGCGCGGGACCTCGCGGAGGCGATGGCCGGTCACCCGCCCATCGGCCGCCCGAAACCGGGCGATTCCGCCTCGGCCCGGGAGCAGCGCGGCATGGCCGGCGCCTCCGGCGAGCTCAGGGCTCAGATGCTGGAGCTGAACCTCGCCTACCAGGAGAAGTTCGGCCATGTCTTCCTGATCTGCGCCACCGGCCGGACCGGCGAGCAGATGCGCGATGCGGTCAGGGAACGGCTCGGCAACACGCCGGAGCGGGAGCGGGAGATCGTCCGCACGGAACTGGGGAAGATCAACCGCATCCGTCTGGCCCGACTCGTCGAAGAGGACTGACAGCAGCATGAGCACCTCCGCCACCGCGTCCGTGTCCACCCACATCCTGGACACGTCCGTCGGCCGCCCCGCCGGGGGCGTCGCCGTCCGCCTCTTCGCCCGCTCGGGGCGCGACGCCGGCTGGCAGGCGCTCGGCGGCTCCGCGACCGACCCGGACGGCCGGTGCAAGGACCTCCCGGCCCTGCCGGAGGGGACCACCCATGTACGGCTCGACTTCGCGGTGGAGCCGTACTTCGACAAGAAACAAGCCGATGCGCAGCAGGACGCCCCCGCGAATCGGGACAGCGGTGCCGTGTTCTTCCCCGAGGTGGCGGTCACCTTCGCCGTGACGCCCGGGGAGCACTACCACGTACCGCTGCTGCTCAACCCGTTCGGCTACTCCGTATACCGAGGGAGCTAGCTACTCATGCCCACCATTCTGGGACAGAACCAGTACGGCAAGGCCGAGAACCGAGTCGTCAGGATCACGCGGGACGGCGCCACCCACCACATCAAGGACCTGAACGTCTCCGTGTCGCTGAGCGGCGACATGGACGAGGTCCACTACTCCGGCTCGAACGCCAACGTCCTGCCCACCGACACCACCAAGAACACGGTGTACGCGTTCGCCAAGGAGCACGGCATCGAGTCCGCCGAGCAGTTCGGAATCCACCTCGCCCGCCACTTCGTGACCTCGCAGGAGCCGATCAGGAGGGCCCGGATCCGCATCGAGGAGTACACCTGGGAACGGATCGAGACCCCCGGTGCCGGCGCCCACTCCTTCGTCCGCAAGGGCCAGGAGACCCGGCTCGCCCAGATCACGTACGACTCGGACACCTGGGAGGTCGTCTCCGGCCTCACGGACCTGACCGTGCTGAACTCGACCGACTCCGAGTTCTGGGGCTACGTGAAGGACAAGTACACCACGCTCCCCGAGGCGTACGACCGGATTCTCGCGACCTCCGTCACCGGCCGCTGGCGCTTCAACTGGTCCGCCGACGAGCAGCGGATGCCCGACTGGGACGCGTCCTACGAGCAGACGAAGCAGCACCTGCTCCAGGCCTTCGCCGAGACGTACTCCCTCTCGCTCCAGCAGACGCTCTACCAGATGGGCGCGCGCATCATCGACCATCGCGACGAGATCGACGAGGTCCGCTTCTCGCTGCCGAACAAGCACCACTTCCTGGTGGACCTGGAGCCGTTCGGACTGCAGAACGACAACGAGGTGTACTTCGCGGCCGACCGGCCCTACGGCCTGATCGAGGCGACGGTCCTGCGCGACGGCTGCGAGGCGAGGATCCCCGTGGACCTCACCAACCTCTGACGTCCCTGCTGACGTTCCGTCTTTCGGCACCCGTGGCCGGGGAACCCTTTTCCCGGCCACGGCACTCAAACCCCCAGGGTCCTGCCGTGCCCCTTCCATCCCAGCGCAAAGGACGAACCATGGCAGCAGCCCAGCGCATCGTCATCGACAACTGTGCGATCGCGACCGTCGACCACGACGACACCGAGTACGCCTGCGGGCACGTCGTCCTGGCGGGCAACCGCATCGAGTCGCTCGGCGCGGGCAAGGCCCCCGAGGGCCTGGAGAACGTCGTACGCCGTATCGACGCCTCCGGTCACCTCGTCACCCCCGGACTGATCAACACCCACCACCACTTCTACCAGTGGATCACCCGCGGTCTGGCCACCGACCACAACCTCTTCGACTGGCTGGTCGCGCTGTACCCGGTCTGGGCGCGCATCGACGAGCCGATGGTGCGCGCGGCCGCCCAGGGCTCGCTCGCGATGATGGCCCGCGGCGGCGTCACCACCGCCATGGACCACCACTACGTCTTCCCGCACGGCTCCGGCGACCTGTCCGCCGCGATCATCGGCGCCGCCCGCGACATGGGCGTCCGCTTCACCCTCGCCCGCGGCTCCATGGACCGCAGCGAGAAGAACGGCGGCCTGCCCCCGGACTTCGCCGTCGAGACCCTCGACGGCGCCCTGGCCGCCACCGAGGAGACCGTCCGGCAGCACCACGACTCCTCCTTCGACGCGATGACCCAGGTCGCCGTCGCGCCCTGCTCGCCCTTCTCCGTCTCCACCGAACTGCTGCGCGACGGCGCCCAGCTGGCCCGCCGCCTCGGCGTACGGCTGCACACCCACGGCTCGGAGACCGTGGAGGAGGAGAAGTTCTGCCACGAACTGTTCGGCATGGGCCCGACCGACTACTTCGAGTCCACCGGCTGGCTCGGCGAGGACGTGTGGATGGCGCACTGCGTCCACATGAACGACTCCGACATCGCCGCCTTCGCCCGCACCGGGACCGGCGTCGCGCACTGCCCCTCCTCCAACGCCCGCCTCGCCGCCGGTATCGCCCGCGTCCCCGACATGCTCGCGGCCGGCGTCCCCGTAGGCCTCGGCGTCGACGGCACCGCCTCCAACGAGTCCGGCGAACTCCACACCGAGCTGCGCAACGCCCTCCTCATCAACCGCCTCGGCGCGCACAAGGAGGCCGCGCTGAACGCCCGCCAGGCGCTGCGCCTGGGCACCTACGGCGGCGCCCAGGTGCTGGGCCGGGCGGCGCAGACCGGCTCCCTGGAGCCCGGCAAGCTCGCCGACCTCGTGCTGTGGAAGCTGGACACCCTCGCCCACGCCTCCATCGCCGACCCGGTCACCGCCCTGGTCTTCGGCGCGGCGGCCCCGGTCACCGCCTCCTTCGTGAACGGCCGGCAGATCGTCGAGGACGGGCGGCTGCTCACGGCCGACGAGGACGCCATCGCCCGCGCCACGCGGGACGAGGCCCGGCGGCTGGCGAGGATCGCCGCGCAGGCCTGAACCCCCCGATGACTCCGGCCGGGAGGGACGGCTCCCGGCCGGTGGCCGCGGACCCGAGCGGGGTCCACGGCGGCCTCTCCGGGGCGCGCGCACGCGCGCGCCCCGGAACGGCCACCCCGTCCGCCGCATGTCCGGTCCCGCACGACCACCAGCACCACCTCCTTGACACCCACGGCCGTCATCCGGCGCAGCCGTGTAACCGACCGGAGGGAAGCCGCCGTGGCCGACCACCCCGTTGACGAAAAACTCCCCGCGCTCAAGATGGCGACGACCGGCCTGCAGCACGTGGCCGCCATGTACGCGGGAGTCGTCGCCCCACCTCTGATCGTCGGCGCGGCCATCGGCCTGACCGCCGGCGACCTGACCTTCCTCACCGGCGCCTGCCTGTTCACCGCGGGCCTCGCCACGCTCCTCCAGACCCTCGGCATCTGGAAGATCGGCGCCCGGCTGCCGTTCGTCAACGGCGTCACCTTCGCCGGTGTCGCCCCGATGACCGCGATCGTCGCCTCCACCGAGGACAAGTCCGACGCCCTGCCGCTCATCTTCGGCGCGGTGATCGTCGCCGGACTCCTGGGCTTCATAGCCGCCCCCGTCTTCTGCAAGGCGGTCCGCTTCTTCCCGCCGGTGGTGACGGGCACGGTCATCACCCTGATCGGCGTCTCCCTGCTCCCGGTCGCCTTCGGCTGGGCGCAGGGTCCCGACCCGGCGGCGCACGACTACGGGTCGGCGACCAACCTGGGGCTGGCCGCGGGCACCCTCGTGATCGTCCTGCTGCTGCGGCGCTTCACCCGGGGCTTCGTCAAGCAGATCGCCGTGCTGCTCGGCCTGGTCGCCGGCACGCTGATCGCGATTCCGTTCGGCGCCACGGACTTCGGCCCGGTCACGGACGCGGCGGTCATCGGCTTCCCCACGCCCTTCCACTTCGGCGCCCCGCAGTTCCAGCTCGCCGCGATCCTCTCCCTGTGCGTGGTGATGGTGGTCTCGATGACCGAGTCGACCGCCGACATGCTGGCGCTGGGCGAGATCGTCGACCGCCCGGCCGACGAGAAGACCATCGCGGCCGGTCTGCGCGCCGACACCCTCGGCTCGGCGATCAGCCCGCTGTTCAACGGCTTCATGTGCAGCGCCTTCGCGCAGAACATCGGCCTGGTCGCGATGACGCGGATCCGCAGCCGGTACGTCGTCGCGGCCGGGGGCGGGTTCCTGGTGCTGATGGGCCTGTGCCCGATGGCCGCCTCGCTGATCGCCGTCGTACCGCGCCCGGTGCTCGGCGGGGCGGGCGTGGTCCTGTTCGGCTCGGTCGCGGCCAGCGGCATCCAGACCCTGGTGCGGGCCGGCCTGGAGAAGGACGACAACGTCCTGATCGTGGCCGTCTCCCTGGCCGTCGGCATCATCCCGATCACGGCGCCGGAGTTCTACCACGCCTTCCCCCAGACGGCGCGGATCGTCCTGGACTCGGGCATCTCGACGGGCTGCGTCGCGGCGGTCCTGCTGAACCTGGTCTTCCACCACCTCGGCCCGCGCGACCGGGACGCCCACGACGTGACCCATCCGATGGAGGCGGGCGAGCAGATCACGGGAGTCCCCCGGTCCCCGGCCGCACCGTGAGACCGGCGAAAACAGCTCCGGACTCCGCTTAGGCTTCTGCCTCGGTCAACTCACCGTTGACCGGGGGGCAGGGGACGAGGGGGAGACGGACCGATGAACCACGCGACCGAGGTGTTCCAGCCGTTGCAGGCGGACGATCCGCCCGTGGTGGCCGGATACCGCCTGGCCGCCCGGCTCGGCGCGGGCGGCATGGGCCGGGTCTACCTGTCGCACACGCAGGGCGGCCGGCCGGTGGCGATCAAGGTGGTGCGGCCGGAGCTGGCCGACGACCCGGCCTTCCGGCGCCGGTTCCGACGGGAGGTCGAGGCGGCCCGGCGGGTCCGGGGCGCGTACACGGCCGAGCTGATCGACGCCGACGCGGACGGCGCACCGCCCTGGGCGGCCACGCTGTACGTGCCCGGCCCGTCCCTGACGGAGGCCGTCGCCCGGGGCGGGCCGCTGCCGGTGCCCGCGGTGCTGTGGCTGATGGCGGGGGTGGCCGAGGCGCTGCAGGCCATCCACGGGGCGGGCATCGTGCACCGGGACCTCAAGCCGTCGAACGTGCTGCTGGCCGCCGACGGGCCGCGAGTGATCGACTTCGGCATCTCGCTGGCCGCCGACTTCACCTCGCACACCGCCACGGGCGCCACCGTCGGCACTCCTCACTTCATGGCTCCCGAGCAGGCGTCCGGGGGCGAGGTCACGGCGGCGACCGACGTCTTCGCGCTGGGGCAGACGGCTGCCTTCGCGGCGCTGGGCCGGCCGCTGTACGGGGACGGCTCCGCGGTGGGGGTGCTGTACCGGATCGTCCACGACGAGCCCGACCTGTCCCTGCTGCCCGAGCAGCTCCGTCCGCTGATCGCCCGGTGCCTGGCCGCCGCCCCGGAGGAGCGGGCCGCTCTGGCGGAGATCGTCGAGAGGTGCCGGCAGGGGCTGGGCACGGACGCCGACGCGGGCGCGGGCCCGGCCGTCTGGCGGGACGTCATGGGGCCGGAGGTGACGGTCCCCTCCCCGGCGGACCTCGACGCCACCTGGGTCTCCCCGGCACCCCTCGACCCGACGCGGGTGCAGAGGCAGCCGCTGGTCGTCACACAGCCGCAGACGCGGCCGCCGGGACCGCAGGAGGGACGGGCGCGCAGACGGCGCACCGCCCTGATCACGACCGGGGCCGTGACCGCGGGGGCGCTGGTGCTGACCGGACTGGTCTGGACGGTCGCCGACGCGGGGAACGGATTCCGGGACTGGGTGGCGGGCGCACCGTCGACGCCCGGCCCGGAGAAGTCCGGACGGTCGGCCGCGCCGGAGTCGTCGAAGGGGGCGCGCTCGGGCTCCGGGCCCGCGTCGGGAGCGGAGGCTGATGCGGAAGCGGGCGGCGGAACTCCGGAAGCGTCCCGTCCGTCCCCGGCCGCGTCCACGTCACCGCAGGTCATCACGCAGGCGCCACTGCTGCTGAACGCGAAGACTTCGCTCAGCTTCGACAAGCCGCTCTGGCGCGACGACCGCAAGGGAGACATCCGCCTCAACTGTGAGAACCCGAGCTGCGAGCTGGAGAGCGACACCAGCGTGTTCGTCCAGATGTTCACCGACGAGGCGGTTTCCCTCGACGAGTGCCGGCTCCTGCTCGGTGCTGCCGACCGCCACCGCTGGACGCTGGCCTCGGTGGCGGCCGGCAGCCAGATCTGCGTCAGGCACCCCTCCGGGGACATCGCCCTGCTCGTGGTCCAGACGAAGTCGACCGCGCTGCCGGAGCTCGCCTCCCTCATGGTGGACATGACCGTCTGGAAGAAGGCGGCCTGAGGGGGCTCCCCCTAGAGTCCGAACAGGCCCGGGTCCGACGCCAGCCTCCTGAACTGGTCCCGGGGGTCCGGGACCAGCTTGCGGGTCTTCAGGTCCAGCAGGCCGAGGACCGCCGTGATCTCGGCCGCCACCGTGCCGTCCGTCTTGCGGACCGTCTGCTCGATGCGGAAGGTCTTGCCCTCGCCCCAGGCGAAGGCGCAGGTCACCTCGACCTCGTCGCCCGCTACGAGCTCGCGCTGGTAGCGGAGGGTCGTCTCCAGGGCGACCGGGCCCACGCCGCTGCCGACGAGGGCGGACTGGCTGATCCCCGCGGCCCGCAGTAACGACCAGCGGGAGTGCTCCGCGTAGTTCAGATACACGCTCTGGTTGAGATGACCCTGCACGTCGGTCTCGTAACCGCGGACGGTCACCGGGACGGAAAACGGCTCGCTCATGGGCTTCCCCTCTCACACCGGGCACGCGTGGCGTACGCAACGACCCACCGATCTTGGCATGCCCATCACGCCCGGCGGGGCGAGGCCAGGAGATAGCGCGTCCCGGTGCGCGGCTCGCGATGCTCGCTCACCTGCCAGCCTGCCTGTTCCAGGGTGGCCGCGCAGGTCCCCAGGGCCTCGCCGTCCGGCTCGTACACGGCGACGGCCTCCGGCTGCGGTGTCTCCCGCACCCGGTAGCCCCCGCCATCCCGCCCGGCCGGGGGGTGTCCGGCCGCTTCCAGCGCGAGTGCGGCGGCCTGCACGAGATGCGTACGCTCCCAGCCGCACGGCCGGTCCGCCGCACCGTCCGGATTGGTCATCCGGCGCAGCTCCAGCAGCCCCTGCCAGGCGCTGTGCACCTCACGGCGCCGCGCGGGCCCGCTCTTTGGCGCCGCCTCCGCGCCGCCGACGCGCGCGGCGAACACACCTGCGGTGGCGGGGGCCTCGGCAGCGGGCCCGGGCACCTGGGTGACGCCCTGCCGTACCCGGTGCCCCTCCGGCGTCAGGAAGTGATCGTGCGGCGGCCGCGGATGCCGGAAGGCGAGCCCCCGCTTCACCAGCGCGGCGAGCTGTGCCTCCGTACCCCGCAGCCGGCCGGTCACCGGGTCGGCGGCGTCGATGACCCGCCGCTGCGCGGCGGTCGGCGGTCGGCTCACGGCGCGCTCCTCTCCGGCACGGGACAGGCCCCGGGGCACTCGCCCCACCTGCTGGAAGGCTACGACCCGCCACTGACAATCGCGCCTACTGGCGGTACCCGCCGAGGAACCGCCCGATCCGCCCGATCGCCGCTTCCAGGTCGTCGGCGTACGGGAGGGTCAAAATGCGGAAGTGGTCGGGGGCGGGCCAGTTGAAGCCGGTGCCCTGGACCACCTGGATCTTCTCCCGCAGCAGCAGGTCCAGGACGAACTTCTCGTCGTCGTGGATCTTGTGCACCTTGGGGTCGAGACGCGGGAACGCGTACAGCGCCCCCTTCGGCTTCACGCACGTCACGCCGGGAATCTCGTTGAGCTTCTCCCACGCGACGTCGCGCTGTTCGCGCAGCCGGCCGCCCGGCACGGTGAGGTCGTGGATGGACTGACGGCCGCCGAGGGCGGCCTGGATGGCGTACTGGGCGGGCGCGTTGGCGCACAGCCGCATGGAGGCCAGCATGGTGAGGCCCTCCAGGTAGTCCTTGGCGTGCTGCCTCGGGCCCGTCACCACCAGCCAGCCGGAGCGGAAGCCCGCCACGCGGTACGTCTTCGACAGGCCGCAGAAGGTGAGCACCACCAGGTCGGGGGCGAGCGCGGCGGCCGAGTGGTGCACGGCGTCGTCGTAGAGGATCTGGTCGTAGATCTCGTCGGCGAACACCATCAGGCCGTGCCGCCGGGCGAGGTCCAGGATGCCCTCGACGATCTCCTTCGGGTAGACCGCGCCGGTGGGGTTGTTGGGGTTGATGATGACCACGGCCTTCGTGCGGTCCGTGATCTTCGACGCCATGTCGTCCAGGTCGGGGTACCAGTCGGCCTGCTCGTCGCAGAGGTAGTGGACCGCCTTGCCGCCCGCGAGGGTCGTCACGGCCGTCCAGAGGGGGAAGTCCGGGGCGGGGATGAGGATCTCGTCGCCGTCCTCCAGCAGCGCCTGCACGGCCATCGAGACCAGTTCGGAGACGCCGTTGCCGAGGAAGACGTCGTCGACACCGACCTCCAGGCCCAGCGTCTGGTAGCGCTGGGCGACCGCGCGGCGGGCGGAGAGGACGCCGCGCGAGTCGGTGTAGCCGTGCGCCTGCGGCAGCATCCTGATCATGTCCTGGAGGATCTCGTCCGGCGCCTCGAATCCGAAGAGGGCCGGGTTGCCGGTGTTCAGGCGGAGCACGCTGTGGCCGGCCTCCTCCAGTGCGTTGGCGTGCTCTATCACCGGGCCGCGGATCTCGTAACAGACCTCGCTCAGCTTGCTCGACTGCCGGAACTCCATGTGCTGCTTCCCCTCGCCAACTGTGTTGCTTGGTTTTACCAAGTAGCTGCTTGGAAAGTCCAACAACTTGTCTAGACTGCGTCGCATGCCACCTCGCCGCAGCTACGACCAGTACTGTTCCGCCGCCCGCGCCCTGGACGTCGTCGGCGACCGCTGGACCCTCCTGATCGTCCGGGAGCTCCTCGCCGGTCCCCGCCGCTACACCGACCTGCACGCGGACCTGCCCGGCGTCAGCACGGACGTACTCGCCTCGCGGCTGAGGGACATGGAGCGCGACGGCCTCGCGACCCGCCGCCGGCTGCCTCCGCCCGGCGCCGCGTATGTGTACGAACTCACCTCCCGGGGGCGGGAGTTGCTGCCCGTGCTCCAGGCGCTGGGGGAGTGGGGCCGGGCGGAGCTCGGGGAGCGGCGGCCGACGGACGCGGTGCGGGCGCACTGGTTCGCCCTGCCCCTGCTGCGCCTGCTGGACGGGGAGGGTCTGGTCGAAGTCCGCCTGGAGGAGGGGCGGTTCCATCTGCGCGCCGGTGCCGAGGAGGGGCCCGTGTACGGCGACGGACCCGCCCCCGGGGAGCCGGACGCCCGGCTGGTACTGGACACCGGCACGTGTACGGCGCTCAGCCGGGGGGAGCTGAGCTTGACCCGGGCGGTACGGGAGGGCCGGGTCGAGGTGAGCGGCGAGGGCACGCTCGCCAAGGCACTGCGCGAGGGATGACAGAAGGCCCGCACGAAGCGGGCCTTCTGAGGGTGTGGCAGGCTCTGGCCTGATCCTGTCTCAGGCCCCGGGCGGCACCCGTGACGGCCGTCCCGGACCGCGTGTCAGCGCGTACCCGGCGACCCCCGCCAGCGCGGCCAGCACGCCACCCACCCCCGTCCACACCCACCGGTCCGACCACCAGCCGGACGCCCAGCCGTCCTCGGGCTGCAGGCCCGCCAGCACCGCCGCGTTCTCCCGCTGGTCCTCGGACGCCGTCGCGATACCCGGCACCAGCGGCTCGGCCAGCGAGCCGTCCACCGCCGCCGCGCCGCCGATGTCCTTGGAGTCGGCGCGGACCTCGGTGTCGACCGGGAGGCCCAGGTCGGAGGTGGGGACGCCGGTCGCCGTCAGCCGGATGTAGTAGGTGCCGGGCAGCGGGTCGTTCGCCCATGGCTCCGACCACGCGCGGACCGTGCGCAGCACACAGGCCAGCTCCACGGAGGGCGTGTCAGCCGCCGCGGTGCGGGTCTGCGCCCCGTACTGGCAGGCCTGGCGGCGGCGCAGGCCGTCGTACACGTCGATCTGCCAGGTCTGCGCGGCATGGGTGTCCGGCAGCTTCACCGTCGCCCTGACCGTGGGGCGCTGTCCGGTGTCGGCGGGGAACGACCAGTACAGGTAGTCGCCCGTGGAGCCGTTCGCCGTGGCTTGCTGCCCCTGCTCGATCTCCGTCGCCGTACGGAACGAGGTGCCCGCCCGCTGGGGCGCGCTCGCTCCGTCCCGTGACGCGCTCGGCCACGGGTCGGCCGCGGCCGGCGCGGCCGCCAGCCCGAGGGTCAGCAGCGCGGCGCTCAGCGTACGTACAGTTCGCATCAGTTGGTCCTCCAGACCGCGACCCGCCAGCGCGACAGCCAGCCCCAGACGAGACCGGCGAGGAAGCCGGTGAGAATCAGCGCGCCGAGCAGCCACCAGCCGCGGCCGAGGCCGAAGGAGGCCACGTCGCCCGCCGGGCCCGGGCCGTCCACGACGTCGACCGTCAGCTCCAGCGGCAGCCCGGGCGTGGTCTTCACTCCGGAGGCCGCCGAGAAGGAGTGGCTGACCGCCAGGCACACGCTTTCCGCGGCCGGCTTGTCCCCGTCGGAGTCGTCACGCTCGGGTTCGGGGTATCTGAGCCCCGTCGAGATCACGTCCGTACGGCCGTCGCCCGCCGCCTCGCCGCGCACGATCTCCCGGCCGTGCGTCGTGACCGCCCGCAGGAGCACCCCGTGGTTGGGGTTCACTGCCCGGTCGGCCGCCACGCTCACCGAGGCCCGCAGCTCCTGGCCCGGCAGCACGTCCACCCGGTACCAGCGCTGCTGCCCGAACTCCTCCCGGTCCGTGTACAGCCCGGACTTCAGCGCCGGTGCCTTCGCGCACTCCTCGGCGCCCTCCACCGGCACCGGCGTCACCACCGGATCGGCCGCCCGGTCCACCAACTGGTTGACCCGGTCGGTGAGTTCGTCCTGGTGCTCCACCGAGGTGTAGGTGCCGCCGGTGGCCTCGGCGATACAGCTGAGCTGCCTGCTCAGCTTGGCGGTCGGCACCAGGCCCAGCGTGTCGATGGTCAGGCCGATGCCCTTGGCGGCGATCTCGCGCGCCACCTCGCACGGGTCGAGCGGGGCGCAGGTGTCCTCACCGTCGCTGATCAGCACGATGCGCTTGGAGCCGTCGCCGCCGTCCAGGTCGCCGGCCGCCTTCAGCAGGGCCGGGCCGATCGGCGTCCAGCCGGTCGGGCTGAGTGTGGCGACGGCCGTCTTGGCCTCGGTGCGGTCCAGCGGGCCGACCGGATACAGCTGCGCGGTGTCCTTGCAGCCCGTCTTCCGGTCGTCGCCCGGGTAGTTCGCGCCGAGGGTGCGGATGCCGAGTTCGACCTCCTCGGGCGTCGCGTCGAGCACCTCGTTGAACGCCTGCTTCGCGGCGGCCATCCGCGACTGTCCGTCGATGTCCCGGGCCCGCATCGAGCCGCTGACATCCAGGACGAGGTCGACCTTGGGGGAGTCCTGGCCGGTGGGTTCACCGGCGGCCGCTCCGGCCGGGAGGGCGAGCCCGGCCGTCAACGCGGCGAGCAGGGCACAGACGCCCGCCGCCAGCCGTTTTCTTGTGATCATCGGCGGATCCTATTGATCCCGGGTGCCGTGCTCCAAAACGAGGCTCAGGCAAGGGGATTGGGCAGGTCGGCCCACTGGTCGCCGGGCGCCTGCGGCGAGAGCCGCATCAGGGTCAGCGCCTTCGCCGGCAGCGGCTCCGCGCGCAGCGCCGCGAGGTCCGGGGTGCGGGGCAGATCCCGTACGGCCGTCTCCAGCGCCTGCGCGAGCGCCGCCCCCGACCCCGCCGTGCCGGCCAGCGCGCCCGCCACCAGCGAGCCGAACAGCTTGCGCCGCAGCGCGCGTTCGTCGTCCGTGACCATCCGGGCGGGCAGGTCGGGCACCGTGATGCCGTGCCGGGCGAGACGGGCCGGGCTGACACGGATGTCGGCCAGGTCGCGGTAGACCAGCCGCAGCGGATCGCCCGCCGGCGAAAGGATCACCAGGAGGTTCTGGCCGTGCGCCTCCAGGGCCACGCCCAGCTCCAGCAGCCGCAGACAGGCGGTGAGGGCGAGGCGCGCGAAACCGGCCAGCCAGGCGGGGGAGCGGGGCAGCCCGGTGGTGGCGAGTGCCGCCACCGGCAGGACTCGTTCGCCGGGCGCCGCGTATGTCTGCGGGGGCTCGCGCAGCACAGCCGCGAAGTCGGGGGAGCCGGCCGCCGCCGCGCCCAGGGTGCGGGTCATGTGCAGCAGGCCGTCGGTGTGCGACGCCGGCGCCTCGGCGAAGTCCGACAGCACCGCGGACGCGGCGACCGAGGCCAGCGAGATGTCCCGCACCGAGGACGTCAGCCGGGCGCTGAGCGAGGTCTTGACGTGCGGCCCGCCGGGCAGCGCCAGCGTCCGCAGCGCCATCAGGGGATGCCCGGCGCGCCGCTCCTCGCACGTCCGCTTCAGCACATGCGCCGCCTGCCAGGGGTGCACCGGCAGCACCACCCGCTCCCCGTCCCGCAGCTCCCGCGGCCACGCCCCCGTCACCAGGCACTCCCGCGCCCGCACCGGCACCAGCCCCAGCCCCACCAGCGGCCGGTGCTCGGGCCCGTAGGCGAGCTGCTCCGCCACCGAGAAACCGGGCCGCGACCGGCACGTGGGGTGGAACGGATGCCCGTCGACGATCCGCTGCTCCCACTCCCAGTCGCGCTCCGGCCACCCGTCCGTGCCGCGCCCCTCCTGCCCCGCTCTCGACAGCGCCAACGAGGCGACGCTGTGCCCGAGTTCGGCGGCGAAGGACGCGGAGTGCGGTACGGCGAGGTCCGTCACCAGCCGGGCCGGATCGTCGTACTCCGCCGCGTCGAGCCGTACGACGGTGACGTACGCGCCGGTCGCGTACGGATCCGGCCGCGGGCCGTGCAGCCGGCGGCCGTCCGACAGGTGCAGGGTCAGCCCGTCCCGGCCCTGCGCGCGGCGGGCGACCCAGGGCAGCGGATCATGGGCGAGACCGCGCCACAGACGGGACAGCACGGCCGCCCGGGCACAGGGCAGTCCGGCCGCGTACCCCGGCAGGAGACCGGGCCGCACGACGGCCAGTTCCTCGGCGACCTCGGCCTCGGCGGTGGGGGAACGGTGCACGGGCGGGCTCCTCGGGTACGAATAGGGCGTCACGGCGGGATGACGACGGCACGCATACTGATCATCTCCGCCCGGAAGTCCGGAAATCCTTCAAGGACCGCAGGGAACGAGTGGAACGCGTGGACCTCATGCCCCCGCCCGACGGCGACGACTGCGCCCATGGTGACGCCGTCCATGGTGCCTCCGTCCAGGAGGACCCGGTCACCGGCGGCCTCGCCGGACGGGCCGACGCGTACGCCGCCGTGCCGCTGCTGAACTGCCTGCTGCGGGAGGTGGCGCGGCCGGTGAGCGAGACCGGCGAGCACCGGGTCCACCGCCTGCCCGGCGGGGACCGCCTGCTGCGTGTGCGCGGCACCCGGCGGCCCGCCGAGCCCGAGATCCGCACCGCCGGCGGCTGGCACCGCATCGGCCACACCGAGCTGGTCAAACTCGTCGCCGAGGAACTGCGCCGGTACACCGGCCTGTCCAACCACGAACTGCCCGCCGAGATGATCGACAGCCGGGACGCCGTCGCCGCACTGCTGGCCGCCCGCACCCGGGCGACCCCGCCCGAGGACCCCTATCGGCGCTCCGAGCAGTGCCTCCTGACCGGCCACACCCACCACCCGGCCCCCAAGGCGCGCGGTGGCGGCCCCGCCGCCGGCTGGCTGCCCTACGCCCCCGAGGCGTACGCCCGCTTCCCGCTGGCCCTGCTCGGGCTGCGCGAGGACACCGTCGTCGAGGAGGGCGACACCTCGGCCCTCGACGCCCTCGGCACGGCCCCGCCCGGCTACCGGCTGCTGCCCGCCCACCCCTGGCAGCTCGACCTGGCCGGCGCCGAGCTCGCCGACGCCTTCGCGGACGGCAGACTTCTCCGGCTCGGCACGACCGCCTTCGACACCTGGCCCACCGCCGCGATCCGCACGCTCTACGCGCCCGGGCACGACCTCTTCCTGAAGTTCAGCCTGGACGTGCGCATCACCAACGACATCCGCCGGCTGTGGCGTCACGACCTGCTCGCCCTGCGCCGCACCGACGCGGCCGTGCGCGCCGCCCTCGACACCGTCGAAGGCCCCCCGGCCTGGCTGAGCGACCGCGGGTACCGCACCGCCGACTTCGCCTTCGAGGCCCTGGCCGTCCTCGTCCGGGACGGCTTCGGCGGCCGTCTGCTGCCCGGCGCGACCCCGCTGCTCGCCGCCGGACTCGTCGAGGGCTTCGACGGCAGCCCGCTCGACGGGGCCGCCGACCCGGGGGCGTGGTGGGCGGCGTACCTGGCGCGCGTGGTGCCCCCGGCCCTGACGGCCTTCGCCCGGCACGGTGTCGTCATCGAGGCGCACCTGCAGAACACGCTGGTCGCCGTGGACGCCGGTGGCATGCCCGTGCAGGCGCTGTACCGGGACGCCGAGGGCGTGAAACTGCTGCCGGACGTCTCGCGCGCGGCCGGGTGGGAGCGGCTCGTGTACTGCCTGGTCGTCAACCACCTCAGCGAGATCGCCGGCGCCCTCGCGGCACGCCACCCCGGCTTCGACCCCTGGCCCGCGGCCCGCCGTGAACTCGCCCGCCACGCCGTCCCCGAGATCCCCGCCCTGCTCGCCTCACCCACCCTCCCCGGCAAGACGAACCTGCTCCTGCGCTGGACCGGCGCGGACGGCGCGGACGCGCGTTACCTGCCGCTGCCCAACCCGCTGCGCGGCGCCTGAGAGGGCCGTTCACCCGTCCGGACCCTCCGGCAGGGCACCGGCGCGGGGCCGCGGTCAGGGTGAGGGTGGCTGTCCGTGCCGTGTCCCCCTGCGAGGAGAGGTATGACCGAGACCGACAGGGCCACCGCCCTCGCCGCCGAGCCCTCGGAGCACACCGAGCCGGATCCCGCCAAGGCCGATCTGCGCAGGGTGGGCGCGCACCCGGACCACTGGTATCCGGTCGCCCTGTCCCGCCGGGTGCGCCCCGGCAAGGTGCTGGCGGCCACGTTCGCGGGTGAGCGCATCGCCCTGTTCCGGGGAGAGAGCGGCACCGCGCACGCGCTGGAGGACCGGTGCGCCCACCGGCAGGTGCCGTTGAGCATGGGCGTCGTGGAGGGCGAGACGCTACGCTGCCGCTACCACGCCTGGGCCTATCGCGGCGACGGCCGCATCTCACAGATCCCGTACCTGGCCAAGGGCGACCGCCGGCCGCCGCGCGGCGTGCGCGCCTACCCCGTGCGCGAGGCGTACGGCCTGGTCTTCGTCTTCCCGGGCGACCCGGGCCGAGCCGCGGCCACCCCGCTGCCGCACCTGCCCGCCTTCGGCTCGCCCCGGTACCGGACCATGACGTACTCCCGGACCGTGCGCTGCCACTACTCGTTCATGCACGAGAACCTCCTCGACATGAACCACCAGTTCCTGCACCGGGGCGTCGTCGGCAGGCTCCACCCCGAACTGCTGGGATACGAGGCCGACGAGCGGTCCGTGGAGGCCCGGTACCTGTTCACCCACACCGGGGGAAAGCGCAACCGCAGCGCCGGACTGCTGGCCGCCGAGGGCATCGGGGGCGGCACCGCCGACGTCATGACGATCCGCACCGACTACCCCTACCAGACGCTCGACCTGGTCCCGGAGAACGCCGAACGCCCGGCCTTCCGCCTCTGGGCCGCCTACGTCCCCGAGGACGCCGAGCAGCGCACCTGTCACGCCTTCGGCCTGCTCATGATCGAGAAGCCCGGTATCCCCGGCCTCCTCCAGGTGGCCTGGCCGTTCATCAGGCGCTTCACCGAGCGGGTGTTCGCCGAGGACCGCATGGCCGTGGAAGCCGAGCAGCGGGCCTGGGACGAGCAGGGCGAGGACCGCAACCACGAGGTCTTCCCGCTGATCCTCGACGTCCGCGAGGTGCTGCGCAGAAACGGCGTCCCCCTCCGGGCCGGGGCCGCCGCCTGCGGCAGCGCGTCACCGTGCGACGGGGCGCGGCTCGCCGACGGCGTCCGGGGTCAGGAGTGACCTGACGCCGGTGCCGCCGGGGCCGGCTCCGGGACGGGGTCTTCGTCCATGTCGCCGCGCAGGGCGGCGATGACGAAGGCCGTCATGGAGGCCAGGCCGACCAGCGCGAACGGCCCCCAGATCGCCGGGATCGCCCACAGCGGCCAGCCGCCCGCCGCCTGCGCCCACAAGGTGAACAGGGCCACGACGGCCAGGCAGACGCCGTGCCACCGCACCACGACCGCCGCCTTCGCACGCCGCCGGTCGCCCCGCGCGAACAGCGGCCACACCCCGCCGACGAGGGCGGGCAGGCCGAACGAGAAACAGATGAGCGCGCCGCCGAGCCGGTCAGCGGGCCGGCCCACGGGCCCGTCGGACGTCTGCTGCCGCCGCCCATCGGCGTCCCGCACCTCGACGACCTGCCCGCGCCAGATCAGGCCGACGACCTTCTCGCCCGGCTCCAGCTCCGACACCACCGGATCAGCGTGCGGGAACGTGACCTCCCAGGACGTGCCCGAGGGCAGCAGCAGCTCCGCCTCCGGCGAGGCGTTGCGCTTCCCACGGTTCGTGGCGGCCTGACGGACGGTGAACTCCTGCTCCCACCGGCACCCCGACGCCTTCACCGGGACGGAGGCGCAGGGCGGCGCCGCACGGAACTCCCGCTCCCGGTCCAGTGCCCCGCGGACCTCCAGCGCCATGGCCACTCCCACGACGAGCGTCACGACCCCCATCAGCAGCCACACCACGCTCCCCGGCGCCTGCCGTCTGCCCGCCCCCATGCCGTCTCCCCACCCCTCGAAGGATCCCGACCCCTCGCGGGACCCCGTCCGCACGGTATCCGAACACACACCCGCGATCCGGTCCGACAGCCCCATGGAATGATGATCAGCCGCAAGGTGAAGGCGGAACGACGAGGAAGCCGGTGTGAGCGACGATCCCCTGGACGCAACCGCAACCGCAACCGCAACCGCAACCGGTCCGGCTCCCTGCCGCATCGTCGTGTGCCGGGACTGCTGTTGTGGCAGTGGCAAGGTGACCGGCGTCGATCACGGGGCCCAGACCGAGCGGCTGCGCGCGGCGGGGCCGGTGCGGGTCTCCGCGTGCCTCGACGTCTGCGACCAGGCAAACGTCATCGTCGTCCAGCCGTCCGCCGAGGGCCGGGCCGCCGGGGGCCGCCCGGTGTGGCTCGGGCTGGTCAACGACCCGGCCGCGACCGAGGACATCGTCTCCTGGGTCCGCGAGGGCGGCCCGGGCGTGGCCCCGCGGCCCGACATCCTCGACCTGTACGTCTTCAGCCCCCGCGCGCGACGGCGCCCGGACCCCTCCTGACCCGGGAGCCGGAGCGCCCTTGAGGGCCTGTGCCCCCGAGCACAGGCGCGCTGGTCAGCGCCCAGTAGAGTGCGCCTCTGTCGTCCCCTCTGTCGTCCCCCGAGCACCGAGGTACCGCAGTGACCCCCGCACCCCCCGCACAGACCGCCGCCGTGACCGTCGTCGGGCTCGGGGCCGACGGCTGGGCGGGACTGCCCGACGCCTCCCGCGCCGCACTGCGCGAGGCCGAGGTCCTCGTCGGCGGGCCCCGCCAGCTGGATCTGCTGCCCCCGGAGTGCGCCGGTCAGCGCGTCGCCTGGCCCTCGCCGCTGCGCCCCGCCGTCCCCGGCCTCCTCGCCGCACACGCCGGCCGCCGGATCGCCGTACTGGCCAGCGGCGACCCCATGTTCTACGGCATCGGCCGCGCCCTCGCCGAGGAGACCGGCGCGCTGCGCGTCCTGCCGCACCCCTCCTCCGTCTCCTACGCCGCCGCCCGGCTCGGCTGGCCGCTGGAGGACGCGGAGGTCGTCACCCTCGTCGGCCGGCCCACCGCCCGCCTCGCCGCCGCCCTGCACGACGGCCGGCGGCTCCTCGTCCTCAGCGCGGACGCCACCACCCCCGGCGAGGTCGCCGCGCTGCTGCGGGGCCGGGGCTTCGGGCCCAGCCGGATGCGCGTCCTCGAACAGCTCGGCGGCGACCGGGAACGCGTGACCGCCGAGTCCACCGCCGACGACTGGCCCGCCGCGCAGCCGCCCGGCGACCCCCTCAACCTCGTGGCCGTGGAGTGCCGCCGCGCCCCCGACGCCCTGCGCCTCGGCGCCGTGCCCGGGCTCCCGGACGAGGCGTACGAGCACGACGGGCAGCTCACCAAGCGGCACATCCGCGCCGCCACACTCGGCGTGCTCGCCCCCGCACCCGGCGAACTCCTGTGGGACATCGGCGGCGGCTCCGGCTCGATCGCCGTCGAGTGGATGCGCACCCACCCCTCGTGCCGCGCCGTCACCGTGGAGCGGGACCCGGCGCGCGCCGAGCGGATCACCCGCAACGCCGACCGGCTCGGCGTGCCCGGACTGCGGGTCGTCACCGGCGACGCACCCGCCGTCCTCGCCGAACTCCCGCCTCCCGACGCCGTGTTCGTCGGCGGCGGGCTCACCGTGCCCGGCCTCCTCGACGCCTGCTGGGAGGCGCTGCCCGGCGGCGGGCGGCTGGTCGCCAACACCGTGACGCTGGAGTCCGAGGCGCTGCTCGCCGACGCCCACCGGCGCCACGGCGGCGAACTGGTGCGGCTCGCGGTGGCACACGCCGTGCCGGTGGGCGGCTTCACCGGGTGGCGGCAGGCGATGCCCGTGACCCAGTGGGCCGTAGGGAAAACGCCCGACACGCCTTCAGGAGCAGACAGATGACCGTGTACGCGGCGGCGGCCGCCCTGAAGCGGGAACTGACCGAGCCGACCGTCGGACAGACCGTGATCCTCACCCGGGTCGCCAACCGGGCCACCGCCCTGGAACAGTTCCGGGACAGCCACCTGTACCCGCCGGAACGGGAACGCCACGTGTGCTGACGGCGGTGAGCGGCTCCTGCGGTCAGGCCGGCGCGCTGCGCCCCACCACCGTCCCCGCCCGGTCGACGCAGATCACGTCGACCACGACCGGCGCCCCGCGCAGCACGGCGAGGGCCTCGTCGCGGGCGGTCGTGGCGACCAGGTCGCCGAGCGGCACCCCGGCGGCCAGGCACGACCGGAGCGCGGCCAGCCCGGTGTTGGCGTCCGCCACCTCGGCGGCCAGCGCCTCGTCCGCGCCGCCGCGCCGGGCCAGTTGGGCGAGGAAGCCCTGGTCGACCTGGGAACGGCCCGAGTGCAGGTCGAGTTGGCCGGCGGCGAGCTTGGACAGCTTGGCGAAGCCGCCGCAGATCGTCAGGCGGCCGACGGGGTGGCGGCGGATGTACTTCAGCACGGCGCCCGCGAAGTCGCCCATGTCGAGCAGGGCGTCCTCGGGCAGCCCGTACTCGGCCACGACGGTCTTCTCCGACGTCGACCCGGTGCAGCCGGCGACATGCGTACGCCCCGCCGCCCGGGCGACGTCCACGCCCCGCCGGATGGAGTCGATCCACGCCGAGCAGGAGTACGGGACGACGATGCCGGTCGTGCCCAGGATGGACAGGCCGCCCAGGATGCCGAGCCGGGGGTTCCAGGTCGAGCGGGCGATCTCCTCGCCGTGGTCGACGGAGACGGTGATCTCGACGTCGCCCGGGGCGCCGTGCCGGGCGGCGACGTCGGCGACGTGCTCGCGCATCATCCGGCGGGGGACCGGGTTGACGGCCGGTTCGCCGACGGGCAGTGGCAGGCCCGGGCGGGTGATGGTGCCGACGCCCGGGCCTGCCTTGAACACCACCCCGGACCCGGCGGGCAGCGGTCGTACCGTGGCCCGGACCAGCGCGCCGTGCGTGACGTCCGGGTCGTCACCGGCGTCCTTCACGACCCCCGCCGTCGCGTGCCCGTCGCCCAGCTCCTCGACGGCCAGAGCGAACGACGGCGTCTGCCCCTTCGGCAGGGTGATGGTCACGGGGTCGGGAAACTCGCCGGTCAGCAGGGCGGTGTACGCCGCCGTCGTGGCCGCCGTCGCACAGGCGCCGGTGGTCCAGCCGGGTCGCAGGCCGGTGCGCTCCAGCTGGGCCCTGCGGCCGCCCTTCACTTCACTGCTCATGAACGGACCTGGACTTCCATGCGCGTACTGATACTCGGCGGGACCGCGGAGGCCCGCCGCCTCGCCGAACTGCTCCACGGCACGCCCGGCCTGACCCTGACCAGCTCCCTCGCCGGGCGCGTGGCCGGCCCCCGACTGCCCCCGGGCGAGGTCCGGATCGGCGGCTTCGGCGGGGTGGAGGGACTGACCGCGTGGCTGCGCGAGCACCGGGTGGACGTGCTCATCGACGCCACCCACCCTTTCGCCGGGACGATCAGTTTCCACGCGGCGCGGGCCGCCGCCACCGCCCATGTTCCCCTGCTCGCCCTGCGGCGCCCCGGCTGGGTCCCCGTCGAGGGAGACGACTGGCACGACGCCGGCTCCCTGGAGGAGGCCGCGCGGCTGCTGCCCGCGCTGGGCCGGCGCGTGTTCCTCACGACCGGGCGCATGGGCCTCGCCGCGTTCGCCGGCCTGGACGACCTGTGGTTCCTGGTCCGCTCCGTGGACGCGCCCGAGGCCCCGCACCCGTCCCGCATGGAGGTGCTGCTCGACCGGGGCCCGTTCACCCTCGACGGCGAACGCGAGCTGCTGCGCCGGCACCGTATCGACGTCGTGGTGACCAAGGACAGCGGGGGAGCGGCCACCGCCCCGAAACTGACGGCGGCCCGGGAGGCCGCACTACCGGTCCTCGTGATCCGCCGCCCCCCGGCCCCCGAGGGCGTCCCGCTCGTACCCGGGCCGGAGGAGGCGGCCCGGTGGGTCGGGGAGTGGTCGCGGGGGAGGGGGTTCCCGGCGACCGGCTGAGAACCGGCCTGGCCAAAGGTGGCAGGCCCGGCCGGTCCGTGGCCGGACCTGTTCCCGAGGCGGGAGTGAGCCCGCCGTCGCTCTGTCCCGCCTCCGGACAGCGGCGATGTGCTTGGCCGCGATCGAGCGGGCGATGGACCGGGCGATGGACCGGCCGTGCCGGGCACTGTGGTACGCGATCACGTCCGCCTCGGCGATGACCTCCACGGCCCACAGGTCATCGGGGACGGGTCACCGGGGCCGAGCCCGACCCCGTACAGCCGCCCCGCTGTGGACTGCTCGCCGCTCACTCCTCCTCACTCGCGATTGCGTTGAGCGCGGCGGCGGCCATGGCGCTGCCCCCGCGACGCCCGCGCACGACCAGGTGCTCAAGACCGGACGGATGGGCGGCCAGGGCGTCCTTGGACTCGGCGGCCCCGACGAAGCCGACCGGCACACCGATCACGGCGGCCGGGCGCGGAGCCCCCTCCTCGATCATCTCCAGCAGCCGGAACAGCGCGGTCGGCGCGTTGCCGACGGCCACCACCGAGCCCTCCAGCCTCTCCCGCCACAGCTCCAGCGCGGCGGCGCTGCGCGTGGTGCCGAGCTTCGCGGCCAGCTCCGGCACGGACGGGTCGGAGAGCGTGCAGAGCACCTCGTTGCCGGCGGGCAGCCGCTTGCGCGTCACCCCGCTGGCCACCATCTGCACATCGGTGAAGACGGGTGCGCCCGCGCGCAGGGCCGCACGGGCCCTGGCGACCACGGCCGGCGTGTAGGCCAGGTCCCGCACGAGGTCGACCATCCCACAGGCGTGGATCATCCGGACCGCGACCTGGCTGATGTCGGCGGGCAGGGCCGCGAGGTCCGCCTCCGCGCGGATGGTGGCGAAGGACTGGCGGTAGATGGCCGCGCCGTCCTTCTCGTAGTCGTATGTGGTCACGGTGGTCTTCTCGCTGCTCTCGGTCGTCGTAGCGGTGGTTATGAGGTGATCTCCGCCAGGGCGGCGGCGAGTCGGGCGGGGCCGCTCATCGTGGTGCAGGCCGTGCCGGCCGAGTGCGTCGAGGGATGCGGCCGCGTCGGTCCGCACGTCCGTCTGCGACGTGGCGCAGCCGGGCGAGTACCTCGTCCGCGTGGCCCCCGGGTGGGAAGCACCACACCACGCCACGGCGTCAGACGCTGCTCACCGGCGGCGACGTACGTCGGTCGCCGCCGTTGCCGCGCCGAGAGCCGCCCCAGGAGGACGTGCACGCAGAGGCCGTCACCGACCACCCCCGGGCGCGGGCCGTCCGCGCGGCCGGTCTCCCGGCTCCGCCACTCGTGGCGGATGCCCCCGGCTGTCGGCCGCCCGCCGACGGCACCGGGCGACTCGCCCTCGGCAAGGCCGAGTTCCCCTGCCGCTCCGAGGACGAGTTGGGCTCCGCCGTCCGCCGCCGCCCGTACCGTCACATCGGCATCGGGGCCGGCCACGTTCCCGCGTCTGTCGTCGAGCGCGAACAGGAAACGCCCCGACAGGGCCCGCGCCGCCTCGCTCGCGCACAGCGCGATGGAACGGAGGGCAGGGGTGGACATGGCGGCGAGCATACCTACCGTCACACCCGGTGTATGCCACGCCCTCCTCCCCTGCCCCTTACTGTGCTCCTCGGTGGATCATCAGCTCCGCCGCCGCCAGGACCCGTCCCGTACGGAGAAGCCCGACCCGGCCGTGCTGGAGAGCCTGCGGCAGGTGCTCACTCGTCGTCGGAGGTGGTGGGGCGGGTCCGGCCGGGCTCCGGGGCCTCGCCCTCCTGTGCCCGGATGTGCAGCACGTCGCCGATGAACAGGTCGTACACCAGCACCCCGATCACCCCGCCGACGAGCGGTCCGACGATCGGGATCCACCAGTAGGCGCTGAACGCCCCCGACAAGCTGCCGGAGAACGCCAGATCCTTCCAGCCCGCGAACCAGGTGAGCAGCCGTGGGCCGAAGTCGCGGGCCGGGTTGATCGCGTAGCCCGCGTTCGCCCCGTAGGACATGCCGATGGCCGCCACGACGAGCCCGATCACGAGGGGGCCGAGGTTCGCCTTCACGGCCGTGTTCCGCAGGTCGATGATCGCCACCACCAGCATGACCAGGAAGGCCGTACCGACCACCTGGTCGATCAGCGGACCCCAGATACCACCGTGGAAGTACGGCGCCGGGAAGGTGGCGAAGATCGAGAACGAGGCGAGAGTGTGCCCGCCCGTCTTCGGCCCTTTCATGGCGGCGTCGAAGGTGTCGATGGCGTCGTGGTACACGCCCAGGACCAGTGCCGCGCCGGCCAGGGCGCCGAGCACCTGGGACACCCAGTAGGGGACGACCTTCACCCACGGGAACTTGCGGCGCACGGCGAAGGCCAGGGTCACCGCCGGATTGATATGCGCGCCGCTGACCCCGCCGGCCACATAGATGCCGAGCATCACGGCCATCGCCCATCCCCAGGTGATCAGCAACCAGTCCCCGGCACCGAGGAAGAACGTGGTGGGTCCCTCGGTACGCCCCGAGCCGGGCAGCGCCGCGACCGCCATCGCGACCACGCCGCAACCGAAGGAGATGAGGACGAACGTCCCCAGGAACTCCGAAAGGCATTCGCCCCACAAGCCGCCGCGGCGCCTGAGCCGCGAGGGCTTGAGAAGGGGCTGGATCTCGACGGCCATGATGATCCTCCCAGACACTGGCCGCGCGTGAACGCGGCTGCCCGTGCCGTTGTGGCCTGCTTTCGCTTCATGCCGTGTCGCCAAGGTAAATCCGTGCAGCGACCACCGCGAGTCGACGCCGGCCAGGCCCGTGGGCAGGGGAGGTGCGGGCGCTCCTTCACCGCCGCCGGTAACCGAGGGTAACGTGGCCGATGCGGAAGGTGGAGCCCCGGTTCATGGCCCGGGCCAGGGTTCCGCCAGGCGGACCGAGCACTCCAGCATCAGCGCGTGCACGAACGCCTGGGGGAGGTTGCCGCGCAGCTGTCGCTGCGAGACGTCGTACTCCTCGGCGTACAGCCCGGCAGGCCCGCACGCCGCCCGGTTGCGCTCGAACCAGCGGTGTGCGGCCACGGCCCGGCCCTGCTGGTGTTCCGCGAGCGACATGACGAAGCCGCACAGCAGGAACGCGCCCTCGGCCGCCTCGAGCGGCCGCTCGTCGTGCCGGAAGCGGTAGGCGAAGTGATCGTCCGTCAGTTCCTCGGTGTACGCGTGCAGCGTGGCGACGGTCCTGGGGTCGTCGGCCGGCACCGCCCCGCGCAGGGGCGGCAGCAGCAACGCGCCGTCCAGCCCGGGGTCTTCGGGGGAGCGTTGCCAGCGCCCTGTGGGATGCAGGCACTGGGCGGCGGTGTCGGCGACCAGCCGGTCGGCCAGCGCCACCCACCGGCCGGAGTGAGCCGCCGGCGCCCCGGCCTGCGCGATGGCCCGCAGCCCGGCGGCACAGGCCAGCCGGCTGTGGGCCCAGCGCCGGGGCGCGAGTTCCCAGACGCCGGAGTCGGGCTCCTGGTGGCGCTGGGCGATCGCGTCGGCGGCGATCTCCGCGGCCTGCCAGGCGTCCGCGTCGAGCCGGTCCTGACGGGCCGCCGCGGCCAGCAGCAGCAGGGCCTCGCCGAACCCGTCGAGCTGGAACTGCTCGTTGACCTGGTTGCCCACCCGGTTGAAGCCGCCCGGGTAGCCGGGCAGATCCAGCGTGCGCTGGTCGGGGATCCGGCGGCCGTCGACCGTATAGGCGGGCGCGAGCCGCGGTCCGTGCTCGTGCAGACGCGCCGTGGTGAACCGCACCGCCCCGTCCAGCACGGTCTCACCGCCCGCGACGGCCGCGGCCTGCCCCGCGTAGCTCTGGTCCCGGATCCACACGTACCGGTAGTCGTAGTTGCGGCCCTCCTCGGCACGCTCGGGAAGGCTGGTCGTGGTCGCCGCGACCATGCCCCCGGCCGAACCGGTCAGTCCCCGCAGCACCGTGTAGGCCTGGCGCGCGTCCCGGCGCGCGATGGTGTTGTGCAGACCGGGCACCTCCCGGCGCCACGCCGCCTCGGTCGACCGCCAGACGGCCGCCGGGTCGGGCGGCCGGTCGCCCAGGGGCCGGTCGCTGATCTCCAGCACCAGATCGTGGTGGTCCCCGGCCTCGACGGTCAGGTCCATCGCCAGTGCCCCTCCGCGCGCTCCCGCCTGACGCGCCGTAGGCCAGCCCGACCAGCGCAGCCGCAGGTCTCCCGCCCTGCCGGTCCACGACCCGTCGTCGTGGCGGGTGACGTCACGCAGCGGGTGACGGCCGAATCCGGCGCCCGGCTCCAGCCGTACGGCCACCCGGGCGGTGGTGTCGCGGGCGACGACCCGCCTCAGGATCACCGCGCGGTGCGGATCCCCCGGGAAGGCGAGCGCCTCACGGCACTCCACGACGCCGTCATCGGTGACCCAGCGGCTGCGCCAGATCAGCGACCCCTCCTCGTAGTAGCCGCCCCACACACAGCGGCCCACCGGAGTGACCGTGTAGCCACCGCGACCCCCGATGAGCTTCGAGAAGACCGCGTCGGAGTCCCATCGCGGCGCGCACATCCAGACGAAGTCACCGTACGGGCCGACCAGGATCCCCCGCTCACCGTCGGCCAGCAACGCGTAATGGCGCAGCGGCTCCGGCCCGGTCCCCCCGTCGCGCTCCTGCCGCTCAGCCGGCGTTCCGCTCACAGGCACCCTTCCCTCTGTTCCGTGACGCTCAGGTCACTGCCCGGGTGTTTCGCGACTCCGTTAACCGCTGCACATCGGCTACAAACCCTTATAGGGAATTCTTCGGGGTACAGGGAATTTCTTCGGGCTTGGCCAGTGTCCTCGGAGGACTCATGTCGCAGCTGGAGCAGGGGCGGCGTCAAGGGACGCCGGACGACTCCCCCAACCCCCGCGTCCTCACGGGCAGCAGGATCAGGAACTACCTGACCACGACCGATCACAAGACGATCGGCAACATGTATCTGGTCACCGCCTTCGCGTTCTTCCTCCTGGCAGGCGTCCTCGCCATGCTGATGCGGGCCGAACTGGCGCGGCCCGGACTGCAGATCGTCAGCAAGGAGCAGTACAACCAGCTCTTCACCGTTCACGGCACGATCATGATGCTGCTCTTCGCGACCCCCACCTTCGCGGGGTTCGCCAATGCGATCATGCCGTTGCAGATCGGCGCACCGGACGTGGCCTTTCCCCGCCTCAACGCGCTGACGTACTGGCTGTTCCTCTTCGGCGGTCTGATCGTCGTCTCCGGGCTGGCCGTTCCGGGCGGTGCCGCCTCCTTCGGCTGGTTCGCCTACGCCCCGCTGAACAGCGCCGTCCACACCCCCGGAGCCGGCGGGGACCTGTGGACGATGGGGCTGGCCGTGGCCGGGCTCAGCACCACCCTGGGATCGGTGAACTTCATCGCCACCATCATCACCCTGCGGGCCCCGGGCATGACGATGTTCCGGATGCCGATCTTCACGTGGAACATCCTCTTCACCTCCATCCTCGCCCTGCTGGCCTTCCCCGTCCTCACGGCGGCCCTGCTGGCCCTGGAGGCGGACCGCAAGTTCGGTGCGCACATCTACGACCCGGCCAACGGCGGTGCGATCCTCTGGCAGCACCTGTTCTGGTTCTTCGGCCATCCCGAGGTCTACATCGTCGCCCTGCCGTTCTTCGGCGTCATCAGCGAAATCATCCCGGTCTTCAGCCGGAAGCCGGTCTTCGGTTACGTCGGCATGGTCGGCGCGACGATCGCCATCACCATGCTGTCGGCCACCGTCTGGGCCCACCACATGTTCGCCACGGGCGCGGTCCTGCTGCCGTTCTTCTCCCTGATGTCGTTCCTCATCGCGGTGCCGACCGGTGTCAAGTTCTTCAACTGGATCGGCACCATGGTGAAGGGGAGCCTGTCGTTCGAGACGCCGATGCTGTGGTGCATGGGCTTCCTCGTCACGTTCCTGCTCGGCGGTCTCAGTGGTGTCCTGATCGCGTCGCCGCCATTGGACTTCCACCTCACGGACTCGTACTTCATCGTCGCTCACCTGCACTACGTGCTGTTCGGCACGATCGTCTTCGCCATGTTCGGCGGCTTCTACTTCTGGTGGCCGAAGATGACCGGCAAAATGCTCGACGAAGGCCTCGGCAAGATCCATTTCTGGAGCCTGTTCGTCGGCTTCCAGACCACGTTCCTGGTCCAGCACTGGCTCGGCGAGATGGGCATGCCCCGCCGCTACGCCGACTATCTGCCGGCCGACGGCTTCACCGCCCTCAACACCATCTCGTCGATCGGCGCTTTTCTCCTCGGCCTGTCCACGCTGCCCTTCCTCTACAACGTCTTCAAGAGCGGCAGATACGGGCAGAAGGTGGAGGTCGACGACCCGTGGGGTTACGGGCGCTCACTGGAGTGGGCGACGTCCTGCCCTCCGCCGCGGCACAACTTCGACGCGCTGCCCCGGATCCGCTCCGACTCTCCCGCGTTCGACCTGCACCATCCGGACGTGCGGATGATCCACCCGGGTGAAAGCGGCCAGATCACGGCCACACCGGACACCCTCGGAGGGCAGAGCGAATGAAGTCCGAGGCGTATCTCTTCGCGGGCGTCGCCGCGTTCTTCCTCGTCACCGACGTCGCCTACATCTGGTTCGCCCGCGAACCGGCGGGGATCGCGGCACTCACCGTCTCCTTCGGCATGGCCGCCGTCATCGCGTTCTTCTGCATGGTGAACTACCGCCGCAAGGGGGAACGTCCCGAGGACCGTCCGGACTCCGAGATCCGCGAGCGCTCCGGCCCGCTGGACTTCTTCCCGCCGCACAGCGGCTACCCCCCGGTGACCGGCTTCGGAATCGCCCTGCTGGCCGTCGGCGTCGTCTACGGACTGTGGCTGTTCCTCATCGGGTTCGGCATCACGATGGCCGGAGTCCTCGGCATGGTCTTCCAGTTCGCCGGGCGGGACGACTGACGGACCTGGTGGTGACGCCGACGTCGGCGATACCTACTTCTCCTCTTGTCCCGCGATCGGATCCAGGGTCTTGCCCGAGATCTCCCGGCGTTCCTCCGCGGTGGCGGGCATGTCCACCCGGTCGCGGTAGTACCAGCCGCTCAGCCTGGCCCGGAGCCGGCGCCGGCGTGGTGCCCGCTCGCCGGGATGCGGCAACGGAACCGGCATGTCCCGCACCAGAAGGCGGTAGCGCCGCGTCGCGTCGACGGGCCGGTGGCTGTCGCTGATCCCGCCGCTGACGTTCTGGCTGACCTTGCCCGTCTCCTCGCCCTCCTCCAGCAACCGGCGGTCGTGGGCCTGCAGGGCGAGACACACGCGCTTGGTGACCATGAAGGCGAGGACCGGACCGATCACCACGGCCACCCGGAAGATCCAGGTGAGCGCCTCCACCGAAATCCGGAAGCCGGCGGCGATCACGTCGTTTCCCGCAGCCGTCAGCAGGACCGCGTAGAAGAAGAGGGCGGCGACCCCCAGGCCCGTCCGCGTGGGCCGGTCGCGGGGCCGGTCACACAGATGATGCTCCCTCGGATCCCCCGTCACCCACTTCTCGAAGTAGGGGTAGAGGTACAGGACCAGGAACAGCAGGGCGGGAAGCACCACGGCGGGGAGGAGGACGTTCCACATGATGGTGTGTCCTGCCACGGTGTTCTCCCACGGTGGCATCAGCCGCAGAGCGCCTTCGAGGAAGCCCACGTACCAGTCCGGCTGCGAGCCGGTCGACGACTGGTCGGCCCGGTACGGACCGTACGCCCAGACCGGATTGATCTGGGCCAGGCCGCTGAGCGCGGCGATGACGCCGAAGACCATCAGGAACAGGCCGGAGGACTTGGCGGTGAAGTGGGGGAACATCGGTTGCCCGACGACGTTGCGGTTGGTCTTCCCGGGCGCGGACCACTGCGTGTGCTTCAGGTAGACCACGAGCAGGATATGAGCGGCGATCAGGGCGATGAGCAGCCCGGGGACGAACAGCACGTGCACGACGTACAACCGGGGGATCAGCGCGTGCCCGGGGAACGGTCCGCCCCAGATGAAGAAGCTCAGGTACGTGCCGACGAAGGGGATGGACAACACGATGGTGTTCGCGGTCCGCAACCCGGTGCCGGACAGCAGATCGTCGGGGAGCGAATACCCGCCGAACCCTTCCAGGAGCGCGAGCAGGAAGAGCGTGACCCCCACCGTCCAGTTCAGTTCACGCGGCCGGCGGAACGCGCCGGTGAAGAAGACCCGCAGCAGATGGACGCCGATGGCGGCGACGAAGACCAGCGCGGCCCAGTGGTGCATCTGCCGGATCAGCAGGCCGCCCCGCACATCGAAGCTGATGTGGAGCGTCGACTCGTACGCCTTCGTGACCTGGAGGCCCTGCAGGGGCACATGGGATCCCCGGTAGATGACCTCGGTCATGCTGGGATCGAAGAACAGCGTCAGATAAATGCCGGTCAGCACCAGCACGATGAAGCTGTACAGAGCGATCTCGCCCAGCAGGAACGACCAGTGGTCCGGGAACGCCTTGCGCAGCAACTGCCGCCCCGCCTCGGACACCGGTGCGCGACCGTCCACACCGACGTATCCCGTCACCCCCGCCTGCCGAGTCCTGACCTCCAGCCTCGCCATCCGTTTCCGGAACAGCATGTGCACGCTCCCTCGGTACCCGCGCCTTGAGCGACTATGCGCACCCCCTCGCGCCCATGCCCGGCATTACGCAGAACAGGGGCCCGGCCAGGGCCCTAGGACGAAGCGCGCCGCAGCGAGCGCAGGGCGGCCCGGCCGGCGGCCGTCGCGGCGGTCGCCGTGAGGGCGGTGGCGCCGGCGGTGGTCGTCCACCGGGCCGTGCGGGAGGGCCCGTCGGGCCGCACGGCCAGGCGTTCCGGGTGTTCGGACGGGAGGGTGCCCTCCAGGCCGAGGGCCAGTACTTCGGCCAGGTGCAGGGCGCGCCGTCCGGTGTCGCCCTGTTCGATCTGGGTGCGGCAGCTGAAGCCGTCGGCGAGCAGCAGACTGCCGGGAGCCGCCTCGCGGACGGCGGGCAGGACGCCCTGTTCCGCGACGGCCAGCGAGACCTCGTGGTGGCCGCGTTCGAAACCGAAGTTGCCGGCGAGGCCGCAGCAGCCCTCGTCGAGGACGTCGGCGTCGAGATGGGCGCGGCGCATCAGCTCCCGGTCGGCGTCGAACTTCATGATCGCGTGCTGGTGGCAGTGGGTCTGCACCGTCGCCCGCCGGGCCAGCCGAGGGGGCTGCCAGTGGTCGGGCGCGTGGTGGACGAGCTGCTCGGCGAAGGTGCGGACCTGTCCGGCCAGCCGCCGCACGTCCTGGTCGGCGGGCATCAGCTCGGGGGCGTCGGCGCGGAAGACGGCGGTGCAGGACGGTTCGAGGCCGATGACCGGGGTGCCCGCCTCCAGATACGGCCGCAGTGTGTCGAGGGTGCGGCGCAGCACCTTCTGCGCGCGCGGCAACTGGCCCGTGGAGATCCAGGTCAGGCCGCAGCACACCGGCTCGGTGGGCACGGCGACGCGGAAACCGGCGTCCTCCAGCACGCGCACGGCGCAGATGGCGACGGAGGGGTGGAAGTAGGTGCTGAAGGTGTCGGGCCACAGCAGCACGGTGCGCGGATCGGCCGGGTCGGGCTCCTCGCTGCCGCGCCGCTGCCACCACTGGAGGAAGGACTGCCGGGCGAACACGGGTGCCTCACGGGCCTCGTCCACGCCGGCCAGCCGCTTGCCCGCCCGGGCCAGACCGGGCGCCTGCAGGGCACTGTTGACCAGCCCGGGGGCGATCCGGGACAGGCGCGCCCACACGGGCAGCCAGCCCAGGGAGTAGTGGGCCGCGGGGCGCATCCGCCCCTCGTAGTGGTGCGAGAGGAACTCCGCCTTGAGGGTGGCCATGTCGACGCCGGTCGGGCAGTCCGACTTGCAGCCCTTGCAGGCCAGGCACAGATCGAGGGCATCGCGCACCTCGGTGGAGCGCCAGCCGTCCGTGACGGCGGAGTCGGCGTGCCCGCCGAGCATCTCGAACAGCAGCCGGGCGCGGCCTCGGGTGGAGTGCTCCTCCTCCCTCGTGGCCCGGTAGGAGGGGCACATGACGCCGCCGGAATGGCTGCGGCAGTTGCCGATGCCGACACAGCGCATCACGGCCCGGTCGAAGGAGTGGTCGTCCTCCGGGAAGGCGAAGTGCGTCGCCGGTGCGGCCGGATGCCAGGAGGAGCCGAGGCGCAGCTGCCCGTCGACCGGGTTGGGGTCGACGACCTTGCCCGGGTTCATCCGGTTGTCCGGGTCGAAGAGTGCCTTCAGTTCGCCGAACGCGGTCACGAGCCGCTCGCCGAACATACGGGTGAGCAGTTCGCCCCGGGACTGGCCGTCGCCGTGCTCGCCCGACAGGGAGCCGCCGTAGGAGGAGACGAGGTCGGCGGCCCGCTCCACGAAGCGCCGGAAGCCGGCCACGCCCTCGGCGGTGCGGAGCCCGAACGGGATGCGGGTGTGGACACAGCCCTGCCCGAAGTGCCCGTACAGGGACGGGTGGTCGTAGTCGAACTCCCCGAACAGCTTCTTCAGGTCCCGCAGATAGTCGCCGAGCCGCTCGGGCGGGACGGCCGAGTCCTCCCAGCCCTCCCACGTCTCCCGGTCGTCGGGCGGACGGGCGGTGACGCCGAGCCCGGCCTCACGGGCCTTGAGCATCCGCTGCTCGCGCTCCGGGTCGTCGGAGAAGGCGACGGCGCGGTCCTTCTCGGACCGGCCGATGGCGCGCAGCAGGGCATGCGCCTGCTCGTCGACGTCGTCCTGGCTGTCGCCGAAGAACTGCAGCAACAGCCAGCTGTCGCCCTCCGGCAGGGTGTCCAGGGACTGCAGGTAGGCGCCTTCCTCGCGCATCAGCTGGGCCATGCGCCCGTCCAGGGCCTCCAGCTGGCCGGGGGAGCAGTGCTCCAGCAGGCGGGGGACGTCGTCGGCGGCCGTGCAGATGTCGTCGTAGCCGAGGACCAGCAGCGACTGGTACGCCGGGACCGGCACCAGGTCGAGCTCGGCGCGCAGCACGGTCACCAGGGTGCCCTCGCTGCCGACCAGGGCCCGGGCCACGTCGAAGCCGTTCTCGGGCAGGAGTGAGTCGAGGTTGTAGCCGGAGACCCGGCGCGGGATCTTCGGGTAGCCGCGCCGGATGTCGCCGAGATACCGCGTGACGATGTCGTCCAGGCCGGCGTACAGCTCGGCGCGCCGGCCGCCCTGCGCGGCGATCCGCTCCCGCTCGGCCCGTGAGGCCGGCCCGACCCACATCCGGACGCCGTCGTAGGTGAGCACCTCCAGGCGGCGCACGTTGTCGACGGTCTTGCCGTACGCCTGCGCGGACGCGCCGCACGAGTTGTTGCCGATCATGCCGCCCAGGGCGCAGTGGCTGTGCGTCGAGGGCTTCGGCCCGAACTGCAGCCCGTGGCCGGCCAGGCGCTGGTTGAGCACGTCCAGGACGATCCCCGGCTCGACCACGCAGGTCCGCGCGTCGGGATCAACGGAGACCAGCCGGGTGCAGTACTTGCTCCAGTCGATCACCACGGCCGTGTTCGCCGACTGGCCCGCGAGGCTGGTGCCGCCGCCCCGCGACAGGACCGGGGCGCCGAAGCGGGCGCACACCCGCACGGCCCGCGCGCCGGCCTCCACCGTACGGGGCACCACCACGCCGATCGGCACCTGCCGGTAGTTGGAGCCGTCGGTCGAGTACGCGCCCCTGCTGCCCGCGTCGAACCTGACCTCGGCGTCCACCTCCTCACGCAGCGCCGCAGCCAGCCCGTCCACGTCCGCCCCGGAGGCGTCGAAAGGGGTGCGTGTCATCGGATGAACCACCTTCCCGAGCCGCCGGCCGTGCGCGACGTCCGGTCGCGCCGCGCGGCTCTCCGCCTGCCGCTCCCGAGTACCCGGCCTGACCGAAGGCAGCGCTCCCCACCGGCACGGATACTCCCCGGGTTCTCGGCAGGGACGTCCAGGGAGGTTCGTCGCCCGTCCGGCGGAGGAGGCTGGACGACGATGACACCGGCGTGACCGCAGGGCCCGAGGCACCCGGTCCTAGGGACGGTGAAGCGTCCAGCACGCCTCGCGGACCACGGGCTGCTCGTCCTTGTCGAAGTCGGCGCTGCCCCTGTTGTTGCTGTGGCGTGGATCACGGCGGCTGGATTGAGTCGGCCACCGGGGGCGGCTCCGTACCCTCCCGTGACCCGTGAGATCCGGACTGCGAGGATGAGGCGCCATGACCGTTGGGTGGTGTTCTCGCACGCTCAGGGCCGCGGTGTTCGCGGCCGTCTGTGTGCTGCTCGCCGCCCTGGGGCACGTCATGACGACGGGGACCGCGGTGCCCTGGTGGGCCTTGGCCGCCGGGGCGGTGGTGACCGGTGGCACAGCCTGGCAGCTGGCCGGCCGGGAACGCGGGCCGGTCCCGGTCGGCGCCTTCACGGTCGCCGCCCAGGCTGTACTCCACACGTCGTTCTCGTTCGCCCAGGCGCTCGCGCACCCGGAGCCGACCGGCAGCACGTCGCTCGTCCAGCAGTGGCTGGGCTACCTGCTGTGCGGTGCCCCCTCGGGGCCGGGCGCGGAGCATGACGCCATGGCGACGTCCATGGGCTCCATGGACCACGGCATGGGTGCCATGCACTCCTCGGGGTCGATGGACCACATGGGGGCCACGCATCCCCTGGATCACGGCATGGGAGGCATGTCCTCGACCGGCATGCTCGCCGCCCACCTGCTGGCCGCCCTGCTGTGCGGCCTGTGGCTCGCCCACGGCGAGCGCGCCGCGTTCCGCGTCCTGCGGGCTCTCGTCGGCCGGCTCGTCGCTCCGCTGCGCCTGATCCTGCGGCTGCCCGTGCCGCCGCACCGGCCACGCGTCCGCGCCCGCCGGGGCGATGCGGAGCGCGGGCCGCGGCAGTTCCTTCCCACCCACGCGATCACTTCTCGGGGTCCGCCCAGGGGGACCGCTGTCGCCTGACGACAGCCGGCGTCCCGAGGCCGGGCACGGAGACGACGAACGGTCGGCTCCCCGCCTCGGGCATCGGCCGCGGCACACCCGCGCCCGGCCGTTCACCCCCTCACTCCTCCACCGGTACCGCCGTGCCGCTCGCACTGCTGAGTGCGCGCCGGCCCGGACACCGGCCCCTGGATTCCCGAGATGGAGAGACACCAGGTGCTCACTCCTGCCCTGTCCCTGTCCGCGACGCGCGAAGAACCGGAAGACGGGCCGAGGGACGACTCGGTCACGGCCTGGGCACTGGCCGCCCGCAGCGGCGACCCCGGCGCCGTCGACCTCTTCGTCCGTGCCCTGCACCGAGACGTCCGCCGTTACGTGACGTTCCTCGGAGCCGACCGCCAGAGCGCCGACGACCTGACCCAGGAGACGTTCCTGCGCGCCCTGGGCAGCCTGCACCGGTTCGAAGGCCGCTCCTCGGCCCGCACCTGGCTGCTGTCCATCGCCCGCCGCGCGGTGATCGACAGCATCCGCTACAGCTCCACCCGCCCGCGCCTGGCGGACACCGACGACTGGCAGTCGGCCGCCGAACGTGCCCAGCCGCGCGGTCTGCCCGGCTTCGACGACCGCATCGCCCTCGCCGAGCTGCTGGACACGCTCCCGGACGACCGCCGCGAGGCATTCGTCCTCACCCAGCTCGTGGGCCTGCCCTACGCGGAGGCAGCCGGTGTCAGCGGCTGCCCGGTGGGGACGGTGCGCTCACGGGTCGCCCGTGCCCGCACCGCGCTGATCGAGTGCCTGGACGATGCCGAACGCGGCGCGCCGGTGCCCGCCGCTGCCTGACCGCGCGTACGCCGCTGCCGCCCGGCCCCGGCCCGGGCGGCAGCGACCCGGTTCACCTAGGGCCTGTTGCGAAAGTGCCGCCTGCCGCGCGACGCCCGGCACGCACTCTCGCCGCACCGGCCGAAAGCCCGAGTACGCCCAGTACGAGGGCTTCCGGCCGGCACGCCGAGAGCACGCACCGGACGCCGCGCGGCCGCCCTTCGGGCGACGACGCCACTTTCGCAACAGGCCCTAGCTGCGGAGCGACCAGGCCCGCACGAGGCACGCCCCTTGGGGCGCCCGACGAGAGAAGTGATGCTGCGGGGTGTGCTCTTGAATCAGGGCGGGAGCGTGCACGAGCGCCGGCGGCGCGTTGTCATCGTCGCCTACGACGACGCGCAGATCCTCGACATCGCCTGTCCCAGCGGCGCCTTGGACATCGCCAACCGGTACGGCGCACAGCCGCCCTACGCCGTCGAACTGGGCACCCTCGGCCGCCGGGCTGCCCGCAGCTCGGCCGGGATCGCGCTGGCGGCCGGGCAGAGCCTGGAGGCGGTCACGGGACACCTGGACACGCTGATCGTCGTGGGCGGCATCGGCTGCGAAGACGCGGCGGCGGACCAGCGCTTGCTGGGCCAGGTGCGCCGGCTGGCCGCACACAGCCGGCGTGTGGCCTCCGTCTGCACCGGCGCGTATGTACTGGCCGCCGCCGGACTGCTCGACCACAGACGGGTGACGACCCACTGGGGATGGGCAGGCCGGCTCGCCGAGCGCCATCCGGCCGTGGCAGTGGACGCAAGTCCCCTCTACATCCGCGACGGCAACGTCTACACCTCGGCCGGGGTCACCAGCGCCCTCGACCTGACGCTGGCCCTGATCGAGGACGACCACGGTCCGACACTCGCCCGGACCGTCGCCCGCGAACTGGTCACTCATCTGCACCGGCCCGCCGACCAGGCCCAGATCTCCATGTTCCTCGCCGCACCACCGCCACAAGACCGGCTGGTACGCGACCTGATGGGCCATATCGCCGGCCATCTGGCCGAGGACATCAGCCCCGCCGCCCTGGCGGCCCGGGCGGGGGTCAGCCCCCGGCACCTGACCCGCCTGTTCACCGCGCACCTCGGTACCACTCCTGCGCGGGCCGTACGCGCGGCCCGCACCGAAGCGGCGGCGCACCTCGTACGGTCCAGCGCACTGTCCATGGCGGCGATCGCCCGGCGCTGCGGTTTCCGGTCGGCACAGACGCTGCGGCAGGCGTTCCTCGACCACTACGGGGTCACGGGGGACATCCTTCGCAGGATGCCGGACATGCCACCCCCACAGGCCGCAGCGAGACAGAAGACTCCTGGCCCATGAGCCAATCCACGACACGCAGAAACGTCCTGCGCGGTAGCGCGGCCACCGCCGTGCTCGCGGCCACGGCCGCAGCCGCCCCTACCGAAGCGGCGCACGCCGCCCCGCTCGGCGGCGGCACGGGCCCGAACATCGGCATCCTGCTGTACGACGGTTACAGCCTGCTGGACCCCACCGGCCCGGCCGAGGTCCTGTCGCGGCTGCCGGACGCGACCGTGACCATGATCGCCGAGAAACGCGGAGCCGTCCGCACGGACACCGCGGACGTGGCCGTGGTCGCCGAGCGCTCCATCACCGAGGTCGACCGTCTCGACGTGCTCCTCGTGCCGGGCGGGGGCAACCGAGGCACCGTCGGGGCGATGAACAACCAGGCGCTGCTGCGCTGGATCCGCATGATCCACCGCCACACCCGGTGGACGACCTCGGTCTGCACCGGCAGCATCGTCCTCGCCGCGGCCGGCCTGCTGGACGGCCGGGAGGCGACGACCTACTGGGCCTCCGCCGACTACCTCCGGTCCACCTTCGACGTCACCTACCTGCCGCAGCGCTACGTACGCTCCGGAAAGATCATCACCTCGGCCGGCGTGTCGGCGGGAGTGGACATGGCCCTGTACCTCGCGTCCCTGATCGCGGACGACGAGACAGCGAAGGCCATCCAACTCGCCGTCGAATACGACCCCCAACCCCCCTTCGACTCCGGGAGCGCCGCCGAGGCCAGTCCGCAACTGAAGGAGCGCGCGCTGCAGTTGCTCGCCGCGTCACAGGTCCCGTAGGCGTCGAAGCGTTCCCTCCCCGGATGCGGCGTAAGGATTCCGTCATCAGGCAGGGGGTGCAGCCGGGTCGCCGGGCTCCGTTGAATGGGAGAGCAACGGGAAAGTCTCAGGAGGCGAGTGGGGATGGGGCGCGTGCGCAAGGCATTGACGGGGCCGTTGGCTGTCGCGGTGCTGGTGGTGGTGGTCGGCGGCGTCGGCTTCGGGCTGTACTGGTTCCAGCCGTGGAAGCTGTGGCAGGACGAGACCGTCCAGGAGGCGCTGCCCGGGGTGGTGGAGAACTCCGCTCCTCCTGCCGCGGCGCCCTCGGACGAGCCCTCCGAGCGGCCCTCCCCGGCCGCCGGCCCGCAGACGCTGGCCAGTGGTGAACTGATCAGCCACGAGCACGCGACATCGGGCACGGTGAAGCTCGTACGGCTGGCCGACGGATCCCATGTCCTCCGGCTGGAGAACCTGAACACCAGCAACGGACCGGACCTGCGCGTCTGGCTGACCGACGCGCCGGTGAAGCAGGGGCAGGCAGGGTGGCATGTGTTCGACGACGGGAAGTACGTCAGCCTCGGCAAACTGAAGGGCAACAAGGGAAGTCAGAACTACGCCCTGCCCGCTGAGGTGGATCCGTCGGGCTACGGCAGCGTGACCATCTGGTGCGACCGTTTCGACGTGTCGTTCGGCGCCGCCGAGCTCGCCCGGGTCTGACGGCGGCCCTGACCGGGACTCAGCCCAGGGCGTCGAGGGCGGCCAGGATGTCGGTGGGTTCGGCGCGCCGGGTGTAGTCCGCGTCGACGAAGGCCCAGCGGATGACGCCCTCCCGGTCGATGACATAGGTGGCGGGCAGCGGCAGGGTGCGGGCGTGGCCGCCGTTGACGCGCTGGAGGTCGAAGCCGAGCCGGTCGTAGACGGCCGCGAGGTCGTCGGGGAGGTCGAAGGCGAGGCCGTACTGCTTGGCGGTGTCGGAGCCGACGTCGCTGAGGACGCTGAAGGCGAGCCGGTGCTTGTCGGCCAGGGAGAGGGATTCGTCGGGTATCTGCGGGGAGACGGCGGCGAGGGCGGCGCCGCGTGCGCTGATCTCGGCGTGGTGCTGCTGGAGGGCGCGCAGGGCGATGTTGCAGTACGGGCACCAGGCGCCACGGTAGAACGTCAGGACGACGGGGCCGGCCGCGAGCAGACCGGCAAGGCTCACGGACTCGCCGGTCGCGGAGGGAAGGCGGAAGCGGGGGGCCTGCGCGCCGACGGTCAGTGCGCGGTCGGCGTGACCGGAGTCGGCGAGCTCCTGGCCGGCCCGCCGCATGATCTGCCGTATCTCGGCGGGGATCTGCTGTTGGCGGGCTGTGTAGAAGGCGTGCAGCTCGGCGTCGAGGGTCATCGGAAGGTTCCTCCTGGGTCGTCGGCCGTCCGTGCGCCGCACCATCATCTTGGAACGGCCGTTTCAAGATAGCGGGCGGCGAGGTATCTTGGAACCCTCATTTCAAGATGCTGAGGACTGCGACATGCCGGACGTCAAACACTTCGATCCGGACACGGCCCTGGACACGGTGATGCGCCTGTTCTGGCGCCAGGGCGTGGCCGCGACCGGGATCCAGGACATCGTGACGGCGACCGGCCTGAACCGCTCCAGCCTCTACGCCACCTTCGGCGGCAAGCAGGAGCTGTACCGCGCCGCGCTGCGACGGTACGTGGGGCAGCGCTCCGAGCCGGCGTTCAGCCGCCTGGCCGGAGACGGCCGTGGCCTGCCCGCTGTCCACGACTTCTTCGCCTCGCTGATCGAGGCGCGCTGCTCCGGTGCGTACGCCCGCTGGGGCTGCATGGTCTCCAACGCGCACGCCGGGGGCGAGAACAGTGACCCCGAGGTCCGGGCTGCCCTCGACCGGCACCACCAGCGGCTGCGGGAGGCGCTGCGCACGGCGCTCGTCACCGCCGAGGACGAGGGGCAGCTCAAACCCGGTACCGATGCCGGGGCTGTGGCCGAGGCTCTGGTCCTGCTCGCCTACGGCGTGAATCTGCGCTCCCGTGCGGGCGCTGATGCCCGTGAGCTGACAAGGACCGTGACCGGGGCCCTTGAGGCGCTCGGGGCGGCGTAGCCGGGCCGTCCGGTCATGCCGTATCAGCGGGCGCGGCGGAACACCGGAGCCGCCCGGTTTCCGGGACCTCGTTCTGGTGGCCGGGGGCGATGCACAGCAGTCGGCCGTCCTTGGTGGTGAGCAGGACGGTACGGTCGCCGACACGGGAGATGAGCGCCCGCTCCACCTGCCGGGGCACTGAGCCGCCCTCTTCGTAGGCGGCGGGGCCCTGCGCGACGGCGACCGCACAGGCGTGGGACAGGCGCAGGCCGAAGCGCTCGGCACGTTCGGCGAGGCGGCCGAGGTCGCTGCGGCCGTAGAGGAGGTCGTCGATGAACTCCCGGCGGGCGGCCTGTTCCTGGCGCACGGCGACGAGTTGGGCCCGTTCACAGCCCTCGGTGAAGGCGTCGACGACCTGCTGCACGGCGGCAAGCGCGCCGTCGGCGGAGCCGGGCGAACCGGGCCAGGCCGTGCGGGCAGCGGCCAGATGCGCGCTGACGAGGGCGCGCAGCCCGTGGCCTGCCTCGGCGGCCCGCTCGCCCAGGGCGCGGCGTTCCCGGTCTGTCAGGTCGCCCCCCGGATTCCCGACGCGCCCGTGACGGTCTTTTAACGGCAACCGGCATGCAGACCCTAGTGAACACTGCCGGGAACCGGCAATGCGCGGCCGGGATCGCATCGTGCAGCATGGGGCGCGGGGAGCACGGCGGATGGCCCCGGTGCCGGACACCGGCAGGTGCCGGCACCGGGGCCCGGAACGGGCGTGCGCCGTCGAAGACGACTGATGCGCGCCGCGTGCGGAGAGGGGCGACGGGGAGATGCGGACATTTCTGGCAGCGGCCACGGGCCTGCCCACGATCCCGCTGACCGCTGCGCTCGTCGTGGTCGTCTGCTTCTGGCTCCTGGCCGCCGTGGGCGTTGCCGACGTCGACAGCTTCGACACGGACGTGGACCTGCGGGCGTGGCGTCTGAGTGGGGTGCCCGTGGCGGTCGCCTTCTCGGTGCTGACGCTGCTCGCCTGGTCCTTGAGCGTGGGGGCGGCGGTGGTGCTTGATGTGTTGGCGCCTCCGGCACCTGCCGGCGGACTGCTGCGCCTCGTCGTCCCGGTGGGAGCGCTGCTCGTCGCCTGGGGCATGACCTGCCTGATCGTACGACCGTTGCACCGACTCTTCCCGGATGAACCCGCGCTGCCCGGGCCGAGCGAATCTCGCACGGGCGATGACGCCGGACCGCTGGATGCCGGCGGCCCCGGTCCCCGCGGGAGCGCATCGTCCGACACCGCGCTCCGGGCAGGGGACCGCGCCGCCTGAGCGGCAACGCCGCCGGATCTCACCGCGCACCTCTCTCACGCTCAACTCCCATGAACGACACCGAGCCGGCCGCGCTGATCGACGACCACTACACGGCCGAGGCCCAGACCCTCACCACCGGAGCCGAGGCCAACCCGCTCAAGCTCGCCGAGCTCCGTGACACGCTCACCGCCGAACATGGGCTGCTCGCCGACGGGGTCGCGGCGGTTGAATACCGGTCTTCGTAGCCTCACCTGATGTGCCGCTACACTGCGCCCGGCACGGACACACCACCAACTGGCCGAAAGCGAACGGGGAACGGCATGGCTACCGGGGGATGGCGGCCGGGAAACGGCCCGGGTCAGCCTGGCGGCAACCCACCGGGAGGGCAGGGCGGCTGGGGCGCTCCCTACGGAGCACCGCAGGGCGGCCCGTACGGTCCGCCACCACCGCATCCGGGCCCGTACCCGAACCAGCCTCCGTACCCCTACGGCCCCCAGCCCACGAGGCCCGCCGCCCGGCGCCGCCGCGGCTGCCTGTCGTTCGGCTCCCGCTTCGGGCTCGTCGGCGCGATCCTGCGCTCCGCGCACCGCGTTGCCACCAGGCTCTTCCGGCAGGAGGGTGAGGGCCGGATCGAGGACCGCACCGTCGACCGCGTGCAGCTGGCCCGCACGGTGCTCGGTGCCGCCGCCACCATCGGCCTGATCCTGGCCTACAACGTGGATCCGAACCGCTGGGAGGACGCGGCGTGGGGCGGTGCCGCCCAACTCATCCTCGCCCCGTTCGTGCTGATCATCGCCGCGCCCCTGGTCATCATGGGATTCATCAACTACGCGCCCCCGCACCTGCGGCCGCAGCTGCGCTCCCGGCTGCGCGCTCCGCTCAAGGCGGTCGGCTGGTACGTGCTGACGTTGGTCGTGATGGGCGGATTCCTCTTCGCGGTCGGCCGGGTCGTCGACGCCGACGACGGGAAGGACTGGTGGGAGTACGCACTGGCCGTCGCCGCGCTGGTCGTGATCGTGTGGGGTGTTCCCTTCTTCTTCCTGGCGTCGCTGTACTCGGCCCGCAGTGCCTTCAACAGCGCCCAGGTCCACCCGATGCTGCCGCCGGTCCTCACCCTGACGCTGGTGTGGGTGTTCGCGGCCTTCAGCCTGATCGGCGACGGCATGCCGGGAGGCCCGCCGATCGTCCAGTTCTGCTCCACGTTGGGCGGGCCGCTGTCGGTGACCGCTGTCTCGCTGTGGGAACTGCGGCGGATGAGGACCCGCTTCGGCGTCACCCTGCGCGGCTGACCCGGCTTCGGCGGGCCCCGATGAGTCTGACCGGAGCCCCTTAGGGGACCGGTGGGGTGCGGTTCAGGGCGGTTCCCGGATCCCCAGCTGCCTCTGGCCCGGGATCGTCGAGGCATGAGGAAGACGAATGCACTGAGGAGCACGAACGCGATCGTCGCGACCGGGCAGGGTGAGGCAGGGGCAACCGGGCGCTGGGCGGGACGATCCAAGGGGAGTCGCACCCTCAAGCGGGTCCTGGTCGCCCTCGGCACGGTGGTGACCGTGGTGATTGCCCTCGTCGGCGGGGGGTTCGCGTGGCTGTGGACCGGTGCCGACGTCAGCACGGTCGGAAAGGGCTCCTTCACCAACGAGCTCGTCATCCCCTCGCTCGCCGAACCCACTCGGGTCAAGGCGAACGGCACCAAGGTCTTCGACCTCGACATGAGAGCCGGTGAAAGGGAGTTCAGGCCGGGCAAGCCCACCAGGACCTGGGGCTTCAACGGCGCCTACCTCGGCCCGACCCTGCGTGCCGAGCGTGGTGACAAGGTGGAGGTGAGGGTGCGCAACTCACTCGACGAGCCGTCGACCGTGCACTGGCACGGCATGCACCTGCCCGCGCGGATGGACGGCGGCCCGCACCAGATGGTCGACCCGGGCGGCGTATGGAGCCCGCACTGGACCATCGACCAGCCCGCCGCCACCCTCTGGTACCACCCGCATCCACACGGCCGGACGGAAAGGCACGTGCAGCGCGGCCTCGCCGGGATGTTCCTCGTCGACGACAAGAAGTCCTCCTCCCTTCCGCTGCCGAAGAGGTACGGCGTTGACGACCTGCCCGTCATCGTCCAGGACGTGAAGTTCGATGGCGCTCAGTTCGACTACCAGCACGGCCTGATGCAGAGCGTCGGATTCCTCGGCGACCGCACCATGGTCAACGGCACCCTCGACCCCTACCGGGAGGTCCGTGACGAACTGGTGCGGCTGCGGCTGCTCAACGCCTCGACGGCCCGGGTGTACTCCTTCGGCTTCGACGACAACCGGCGTTATGCGCAGATAGCGACCGACGGCGGACTCCTCGAACGCCCCGTGCAGACCGACCGTCTGCAGTTGTCGCCGGGAGAGCGCGCCGAGATCGTCGTACGAGTACGACCCGGCGAGCGCACCACCCTCCGCAGTTTTCCGCAGGACTACGGGGACGCCTGGAACACCCGCTTCGGCGGGGGCGACGACTCCTTCGACATCCTGCAGCTCCGGGCCGCGGCGACGCTACGCCCCTCGCCCGCGCTACCGAAGCGGCTGGGGGCGCTGGAGGTGCCTGACGGTTCGGACGCCACACGCGCCCGCTTCTTCGAACTGAAGAAGTCCGGGATCAACGGACGGAAGATGGCCATGGACCGGGTGGACGAGACGATCACCCGGGGCGTCACCGAGACCTGGACCGTCCGCAACAACAACGGCATGCCGCACAACTTCCACGTACACGACGTGCAGTTCCGCGTACTGGAGGTGAACGGAAGGACGCCGCCGCCGCAGCTGCGGGGCCGCAAAGACACGGTTTTCCTGCCGAACGGTACGACGATGAAGCTCGCGATGCGCTTCGACGGCCCGGCCGACCCGAACACCCCGTACATGTACCACTGCCATCTCCTCTCCCACGAGGACCAGGGCATGATGGGGCAGTTCGTCGTGGTTGAGGAGGGCGCGAAGCCCGGACAACCGGCCGGCAGTGCACAGCACACACACGAGGGGGGCAGCTCCGGACCGTCGAATGGAACGGCTGGTCGCTGAGACGGTGTGCCGATCTGGAACAGCGGTCGCGTCAGACTCTCCCCAGGGACTCTGGCGGCGGGCGACGAATCCAGCGAGTGCCGTTGGGCTCTTGGCAGGGCGGCGCGGACGCGGAGGCAATGAGTCTTACGGAAGCCTTACGCGGCCGTATCGGATGCCATCGCGGGCCTACGCTCGCAGACGTGTTGACCATCCGAAGCATCGCCCTCGTCACTGCCGCCCCTCTCCTGCTGGCTGCGGCGGGCATCGCGCATCCGCACGGGCTGTCCCGGTCGACAGCCTCGGACTGGACACAGCTGCACATCGCACTGCTGCCGGTCTTTCCGCTGCTCACGGTCGGTCTCCTGGTCCCTTTGCGGCAGCGGCCCCGACTCGGCCTCGCGGGCTTCGCCACCGTCGTGGCCTGGGTGGGCACCTTCGTCTACGCGGCCTTCTACACCGGCCTCGACGCGGTCGCCGGCATCGCTGCCGGAACCGCTGTCGAGCACGCCGGCGAGACAGCGAGCCTCGGGCCGGTCAAGCGCCCGCTCTACGAGACGGGCGAGGCGCTCGGGCAGGCCGGCGCCTACGCCCTCATCGGCGCCATCGCGGCCACGGCGGTCGCGCTGCTCCCGAAGCACGGCGCCCGAATACTTCCCGGCACGTTGGTGCTCCTCGCGGCCGGCTGGTCCTTCCTCGACAGCCATATCTTCTGGCCACGCGGCGTATGGACGATGCTCGGCTTCGCCCTGGGCTTCGCGCTGCTCCACTGGGGGGCCGCAAGCAGCGCACCCACCGGCGGGGCCGGCGTGCGTCCCCGCCACCGAACAGGCGAGGACGGGATGGGCGGATGACCCGCCCGCCGCATCGGACACAGGCCGCTCCGCTGCCCGCCGTCATGCCGAACAGGTGCCGGATGTGCCGTCGCCACCGCCATGACCCGAGACCGGCGAACGCCGCGTCCGGGCGCTCGACGAGCGCGGCGACCCTCTCGGCGTGCTCCCGCTGGGTGGCGGTGCCGACGATGCGGCCGTCGCGGTGGAGCCGCAGCTGGTGTGCGGCCGGGTCGTACCTGGCGGCGACGTGAGTCCACCGACCCCTGGCGGCCGGCTGGTCCTGGGCTCCCTCGACCTCGATCAGGTCGGTGCGAAGCCGAGTTGGAAGACGATCCGGCCTGGGGCTTGCCGTCGATGCCGTGCCCGTAGGCGTGGGGGGCGATCCACGCGTCGATGGCGAGGCCCTGGGCGGGGGCCGGCTTGCCGGGGCCCTTGGCGGTGACGACGCGGACGACCGTGCCGCCGGGCTCGTCGAAGTCCCAGCGGGCGGTGGGACTTCGGGGGCCTCGCCTGGATGGTGCGCGGCCGGTCTGACGCCCTGCCAAATCGGTTTAGGAGAGACGGCTCGGCATCGTTCGCGCCCCACCCCTGCCAACGCACGGGCTCATGCATGCCGATGTGTACCCGGGGGTGACAAACGAGCCAGCCTTCCCTCTCGGCTTCGGCGATTTGGAGGGCCTGCTCGACGTGGAACACCGGCTGGGGCGGTGCGATGGCGTCGAGGTCGTCTTCGTCGGGTTCGGGGTCGTGGGGCATCAGGCGGCGAGGGTGAAGTCGTCGGGGTCGAGGGTGACGCCGAGGTGGTGGGCTTGACCTGCTGAGAGGTCGGTTGCGGGCACGAGGCCGCCGGGTAGCGGGACGCGGTCAGCCGCGTCATCGCATGCGATAAACCCGGCGACATCGGCGATCACCCCCGGGATACTGGTCGCCCATGGATGGAGTCAAAGTCGTCGTCGCCCATTCCGAGCGCGCGACCCTGCGCGTCGGCGATGTGTTTTTGAAGGTGGACGCCGATCAGGCGCGCATCGACGTCGAGGTCGAGGCGATGTCCCTCGCGCCGGTCCCAACCCCGCAGGTCCTGTGGCGCAAGCCGCCCGTGCTCGCGACCGCCGCACTCCCAGGGACGACGCTTGGACGCCTCGGCGGGCCGTCGACCGGGTCGCCGACGGCATGGGCCGCGGCGGGCGCCGCCATCCGGAAGTTGCACGAGGCGCCGCTGCCACCCCGGCCCGGCCGGGCCGGCCGGAGCATCGTCTCGCTGGTGGCGGAACTCGACGACGAGTGCGAGTGGCTCGTGACGAACGGCGTCCTGCCCGCGGACCTGGTCACCCGCAACCGCCAGGTCGCCGAGGCCGCGCTCCGGCCGTGGACTCCGGCGTTCACGCACGGCGACCTGCAGATCGCGCACGTCTTCGTCGACGGCGACGAGGTCACGGGCATCATCGACTGGTCCGAGGCGGGCCAGGGTGATGCCGTGTACGACCTCGCCACCTTCACGCTCGGACACGAGGAGCACCTCGACGACGTCATCGCCGGCTACGGCACCGACGTCGACCTCGACGTGATCCACGCGTGGTGGTCACTGCGAAGCCTGCTGATAGTTCGCTCGCTGATCGAGCACGGCTTCGACCCCTTCGCGCCAGGCTGTGAGGTCGACGTGCTGAGATCCCGGATGTGAGGCCGTGCGGACCTGACTGCTACGGAATGCGTTGTGACGCATCGAGCAGGCCATCCCCTGGGCGATCGCCTGCCCTTACTCTCAACAAAGTGCGGTGCGCAGTCGTCGCCGGCAGATGACGGCGCAGCCGAGGGTGACGAACGCGTGGTGGATGTCGTCGCGGATCTCCCAGCGGATGCGCAGGCGGCGGAACCAGTGCAGCAGCGCGATCGCTCCTTCCACGACCCAGCGGTGCACCCCCAGACCGGAGCCGTGCCCGGTGCCGCGCCGGGCGAGGCGCGGGGTGATCTGATGGTGCTTCGAGCCGGCTCGGCCCCGGTCGACCGGCGTGCCAGGAACGGCGCGCCCTGCGAGCCGAGACCGAGGAGTTGCTTCTCCACCTTGTGGGCCAGCGCCAGGGCCCCAGGCCCATCGGACCGGCACACGAGGCCGACGACTGCGGACATCGCCTGACCGTCCAGGAGGAGGCTGCCCACCCAGGCGTTCTGGTCCAGGGGATGGCGTTCCAGAAGCGCTCGCGCTTCTTCGGTATCCCCGATCGTGGCGAGGGCCTCCGCTATCACGTAGATGAACCGGCTGGACTCGGCGGGGTCCGGCGTGCCGCTGACGGCAGCTCTCAGGAGATCCGTAGCGCGTGCGGGGTCGTCGGCGGTGTGTGCCGCACCCACAGTGGATGCCGCCAGCGTGCGGACCAGGCGGCTTTCGACGGCGCCGAGAAGCTGCTCGGCGTCGGCACTGTCGCCGGTGGCAGTGAGCCCGATCACGAGCTCACCGAGACACAGGTCCCTGCTCCGCCAGGACTTGTCGCGCTCGGCTTGGGCGGCCACCTGCTCGGCCTCCGCCACCAGGGCCATCGCCTGGTCCGGGGCGTGTACCGCGAGACGGTCGGCGAGTGCGGCCAGTCCCTCGGCCGCCAGCCATGGATGAGCGTCGGCCGTTGCCCGGATCGCCGAGAGCAGTTCCTCCGCGCCCAGGACAGCTTCCGGGACGTCCACGACGGGCGCGGCGAACGCGTGGCGGGGCAGCGGGCCGAACGGCCGCAGCTCTTCCCTGCACTCCCACACGCGTACGGTCGCGTCCCACGCCTTGACCAGGCGGCCCTTGCCGGCCTGGGCGAGCGCGATCGCAAACCACCCCTGGTCCGTCAGAGCCGCGAAATCCCCGAACGGTTCCAGGATGCGCCGGGCACGCAGCATCAGGTCTTCCGCAGCATCTGCGTCACCGCTGTGGGCCAGGGCACGCACGGCGTCGATGACCAGGCGTTCGCACTCCAGGAGTCCGCCGGGCCTCACGTCCAGGAGGGAGGCTTCGGCGTCCCGTAACGCCTGCCGCGCGAGGCCGACCGCCACGCGCGGGCGGGCGGTGCCGAGGGCCATGGCGGCGTGAGCAGGTACACCCGGCTCGTCCCGGTGCACCGTCGTGCACAGCCCGATGCGGTCGTGTATGCGGACCAAGTACCGCGCGTCCGCGTCTGCACACGTCCTGGCGAGATCGGCCAGCGCGCGGATCGCCGGGACGGGAAGGAGCTCCGCGGCTTCGTCTGTCGCGTCTGCCAGCAGCCGCATGCCGCTGGATGCTCAGCTTGGCGGAGTCGACGGTGTCAGGCCGGCTCGTCGTCGGCAGGGGCCCACTCTTCGCGGTATCCCGGGCGATCGGAGTAGGCGGTTGCTGCGAGGACCCGCAGCGACCAATCGATGCTGTGGCGGTCGTGGTCCTGGGTAGCGGTGTGTTCCGGGTCGCGCCAGGCGGCGAGCAAGTCGCGGCGCATGGCGATGGTGCGGGCCGGTGAGTAGAGCGCGGCAAGCGGGTTGTCGGGGGACAGCCCTTCGGGAAGCCATGACATGGGTGGCTGGTCTGCGGCTGCCACTTCGTCGGCGTCGACCTGCTCGCGCAGCCAGGTGATCAGTTCGGCAGTCATACCCTGCATGATCTCCCATGCCGATTGCGGTGTGTCGCTCAGATCCCGCCCGCGACGCCGTCGGCTTCGCAGTCGCAGGAGGCGAGGGCATGCGCACCTGGTACGAGGAGCTCGATGACCGCTGGTCGCGCGCCCTCAATCGCCTGCGATCCGTGCGCAATTCACTCGCCCACGGTGGTCCTGCCACACCAGGGGCGGCTGCGTCGGTAGCACCACTCGCCCACTTCCTGGCGGGCACCGGTCTGATGGACAGCCTCAGCGCGCTCCTCGAAGGCGAGTCTCAGGCACTCGCGCACGCCAAGAGGCGCGACCGCAGAGCGATGACTCTCCGGCGTTTCTGCAAGCGAGACGTTCCAAGCAGAGTGACGACACCCGCCGGTTCAGCGTTTGACGTCGCAGGACCGCCTCGTCGCAGCGTCCCAAACAATGGCAAATCGACATACAGGTTGAAGGAGCGCTGGATATCAGATCATCCTTGCCGCCATGAGTCTCGTCTCCACCTCCTTCGATGTGCCCGACATGGGCGACTACGCACACGACTGGGCCTTGGTCGATGTGGAGACGTCGGGTCTCATGGCCCGGCGAGATCGCGTGCTGTCCGTCGCGGTGATCACGATCGGCCCCGACGGCGAGCAGACCGGGGAGTTCTCGACACTGCTCGATCCGGGGTGTGATCCGGGACCGGTGGAGGTGCACGGGCTGACCGTTGAGCGACTGCAGGGTGCGCCGACGTTCGACCAGGTCGCGGGGCGGATCGGGGCGATGCTTCAGGACCGGGTGCTGGTCGCCCACAACGCCCAGTTCGACTACGACTTCCTGGCCTACGAGTTCGCCCGTGCGCGGATGTGGCTGCCGGTGTCGCAGCGGCTGTGCACTCTGGCTCTGAATCGCCAGGTGGATCCGCCGACGGACGACATGAAGCTCGGCACCCTCGCCGCCCATTACGGCGTCCCCCAGCAGCGTGCTCACGATGCGCTGGACGACACTCGTGTCCTGGCCGGGATCCTGCGGGCGTCACTGCGCGAGGCAGCGCGGCTCGATCTGCCCCTGCCGCTCGTGACCTGCCCGCCCCGGGCAGAGTCGCAGTTCACACCGAAGCCGCCAAAGACTCCCTGCGCCTACCGCAATCCGGGACGGCTGACTCCCGGCGAACCCCTCCAGCAGGGGATGAAGGTCGCGATCACCGGTGAGACCGCCCATGCCCGGGCGGAGCTGGTGGGGCGGGCGGTCGCCGCCGGGCTGAACATGATGACCTCCGTGAGCCGGCACACCAGCGTACTGGTCACCAATGAACCGGCGTCCGGTTCGGCAAAGGCCCGACGCGCACTCGCCGAAGGCGTTCCGGTCATCGACGAGCACACCTTCCTGCGACTGCTGGCCGACGTACGACCGGGCACAGCGCATGAGGCGAAAGCCGTCGCTGCCACCCCGGCGGCCGAGCCGGAAACAGAACCCGTCGTCGGCCCTGTGGAGTTGGCGCCCACCACGACCTCTGCCGTACCCGTCCCGGAGACCGTAGCCCTCCCCACGGCCGCGCCCGGTGTGGGGGTACCCGCTCCGCGTCGACCAGCGCCCTCCATCGGCACCTTGGTCACGCCTCTGGCCGGGCGTCGCGTGCTGGTGCTCGGCGGTGCCCATGCCGATGCCGCGGCGGCCCGTACCCGCATCGTCGAGCTGGGCGGGTCCGCGGCGGTCAACCTGTCCGCCAGCGTCACCGACGTCGTACTCCTGGAGGGAGGGCTGGGCGACCGGCGCATGAGCCGCATCACCGCCCTCGAACTCCCCGTGCACGACCTCCACTGGCTCACCGCTCCGGCCGCCACCGCCCCGGTCGCGTCGGCCCTCCGGACTCAGGAGCCGCACGTGATGCCGAGAGGCGGTGTCATCGACCTGCCCATGCCGCACGGCAGCCCCGCGCCGGAGTGGTACGTCACCGCCGGCTGGGCCCCGCAGTCCGGCTACGAGATCGACGTCGTCGCCTTCCTCCTCGACGAGGACGAACAGGTCACCTTCGACGAGGACTTCATCTTCTACGGCGCTCCCGAGAGCCCCGCCGGAACCGTGCGACTGCTGACCGGCGGCCCTGCCGAACAGACCATCGCCCTCAACCTGGCCTCCCTGCCGCCCGCGACGCGCAAGGTCGTCGTCGCCGCGGCCATCGACGGCACCGCCACCTTCGGGACGGTCGGTGCGATCCAGATCGGTGCCGCCCCCGGTAGTAGCGGGGCACCGCTCGCTCGGGCAACCCTGGACGCCGCCACCACCGAACGCACCATGCTGCTCGCGGAGGTCTACCGCAGAGGTCCGATGTGGCGCCTTCGAGCCGTCGGCCAGGGCTACGACCACGGTCTCGACGCCCTCGCACGCAGATACGGCGTCGACATCGCTGACTGAACGCCGGTGCCGGAGACGAAGGTCCGTGCCTCTCCTGGATCTGGTTCAGGCCCGGCGACGAGGTGAGGGCGTGGATCCAGGCTTGGGCACTGGCATGCTCGGGGCCGTCGGTGGAACCGTGCGTGCCTCGTCGGCCCGGTCCTGGCGGCGATGCTGTGGCACCTGGCCATGGGCATCGAACTGCGCAACCGCAGCCCGCACTCCGCCTCCCGCAGCCTGACCGCCGTCCTGGTCCGGCAGGCACGCGAACGCCTGCCGGCCCGCCTGGGGATCGCGGACCGGGACGCGGACGCCGAACGGATCATCCGCGAGCGCGCCCTCGACCGGGCCGTCACCCTGATCCGCCGGGCAGAGGCCATGAAGCCACAGAAGCGCGCCAAGCGGCCGGCGCCTCATCCGCCGCCTGCACCAAGCGCTGGAGCAGGCCGACGGCGACCGCGACGACGGGCCCGCGCAACGGTACCGACACGGCGAATCCGCAGGTCAGCGGCCATTCGGCCACCAAAGCGCCGTCGCTTCCCAAGCTGAGAGCGCGAGTTCGATTCTCGTCACCCGCTCCATGATCAAGGCCCAGGTCAGCGACCTGGGCCTTTTTGCATGTTACGCCGGGTCGATGCGGGAGACGCTGCCACGCAGATCGAGCACGTACAGTTCGCCATTGCCTCCCTGTACGAACGAGGCGACCCGGCCGCCGTCGACTCCGAGGTTGCTCACGCCGGTCACCTTGCCGTTCTCCATCTGCAGAGCACGAACGGTGCCGTCGCAGTAGTCGCTGAACACGTACTGGCCCTTGAGGTCCGGGATCGCCTCGCCTCGGTATACGTATCCGCCGGTCACCGAGCAGCCCAGCCCGTTGCGGTCGTACTCGTGGATCGGCGGCACGTGGTTCGCGGGCTCCGTGCCGCCCCGGAAGGGATGGTTGCCCTCCATCTGGGACCAGCCGTAGTTCTCGCCGCCCTTGCTGGTTGCCGGGGCCCAGTCGATCTCCTCCCAGGCGCTCTGGCCGACGTCCCCGATCAGCAGGTCGCCCGTGCCTGCGTCGAAGGAGAACCGCCACGGATTGCGCAACCCGTACGCCCAGATCTCGTCCTTCGCGTTCGGGTCGTCCACGAACGGGTTGCCCGGCGGGATCGCGTACGGCTTGCCGCCGCTCGGGTCGATCCGCAGTAGTTTGCCGAGCAGCGTGTCGAGGTTCTGCCCGTTGCCGTGCGGGTCGCCGCCCGAGCCGCCGTCGCCGAGCGCGATGTAGAGGTATCCGTCGGGGCCGAACGCGATGTCGCCGCCGTTGTGGTTGGCGTAGGGCTGTGTCTGGGTGAGGACGGTGCGCCGGGTGTCCGGCTGGATCTTGCCGTCCCGCACGGCGAACTCGTCCACGGTGCTGGTGCCTTCGCGGTTCGTGAACGAGATGTAGAAGTGCGCGAACTCCTTGTCGAACGCGACGCCCAGCAGGCCGCGTTCGCCGTCGGCGGTGGTCTCGCCGGATATGTCGAGGACGGGCTCGCCGAGCCCCTCATCGTCCAAAACCCTTACCTTGCCTGCGCGTTCGGCTATCCAGACCGTGCCACCCGGACCGGCGGCGCCGGCGGTTGGATTCTGGGCCGTGGCCACTTTCTTGAGCACGACCTTCGCTGCCTGACGTGGGGCGTTGAACTCGCCGGCAGACGCCGTGGTCAAAGCGAGGGAAGCGACGAGGCAGAGGGTGCCGATGAGCGCCGAGCTTCTGGTGCGAACTTTCACCGTGATCCTCCTGGAGGCGGCGAACGGGGGAGATCACCCGGCTGCTAGGGGCAGAGATAGGTGGGTGTCGTCCACACCCGCACGCAAACCTGGGGGGTGGGGGGTTTGGTGCGCTACTGGCCACAGGTGAGGCTACCCGGACAGGGGTTGTTGAAATAGACCACACTCCGCCACCCATTTACCGCCGCTCCGCTTTCCGTCGCGCCCTCCGCCTCCCCGTTCCCCGTAGCGGCGATGGAGGCGGCGGCCGACGGCGAGCCAGGACATGGTCCGTTCGATGGTCCAACGATGTCGGCCGAGTCCCTGACCTGCGCCGCGGGAACCGGCCGGCCCGATGCGTCGTCGATTACCGACGTGACTGAAGTGACCCCCACCCTGCCCGATGACCACAAAGAACTGATCTCCGACCTCTGCGGGATCGTCAGCGACTACCCCTACGGGAGCCCGGCGGCGACTCTCGGCCTGCTAGCCGACGACGCGGCGGACGCGCTCGACCGCATCGGCACCCCGCAGGGGCGCCGGGAACGGACCGGGTACACGATCCTGCTCCACACCACGTGCTGGTACGTCGCCGCACGCGTCTTCAGCAAGTCCCTCTTCGCGTCGTACACGCAAGCCCTGGAAGGGCTGCGGGCCACGCTCGACCCGGCGTCCTGCACCTGCCCGGCCGGAGCCCACCCCACGGACGTGGACGATGAGTACGGCGTCGAGGCCGGGGTGAGCATGCTGTCCGAGGCCGGCCGTGCCGTGTTCGCTGAGGAGTACGGGCTGGAGGGCGAGGAGCTGGCGGTGTTCGACTGCGAGGCGTTCCTCGCCGGCCTCGCCGACGGGGCCGCCGACCGCATGCGCGAGGCCCACGAGGAGCTCTTCGGCAGTGTGGACGTCTCCCACCTCGACGCGCGGTTCCTCCGGGACGACGGCGGGATCGACATCGTCGCCCTGCAGGAGGCGATCCGGCGTTCCTGGGAGAACAACACCGGCCCCGTCGCGCTGTGGTCCGCCCGCCGCTGGCTGGCCGGGCAGGTGCGTGACGAGGAACGGATCGGCCTGTTCCTGTCCCTGTGGATGGGCATCGCCCAGACCTACGAGGGCCTGCCCCCCTCCTACGCCCGCGTTCTGGTCGCGGCCCTGGACACCATCGGCCCGGACGCCTCGTGTGAGCACCCCCAGCACCCCTGGTCCGCGACCACGCACGTGGACTCCCGGTATGAGGCGGTGGTGCATCTGTACGCGCCCGAGGACCACCCGGACACTCCGGTGCCCGTCGAGCTCTCGGCCCGCGAACTGTGGGAATGCCCGGCGCACTACGCCGAGCTGGCACGCCGTGCGCGGGAGGTCGTCCAGCAGTGGCGTCACATGCGCGGCGGCGAGGAGGAGGACTGGGGGTGATGCGGTGCTGGCGGCGATCGTGTTCGTAGCGACGGCGGGCTGCACGTGCCAGCAACTCCCCGCAGCGTCGTTCGGGCAGTGGGAGGCGGCGCCGAAGGACGGCTTCCATGTGCTGCGGTACACCTACGCCTCGATCATGCTGGAGGCGGGGGAGTCCGTGGTGACGCTGGCATGATGGCTCGGGCACTCGTCCCCGGCTGTCACGCTTGGTTACTATGCTCACTTCATGCCGGAGGCCGGAAGCAAGGGGCGCACCGCCATTGACGGACTGGATGCCAGCCGAAACTCCCCAGATGCTCCCCAGGGTTGAACGGGGCTTTCCCGGATTGCACCGCGTTGGAGCTGGCCGTGAAATGTAAGGCAGTCAAGCTGTGGGGCCTTGGAAGATGCTGAGAGAGGTCACCGCAACCCGCTACATCGAGCCCCTGCGCTCCGGCGGCTCCGTCCCCGGCGTCGTCGAGGCCGACGACCTGGGCACGTACGTCGTGAAGTTCACCGGCTCCGCGCAGGGCCGTAAGGCACTGGTCGCCGAGGTGATCGTGGGGGAACTGGCGCGGGCCCTCGGGCTGCGCTTCCCCGAGCTGGTGCTGGTGCGCTTCGACCCGGTGATCGCGCGGAACGAGCCGCACCAGGAGGTGCGGGACCTGCACGCGGCCAGCGCGGGCGTGAACCTCGGCATGGACTACCTGCCGGGCGCCCGGGACTTCACGCCGGAGATCGCGCGGGTCTTCCCCGTCGATCCCCTGGAGGCGGGGAGGATCGTCTGGCTCGACGCCCTGACCGTGAACGTCGACCGCACGGTGCACAGCTCCAACCTGATGGTCTGGCCCACGCTGGGTGTCGCGCCCCCGCGCCTGTGGCTGATCGACCACGGTGCCGCCCTCGTCTTCCACCACCGCTGGGACGGTGCCGACCCCGCCAAGGCCTACGACTTCCGGCACCACGCCCTCGGCCACTACGGGCCCGACGTCCGGGCCGCCGACGCGGAACTCGCCGGCCGGGTGACCGAGGAGTTGCTGCGCGGGATCCTCGCGGAGGTCCCGGACGCCTGGCTCGCAAACGAGCCCGGCTTCGCCGGACCGCAGGAGGCACGCGAGGCGTACGTGACGTACCTCCACGCGCGCGCGGGGGCCTCCGGGGCCTGGCTGCCCACCGACTTCCCCGGCCGGGAGGAGCTCGCCGCCGAGGAGGCCCGCCGGGCGGCGCGTAACCTGCAAGGACGCCCCGCGTGGCTCCGTCAGGTCCCCGACCTGCACGGCAAGCCCGCGGTCGAACAGGATGGGGCGGTGCACCTCGGATGAGTGGCCGTGTCGAGATCGAGTACTGCACCCAGTGCCGCTGGCTGCCCCGCGCGGCCTGGCTGGCGCAGGAGCTGCTCACGACCTTCGAGTCCGAGGTGACGGAGCTGGCGCTGAAGCCCGGCACGGGCGGGGTGTTCGTCGTACGCGTCGGCGACGAAGTCGTCTGGGACCGTCGCGAGCAGGGCTTCCCCGAGCCGACGGCCGTGAAGCGGGCCGTACGCGACCGAGTGGCCCCGGGCAAGCCCCTGGGCCACTCGGACAAGCCGTCCGCCGAGCCGTCCGCGGACTGAGTGGTCAGCCCTTGAGCTGCTCGTACGCCGGCAGCGTCAGGAAGTCGGCGTAGTCCTCGTCGAGGGAGACCGTCAGCAGCAGGTCGTGCGCCTGCTGCCAGTTGCCGGCCGCGAAGGCCTCCTCGCCGATCTCGGCCTTGATGTTCGCCAGTTCCTCGGCGGCGACCTTGCGGGCCAGGTCGGCGGTGACCTGCTCGCCGTTGTCGAGGACGACGCCCGCGTTGATCCACTGCCAGATCTGGGAGCGGGAGATCTCGGCGGTGGCGGCGTCCTCCATCAGGTTGAAGATCGCGACCGCGCCGAGGCCGCGCAGCCAGGCCTCGATGTAGCGGATGCCGACCTGCACGGCGTTCACCAGGCCCGCGTACGTCGGCTTGGCGTCCAGCGAGTCGATCGCGATCAGGTCGGATGCCTTGACGTCGACGTCCTCGCGCAGCCGGTCCTTCTGGTTGGGCTTGTCGCCGAGGACCTTGTCGAAGGACTCCATGGCGATCGGGACGAGGTCGGGGTGGGCGACCCAGGAGCCGTCGAAACCGTCGTTCGCCTCGCGGTCCTTGTCGGCGCGGACCTTCTCGAAGGCGACCTTGTTGACCTCCGCGTCCCGGCGGGAGGGGATGAACGCCGCCATGCCGCCGATCGCGTGGGCGCCGCGCTTGTGGCAGGTGCGGACGAGGAGTTCGGTGTACGCGCGCATGAACGGGGCCGTCATCGTCACCGCGTTGCGGTCCGGCAGGACGAACTTGGCGCCGCCGTCCCGGAAGTTCTTGACGATGGAGAACAGGTAGTCCCAGCGGCCCGCGTTCAGCCCGGAGGCGTGGTCACGCAGTTCGTAGAGGATCTCCTCCATCTCGTACGCGGCCGTGATCGTCTCGATCAGCACGGTCGCGCGCACGGTGCCCTGAGGGATGCCGAGGTAGTCCTGCGCGAAGACGAAGATCTCGTTCCAGAGGCGGGCCTCCAGGTGCGACTCCGTCTTGGGCAGGTAGAAGTACGGGCCCTTGCCCAGGCCCAGCAGGCGCTTGGCGTTGTGGAAGAAGTACAGGCCGAAGTCGACGAGGGCACCGGGCACCGGGGTGCCGTCCGCGTCGACGAGGTGACGCTCGTTCAGGTGCCAGCCGCGCGGTCGCATGACGACGGTGGCGAGTTCCTGGTTCGCCTTCAGGGCGTACGACTTGCCCGACGTCGGGTCCGTGAAGTCGATGTTCCGCGTGTAGGCGTCGATCAGGTTGAGCTGGCCCAGGACCACGTTCTCCCAGGTCGGCGCGGAGGCGTCCTCGAAGTCCGCGAGCCACACCTTCGCGCCCGAGTTGAGGGCGTTGATGGTCATCTTGCGGTCGGTGGGGCCGGTGATCTCGACCCGCCGGTCGTTCAGGGCGTCGGGGGACGGGGCGACCTTCCAGGAGTCGTCGGCGCGGATCGCGGCGGTCTCCGGGAGGAAGTCGAGGGTGGAGGTGCGGGCGATCTCGGCACGGCGCTCGGCGCGGCGGGCGAGGAGTTCGTCACGCCGGGGCGTGAACCGCCGGTGCAGCTCGGCCACGAAGGCGAGCGCCGCTTCGGTGAGGACCTCCTCCTGCCGGGGCAGGGGTTCGGCGTCGACGATGGCCAGCGGGGACGGCGCTGGTGCGGACATGAACGGTCACTTCCTTCAGCGAGCTGTGAAGACGAGCCGGCGGTTCGGCACCGGGTGCCAGTCTTCCCGGATACGGCGCGCAGCGCCCGCGGGGGCCTCGAGCGCTTCTGAACAGTGGATACTAGTTTCCTCATGGTGGAAGTTCAATCGTCTGTTGATGTCGAGACTCTCCGGGTCGAGGAAAGGTGGCGCTCCGTGCCAAGCCGCTCACTCAAGGTGGGCCAGATCGGCCGCCGTGTCGATGTCGAAAGGCCGGGCCACGTCCCCGCACTCGACGAGCGTGATCCCCGGCTCGTGCTCCTTCAGATAGGCGCGTGCCCCCTGGTCCCCGGTCGCAGTCGCCGCGATGCCGGCCCAGTGGGCCGCGCCGAACAGCACGGGATGGCCGCGCACCCCGTCGTACGCGGCCGACACCAGTGACCCCTCGTCCTCGTACGCCGTGAGCACCCGGGCCACCGCCTCCGGGCCGATGCCGGGCTGGTCGACGAGCGAGACCAGGGCGGCCGTCGCGCCCGTACCGGCGAGCGAGTCCAGCCCGGCCCGCAGGGACGTCCCCATGCCCTGTTCCCAGTCGGGGTTGCCGATCAGCACGCACCCCGGCAGTACGGCCCGGGCCCGGACCTCGTCCGCCTGTGCGCCCACCACGACGTGGATCCGCTCGCAGCCGCCCTCGCGCAACACCCGCACCGCGTGCTCCACGAGGGGGCGTCCCCGGTGGGTGAGCAGTGCCTTGGGATGCCCGCCGAGCCGCCGCCCGCCCCCGGCGGCCAGCAGGACCCCCGCAACCGCACCCGTCCTGTTTCCCGTCTTCCCTGTCGTCATGAACCCTGCATACCGCACGACGTCGGCCGAGAAGTCACGCAGCGAAACAAGTCGATGACGCAATGGACTGGCGCCTGGTGGCCCGCGTCGTTTACTGTCGCCCGCACCGACCGGCCGGGCGGCCGACCGGCGCCCGGTGTGGGGGACTTCGCGTCGGAAGGGCACGCGCACGACCCAGTGCGAGGGGGGAGGACTGTGTTGCGGAGCGTTGAGCAGAGGCGGCAGGGGCCTGTGACCAGCGGCGGCGAGGATCCGCGCGTGACGGAGCTGCGCTCCGCCGTCGCCCGGCTGCGCCGCCGGCTCGCCGCGCATCCCGGCGAGTTCGCCGACCGGACCATAGCCGAGGAGGAACTGGCCGCGCTGGACGCGATGGCGGCCGACGGCACTCCCGAGGTACCACGGCTGCGCCGCTCCCTCCTGCTGATCGCCGGCGCGATCGGCTCGGTGAGCGCGCTCTCCCCGGAACTGACGGAGGTCCGCCACGCGGTCGACCTCTTCGGAGGACCGGTGCGGGGGCAGGGGTAGGGCGGGGCCGGGCGTTTCGCTCTCCGGATGGCCGGTGGGGCGCGTCCGTCGGGCGGGCCTGGCATGCGCAGCCCGCGCCACCGCGCCGACAGGGCGCGAAGGGTCGGCGGGGGCACGGCGCCCGGACGGCCCCGGTGTGCGAGGGCCGGCGGGGACGGCACCGCGCAGCCGGTCCTCGATCGCTCCGCCGCCCCGTCGCCGATCGCCGCGTGCGGTGGTGGCCGTGTAGGTGCGAGGCGCCGCGGAGGGCCTGTTGGTGGGGGTGCTCCGGCGTCGGCCTTGCCGTGTCGCGGGGTGCTCCGGCGTCCGACTTGCCGTGTCGCGCGGTGATCCTTCGTTCGCACGGTCGGGCCGCGTGGCGATTGCGGTGTGCGGTGGCTGTGCCGTCGTGTGTCGCGGAGGCCGACGGCGCCGGCGCCAGCGCGGGCGCCGGTGTCCGCACGGTCCGGCGGGCGTGCGCGGCGGCGTCCGCACGGTCCGGTGGCGGGCGTGCGCGGCGGGCGTCCGCCTGGCCGTGTCGTGAGGCGCTGCGCGGAGTGCCGCCGGTGGCCCGCTCGGGCCCCCAGGAGCCCGCGCCGGCGCCGTCGGCCTCGTAACGGGCCTCGGAAACCGTCCGGGCAGGCGCGTCAGGCCGCTACGCGGGGCTCTGGGTGGCCAGGGCCCCGGAGAGTTCGCCGGCGACCTGCTGGAGCACCGGCACGATCTTCTCCGTCGCCGCTTCCGTGACCCGGCCCGCCGGGCCGGAGATGGAGATGGCCGCGGCCGTGGGGGAGTCGGGCACCGAGACCGCCAGGCAGCGGACGCCGATCTCCTGCTCGTTGTCGTCGATCGCGTAGCCCTGGCGGCGTACCTCCTCCAGCGCCGCGAGGAACCCGTCGGGCGTCGTGATGGTCTTCTCCGTCGCGGCGGGCATGCCCGTACGGTTCAGCAGGGCGCGCACCTCCTCCGGCGGGAAACCGGCGAGCAGGGCCTTGCCCACGCCCGTGGAGTGCGGCAGCACGCGCCGGCCGACCTCCGTGAACATCCGCATCGAGTGCTTCGACGGCACCTGTGCCACGTAGACGATCTCGTCCCCGTCCAGCAGCGCCATGTTCGCCGTCTCGCCGGTCTCCTCGACCAGCCGGGCGAGATAGGGCCGCGCCCAGGTGCCCAGCAGCCGGGAGGCGGACTCGCCGAGGCGGATCAGGCGTGGGCCGAGCGCGTACCGGCGATTGGTCTGCTGCCGTACGTATCCGCAGGCCACCAGCGTGCGCATCAGACGGTGGATCGTCGGCAGGGGCAGTCCGCTGCTCGCGGACAGTTCGCTCAGGCCGACCTCGCCGCCCGCGTCCGCCATCCGTTCGAGCAGGTCGAAGGCGCGCTCCAGGGACTGGACCCCGCCGTTGGCGGAGGACCGGGCGGAGTCGGTGGTGCTGGCGCTGGACGTCGGCACGGCGCGTTCCTTTCGGGACTGGCGGAAGAGCTGAAGCCTACCCGGCAGTCGGTTGACTCCCCGCTTGTACGTAGCTACGTTCTGCGTGCTGGAAGTGTAATTCCGCTTTGTGGAAACGTCCATGAGTGGCCGCGTGGCGGGCGCACGAGTCCAGTGTGCCCTTGACGAGGTGGGAGAGGGAGTGAAGACTCCTTCAACAGAAAGTTGAAGTGGAAGTAAGGGGTCCGGGTGTCCGACGCTGAACTGGTGCTTCGCTCGACGCGTGTCATCACTCCCGAGGGAACCCGCGCCGCATCGGTCGCGGTCGCCGCCGGCACGATCACGGCCGTCCTCCCGTACGACGCACCCGTACCGGAGACCGCCCGCCTGGAGGACCTGGGCGACCATGTCCTGCTGCCCGGCCTGGTCGACACCCACGTGCACGTCAACGACCCCGGCCGCACTGAGTGGGAGGGCTTCTGGACCGCCACCCGCGCCGCCGCGGCCGGCGGCATCACGACCCTCGTCGACATGCCCCTCAACTCCCTGCCGCCGACCACGACCGTCGCGCACCTGCGGACCAAGCAGCAGGTCGCCGCCGACAAGGCGCACATCGACGTCGGCTTCTGGGGCGGCGCCCTGCCCGGCAACGTCAAGGACCTGCGCCCGCTGCACGAGGCCGGCGTCTTCGGCTTCAAGGCGTTCCTGTCGCCGTCCGGCGTCGACGAGTTCCCGCACCTCGAACGACAGCCGCTCGCCCGCGCCATGGCCGAGATCGCCGCCTTCGACGGCCTCCTCATCGTGCACGCCGAGGACCCCCACCGCCTCGCCTCGGCTCCCCAGCGGCCCGGCCCCCGGTACGCCGACTTCCTCGCCTCCCGCCCCCGGGACGCCGAGGACACCGCCATCGCCCGGCTCATCCGCGAGGCCAAGGCGCTGAACGCGCGCGTGCACGTCCTGCACCTGTCCTCCAGCGACGCCCTGCCGATGATCGCCGAGGCGCGGGCGGAGGGCGTCCGCATCACCGTGGAGACCTGCCCCCACTACCTGACCCTCACCGCCGAGGAAGTCCCCGACGGCGCCAGCGAGTTCAAGTGCTGCCCGCCGATCCGCGAGGCCGCCAACCAGGACCTGCTCTGGCAGGCGCTGGCCGACGGCACCATCGACTGCGTCGTCACCGACCACTCCCCGTCCACCGCCGACCTGAAGACCGACGACTTCGCGACCGCCTGGGGCGGGATCTCCGGACTCCAGCTGAGCCTGGCGGCGGTGTGGACCGAGGCGCGCGGGCGCGGGCACGGCCTGGAGGACGTGGTCCGCTGGATGTCCGCGCGGACGTCCCAACTCGTAGGGCTCGACCACCGCAAGGGCGCCATCGCGCCCGGCCGCGACGCCGACTTCGCCGTCCTCGCCCCCGACGAGACCTTCACCGTCGACCCGGCCTCCCTGCAGCACCGCAACCGCGTCACGGCCTACGCCGGCAAGACCCTGTACGGCGTCGTGAAGTCCACCTGGCTGCGCGGGCAGCGCATCGTCGCGGACGGCGAGTTCACCGAACCGAAGGGGCGGCTCCTCACCCGGACCGACTGAATCCCGACCCGGACCCCGAAAGGCAGATCTGATCATCGTGACGGCGATTCCCAGCTTCACCGGCGACGCGAACCCCTACGGAGGCGGCGACCCGTACGCGGACTACCGCACCGCCGACTTCCCCTTCACCCAGTACGCCGACCTCGCCGACCGGCGCCTCGGTGCCGGTGTCATCGCCGCCAACGACGAGTTCTTCGCCCAGCGCGAGAACCTGCTGGTGCCCGGGCGCGCCGAGTTCGATCCCGAGCACTTCGGGCACAAGGGCAAGATCATGGACGGCTGGGAGACGCGGCGGCGCCGGGGCGCGTCGGGCGAGCACCCGTGGCCGACCGCCGAGGACCACGACTGGGCGCTGGTCCGCCTCGGCGCCCCCGGCGTGGTCCGGGGGATCATCGTCGACACCGCGCACTTCCGCGGCAACTACCCGCAGGCCGTCTCCGTCGAGGGCACCTGCGTGCCGGGCTCCCCGTCGCCCGAGGGGCTCCTCGGGGACGACGTGAAGTGGACGACCCTGGTGCCGCGGACCCCGGTCGGCGGCCACGCGGCGAACGGTTTCGCCGTCGCCGTCGAGCAGCGCTTCACGCACCTGCGGGTCAACCAGCACCCCGACGGCGGCATCGCCCGTCTGCGCGTCCACGGCGAGGTCGTCCCCGACCCCGTGTGGCTGGAGGTGCTTGGCACCTTCGACGTCGTCGCCCTGGAGAACGGCGGCCAGGTCGAGGACGCCTCCGACCTGTTCTACTCGCCCGCCACCAACACCATCCAGCCGGGCCGCTCCCGCAAGATGGACGACGGCTGGGAGACCCGGCGCCGCCGCGACCAGGGACACGACTGGATCAGCTACCGGCTGGCCGCCCAGTCCCGGATCCGCTCCATAGAGATCGACACCGCGTACCTCAAGGGCAACAGCGCCGGCTGGGCCTCGGTGTCCGTGCGCGATGGGGAGGACGGCGAGTGGCGGGAGATCCTGCCGCGCACGCGCCTCCAGCCCGACACCAATCACCGCTTCGTCCTCCCGGCCCCGGCCCTCGGGACGCACGCGCGCGTGGACATCTTCCCTGACGGCGGCATCTCCCGGCTGCGGCTGTTCGGTTCCCTGACGGAGGACGGCGCACGACGCCTCGCGGCACGCCATCAGGAACTGGGCGGCTGAGCCGACTCCCGTCCCAGGGGTGTGCCTGCATGCTGGGCGGGTGCGCCCCTGGGGGTGTACGGCCGGTGCGCCGGTCGTGTTCCGGGGGTGTGCCCGCCTGCTGGGGCGCGTCCCAGGAGTTGCACCTGCCCGCTGAGTCAGCCCTCCGTCGAAGGGGCGTGCCTGTCCGCCGGGCCGGCCGCGCCCCAGGGGGTGCCGCCGCTGGGCCGGCCCGCCCGAGGGAGGCGTACGTGCCGCTGAGCCGGGCCCTGCCCGAGGAGGCGTACGTGCCGCTGAGCCGGGCCCCGCCCGAGGGGGCGCACCTGCCTGACAGCACCGGTGCGCCCCCTGACCTCACACCCCCTGCCTCACGCCGCGTGCCCGCCGTCCACGGCGAACTCCGCGCCGGTGACGTACGTCGCCCCCGCCAGATACGCCACCATCGACGCCACCTCCTCCGCCGTCCCGAACCGCCCCAGCGCCGTCATCGCCGCCTGGCCGGCCGCGTAGGGCCCGTCCGCCGGGTTCATGTCGGTGTCGATCGGCCCGGGGTGGACGAGGTTCGCCGTGATCCCGCGCGCGCCCAGTTCCCTGGCCAGGGCCTTGGTCAGACCGGCCAGGGCCGCCTTGCTCGTCGCGTAGAGCGTCCCGCCGGGCCCGGGCACGCGCTGGGCCATGCAACTGCCGATCGTGATGATCCGCCCGCCGTTGGGCATGCGCGCGGCGGCGGCCTGGGACGTCAGGAAGACTCCGCGCACGTTGACGGCGAGGCCCCGGTCCACGTCCGCGAGCGACAGCGTCTCCAGCGGCCCGAGCACCCCCACGCCCGCGTTGTTCACCAGGACGTCGAGGCCGCCCAGCGCCTCGGCCGCCGCGGTCACGGCCCCGGCCGCCTCGCCTGCGTCGGCCGCGTCCGCGCGTACCGCCACCGCGCGGCGCCCCAGAGCCTCCACGGTCCGTACGACCTCCTCGGCCGCCTCCTTGCCGTTCACATAGCCGACCGCCACGTCCGCGCCCTCCCGGGCCAGCCGCAGGGCCGTCGCCGCGCCGATGCCACGGCTCGCGCCGGTCACGAGAGCCGCCTTGCCGTCGAGAGTGCCCTGAGAAGTAGCGAAATTTCCTTGAGAAGTCATGTGTCCATCCCAGCGCCGGGACGGCCCCGGTGCTGGCGGTGAACGGACGTCGAGGTGGGCGCGCCGGAGGGAGCCGTACGGCCGAGCGATGAGTTGCGGGTGCGCACGGGGTCTGAACCGATGGCAACAGACCCCGACCGTCCCAGAAGAAGGGCACCCGCCATGGGCAAGCTCGTCTCCACCCTCTTCGTCACCCTCGACGGCGTCTACCAGGCCCCCGGCGGCCCGCACGAGGACACCCGCGGGGGTTTCACCCACGGCGGCTGGAGCTTCCCGTACGCCGACGAGGACTTCGGCCGGTTCATCGGCGAGGTCTTCGCCCGTCCGCGCGCCTTCCTGCTCGGGCGCCGGACGTACGACATCTTCAGCACGTTCTGGCCGAAGGTGACCGACCCCGCAGATCCTGTCGCCTCGAAACTCAACTCACTGCCGAAGTACGTCCCGTCCTCCACGCTCACGGACCCCGGCTGGGCGGGTACCACCGTGCTGACCGGCGACCTCGGCAAGGAGGTCACGGCTCTGAAGGAGCGCACCGACGGCGAGATCCAGGTGCACGGCAGCGGCGCCCTGGTCGGATCCCTGCTGGCGCTCGGCCTCGTCGACTCGCTCCATCTGCTGACCTTCCCGGTCGTGCTCGGCACCGGGTTCCGGCTGTTCCCGGAGGGCGCCGTACCGACCGCGTTCCGGCACGCCGGGGAGAGCGTCACCGGCAAGGGCGTCTCGATCCGGACGTACGACGTGGCGGGCCGCCCGCAGTACGGCGAGTACACGCTGCCGGAGAACGCGTAGCCGCGACGCCGAAGGGCAGGTTAACTTCCCCCCAACTCATGGGACTTGAAGGGAAAATCTGCGAGCTTGTCATTGACATGCCACTGTCTACGCGCGTCATCATGGGCGCATGAATTTCCCCCCACGCGCCTCACGGCTCGGCGCAGCAGCCGCCCTTGTGTCCGCCCTCCTCGTCGGCGGTACCGTCTCCGCCACCACGGCCGACGCGGCCCCCACCGCCGTCGGCACCATCTGTTACGGCGACCTGCCGTCCCAGGCCCACGACACGCTCGACCTGATCGAACAGGGCGGGCCCTTCCCGTTCGAGCAGGACGGCACCGTCTTCCAGAACCGGGAAGGCATCCTGCCGAGCCAGTCGACCGGCTACTACCACGAGTACACGGTCATCACCCCGGGCTCCTCCACGCGCGGTGCGCGGCGCATCGTCACCGGTGAGGAGAACCGGGAGGACTACTACACGGCCGACCACTACGAGTCGTTCGACCTGGTCGACTACGGCTGCTGAGCCGGGCGGCCACCCGCGCGAACGCCGGCCGGAAGTCCGCCCGGGTGCTCAGACGGACTTCCGGCTCCCGGCCGCCGCGAACAGGGCGACGCCCAGCACCAGCAGGGCGACGCTCGCGTAGATCTCGTAGCCGTCGAGGAACCCCAGTCGCTGCACGACGCCCCAGTTCCAGTCGGTGAACTCGTGTACCAGGCCCGCCACGCCCTGTACGAGGGCGAGGAAGCCGAGAATCTCCAGCACCTGCTTCATGGACGACAGCCTCGCCCCGCGCACCCCCCACGCACATCGGCCGCGGGGCGAGCCCGCGTCGGACGGAAGTCCCCGTCCGGACCAGGTAGGCCCCGTCGAAAGTCCGCGCCGCGGTGACTTTGGTCGACGATTCCGGCCGGGGCGCGGTGAAGAGGCCCTGTCCTGCGTAGATTTGTCGACCGTGAGTGGTGACAACGCGGGGCAGGCCCCGCCGGTGCCGACGGGCGGGACACCCGCGCTGTTCACCGGGCGCAGATGGTTCATCCCCTCCGCTCTGCTGCACGAACTCGACCCCGACGCCGCACGGGCCGGGCGACGGCCCCGGCGTACCGCCCGCGACTGGGTCGTCGACTTCTCCTGCTTCCTGCTGGCCGTGCTCGTGGGCGCGCTCGCCGCGGACGCGCTCAGCCACAACCGCCATGTCCCGGAAGGGCTGGCCGTCGTGGACCAGTTGATCGGGGCGCTGGCCTGCGCGGCCGTCTGGCTGCGCCGCCGCTGGCCGCTGGGGCTGGCCGTGGCGATGACCGCCGTCACCTTCGTCTCGGACACGGCGGGCGGGGCGGGGCTGATCGCCCTGTTCACCCTCGCCGTGCACCGCCCCTTCCGGTACGTGGCCTGGGTGGGGGGCGTCAACGCGGCCATGGTCCCGCTGTACTACTGGGTGCGCCCGGACCCGGACCTCCCCTACCTGGTGAGTGTGCCGTTCGCCGTGCTGCTCACCGTGGCGACCGTCGGCTGGGGCATGTTCGTACGGTCCAAGCGGCAGCTCATGGTGAGTCTCAGGGACCGGGCCCGGCGGGCCGAGACGGAGGCGCGGCTGCGGGCCGAGCAGGCGCAGCGGCTCGCCCGTGAGGCCATCGCGCGGGAGATGCACGACGTGCTCGCGCACCGGCTGACCCTGCTGAGCGTGCACGCGGGCGCCCTGGAGTTCCGGCCCGACGCGCCCTGGGCCGAGACGGCGCGGGCGGCGGGTGTGATCCGGGAGAGCGCGCACGAGGCCCTCCAGGACCTGCGCGAGATCATCGGCGTCCTGCGGGCGGGGGAGCCGGACGACACGGGGCGGCCGCAGCCGACGCTGGCGGCGCTGGACACGCTGGTCGCCGAGTCGCGGGCGGCCGGCATGAAGGTGGCCCTCGGCCATCGGGTCGACGACGCCGCCGCCGTCCCGCCCTCCGTCGGCCGCACCGCGTACCGGATCGCCCAGGAGGGCCTGACCAACGCCCGCAAGCACGCGCCCGGCACGGAGGTCACGGTGACCGTCACCGGCGCGCCGGGCAGCGGACTCACGGTCTCCGTGCACAATCCGGCCCCCGAGGGCGAGGTACCGCACGTCCCCGGCTCCGGCCAGGGCCTCATCGGCCTCACGGAACGAGCGACCCTGGCCGGCGGCCGCCTGGAGCACGGCCACACGCCGGAGGGCGGGTTCGAGGTACGGGCGTGGCTGCCGTGGGGCTGAGACGCGGCCCGGCCGCCTGCGGCCCGTCAACTCACCACCGCTCACCAGGCGTTGGCGTCCGCGTCCCACATCCGCCCCGACCGTGATTACGTAAGTCCATGACTGCGATCAGACTGCTCCTCGTCGACGACGATCCGCTGGTGCGGGCCGGGCTGTCCCTCATGATGGGCGGAGCCGGCGACATCGAGATCGTCGGCGAGGCGGCCGACGGCGGCGAGGTGGAGGCACTCGTGGACCGCACCCGCCCGGACGTCGTGCTCATGGACATCCGGATGCCGACGGTGGACGGCCTCACGGCCACGGAGCTGCTGCGCGCCCGCAAGGACGCCCCGCAGGTGGTGGTCCTCACCACCTTCCACGCCGACGAACAGGTCCTGCGGGCGCTGCGCGCGGGCGCCGCCGGATTCGTCCTCAAGGACACCCCGCCGGCCGAGATCCTCGCGGCGGTACGCCGGGTCGCGGCCGGCGACCCGGTCCTGTCGCCCACCGTCACCCGGCAGCTGATGCGGCACGCGGTCGGCACCGCCGCCGACACCCGCCGGGCACGTGCGCGTGAACGCATGGGCGCCCTCAACGACCGCGAGCGCGAGGTCGCCGTCGCGGTCGGCCGGGGCCTGTCCAACGCCGAGATCGCCACCGGCCTCTTCATGAGCGTCGCCACGGTCAAGACGCACGTCTCCCGCATCCTGGCCAAGCTCGACCTCAACAACCGCGTGCAGATCGCGCTGCTGGCGTACGACGCCGGCCTCCTGGAGGAGGAACAGGAGGGACACTGACCGGCCTGCCGGCCCGCCGTCACCCGAAGGCGGAGGCGGTCCCGCCGGGGATCTCCGCGAGATGCACCGGCCTGCGCTCCCGGCGCGACACCTCGCACGCCTCCGCGACGCGCAGCGCCTGAAGGGCCTCGCGCCCGTCGCAGGGGTTGGCCCGCTCGCCCCGCACGACCTCGACGAACGCGTTCAGCTCCGCCTCGTAGGCAGGGCCGAAACGCTCCAGGAAGCCGGTCCAGGGCTTGTCCGCGGCGGGCGGCCCGGTCGGCTCGGTGGACGCGATCGGCGTACGGTCGTCCAGGCCGACCACGATCTGGTCCAGCTCCCCGGCCAGCTCCATGCGCACGTCGTAACCGGCCCCGTTCAGCCGGGCGCCGGTGACCGTGGCGAGCGTGCCGTCGTCGAGGGTGAGGAGCGCGGCACCGGTGTCGACGTCGCCCGCCTCGCGGAACATCGCGGGACCGGCGTCCGACCCGGCGGCGTAGACGTCCGCCACCTCCCGGCCCGTCACCCAGCGCAGTACGTCGAAGTCGTGGATCAGCGTGTCCCGGTACAGCCCGCCGGACAGCGGCAGCCACGCCGCGGGCGGCGGCGTCTGGTCACTGGTCAGCGCCCGCACGGTGTGCAGCCGCCCCAGCCTGCCGGAGCGCACGGCCTCCCGGGCGCCCCGGTAGCCCGCGTCGAAGCGGCGCTGGAAGCCCATCTGGAGCACCGTCCCGGCCGTCTCCACCTCGGCGATCGCGCTCAGGGTCCCCGGCAGATCCAGCGCGATGGGCTTCTCGCAGAACACCGGCAGGCCCGAGCGTGCTGCCCGACCGATCAGTTCGGCGTGGGCCGACGTCGCCGTCGTGATCACCACGGCGTCGACCCCCCAGCGGAAGATCTCCTCCACGCCCGGCGCGGCCGTCTCACCCAGCCGGTGCGCCAGTTCCTGGGCCCGCGAGACATCCGCGTCCGTGAGGATCAGGGAGCCCACGTCGCGGTGCCGGCTGAGCGTGTTCGCGTGGATCCTGCCGATGCGGCCCGTACCGATGACGCCGATGCGCATGGAAACAAAGTGCGTGCACAGCCCGCCCCTGTCAATCTGCATGTCCGGACAATCTGACTACACAACTTCCCGTCAACAACGCACAGAGCTACGCTCGGCCCGTGCCGAAACCAGAAGTGGACCCGACCGTGCAGCTCGAGCTGAGTGTGGACCGCAGCTCTCCCGTGCCGTTGTACTTCCAGCTGTCCCAGCAGCTGGAGGCCGCTATCGAGCACGGCACGCTGACCCCCGGCAGCCTGCTGGGCAACGAGATCGAACTCGCCGCCCGGCTCGGCCTGTCCCGGCCGACCGTCCGCCAGGCCATCCAGTCGCTCGTCGACAAGGGCCTCCTCGTCCGCCGCCGCGGCGTGGGCACCCAGGTCGTGCACAGCCAGGTCAAGCGCCCGCTGGAGCTCAGCAGCCTCTACGACGACCTGGAGGCGGCGGGCCAGCGCCCGGCCACCAAGGTCCTCGTCAACACCCTCGTCCCCGCCTCCGCCGAGGTCGCCGCAGCACTGGGCGTCGCCGAGGACAGCGACGTCCACCGCGTGGAACGCCTCCGCCTCGCCCACGGCGAGCCCATGGCCTACCTCTGCAACTACCTGCCCCAAGGCCTCATCGACCTCGACACCGCCCAACTGGAGACCACGGGCCTGTACCGCCTGATGCGCGCGGCGGGCATCACCCTCCACAGCGCCCGCCAGTCGATCGGCGCCCGCGCCGCGACGGCGGCGGAGGCGGAACGCCTCGCGGAAGAGGCAGGGGCCCCACTGCTCACCATGCAACGCGTCACGTTCGACGACACGGGCCGCGCGGTGGAATACGGCACACACACCTACCGCCCGACGCGCTACTCGTTCGAGTTCCAGCTTCTTGTGAGGACCTGAGGGCGGCGCGTTTTCCGGGGGCCCGGGAAACTGCGCGATCAGCCCCCAAGCACCCGCACACGGCAACGGTGGGTTGTTCCCCCGCTCCGCACCCTGCCTCCCCGTGAGGCAGAATCGGCGGCGATGAGCACCTACCGCGACTTCACCGCCCCCATCGGCTCCCGCCGTGCCACCGTGCTCCGCACCGTCGGCACCCGGGAGCGCCGCTCACACCTGACGGCACCCCGCGTACCGACGGTCGGTATCGACATCGGCGGTACGAAGGTGATGGCGGGCGTCGTCGACGCCGACGGCAACATCCTGGAGAAGGTCCGCACGGAGACGCCGGACAAGTCCAAGAGCCCCAAGGTCGTCGAGGACACCATCGCCGAGCTGGTCCTGGACCTCTCGGACCGGCACGACGTGCACGCCGTCGGCATCGGCGCGGCCGGCTGGGTCGACGCCGACCGCAACCGCGTGCTGTTCGCCCCCCACCTGTCCTGGCGCAACGAACCGCTCCGCGACCGCCTCTCGGGCCGGCTCTCCGTACCGGTCCTCGTGGACAACGACGCCAACACCGCCGCCTGGGCCGAGTGGCGCTTCGGCGCCGGCCGCGGCGAGGACCACCTCGTGATGATCACGCTGGGCACCGGCATCGGCGGTGCCATCCTGGAGGACGGGCAGGTCAAGCGCGGCAAGTACGGCGTCGCCGGCGAGTTCGGGCATATGCAGGTCGTGCCCGGCGGCCATCGCTGCCCGTGCGGCAACCGCGGCTGCTGGGAGCAGTACAGCTCCGGGAACGCCCTGGTCCGCGAGGCGCGCGAGCTGGCCGCGGCCGACTCGCCGGTGGCGTACGGGATCATCGAGCACGTCAAGGGCAACATCGCCGACATCACCGGCCCGATGATCACCGAGCTGGCCCGCGAGGGCGACGCCATGTGCATCGAGCTGCTCCAGGACATCGGCCAGTGGCTCGGCGTCGGCATCGCCAACCTCGCGGCCGCCCTCGACCCCTCCTGCTTCGTCATCGGCGGTGGCGTCTCGGCCGCCGACGACCTGCTGATCGGCCCCGCGCGGGACGCCTTCCGCAGGCATCTGACCGGGCGCGGCTACCGCCCCGAGGCGCGTATCGCCCGGGCCCAGCTCGGCCCCGAGGCCGGCATGGTCGGCGCCGCCGACCTGGCCCGGCTGGTCGCCCGCCGCTTCCGGCGCGCCAAGCGCCGCCGCGTGGAGCGCTACGAGCGCTACGAGCGCTACGCGCAGTCCCTCCGCAGTACCCAGGAGACGCCGTGACCGCCTCCCTGCCGCACCAGGGCTCATGGCCGGACGGGCAGGAACGCCCGGCCGAGGACCACCGCCACATGATCCGCCGCAGGGCGCTCACCCTGCTGATCATCGTGCTGCTCATCGGCGTTCCGGCCGGCTACCTGGTGATCTCCGCGAACCAGAGCCGGGACAGCGGCAAGGACAAGGAGGCGAAGTACTCGGCCACCGGCCTGACCGAGGGCTGGCCCTCCAAGCTCCAGCGCCGGATCTACCAGGTGCCCGTCCCGCACCCGGCCTGGCACGTGGCGTACTACGAGACCAACAACTGGAAGACCAGCCGCCTGTACGCCCAGTTCGAGACCAACGCGGCCGGTCTGGACGCCTATCTCACGGGCCTGGGCGTGACCCGGGCCGACCTGGAGAAGGACCACATCACCATCGGCGCCCGCGACCGCAAGATCACCGGTTGGAAGTTCCCCGGGGGCGACGGGTGGTACGGCTTCGTCCATCGCCAGAAGAACCCCGCACCCACGCACGACGTGGTGGTGGACCTGTCCAACCCGGCGTACCCCTGGGTGTACGTCGTCTCCCGGACCGTGCCCTGACCCGCGGCCCGGCTCGGGCGGCCCGGCCGCCGGGGCCGGTTGTCAGACCCCGCCCGTAGAGTCGGAGACAACTGATCCGACACGCGGGCGGGAGGTGACAGGACGTATGGGTGACATGGCTGCGGTGGCCGAGCGGCCGGGGGACGCGACGGTCCCGGTCCGGCTCCCGGCCGTCTTCCTGCCCGCCCCCCTCCCGCGCGACGGACGCATCGCCTTCTGGGACCCCGCGGGCGAGCCCCTGCCCGCCGAGGTCACCGAACTCGCGGAGGACACCGAGCTCACGGTCGTTCGACGGCACGGCGCCGCGATCCGGCGGCGGACCACCCCGGCGCTGACCCTCCCGCTGGACGAGGCCTTGCCGCTCCTGGTGCGCGCCCGGCACGACCCCGCGGCCCACCCCGCCACCGCCTGCTGGGGCGCCGCCGCCCTGCACGCCCTGCGGCTGACCGCGCGCGGCCGGCTGCTGCCCGGCCTGACCCCCGCGGGTCACGACGCCTGGCGCGCCGGCCCGCTGGACCCGGACGACATCGCGCACCTGCGCGCGGTCGCCGCCGCCCTGCCCTACGAGGGACACGCCGTCCCGCTGACCGGCCCGGGCCCGATCCGCCTCCCCGAACCGGAAGCGCTGGTGCGCGCCTTCCTGGACGCGGTCGCCGACACCCTGCCGCGCACCCCGGCCGCACCCCACGCCACCGGCAGGCCCTTCGCGGCCCGCGACGCCCAGCACCTGCCGGCGGCCCACGACTGGGCCGCCGAGGTCGCCGCCGGCATGGACGCCGGCGTGCGGATCTCACTCCGGCTGGACCTCTCGGCGTACGACCTGTTCGACGACGCCTTCGACGGCGGCGCCCGCAGCGCCGGCGCCGCGGTCGTCCAGGTGCACAGCCTCGCCGACCCCACCCTCGTCGCCGACGCGGCGGCGCTGTGGGCGGGCGAGGCGGACGACGCCTTCGGCCCACGCGCCCGGGTGGACGCGGCTCTCGCCGTCCGCCGCGCGGCCCGCGTCTGGCCTCCGCTCGACCGGCTCGCCGACCAGGACGTTCCCGACGTGCTGGCCCTGACCGAGGAGGAGCTGAGCGACCTGCTCGGAGTCGCGGCCACCCGGCTCGCCGCGGCCGGTGTCGCCGTGCACTGGCCCCGTGACCTGGCCCAGGACCTCTCGGCCGCCGCGGTGGTCCGGCCGGCCCCCGGCTCGGCGACCGACGGCACCGGCTTCTTCGAGAGCGAGGACCTGCTCCAGTTCCGCTGGCAGCTGGCACTCGGCGGCGACCCCCTCACCGAGAGCGAGATGGACGCCCTCGCCGAGGCCCACCGCCCGGTCGTCCGGCTGCGCGACCAGTGGGTGCTGGTCGACCCGGCCCTCGTCCGCAAGGCCCGCAAGCGGGACCTGGGGCTGCTCGACCCGGTCGACGCGCTGTCCGTCGCCCTCACCGGCACCGCCGACGTGGACGGCGAGACGGTCGAGGCCGTACCGGCGGGCGCGCTGGCCACCCTGCGCGACCGCCTCACCGCGGGAGTGCGCCCGGCCGCACCGCCGCCCGGCCTGCACGCCACGCTGCGCGACTACCAGCTGCGGGGCCTGGCCTGGCTCGACCTGATGACCTCCCTCGGCCTCGGCGGCTGCCTCGCCGACGACATGGGCCTCGGCAAGACCGTCACGCTCATCGCCCTGCACCTGAAGCGGGCCCGCCGCGAACCGACCCTGGTGGTCTGCCCCGCCTCGCTGCTGGGCAACTGGCAGCGGGAGATCACCCGCTTCGCCCCCGGCGTCCCCGTCCGCCGCTTCCACGGCCAGGACCGCAGCCTGGACGACATGGACGGCGGCTTCGTCCTCACCACCTACGGCACGATGCGCTCCGCCGCCCCCGTCCTGGCCGGGCAGGCGTGGGGCATGGTCGTCGCCGACGAGGCGCAGCACGTCAAGAACCCCTACTCGGCCACGGCCAAGGCGCTGCGCACGATCCCGTCCCCCGCGCGCGTGGCCCTGACCGGCACACCCGTCGAGAACAACCTCTCGGAGCTGTGGGCGCTGCTCGACTGGACCACCCCGGGTCTCCTCGGCCCGCTGAAGTCCTTCCGCGCCCGGCACGCCCGGGCCGTGGAGAACGGCGAGGACGAGGAGGCGGTGGAGCGCCTGGCCCGTCTGGTCCGGCCGTTCCTGCTGCGCCGGAAGAAGTCCGACCCGGGCATCGTGCCCGAGCTGCCGCCCAAGACGGAGACCGACCACCCGGTGCCGCTCACCCGTGAACAGGGCGCGCTGTACGAGGCGGTGGTGCGCGAGTCGTTGCTCGCCATCGAGACCGCCGAGGGCATGGCACGCCGGGGCCTGGTGCTGAAGCTCCTGACGTCGCTGAAGCAGATCTGCGACCACCCGGCGCTGTACCTGAAGGAGGAGCCCGCCCGGGCCGGCGGCGACCGGCTCGCCGCCCGCTCCGGCAAACTCGCCCTGCTGGACGAGCTGCTGGACACGCTGCTCGCCGAGGACGGATCCGCCCTGGTCTTCACCCAGTACGTCGGGATGGCCCGACTCATCACCTCCCACCTGGCCACCCGCGCGGTCCCGGTCGACCTCCTCCACGGCGGCACACCGGTACCGGAGCGGGAGCGCATGGTCGACCGCTTCCAGGCCGGCTCGACCCCGGTCCTGGTGCTGTCCCTCAAGGCGGCGGGCACCGGCCTCAACCTCACCCGCGCGGGTCACGTCGTGCACTTCGACCGCTGGTGGAACCCGGCCGTCGAGGAACAGGCCACCGACCGCGCCTACCGCATCGGCCAGACCCAGCCCGTCCAGGTCCACCGGCTCATCACCGAGGGCACGATCGAGGATCGCATCGCCGAGATGCTCCAGGCCAAGCGCGCCCTCGCCGACGCGATCCTCGGCTCCGGAGAGTCGGCCCTCACCGAACTGACGGACCGTGAGCTGTCCGACCTGGTCTCCCTGCGGAGGACACCATGACGCCCAGCCCGGCCGACGAGGCCCGCCGGGCCCTACGAGCGGCCCGGGCACAGGCACACCGCCCCCCGGACACGCCCTCCGCTCCCCAACCGGCCGAGCGGCCCACCGGCCAGGAGGAGACACCCCGCCCGGCAGACGCGGCCCGCGAGGCACTGCGCAGGGCGATCTCCGAACACCGCCGTGCCGAGGAACCGGCGAGCGACGCGGGCGCGGCGGGAGGCGGCGAGATGCCGGGTACCTCGGTGGGCAGAGCGGGGCCGGCCGGGGAGGGGGCCGGTGAGGCGGGCGGGGCGAGGGGCGCTGGTGCCGGTGGGCCGGACGGCTCTGGTGCCGCCGCCGGTGGGTCGGGCGTTTCCGGTGTCTCCTCCGGTGTCTCCGGTGAGCCGGACGTAGTGGACGGGGCCGGTGCCCGGGGCGGGCCGGAGGGGTCCGGCGCCTCGACCGGGTCAGACGGTGTCGACGGCCGGGGTGGGGTGCAGGGTCCCGGCACCTCGGGTGATTCGGGCGCTTCCCATGCTCTGGGCTGGTCGGAGGGTTCTGGCGCCTTGGGTGGGTCGGGCGGTTCCGGTGCGGCGGGCCATTCTGGTGCGTCGGACTGTCCGGATGATGCCGGTGCCCCTGGTGGATTGGGGGGTTCTGGTGCTTCGGGCCGTCCGGATGACGTCACCGCGAGTGGATCGGAGGGTTCCGGCGCCCCGGGCCGGTCGGAGGAGCCCGGCGCCCTGGGTGAGCCGGACGGCTCCGGTGCCCCGGACCGGCCGGACGGCTCCGGCGCCCACGCAGGGCCGGACCGTTCCCGACCCCCGGGGGAGTCCCCGGCCCGGATCACCTCCGCCCATGCTCCCGCTGCCGCGCAGGACCAGCCCTCCGCCGCACCGGCGGACACCCCGGCCGCCGGTGACGACACAGGCCCGGGGCCGCGCGCGGCGGACGTCGCGCGTGAGGCACTGCGCGCGGCGCGGCAGGACGCGCGGCGGGCCCGGGAGGAGGCCGAGAGTGCGGGACGCCGGTCGCGGCGCAGCCGTGGGGACGCGCGGCCCAGGGCCGGTCGGCAGACCGGCGGGTTCGCTGCCGGCGGGGGAGTGCGGGACGTACGGAAGTTGCTGGCCGACGCCTTCCGAATGCCCGCGGACACGGACGAGTTGGACGCGGCACCCGAGAGTCCTGGCAAAGCCACCCAGGAGCGCTCGTCCCTGGGCATGCCCGACTCGCCGCACACGCACAGGCGAAGCCCCACCGAGCCCACCCCCACCACCACTTCCGCAACCACCCGCCCCGAGACACCTCGGATCCCTCAGTCCATGGCCGCCCCCGACCGCGACACCGAGCTCCGCCGTACCTTCCCCGCGTTCCCGCCCCGGGAAGGCGGGGACGGCAAGGGCTTCGCCGAGAGCTGGTGGGGCAACGCATGGGTCGCCGCGCTGGAGCAGGGCGCGCTGGACGCCAAGCGGCTGGAGCGCGGGCGGGGTTACGCCGGACAGGGGCATGTCGACGCCATCACCGTGACGCCCGGCCTGGTGCTGGCGTACGTGCGGGGCAGCCGTCCGCGCCCGTACCGCGTGCAGGTACGGCTGCGCACACTCGACGACTCCGACTGGGAGCGCTTCCTGGACGCCGCCGCCGACCGGCCCGGGCACATCGCGGCACTCCTCGACAAGGAGATGCCCCAGTCCCTCGCGGACTGCGGCGTGCCCCTGCTGCCGGGCCCGGGCGATCTGGAGCCGCGGTGCAGCTGCCCCGACCGTGGCCACCCCTGCAAGCACGCCGCCGCCCTCTGCTACCAGACCGCGCGGCTCCTCGACGCCGACCCCTTCGTCCTGCTCCTGCTGCGCGGCCGGGGTGAACGCGAGCTGCTCGACGCGTTGTCCCGGCTGAGCGCGACCCGTGCGGCGCGCGCCGCCCAGGACAGAGGACCGGCGCGGCTCCCCGGCGTGCGGGCCGGTGACGTCGTCACCCCTCGCACCCTCCCGCCCCTGCCGGCGCCGCTGCCTCCGCCCCCGCACCCCGAGCAGCCCCCGGCCTACCCGGCGGCCCCCGGCGGCCCGGACCCGTTCGCGCTGGACCAACTGGCCACGGACGCGGCCGCGCGGGCCCACGCCCTGCTCACGACGGGCCGTGACCCGGTCGGACAGCTGACGCTCTGGGAGGACGCGGTCCGCCTGGCCGCGGCCCGCCCCGGCTCGGGGCTCACCGCGGGCACCCGGGCTCTCTACTCCTCCCTCGCCTCCGCGGCGGGCCGCACCCCGTCCGACCTGGCCCGCGCGGTCGCCGCCTGGCGCCAGGGCGGGCCGGAGGGCCTCGCCGTACTGGAGGAGCCGTGGGATCCGCCGGCCGGCCGGTTCGACCGGGCCCGTCCGCTGCTCCTCGCCGCCGACCTGCCCGCCTTCCGCCCCTGGCGCAACCACCTCACCCATCCCCAGGGCCATGTCCAGCTCCGCCTGGGACGCGACGGCCTGTGGTACGCCTACGAGTCCGAGCCGGGCCACGAGGACTGGTGGCCCCGAGGCACCCCCGACCTCGACCCGGTCGGAGCCCTGACGGGCCTGGGCATACCGAGCGACCTCTGACGGGCCCGAGCGGCAGAGTGCCGGCGAACGCCCGCGCATGGCACGAGCGTTGGGGCGCACCCGCGGGCCGTCGCCTCGTCAGGCCCGGACACCGACCGGACTCGACCACAGTGCCCCGGCGCGGTCAGGCGCGTCGCCGGGCCCACAGCGGGGTGACGAATGCGATGAGGACGGCGGCGATGCCGACCTGGAAGACGTGGCGGATCCAGTCGATACCGCCGGTGTCGCGCACGCCGAACGCGGTGGCGAGCGCATTGCCGGCGACGGCGCCGACGATGCCCATCAGGACCGTCAGCCACAGGGGGATGGGCTGACGTCCGGGAACAACGAGCTTGGCCAGCAGACCGATGACGAGCCCGGCGATGATCGCCCACAGAAACGACACGACAACTCCTTCCATTCGTTGCCCTTTTCGGGCATGACTCCGTGTTCCCGCCCAAGCCCGCCATAAGCGTGTCGCGCCAGGGCAGCCCGTCCACCCGGAACGTGGTGATCCACGACTCGGCGCGGATCCGGGCACGGGTCATATCGCCGGCGGAAGTGTCACGGCGTGTTGCGCAGTCGGTCGGCCTCGATGGTGCCGGAGTGCGTGGGGACGGAGTCGACCGTCGCCGCGTCGAGTTGCATCGCGCCCGCGTCGACGTTCGCCCGCAGGTGCTCCGCGTCGGCGGTGCCGGGGATGAGGAGCGTGTGGGGCGTGTGGTGGAGCAGCCAGGCCAGGCTGAGCTGTGCGGGGGAGACGCCCAGTGCCCGCGCCGCGGCGATGACGGCGGGCTCGTCGGTGACCTTCGGCAGGCCCGCGGCGGCGCCGCCGAGCGGGAAGTACGGCACCCAGGCGATGCCCTCGGCGAGGAAGAGCCGCGCCATGTGCTCGTCGTCGCGCGTCACCAGACGGTAGGCGTTCTGCACGCAGGCGATGCCGGCCGGGAGGGCCCGGCGCAGTCCCCGGTCCGTGTCGATGCGCGGCGCAACCGCGAACGGCTGCTCACCGTCGCCCGCGACGCCTTCACCGCGACCGACGGCAAGGCCACCCTCGACGCTCTACCGTCACTTCCCCACCCGTGACGCGCTGGGCGAGTGCGTTTTTCGCGGCTACTGACCTTCAAAGCGTGGTGTCGTAGGGGCTGACGCCTCATGATCCCTGCGGTATGCCGACCGTAGGTATACGCAAGGGGGTGGACTGACCGACGAACGGCGGGCCTTCCGCGAGGCTGGAGGAAAGACATTGGGCTGGGGGTGGCCGCGCGCAGGTGCGGGACGCAGAGCAGGAGATTTATACAATCTCAGGGCCCGCCGGTGACGATATTCAACAGGTCGAAGGCTTGACGTACCTTTCGGTTCCAGATGATTGCCATAATAGCGAGAACTGCGAAGATCGTCACGATAGACTCGGGCCCTTCAGAAAGGTCCAACTTCGAAATGGAAATCACAGCCCCAGCGGAAAGCGCTGCCCATGCGACGATCCTCAGCCACTCGTAATCATGGCCGGGTTGCGCCCCCTCGATCTGCTCATTGTCTAGTAGGGCACCGACACGAGCCTCGCAGTAGCGATCAGAAATAGTTAATAGAATGCCACCTAATTCTTGGAGGGCAGCTTGTGGATCGCGGTCCAGCCGCTCTTCAGACTTGCGAATAGCCGCAATCACTTGCCGGGCATGACTATCCAGAATTTTGCGACGGTGAGAACGGCGGGGGACCGAGCTGCGGTGTTTATAGGCCGTTCGCAGTGAACGAGTGACAGCGCCGAGACGGCGTGACACCTGGCGGAGAGCAGGTGCCCTGTCTTCGCGATCTGACCCGTAGGCGTCCGCGCAAGCGGATATGGCGTCTGTGATTACCATCACGGGCGCATAGCGGCGTGCAGCCCTAAAGGAGTCGATGTTTTTGATGAACCAAGGGTGTCCTCCTCGCAATTTTTTCGACATTTCACCTGTTGCAAGCATGAAGAACGCGGTCAGGATTGGAATCATGGGCCAATCCGGAAATGTCGTCCAGAACTCGATTTCCCTTTCCGAGGGCTTGTATTTAGGGAACATTTCGTTCATCCGTGTTACTTCTTCACGCGTGGGGGCGTCAATAAATTGAATCAAGACGATCGAAATTGTAAGAGCCAGTGTGATAGATATTGTGACCTGGAGAAACCAGCCTTTCAGTTGGGCGCGGCGGTGGATCGCAACTCGCACACGCCCTGAAGGCCGACGGTTCACACCCAGGCGGTGCAGATCATGGGTGAGTTGGTCAAAGCGTGATCGTGACGTGGCTTGGTTGGTAGTCACAACGACGCATCATTCCATGGCACTTGCTTCGCCTCCCACATGAGCGGCTGCTTGGGCACCGTCTGTCGCTACTGACCTTGAATGCGTGATGTTGTCATGGAGGCTGGCGTCGGAGTCCGGTGCCCGTGAGGCAGCCGTCTAGGACGTCGGGGCGGTACTGGAGTTGGTGAAGGCCGTGCCGGACAGCGGTGATGAGGTCGTCGGGGTCGGCGAAGGCGCGGTTGCCTGTGGCGGTGCGTCGCAGGACGGACCAGATGCCTTCGACCAAATTGAGGTCAGGTGTGTAGGGCGGCAGTTGAAAGACGGTGAGCCAGTCGCGGTCAGCGATGTAGCGGCGCATGCCGGCCGTCAGGTGGGTGTTGAGATTGTCCCAGACCAGCACGATCGGGCCGCCGAGCTGCCGGTGGGCGGTCTGGATCAGGTCGCGGTAGTCCTCCCAGGAGAAGCTTCTGCGCCCGTCAGGCCGGGCGTCCGGGCAGGCCCGGTAGATCAGCCGCGAGGGTTTGCCGGCCTTGTAGCAGGCCAGGGCGGCCACCGATAAGCGGCGGCGGGAGCGGCCCCGCACGCGGATCACCGGGGTGTGGCCGCGGCGGGACCAGCTGCGGGTGGTCGGCGGCGTCATCGAGAATCCGGCCTCGTCCTCGAAGACAAGCCAGGCGTCGAGCGCCGCCACGGTCCTTCCACGCTTGGCCAGGTCTCCTTCACCCGCCACCAGGTTCTCGTCCCGCTCGATCGCCCGCCGGGCAGGGACCTGGCAGCTCCAGCCGTGCCGCTTGAGCAGGGCGGCCACCCCTTGCACGGTGTAGCTCTTGTGGAAGCGGCGCCCGATCAGCGTCTTGATCCGCGACAGGGTCCAAGTCTGGTCCGGCCAGCCGTGTGCCACCGGCCCCTTGGCCAGCTCCCGCTCGAGCACGGGGAACAGTTCGTCACTGAGCAGCGGCAGCGATGCCGGCCCCTTGGAGGCCAGGGCCCGGGACCCGTTCTGCGACCAGGCTCTGCGCCACCGCTGAACTGACCGGACGCTGACCCGCAGATCGTGAGCGATGACTGGGTTCTCGTCGCCCTGCCTGAACCGCTCGGCCGCCTCCATCCTCAACTTCTCGCGGAAGGCCCGCCGTTCGTCGGTCAGTCCGCCCCCTTGCGTATACCTCATACGGTCGGCGTACCGCAGGGATCATGAGGCGTCAGCCCCTACGACACCACGCTTTGAAGGTCAGTAAGCGCGGCACCATCGCGACACCGGCCACCCGGGAACGGATCACTTCGGCGATCGGTGAGATCCTCGACGCCGGTGCGAAAAACCGGCTCCCTCCGGGCGGACGTGGAACCGGAGGAAGCCACCATGATGCTTCTCGGAGTATTCATGTCGACGACGGCCGGCAACAGCCCGGAACTGACGGAACGGCTGCTGGATCTCGTGGCAGACGCGCTGCGGCCCGCGACGGACAGGCCACCGAGGGATTGAGGGATCAGGTGCGGCACAGTGCGGCACACCTGGACGCAGCCCGAGCCCCACACCTAGTAGCTGTCGTAACTGGGCTTGCCCTTCGGGCGGTAGACGCCGACGACGGTGCCGCCCTTCGTCGTCGAGACGCTGACCGGCTCCAGCGCGGTGGGGACCGCTCCGTCGGCGAACAGCCGCTTGCCGGTGCCGATGATCACCGGATGGATGGTCAGCCGGTACTCGTCGACGAGGTCGTGTTCCATGAGGGTCTGGGCGAGGTCGCCGCTGCCGACGACGTTGATGTTGCCGCCGTCGGACGCCTTCAGCTCGCGTACCGCATCGACGGTGTCGCCCTCCAGCAGCGTGGAGTTCTGCCACTCGACGGACGTCAGGGTCCGAGACGCCACGTACTTGTGCATGCTGTTCATCCGTTCGGTGAACGGGTTGCCGGGATCGGCGTTCGGCCAGTACGCCGCGAAGATCTGGTACGTCTTGCGGCCGAGCAGCATCGAGTCGGAGTCCTCGTACCAGCCGGCGATGGCCGCGCCGACCTCGTCATCGGTCGCCGGCTTCTGCCAGCCGCCGTGCTCGAAGCCGCTTCCGGTGTCCTCGTCCGGACCGCCCGGAGCCTGCATGACGCCGTCCAGCGTCAGGAACGTGCAAACAATGATCTTGCGCATGGTGCGCTCCCTTCGTCGACGGGTAGACCGCACGACCGCCGGAAACTCATCGGTGGCTGACATGCGCGCCGCGCACCACGAAGCGTCGCCGTCCGGCTCCGCCCACCCGTCGAGATTCCGATGCCGCCGGCGTCGCCTATCGCCCATGTATGGCCGCTCCCCGGCGTGACGCCGATGGAGGCGCCATGTGGGGAATGATCACCGGCCAGCTGCGCAGGCAGTCCGTACGGACGGAGCCCCCATGCAGTTCGTCGACGAGCAGAACCGGGGCCGCCGGTTCCTGCTGGAGCCCGGCGCCACCGCATGGCATTCGGTCGAGCACCAGTGGAGTTCGGGACACCTCGTCACGGACCGGGGCGGGGCCCGGTGGCACACGCCCGTCGAACTGCGGGTGACGGACTGGGCGATCGAGGCTGTGCACACGCCTCTCCCGCGGGGCCGCGTGGAGGTGCTGCGCTCTCGGTGTCCTGCCTGATCACGTGTCTCGTTTGCCTCGCGCCGCTCTCGGCCCTCGGCGGCGTACAGTCCGGTATCTAAGCGCTTCGACGCAGATCGATAATTGAGGCCTTTATCGGTCAACTTGCTGGCCTTAACAGGGAGGGCGGCATGGAATTCCACCTTGACATGCCTGAATCTCGGTGTGAATCTTGCACCGATTCACTGTTGAAGCGCTTGCGCGGTAAGGGGAGCGGGACCGTTGGACGGTGGGAAGTCGACGGCTCGCAGGGGCCCGCTCGGTGGCGCGCAGGAGTTTGAATGGTGGAAAATGCAGGATACCCGCCTGCGCGCGGGGTCGAACGCCCTGGTCTGGCTGGCGCCCGAATGCCCCCTTGATCTCGGCCAGGCCCGCCGAGTCGTCGAACTTCTGGTCCATCGCCACGAGGCCTTCCGTACGCTGATCGTCCGAGGCCCCGACGGCATGCCCGAGCAGCGGACCGATGCGCCTGCGCCGGACGGGCTCCATGTCCTGGACGAAGCGGCCGACGGCCGCAGGAGCCTCGAACTCGCCATCGGCGAGACCGAGTTCGACCTGTCCCAGGAGGGCCCGCTGAGAGTCGGGGCGGTGCGCGCAGGGGAGTGGGTGACCGAACTCCTCTTTGTGATCTCCCACTGTGTCTTCGACGGACACAGCATCCCGCTGCTCCAGGCGGAGTTCGCGCTCGCCGTCCGCGAGGTTGCACTGGGCGCGGAGCCGGCAGCGTCCCGCCCTCGGCACCAGCCGCTCGACTCTGCCTTCGCCGAGCAGAGCGGACCGTTCACGCAGCATCGAGCCGCCTCGACTGCCCATTGGGCGAGGGCTGTTCGTGAGATACCGAACCGTATGTTCGTCCCGGCCCAGGACGACCTGATGCACCACTACGGGGCGACGTACCGCACGGACCGCCTGGCACCGCTACTGGCACTCGCCGCGAGGCGCCATCGGACCACCCCGGCCGTCGTCCACGCCGCCACCGTGCACGCGCTGCTCGCCGCGCTCTCCGCTGCCCCGCACAGTGTCGTGCGTTGTCACTTCGTCGGCCGGACGGAGGACGAGGCGGAGACCATCGGCTGCTTTCACTGCATCCTGCCCGTGGTCGTGGCGACCTCCGACCGGCCCGGTTTCGGCGCGCTCATCGGACGGGTGGCCATACAGACGCTGCGCGCTCAGAGCCGTTACCGGATCGGTTATCTGACCCTTCGACAGCTCATCTCGGCGGAAGAACGTCGACGAGGTGTTGCCATCGCCGATGGCACCATTGTCAATTTCTCCTTCGATGAAGGTTTCGCGTCTCTGCAGCGCAGCTCCGAGGAGGAGTTGATGGCGGCGGCCGCCGGCGCCGTCGGTGAACTCGAACTGCTGATGGGCCGTAACGAAACCATGCCCGACCACCGAGGGCTGGACAGCTATCTCATGACCCGGATCAGCGATGGCGTCGCGGTGACCTCCGCCACTTTCAACGGCGCGGTGTTCACCGCTCCGCAGATGCGGGCCTTGCTGATAGGCCCGGAACAGCTGCTCGCCGCCCACCTGCAAGGAGACCTCGACTGGGAAGGGATATGCCGGATTGCCCATAGCGGCGACCCCTACGCGCCGGTGCCGCCCGCCGTCCCCGCTGTGGGGGTCGATCTGGTGCTGCCCGAGCGGGTCGACGAGGCGCTCGTCTCGCACCGCGCGGTGCGGGCCTCCTCGACCACCGTCACCCCCGGCACCGATGGCACGGTGGGGCTCGAGTGCCGGGTGATCTGCGAACCTGGGGCCGGAGAGCCATTCACCGACGCCGAGTTGAGGGAGCATCTGCTCTGCCAGGTGCGGCCCGGGGCGGCGATGGTGGCCCCTCATCGGTTCCTGATCGAGGGCCAGGCGAAAGAGGGAGCCGGCCGGACCGAGCCGTCGGTCCTCGCCCTGGTCGCCGCGGTCCTGGAAGTCAACGGGATGTCCACGGCCGACGAAGGCCAGGGTTACGCGGAGAGCGGCGGCGCGCTGGGCGCCGTCCCCGCGATCATCGATCACCTCGCCGAACAGGGCTACACCGGCCTCGGGCCGCACGACTTCACCCTGCCGATGTCCTTGCGCAGTCTGGGCCGACGGTTGCACCGCCGTCAGGAGTGACTGGAAGCCGGAGGGTGGTATGGGGGGGGCAATCTCCGTGTTGCTGTGGCCTGACCGTGTGGCTCAGGTGGTCTCTGGCTGATCGCGTTGACGGAGGCCGTGCTGCATGCTCTGACCGGTACCACCAAGTCCACCTGGCCCGGCGTATGACCCCACCGCTGTCCTGGCCCTGCCGGAGGCCCGGGAGCACCGTCGTCTGACGAACCCCTGCAACACGGGCGGACGCGACAGCCGGATGACCTTCCTTTCGTGGCGTCGAGGCTTTGACTGCAGGAAAAGTTGGCGCTCCGCCGGTCGCTTGGCGGGGGCCCGCCGACTGTGTGCGTCCACCCAAGATCGGGCGCCCCCGGCAGTCGGCGAGACTCTGCGTCAGGAAGAGGAGCCACGACGGGAATGGAGGTCACGGTATCTGCACGTGCATTCGTCGATGATCTCGGACAAGGCCCGTCTGCGGAACAGCAGTTCCAGAGGGAAGTCGATCTCCAGGCGCGATTCCACACGGGTCATGAATTCGACTGCGGACAGCGATGTGCCACCGAGCGCGAAGAAGTTTCCCTCGCCACCGGCGGCCTGCGCTCCGAGTGCTGCGTACCACGCCTCCTCGACGGTGCCGCGGATGTCGCTGTCGGTTTCAGTCACCATGTCTCCCCGCCGGCCGAATCCACTCTTGCGCCTCCTGCCTACCTGACACGGCCCTGAGCCCAGACACGGTCGCCGGGGCCTTCGATGCGGTCGGTCAGGATGCCGTCCCGGTAGATCTTCTCCTGCTTGATGTCCCCGGTCTCCAGCACCTCGGTCCAGGCGCGGGTGGGGCCCGTCCCCCACGGCACCCAGGGGGTGAGGTCGTCCACGACGATGAGGCTTCCGGGGCGGCACAGCACACGGCAGTGGTCGATGTCGGACTTGACGGCGTCGTACTCGTGCCCGCCGTCGACGAAAGCAAGGTCGAACAGGGACTCACCGTGCTCCGCGATGAATTTCGGCAAGGCGGTGCGGGAGTCCTCCACGATCAGCTGATGGCGGCCGGGGAACCGCTGGTCGATGAATTCCTTTCCTATCAATGCCGCCTTGTTGTCCGGCAAATCGAAGGACACTACCTGAACGTTGTCCGAGGCGGACAGGAAGGCGTGGCTGGAGAAGCCGACATTGAATCCTATCTCGATGACGGTGCGCACCTCGGCTGTATGGACCAGCTCCATGAGATATGTCAGCTGTGGCACACTCGAGGACAGCTCGGAGATCGATATGTCGCTGGCCAGTACGTGATCCCAGAGTTCTTTCGTGAAAGTGCGGATCGTGTCGGGCAGGTTAACTGAGTGACGTTCTTCCATGTCGGTCTCCAAATCACGGGTGGACAGTCGATTAGCGAAAGAATTTATTCAGGCACCATGGAACGTTTCCTGGCAGACACTGTCAACACCGCAGCGAGGAACGCATACGTACTGCCGACAGGAATCAACGTCTTGCTCATGGCCCACACATCAGGCCTGACCGGCTCCTGTGGCCGCCTGCCCGCCGTGCCTGCCCAGGGCTTCGCTGAGGTCTCTGAGTACTGGATTCCTGAAAACAACGCGGACGTCACGGCCTGTCCCGAGCTCCTCGCTCAAGGTGCGCGCGAGCCGGATGGCGATGATGGAGTCGCCACCCACGTCGAAGAAGTTGTCATCGAGGCCGATGTCGGCGTTGCCCGTCAAGGTCCGAACGCTGTCGACCACCAATGCGTCCATAGGGTTGCGGAACTCGTTGTCGTTCGTCATGTTCCCGACGCCTTTCTGTGCGGTGACCTCGGCGACGCAATGGCGGCAAAGCGTCGAAATGGGGCACAGGTGTGGCTATCCCGACCCGCGCTCCCCGGCGGGATGATTATTGCGTTTGTCTCGCTGGCGAGACAGGCTCGCTCGCAAGCCGGACGGACCAGTTGTCCGTATAGCCAATCTGGTCGATGCTATGTGTGAGGTGGCAGTTCAATGTCTGATCGTGTTGCCGTGGTCGGAATGTCGATTCGCGCGGCCAAGGTGCAGAGCGCGGCGGACTTTTGGCGTCTCATGATCACAGGGCGTTCCGGACGGCGTGAGATCGACTCCTCGGAATTGAAGCGGCGACGGGTTCCGAGTCGCAAATATGAAGATCCAGCGTATGTGCCTGTCACGTATTCCATGGAAGATGCCCTCGGGTTCGATCCCCAAGCATTTGGATTCGGTCGATCTGATGCAGAGCTGACCGACCCACAGCATCGCGCAGTGTTGGAAGCCTGTTACCGGGCAGTGGAAAGTTCAGGATGTTTCATCGGGTCACTGCCTGATCGCGTCGGGGTATTCGTTGGATCACGGAAGAGTGGCTACGGTACACAGATCGAATACCTCTCAGCCTCAGCCGGCAGAAATGTGGATCTCGCCCGGCTTGCCATAGGGAACGATCCCGACTACCTGTCCAGCAGAATTTCCTATACCTACGGTCTTACCGGTCCATCGATGACTGTCCTGACCGCCTGTTCGTCCTCGAGCGTGGCAGTGCATCTCGCCTGCCAGGCCATCCTTGCGGGCGAGTGCGATTCGGCGCTGGCGGGCGGTGTCGCTTTGGACGCAACGGACGCGGGCTATACGTTCACCTCAGGCGGAATTTACTCACCACGAGGTCGGTGCGAGCCGTACATGGCCTCAGCCGACGGCACCGTGGAGGGCAATGGCGTCGCTGTCCTCTTCTTGCGACGGTTGGATGTGGCGTTGGCCGCGGGCAACCCCATCCTTGGCGTCATCGCCGGTACCGCGGTGAACAATGATGGCCGAGAGCGTGCGGGCTTTACGGCGCCAGGGGTCGCCGGCCAGTCCGAATTGATCGAAGAGGCCCTCGACGTCGCCGAGTTGAGGGCCTCCAGTATCGGTCTGCTCGAGGGGCACGGTGCAGGCACCAGCATCGGGGACGCGCTGGAGATCGATGCCGCGATGCAGGCCTTTCGATCCACTGGAGCCAGTGCCGAAGAGTGTCGGCTCCACTCCGTCAAGGCGAACATCGGGAATCTGACCGCGGCGGCCGGCGCAGCAAGCATCATCGGCTGTCTCCTGGCCCTTCAGCACGGACGGATTCCTCCCAACGCTCCCCTGGTGGAAGGAGCCCCGCCAACCGATCTGCGAGGCACACCGTTCAAGCTGGCAGATACGCCGATGGCCTGGCAACGTTCGGACCTGGGCCGGTATGCAGCGGTCAGTTCGTTCGGGTTGGGCGGAACGAATGCGCATGTCATCATCGGCGATGCCGAGCGGGAGTTGCGGCGTGCCTCTCGCAAGGGGCGGTACTGGCAGCTGCTTCCGCTGTCCGCGGACGACCCGGAACGCCTTTCCGGAACCGTCGATGCTGTGCGTGTGGCAGTGGACGGAACCTCGGCCGAGGTTCGCCAGGACATTGGCCACACGCTGCGCACCGGTCGCCCGGAGCTCACCACACGCGCAGCTGCGCTGATCCCAGTCGACGCCGAGTCGGCGGGTGGGAAGTGGCCGGCGCCAGAGCAGTTCCGTACGGTTCCCGAAGTGCCGCCGACACTCGTCTTCGTGCTTCCCGGCGAAGCGGTCAGAGCGCCGGACGTGGCGCTCGCTCTCTACCGGGCAGAGCCGGCTTTCCAGTCGACCGTGGACGACGGCCTCGAAATCATGAAGCAAGTGCTGGCTCCTGAGATGTTCGCGGCCGTGCGCGATGCGTTCCTGCACGGTAGGTATCCGATGGCGACGAATGCGCTTCAGCCGGTGCTGCACCTGCTCGGCCTCGGACAGCACGCGTTCCTCAGCGACCTGGAAGTCAGGCCGGACGTGCTCGTGGGGCACGGCGTCGGCGAGCTCACCGCCGCTCAGCTGAGCGGTGTCCTCTCGTTCGAGGAAGCGGCGCGGGCGGTGTGCTGGCGCAGCCAGGCCATGGCAGACGCTTCGGAACGCGCCGAAGCCGTTGTCCGCTTCACCCGTCGGATGCGCGACGTACGACTGAACTCTCCCACCACGCCGATGCTTTCCTGCGTTTCGGGGGCATGGCTGACCAGCGAGGAGGCGCGTGATCCTGGGTATTGGGGAGCGCAACTGGGTGAGCATGGCCCCTTCGACGAGGTCCTGCGCTCCGTGGTGTCCGAGCATCCCGCGGCTGTGTACCTGCAGCTGAACAGCGGGACGAATCTGCTTCAGGCCGCTCAGCGTTGGGGAGTACCCGAAGACGCTGCCGTGGCCCTGGCATCCGATGGAGAAGCCTCAGACGGCTGGTGCTCGCTGCTCCAGGCTGTCGGAACTCTCTGGGAACAGGGTGTGCGGATCAACTGGCAGGCCTATGCCAAGCGCGATCACGCACTCCGGGTCGACATGGCGCCACGGACCTTCGGGCGGGTCCCGTACTTGCACCCTTCACTGCTGGAGCATTGCCCCGGGATCGACCCGGCGGAACTTTCGGGAAAGCGGGTCGGCTGATGACGTTCCAGGTAAGTGCAAACCCGGCCTCTCTGTCGCAGCAGCGGATTTGGTTTACTGAACAGTTGCTGCCCGGGACCTCCAGGAACAACTTGTGTGTGCAGTTCGTCGTACACGGCGAGCTGGATGTGCCGACTCTCGAGCGCGCGGTCAACGACGTTATCGAACGGCATGAGGTCCTGAGAACCAGATTCGGGATCCTGGATGATGCCCTCGTCCAGGATGTGCTGGACGAGGCCCGAGTTACTGTGCAAAAGCTTGACGCAGCCGATGAAGAATCCGTCTTCGTCAAAGCAGCGGAACTTGCCCGAGAGCCATTCGATCTGAGCGACGCGCCTTTGGTGCGTGCAGGCCTGGTGCAGGGCAGCAGTGGCACCAGAATTCTGGTGTTCGCGCTTCACCACGTCGTGGCTGACGTCCGGTCTCTGGACATCTTTCTACGTGAGGTCATGGAGATTTACCGCAAGGACAGGGAAGACGGCGTCCCGGACCTGCTTGACCTGCCGCCGACCCGCTTCGTCGACTTCGCGACATGGCAGCGTGAGTGGGTGAATACGCCGCAGGCCATCGAACGACGGGCAGCACAGATACGCGAGCTTTCGGCATTCCCTGCTGTGCTCGACCTTCCGGCCGACCGCCCTCGGCCAGCCGTGCAGACGTTTGCGGTGGCGTCTTCGCACTGGCGTACTCCATCATCTCTGATACGCAAGCTCGAGACGGTGGCGCGAGAGCACGAAGCAACCCTCCAGACGATGGTTCTGGCTTCGTTCTCGGCAGTTCTGAGTCTTTGGTCGAGGCAGTCACGGCTACTGGTGGCGACCCCGGTAGCCAACCGCTCGTCGGCTGAGACCGAACGGCTGGTTGGCCCCTTCGAGAACACCCTCGTGATCCCGACAGATATGGCTGGAGCCCCATCTTTCGCCGCGTACCTCGAGCGCGTACGCGACGTGCACCGGAGAGTAGCGGAAGAGAACATCCCATTCGAGGATGTTATCGACGGTATCGCGCCCGAGCGCAGCCTGTCTTACCACCCGCTGGTGCAGGTGATGGTGGCATTCGAAGAAGCCTCCGTACTGCATACGGAACTTCCCGAGGCCGAACTGGAACTGATCGACAATCAGACAGGAACCTCACAGTTCGACCTGGTACTCGAAGTCACCCCGCTCGACGGCGGCCTGGACTGCCGGCTTCAGTATGCGACCGACCTCTTCGACCAGGACACAGCGGAGCGGTTCATCAGGCATCTGCGGCGGCTGTGGGAGATTGTCGCCGCCAGACCAGATGCCAGTGTCGGAGGGAGCGACCTGGCAGATCTGGAGGAGCGGGCCGTGCTCTCCACTCTGGGCACGGGCCCCACGCGCCCGGTCGATCCCCGCGCGCTCCCTGTCAGGCTGTCCGAGACCGCGCACGGTCGACCAGACGCCGTCGCGGTGAAGGCATCCGACGGCAACTACACATACGCGCAGCTCATCGAGCGAGCAGAGGCGATCGGTGCGGCGCTGGCGGCCCGTGGGCTGCGGCCGGGCGATCTGGTCGGCGTAGCTCTTCCGCGCGGCCGCGACCTGCCGGCAGGTCTGCTCGGCGTCTGGGCTGCAGGAGGATCCTACGTACCACTTGACCCCGCGTACCCCAGAGCCCGGCTGGAGCACATGACGCAGGACGCGGGCATCAAGGTCCTGCTGAGCACTCGCGACCTCGCGGACCGCATCCCCGTGCCCGCGGATACTGAAGTGCTCGTGTTGGACGAACCTGCTTTCCCGCTCCCGGCCGAGAAGCCGACCCCCGTGACATGCGGCGACCACGTGGCCTATGTGATTTACACTTCCGGCTCGACCGGCCGCCCCAAGGGCGTGATGGTCAACCATAAAAGCCTCGGGAACCTTCTGGACGACTTCATGTCCGAGTCCGGGTTCGGTACGCGCGACCGGATGCTTGCACTGACATCCTTGTCCTTCGACATCGCAGGGCTGGAACTCTGGCTCCCGCTGCTGGCCGGAGGAACACTGGTCATCGGGCCGCCAGGTGTCGGCGGCGACCCGGAGCGGCTGCACAAACTTCTCTCCGACGAGAAGGTCACGGTGGTACAGGCCACCCCGGCGACCTGGAAGCTCTACGCCTCTTCCCACCGCGTCGCGCCGCCCGCGCTACGGCAGATATGGAGTGGTGGCGAGCACTTGCCGCACTCGCTCGCCCGGGCGCTGACCGCGATGGGGCCTGAAGTGCACAACCTTTATGGACCGACGGAGACCACCATATGGTCGACGCGTGCGGTGCTGCGGCGGCTCGACGACGTTACCGGAATCGGGCGGCCCATTTCCAATACTCGCCTGTTCGTCGTCAATGAAGACGGCCTGCAGGCCCCCATGGGGATACCTGGAGAGTTGTGCATCGGCGGTGCGGGGCTGGCGCTCGGCTACCTCGGCCGCCCCGAGCTGACCGCACAGCGGTTTGTCGAGATCGAAGGGTTGCCCGTCTACCGCACCGGAGACCTCGTCAGGTGGCGGTCCGACGGGAATCTCGAGTATCTCGGGCGTCTCGACGACCAGGTAAAGATCCGTGGGCACCGAGTGGAACCCGGGGAAGTCGATGCCGTGGCCCGAGCCTGCCCTGGGGTCCGGGACGCCGGCACGCTGGCCGTGACGACCTCCGCAGGAGAGGAGCAGTTGGTCACCTTCGTGACGCCGGAGAAGGGCGCGGATCAAGCCCATAACACCACAGAAGACTGGCGTGCCATCTGGGAGAACGCCTATGCCGAAGGCGAACCCGCCGAAGAAGACGACTTGAATCTGAAGGGCTGGCAGAGCAGCTATTCCAAACAGCCACTGCCAGAGACGGAGATGCGGGACTGGGTGACGCAGACCGTTGACAGAATCGCCGGAACGGGCGCTCGCACCTTCGCGGAGATCGGCTGCGGCACCGGGTTGCTGCTGTTGCGCTTGGCTCCTGCGGCCGACCGCTATCTGGGTATCGATTTCTCCCCAGAAGCCATTGGCCATGTGAAGAGCGCGGTCGCCCGGCGAGGGCTCACCGGCCAGGTGCGGCTGGCCACGGCAGCTGCCCTGGAGATCGGGGACGTCGCCGGCGGAGAACGCTTCGATTGCGTAGTGATCAACTCCGTTGCCCAGTATTTTCCTGGCCGGGACTATCTCACGGAAGTCTTGACCGAAGCGAGCAAGATCCTTGTTCCTGGCGGACATATTTACGTCGGCGACCTGCGGAGCCTAAAACTCGCAGAGGCGTTCCACATTGGTGTGCTGGAAATGGATGACCGGCTGGGAGTCGAGGAATTGCGCGCCCTCGCTGCTCGGCACGCACTGGAGGACGATGAACTCCTCATCGACCCCGGGTATTTCGCAGAGCTTCAAGACGCGCTTCCTGCGGTGACCGGGATCCAGGTATCGCTCAAGGCCCCCGGATACGACAACGAGATGACGCGCTTCCGCTACGACGTCCTGCTGAAGATCGGTGGGGAGGTACCGGATCGGCCGCAGCCCTGTGAGTACCTCGGCTGGGAGGAGGTCTCCGACCTTGAGGGCCTGGACGGACTGCTCGGCGCGTCGAGTTCTGCCGCAGTCGTCGTCGACGGCATTCCGAATGCCCGCGTCGCACGCTTCGCCCAGCTCGCGTCGGGTGAGGAGATGCCCCACTTCGTGTGTTTGCCGGAGGAACTTGACGAAGTGGCGGCTCGGCATGGCTGGGACACTCGGCATGCCTGGTCCTCTCGCCTGCCGCAGCAAGGACGCATTCGGACGAGCTTCACTCGCCGCAGCCGGTGGAGCGGACACTTCATGCACGAGCGGCCGACGATCGACGGGCCGACGACCAACGACCCTGGGCAGGGAGCTCGGCTGCAGGTGCTGAAACACAGTGCGCGAGCCTTCCTGCGGCAGAGCCTGCCCGAGTACATGGTGCCGAGCCGGGTGCTGACCTTGCCGGAATTTCCTCTGACCCCGAACGGGAAGACCGACCGGAATGCCTTGAAGGTCATCGCTCGACAGCAGGTTTCCAGTACGGATCACGTCCTTCCAAGTGGACCTGTTCAAAATCTTCTGCACGAGATCTGGTGTGAAGTGCTGAACGTCTCTCGAGTCAGCGCTACGGAGAATATCTTCGACGCCGGCACCACATCCCTGCTTGTGGTGCGGATACGCCAGGAACTACGTGATCGGCATGGCATCGATATCCCACTGACTTCCTTCTTCACCTATCCGACGATCTCGTCACTCGCTCAAACTCTCGATCCGGAAATGGAACGTCACTACTCCGACGGTCGGCCTGCAAGCCCTCGTGCGCAAAATGCCACAGCCGCGCGTCGTCGGCAGCGCCGCCGGCACTGAGCTTCTTCAGCGGTGCCGCTCCAGGGTGAGGACGGCTTCGGCGATTGACGGGTGCCCGTACCTTGGCCAGGGCCCGGTTGATGGGTGGACCTTCAGCGGATCCGGCGCATGTTCGGCGAACAGGTGGAGGACGGGTGGAGCTTTCAGCGGCGGTCGCCACTCTGCTGCCGTCGTCCGAGCGCTCATTCTCATGCCGTAGTCGAAGCGCTTCGACACTGATCGAGAGTTGAGGCTCGTATCGTTCAACTTCCAGGGCAATACTGGGTGTTTTAGCCTGCAATGTTCCCTTGACAAGCCTGAATCTCGGTGTGAATCTTGCTGCGATTCAGCATTCAAGCGCTTGCGGGCCAAGGAGAACGAGGCCGTTGGAGGGCTGGTGGTCGACGGCTCGCGGCGGCCTGCTCGGTGGCGCCCAGGAGCTCGAGTGGCGGAAGGCGCGGGGCGCCTGCCTGTACGCGAGGTCGAACGCCCTGGTCTGGATGACACCCGAAGTTCGGACGATGTACGGAGAGAGCCCAGGGGGTAATAGTGCGTAAAACCGTCAGCTTGGTAGGCCAGACCGCGCGACATATGGCAGCAGGAGCCGCGCGGCCGCCGCAAGGCTCAGGTGTTCAGCTGCACAAGTCTGGCTTGCTGTTCACGGCCAAGCAGAGCTTCAGTACCTGGGAACAGCTCGGCACCGAACTGTTCTCTTTTGCCGACTCCTCCACCTGGTGGATCGCCGATTGGCTGGTTTATGGAGAGTCCGTATTCCATGACCGCTACGAGGAAGCCATCAAGCGAACGTCGCTCAGTTACCAGACTCTGCGCAACTACAGCTGGGTTGCACGCGCGTTTCCGTTGTCCCGCAGGCATCAAGGTCTGAGCTTCAGTCACCACCTCGAAGTTGTGGCACTGGAGGAACCGGAACAGGACTACTGGCTGCGGAAGGCGCAAGAACTGGGCTGGAGCAGAAACAAGCTGCGTCGGGAAATTCGCAGCAGTCTGCTCATGCGGCAGAGCGAGTTGACGCCGTCAGGCGCCGGGAGTAACGAGGAGTCAAGTGGCACCGCCCGCACAGCAGCCGGGTCCACCTCGACGCTGCTCCTGCGTGACGCCACCTCCACGGCCGAAGCTCGCTCGCTGATACTTCACTTCTCAGCCGATGAACTGGCAGGTATGGGGAGGGCCGCCAGGAGGGACAGTGAGTCGGTCGAGGCCTGGGTGGCGAAGATTTTACGGCGCGCCATCGACTGTTCCTGAACGAGCCAAAGACGCAGAGCTGAGACTTCCTTCGCTTGGGCAGGCACACGAAGCCTCTGGTGGCGCCGGCGCTCTTGGGTACTTGAAGACGTAGCTGGTGAACTCGGCGAGATCTGCGTCGAGTTCATCGGCTGACTGACGTTCCCCAATGATTAACGATCATGTAGGTACGGGCCACCGGCGTGGACCGCGAAAAGGCGCGCATCGAAATAGTCGTCATCTGGTGATTGCACCACGGGGCCGAAGGGCACCCACAGCTCTCGGCCTTCGACGACGGGAACGAGAGCCCGCCCCACCAGGCAGATGACGGCCGCTCGCGGGGCGCGCCGAAGGGAGCGTTCGATATTTTCCAGCACCCGTTCTGCCACAGTCGAACTGAAGGGCTCGTAGAAGTAAAATACACCTGCATCGTCCGGGATTTCAAATTCTTCGGCACTCTGGTGGCGTATCTCGATATTGTGACACCTCTTTGAAGCGGAGTCATATTGCGTCACATTTTGTGTGGCAATATTGCAGAGATGTCCGGAAAGCTCGACCCCGATAATTCTCTTGAATGGAAATTCGGAAGCCACGAGAAGCACACGGCCCTTACCGGAGCCGAAATCGATGAACGTCACCTCCTCGTAGTTGAGGGGAACCTGCGATATCACCGCCTTTAGGGTTCCGGTAGGCGATGGGGAGTATCGATAGTTGTTGAGCAAGTCGACATTGTCGGCCTCGCCGGCGTCCCAGCTTTCGAAGGGAGCGCTTGTGTCGACCCCGAAAGAAGTGTCGAATTTGTCGATCCGGTCGATCTCGGCGACCTTGGCGTCGAATGCTTCCTGGACTTCCAGGTAATCGAGGAAGTTCCGCCGCTTATCCTTGTCAGTCACTACACTCTCCTGGGAAGTGTCTTTTATCGCGTGCCAGGCCTGACGAGTCACCGTCCGTGTAAGTCTGATTGTTTCGCGGCGGGTCAGGCGAAGCAAGCCATCGGGCTATAACGGCCAGGCGGCGGGTTGGCTTGACGCACCCTGTCAATGGCAGGATGAATGACCTCAGGAAAGCTTCATCGCTTGTCTCGCCGGCGGGACAGGCTCGGCATGCCGCTTCCCCGCGTGCCGACGTCAAGTACCGGCAGCGGTTGAGTTTCCCACCCGATGTCAAGCAGGTGTGCATTTCGATTTGCCCTGATCTGCAGTGATCGAGTCAGTCGCAGCTTCATGTAGCCTCCGCAGCCATTACGCGCTTAGATAAGGTTTCCGATTTACAATGGGGGAGGCGCGATGGATTGGCTGTTGTCGCAGCTTCAGGGTCGATCTGACGCTGAGGCCATGGTCGGGCACGGCGGTAGGGTCACGTACGCCGAACTCGCGGATCGGACCACAGGCTGGCTGGCCGAGCTGACCCGGCTCGGAGTAGCGGCAGGCGAGAGTGTGGCAATCGTCGGGAACGCCTCTCCGGACATGGTCGCGCTCTTCGTGGCGCTCGCCGTCCGACGCGCTGTCGTGGTTCCCCTCGCCCCCGCCGATCCGCCGAGGGAGCAGCGGGAACGCCGGATCGCGGCTGCGCATGCGACCCGTGTCGTTGAGTTCAGCGGTCCTGATGAGTGGACTGTTCGGACCGTAGTGAATCCGGACGCGCCAAGGCCACGCCTTCTGGCCGAGCTCGCCAGAAGCGGAGAGGCCGGACTGCTGCTGTTCTCCTCAGGCTCGACAGGCGAGAGCAAGGCTGTCCTGCTCTCGCTTCCGCGGCTGCTCGACGGCTTCCTCGCATCGTCGCGCCCTCGGCGAACGCTGCAGTTCATGGCGCTCGACCACATCGGTGGGGTCAATACGTTGTTCCGCTCGCTCGTCGGCGGCGGCACGGTGGTCACCGTGCCGCAGCGTACCCCTCAGCATGCGTGTGAGGCCATTCACCGTCATGGCGTCCAGGTTCTACCGACCACGCCGACCTTCCTCAACATGTTGCTGCTTTCCGGCGCTTATCGGAATTACGACCTGTCCTCGCTCGAGCTGATCACCTACGGCACGGAGCCCATGCGCGAGATCACCCTCGCGCATGCGGCCAGAGTGTTCCCTCATGTGCAGTTCAAGCAGACCTACGGTCTCACCGAGACCGGCATCCTGCCCACGCGATCGATCTCGTCGAACTCGTTGCAGATGGACGTCGGGGGGCGGGGATTCAGGACGAAGGTGCGTGACGGGGTGCTCTGGATCAACTCACCGAGCGCCATGCTCGGGTATCTCAACGCGCCCAGCCCGTTCGACGAGGAAGGGTGGCTCAATACCGGAGACGCGGTCGAAGTGGCCGAGGACGGGTCTCTCCGCGTACTCGGGCGGCTGTCGACGCTGATCAATGTAGGTGGAGAGAAGGTGTCTCCGGCCGAGGTCGAGAACGTGCTGCTGCGGGCCGGCAATGTCTCCGACGTCATCGTGACGGGACGGTCGAACGCCGTCACCGGGCAGATCGTCACGGCCACAGTCGAGCTGATCGAGCCGGAGGAGAAGAGGGCACTGAACAGTCGGCTGCGCAAGTTCTGTACCGAACACCTACCGCCCCACAAAGTTCCGGCCGTCATCACCGTTTCGGACGCTTCGTTGCACGGCGAGCGATTCAAGCGCATGGGAGGTGCCGTATGAACCGCACCGTGGATCAGCGGCCGGTGGCGGTCATCAGCGGAGGCAGCCGAGGTTTGGGACTGGCTCTGGTGACCGACTTCCTGGAGCGCGGTTACCGCGTGGAGACCTTCAGCCGGACCGAGTCCGCCGAGCTCACCGCGCTTGCCGAGTCGACCGCTTCGGACACGCTGTTCTGGTCCTCCGTCGACGGAACGAACGCCGAGGCGGTCGAAGAGTTCGTCCGTGCAGCCGTGCGCCGCCACCGGCGCATCGACGTGCTGGTGAACAACGCGGCGATCGGGCTCGAGGGCCTGCTGACCCTGACCGCCCCGACGGCCATCGACACGGCACTGCAGACCAACGTGACACTGCCGGTTCTGCTCACTCGGGCCTGCCTCAAGCCGATGCTTGCCCGCCGGACCGGCGTGGTGATCAATCTGTCCTCCATCAACGCGTCGCGCGGACAGACCGGCGTCACCGTGTACGGAGCGGCGAAAGCGGCACTCGACGGGCTCACTCGGGGTCTTGCCCGTGAAGTCGGCCCTGCCGGGGTCCGGGTGATCAGTGTCGCCCCCGGATATTTCGACAGCGATATGACTGCGGGCATCAGCCAGGCCCAACGCCGCCGCATCGTGCGCCGGACGCCGTTGGGCCGGCTCGGGTCGGTAGAGGACGTGCTCGGCGTCATCAGGTTTCTCACCTCGCCCGGGGCGAGTTTCATCACCGGCCAGACCATCACCGTCGACGGTGGTTACACCTGCTGAACCCCTGCTACGGGGGCCGGGTGGTGCATATGAACGGAGTGTGATTTCCATGAACAAGCGGGACACGGTCAAGGCCGCACTGCTCGAGATCGTGAACGAGGTGGCCGGCCCGGTCGAGCACCTGGACGAGGACCAGCTCCTCGTCGATCAGCTCGGTCTTGAATCGCTGCACCTCGCGCGGCTCGTCGCCGTACTGGAGATGGAGCTGGACACCGACCCGTTCTCCGACACGTTGCCCATCACCAGTGTGCGCACGGTCGGTGACCTGCTGCAGGCGTACGACCCGGTCGTCCTGCCTCGCCTCGGTGCCGGCGAGCCGTCATGACACAGCACGGACCGGACGGGCAACCGGTCGCTATCGTGGGCATGGCCGCCCGTTTCCCCGGAGCCACGGACGTGGACCAGTTCTGGGACGCAATCCTGGCCGGGCGCGAGACGATACGCGACCTCGGTCACGAGGAGTTGCTCCGTGGTGGTGCGAACCCGGAGTGGCTGAAGAACCCTGATTACGTGAAGGCGACCGCCTCGATGGACGACGTCGACCTGTTCGACGCGGCCTTCTTCGACATCTCCGGCCGCGAGGCCGCCGTCATGGATCCTCAGCAGCGGATCTTCCTGGAGACCTGCTGGCATGCTCTGGAGAACGCGGGTCTGCGCACATCGGCCGAGACCGGGACTTCGGTCGGTGTCTTTGCCGGCAGCGGCGGTGTTCTCACCAGTTACCTTCCCGAGGTATTGAACAGCGCCGGGCCACTGGAAGATCCCACAGCCTCCCTGGAGCAGCTCGGGACCGACAAGGATTTTCTCGCCACCCGGGTGTCGTACAAGCTCAATCTGACCGGGCCCAGTCTGACGGTGCAGACGGCTTGCTCCACTTCGCTGGTCGCGGTGCACTTCGCCGTCCAGAGCCTGTTGCGCGGCGAGTGTGACGCCGCCCTGGCCGGCGGCGTGAACATCAGGCTCCCCCAGGCCGCTGGGTACTGGCACCGCCGGGGCGGCATCCTCTCGCCGGACGGGCGTTGCCGCCCCTTCGATGTCAGTTCGCAGGGAACGATCTTCGGCAGTGGCGTGGGCGCCGTCGTCCTCAAACCCCTGGCCGACGCGTTGCGAGACGGTGACACCGTCTACGCCACCATCCTCGGAACCGCTGTCAACAACGACGGTGGCGGCAAGTCGAGTTACGGCGCCGCGAGCCTGTCCGGCCAGTTGGCCGCGATGCGTCAGGCGCTCCAGGTATCCGGAGTCGATCCCGCCACGATCGGCTACATCGAGGCGCACGGAACCGGGGTACCGCTCGGTGACCCCACCGAGATCGGCGCGCTCAAGCAAGTCTTCGGACAAGCCGGTCCCTGCGCCATCGGGTCGGTGAAGGCGTTGATCGGGCATATGGAGGCGGCGTCGGGCATAGCGGGCCTGATCAAGGCCGCTCTGTCCCTGCATCGGGGACAGATCCCGCCCAGCCCGTATTTCACGGCACCGCATCCTCGGCTGAAGCTGGACGACACGGGCTTGTTCGTCACTACGTCGCCGCTGCCCTTGCCCGGATCTCCCCGCCGGGTCGCGGTCAATTCCCTCGGCATCGGCGGCACCAATGCCTTCGCCGTGCTGGAACAGGCACCGGAACTCACGCGGGCGGATCGGCGTCCGGGGTACGAACTCGTCACGATCAGTGCCAAGAGCGCGGACGCGTTGCGGGAACTGGCGGGCCGGTGGGCGAAGCGCCTGCGCGAGCCGGACGCTGCCCTGAGAGACCTGGCCTTTACCAGTCAGGTAGGTCGCCGCGCGCTGCGACACCGGCTCAGCGTGATCGCCGACACCGGGAATGCGGCAGCCGAGCGCGTCGAAACATGGCTGAGGCAGGGGACCGGGGCAGCGGACGAGGGGGAGTCCGCGCGGGCCAAGCCGAGGGTCGGGTTCCTCTTCCCCGGTCAAAGCTCCGAGTACGCCGGTATGGCCGTCGAACTCCACCGTGAGCATCCGCTGTTCCGCGCCGCACTGGACCGGCACGCGGAAACCTTCCGCCGCCTCACCGGAGTCGGCCCTCTCGACGTGTTCGCCGACCCCGCGGCGCAGCAGCGGGCGGAACTGCTTCAGCCGGCGGTTTTCCTCCTGCAGGTCACGTTGGCAGAATTCTGGGCCTCGTGCGGGGTGCGGCCGGACGCGGTGGTCGGTCACAGCCTCGGCGAGTACGCGGCCGCCTGCGTGGCCGGCGTGTTCAGCGTTGAAGAGGGACTGGAGCTGGTCTGCGCGCGCGGCCGTGCCTTCGCGGCTGTTCCTGGCAGCGGCCGGATGGTCGCCGTCGGCTGCACCGACGGGGCCGAGCTGGAACGGCTGGTCAAGGCCAAGGGCGGGTCGGCGGCAGTCGCCGCGTACAACGCGCCGGAACGGTTCACGGTCTCTGGATCAGACACCGAGACAGGCGAGTTGGAAGCCGAGTTCCGACAGCGGGGCTGGGTCACCGTCCCTCTGGAGACGACGCATGCCTTCCACTCACCGTTGGTCGCTCCGGCTGTCCCCGCACTCGTCCAGGCCGCAGGCCGGATCACCCACCGGCAGCCTGTCGTGCCGATGGCACTGAACCTCACCGGCACGTGGGCGGGCCGTGCGGAGATCGGTGCGGAGTACTGGGGACGGCAGCTCACTTCACCGGTCAAGTTCACGCCCGGCATCCGCGAACTTCTCAGCGGGGGATGCACGGTCTTCCTCGAAATGGGACCGGGCCGGACGCTTACCACCGCTGGCCGTACTCAGTCCGACGGCGATGTTGTCTGGTTGCCCGGGCTTGAGCGCAGGACCCCGGATCCCGTCACGGTGCTCGCCCACCTGGCGCGTCTGGACAGGGCAGGAATACCAGTCGACTGGGAGGAGTACTACGCGCCCTTGCAAGCGGGCAAGGCTTCCGCTCCTCTCTATCCCTTCACGCGGGCCCGGCACTGGATAGCACCGGCGCCTTCCGGCGCAGAGCTGCCCGCGCAACCGGCCGGAGACCTGCCCGAGCTGAGCCGACTCGCGTTGCCGCAGTCCACACAGCGGCGTTATGAGACCACAGTGGCCGCGAGGGCTCCGCGTGCGCTCGCCGATCACGAGATTTCCGGCCGCCTCGTCGTGCCCGGGGCCTACCACACCGCCTGCCTGGTGGAGGCTGTGGCCGCCGACTCCGCTGCGATCGTCGAGGATCTGGTCTTCCCGCGAGCGCTGGAGGTCGACGAGGCGCCACACCGGCTCCAGCTTGTGCTCACCCCGGCCGGGGACCACAGGTTTGTCGCACAATCGCTCAGTCTGGCGCACGCGGACGATCCGCTGGCCGACGAGTCCTGGCAGGTGCACGCGGAGGGACGGATCCAGCGGACCGACGCCCTCGCACAGCCGATGGACCCGGCTTCCTACCTCGCAGGCCGACCGGTTTCCGCGGCTGATCTCTACCCGCTGTTCGAGGTGGCGGGCTTCCGGTTCGGCCCGGCGTTCCGGTGGATCGAAGAGCTGCGGCTGGACGGTGAGGACAGCTCCGGTGACCTCAGCTTCGCGGCAGACTCGCCTCGGGAGCGCACCATGGCACTGCTGGACTCCTGCGTTCAGCTGGCCATTGCGGCACGGATCGTCCGTGCTGCCCCCGAGGACGGCGTGCTGCTGCCGTTCCGGATCGAGCGGGCCGTGTTCCACCCCTCCCGCAACGCCGTGGAATCAGGAGTCGCGCGCATCCGGCACCGCGAGGCCGATGCCTCGGGAGCACTTGCCGATGTCTCCCTGACCGACCACGAGGGCAACCCGCTGCTCGAGCTGTTCGGCCTCCAGCTGAGAACGGTCTCCTTCCGTTCGCCCGAGGCCGAGATCTACGCGGACGAATGGGAGTTGGCCGAGGCGGCCGTTGACACGTCGCCCACCACCGGAACGTGGATCGTGCTCGCCGACCGTCAGGGGCACTGGCGTCCCGCGGTCTCAGCCCTGGAGGCAAGCGGCAGCCGGTGTGTGATCGCCGAGGTGGGAACAGCCTTCACCCGTCTCGGCGATCACCGATACGTGGTGGATCCCGCCGACGCGGAACACCTGACGCAACTGTTCGGCGACACCGGGCCGGCGAGCGTACTGCATTGCCTCGGCCTGGACGCACAGAACACACGCACCGCCTGTGGCAGCCTGCCCGCGCTCGTGCAGGCCACCGAGCGCGCGGACTGGACGCCTGATTCCGTAGTACTGCTGACCCGCGGAGCGGTGGCCGTGCACGAGCCCGAGGAGGTCAGCGACCCTTACGGGGCGATGCTGTGGGGCCTTGGCCGGAGCACTGCGATGGAAGCACCTCAGCTGAACCTGCGGTTGCTCGACGCGGACCCACGCGATCTCACCGGCGCGCCTCGTGTCCCGCCCGAATGGCCCGGCGTTGAAGCCGCGATCCGCAACGGACAGCTTTACCGGCCCACGCTGCACCGCGCGTCGGCGCTGCCGACACGCCCTGGCCGGCTCGGCACCCAAGGGTGCTACCTGATCACAGGGGGGACCGGAGCGCTCGGTCTGCGTACCGCGGCGTGGCTGGCCAGGCGCGGAGTACGTCACATCGTGCTCGCATCGCGGCGTGCACATGAGGCAAAGATCGAGGAGCAGATCCGCGAGCTGGAGCAGTCAGGGGCGAAGGTCACCCTGGCAGGCCTGGATGTCACGGACGAGGCCGCGGTCAACCAACTCGTCGAGCGTGTGCACCGGGAACTGGGCGGCCTCAAGGGGGTCGTCCACGCGGCCGGTGTGCTCGATGACGCGGTGCTGTCGCAGCTGAGCTGGGACCGCTTCCGGTCGGTACTGGACCCGAAGGTTGCCGGTGGTTGGCACTTGCACCGAGCCACTGAGGATCTCGACCTTGAGCACTTCATCCTCTTCTCCTCCACGGCTGCTCTGCTCGGTGCGCCTGGGCAGGCCCATTACGCGGCTGCCAACGCTTTCCTCGACGGACTTGCCCACTACCGGCGCGGGTTGGGACTCCCTGCCCTCAGCGTCGGCTGGGGGCCGTGGGAGGCGGGTATGGCGGCGCAACTGAGTGAACGCCTGCAGACCCGGCTCGTGGAAGGCGGGTTCACTCCGCTGGAAGCCGATCCGGCATTCGCCGCACTCGACCGGCTCCTGGCCGGCCCCGGTGGTCAGTACGGTGTCTTCTCCGTGGACTGGTCGCGCTACCTGAACCGGTTTCCCACCGGGCGAGCAGTTGTCATGGGCGAGGGAATGCCTGCCGGGGACGGGGCAGAGGCGGGCAGACGGCTGCGGCGGGACTGGCCCGGCGCCACGCCGGAACGTTGCCGAGAGCTGGTGCTCGCATACCTACGCTCCATGCTGGCCACGCGACTTGGCATGTCCGAGGCCGCCATCGACGAGGACCTCCTGCTCCACGAAGCCGGGCTCGATTCCCTGGTGGCTGTCGAAGTACGCGGCCAGATCTTCCGCGACCTGGACGTCGACCTTCCGCTCACTGGTCTCCTCCAGGGCAAGGCCCTGCGCCTGCTTGTCGATGAACTGGCGGAACGCCTGATGCTCGACGCCCCGGTCCAAGCTGTCGTGTCCCCGGCGGCGCCGACCGCCGTGGAGCCCTTTTCACCAGAGGAGGCGGAACACCTCCTGGCCAACCTCGACTCGCTGACTGAGGACCAGATCCAGGCACTGCTGCCCTGGCTGGCCGATCAGGACGGACCCTCATGACCGACGACATTCAGAAATGGGACCTACGGAAGAGGCTGGAGGCAACACTCCGGTCGCGCGCCAGTCAGGCACGGACCGAATACCCTCTCTCGTACGCCCAGCGCCCGCTTGTGTTGCTGCATCGGATGAATCCGGACAGCGCGTCCTACAACGTCGGGTTCACCGCCCGGTTCACCGGCGGATTCGACTCCGCCACGTTCGGCAGCGCGGTTGCGTCGCTGGTCGGGCGGCACGCGGCCCTGCGCACCACCTTCAGGGGCACCGACGGCCAGACAGTGCACGGGTGGCTCGAACCCGATGTCGCCGAACTGGACGCCCGCCAGTGGAACCAGCAGCAGATCGAGGACGCGATACGCCGCGCCTATCTCGCTCCGTTCGAACTGTCGACCGGACCACTGGTCCGGGTGCGGACGTATTCGGTGGCGCCAGGAGAGGCCGTGGTGCTGCTGGCTGTGCACCATGCGGTGTGCGACTTCTGGTCACTCGGTGTCATGGTGGCGGAACTCGAGCAGCTCTACCTGGCGGAGGCGGAACGGAGTCCGTCCCGGCTGCCCGGAGGCAATGTCCCCTACAGCGATTTCGTCGCCTATCAGCAGGAGCTGATCCAAGGGGAGAAGGGCAGCAGAGCTCGTGCCTATTGGCATGCTCAGCTCGCCGGCCGGCTCGAGCCGGCCGAATGGCCCCCCTGCGAACTCGGCCGGGATACCGAGGGGGGCGGGTCGATCGTGTTCCCCATCGCCCCAGAGCTCGCCGACGGTGTGTTCGCGCTGGCCAAGGAGGAAGGGGCCACGCCTTACGGCATCTTGCTGACCGTCTTTCAGGTCCTCGTCGGCCGCTACACCGGACGGCACGACGTCCTGGTGGGGTCTCCCTTCGCCGGCCGGACCAGTCCGGCGATGGCCGAGTGCGTCGGCAACTTCGTCAACCCCGTCGTGCTGCGTGCCGATCTGAGCGACGCGGTGGCGTTCCGGGAGCAGCTGGACCGTACCCGCCGCAACGTCATCGACGCGCTCGAGTACCAGGACTACCCGTTCGAGTTGCTCGTCGGCGAGCTGGCGCCGCGCCGGGTGGACGACCGTAACCCGATCTTCCAGGCGATGTTCAGCTACCAGAAACCCAGCCGGTACCCGGCGCTGGCCGGTCTCTACGTGGCTGACGATGGCGCGGCCCCGGTCGGCTGGGCGGGGCTGACCGCGGTGCCGTTCCGGCTGGACCAGCAAGACGACCAGCTCGAGCTCGTACTCGAGGTCGTGCACGACGGCGACCGGCTCGTCGGGCTGCTCAAGTACCGCAAGTCTGTCTTCTCGGCTCAGGCGGCTCGTCAGGTGGCCGAGAACTATCTGGCACTGCTGCAAGCCGCGCTCGCTGACCCTGGCCGCAGTGTGGCGGAACTGCCGATGGCGTCCGAAGTCACCCCCGGCACCGATCGGCGCAGGGCCGCGGTCCGTGAGTCCGTCGGCGCGCCCCCTCGGAGCGGCACTGCGCTGCGGGGTATCGAGCAGCGGATCACGGCCATCTGGCGGCAGGTGCTCGGGCGCGAGGGGATCGGGCGGGATGACAACTTCTTCGACCTTGGTGGCAACTCCATGCTGCTGGTGCAAGTGCACGAGATGCTCGCCGACGAAAACACGGGCACTCCGCTGAAGATCAACGAATTGTTCCGCTACCCGACTGTGGCCGGTCTGGCCCGACACCTCGGCCAGACCGCCACTGGGGTCGGTCCGGCGCCTGACCGAGGCCGGGCGTCAACCAGGCGGGCACAGCTGGCGGGCGGAACGGCCCGCAGCGCACGCCTGCGCGCGCGGACACGTCGTCAGCTGGATACCGACAGGGGCAACGATGACTGACGGGAGCATGGTCAATCCGACGGCTCGGCCGAATGATGTGGCCGTGATCGGCATGTGCGGCCGGTTCCCCGGCGCCGGGAGTGTCGCTCAGTTCTGGAACCGGCTGCGTGCCGGAGACGACATGCTGACCACGTTCACCGACGCCGAACTCGCGGCCGCCGGGGTGCCGGAGCAGGTGTTGCGCGATCCCGGCTATGTCAAGCGAGCCGCATCCCTGCCGGACGCGTTCGACTTCGACCACGAGTTCTTCGGCTTCACCAAGCGCGAGGCGAAGCTGCTCGATCCGCAGCAACGCATCCTGCTCGAGGTCGCATGGGAGCTGCTCGAGACCATCGGCTACTCCGGGGGAACGGACGCTCAGGACATCGGTGTGTTCGCAGGTGCGTCGATGAACACGTATCTGACAAATGTCGTGGCTCGTTCCTGTGACCCGCTGGGCTACGACGGAACCGAGCTCATGATCGCCAACGACAAGGACTACCTGACCACCAGGATCTCGTACAAACTGGGCCTCAACGGGCCGAGCGTCAATGTGCAGACCGCCTGTTCGACGTCACTGGTCGCGGTGCATATGGCCATACAGAGCCTTCTCACCGGTGAATGTGACATCGCCCTGGCAGGTGGAGTGTCGGTAATCGCCAACGACTATCCGGGCTACGTCTTCAGCGAAGGAATGATCCTCTCCCCGGACGGGCGGTGCCGACCGTTCGATGCCGACGGAGCAGGGACGACATTCGGTGACGGGGTTGGTCTCGTCGCTTTGAAGCGGCTGGCCGAGGCAATCGAGGACGGCGATCAGATCCTCGCGGTGGTGAAGGGCTCGGCGATCAACAACGACGGCTCCGACAAGATCGGATACACCGCCCCGAGCATCGGCGGGCAACGGGCCGTGATCGCCGAAGCGCAGGCGGTGGCCGAGGTGGACGCCGGCACCATCACCTACATCGAAGCCCACGGCACCGCCACCGCTCTGGGCGACCCCATCGAGTTCGCCGCGTTGAGCGAGGCCTTCGCCGAAGGAGGTGCCCGGCCGGGCCAGTGCGCCTTGGGCTCGGTAAAGGCGAATATCGGGCACGTCGCCGCCGCGGCGGGAATTGCCGGCTTCATCAAGGCGGTGCTGGCGCTGCGGCACCGGGAAATCCCGGGGCACCCAGGATTCACCCGGCCCAACTCCCAGATCGACCTGGTGGGCAGCCCCTTCTACATCAACACCCTGCCGATGGCCTGGCCCGAGGGTGAAACCCCCCGTCGGGCCGGAGTGAGTTCGTTCGGCATCGGTGGCACGAACGCTCATGTTGTCCTCGAGGAGGCTCCTCCCCCCTCCGGCCGGCCGGCGAGGGCCGGCGGCCCGCAGACACTCGCTGTGAGTGCCCACAGCGACGCGGCGCTGCGCGAGCTGGCCCGTCAGTTGGCCGATGCACTGGAGGAGCCGGACGCGCCCGACCTCGGGGACGCGGCTTTCACGCTGCGCCACGGCCGACGCGGCTCGTCGCATCGCCACGCCGTCACCGCGGCAGACCACGCGGGCGCCGTGGCCGGATTGCGTGCGCTCACCGAGGGCAAGAGCACCGGCGGACGGGTGGCACAGGCCACCCCGACCGTGTCGTTCCTGTTCGGCGACGTCCCGGCCGAGGAATTCAGTGTGCTGTCCGCACGATTGTCCGCTGTCGCCGACATAGCGGAACGGTTTACCGGGTGGTGTGCCGTCCCGAGCGCAGACGACCCGTCGGCGGCGCTGCTGACCGCCAGCCGGGTGCTCGCCACGCTGTGGACGGAGTCCGGCGTTCGGCCGGCGGCGGTCGGGGGAGCCGGGGTGGGTGAACTCCTCGCAGCTTGCTTCGCCGGGGTCTTCGAACTGTCTGACGCGCTGGCACTGCTGTCCTGGCGAGCAGGAACGGCCGCGCACGTCCCCGAGGTACGCCCGAGAGTTCCAGACATTCCCATCCTGTCGGCCGTCGTGGGCGGCGAACTGCCGCAGTCGCGGGTGCTCGACCCGCTGCACTGGACCCGAGACATATGGGAGGGCGACCGGCTGGCCGAGGCGTTCACCGGCCGGGCAGCAGAGGGTGCGGCCGTGTTGGCCATAGGAAACCCCTCAGCGCTCCCGGCAGGCTCCGGCCTCGACAATGAACAAGTCCTGGCACCCTTGGATCGGCTGCTGACCGCGGCGGGACGGCTGTGGACCGAAGGCGTGCCGGTGGACTGGTCTTCCTGGTACGGAGGGCATCAGTACCGCGTCCCCCTGCCGGTGCACCCGCTGGAGCGCACCTTCCTCCGTCTCGAACCGCCGTCTGCCTCCGTCCAGGAAGAGCGGGGCCGTGGGCAGAACCCCTCCGAGTGGCTGTATACACCGTCATGGCAGCGCCTCGACCCAGGGGCGGGCGGGTACACGCAGAGCGCCTTGCCCATCGGCCCATGGCTGTTGTTCGCGGACTCCGGCGGGGTCGGCGACTCGCTGGCCAACTCTTTGCGCGAACAGGGCGCCGAGGTGGTGGTGGTACGTCAGGGCGGTGCTTTCAGCCGAGCCGACGCCACTTCCTTCATCGTCGATCCCATGGATTCCGGCGACTACGAGAAGTTGTTCGAAGCGCTGGCCACGGACGGGCTGACTCCTGAGCGGGTCGTACACCTCTGGTCTCTTGACATCGTTCCAGGGCACCTTGCAACCGACCGCCTGGATCACGCCTGCGGTCTCGGGCTGTTCTCCGTTCTCGACGTCGCCGGGCAACTCGGCCGCAGTCCGGGCTGCAAAGGCGCGCACCTCGGGGTGGTAGCCCGTGACGTGCACGACATCACAGGCGGTGAAGTCCTTTCCCCTGCCGCCGCGATGACCGGTGCCGCACTGAACGTCATCTCCCAGCAATTCGCCGAGCTCCGTTGTCGAAGCATCGACATCGGCGGGAGCGCCCTCGTACCGGAAGCCCTCCTCGCGGAGATCGTCGCCCCGGCCAGGGCGCCGATCGCGTTTCGGAACGGGCGCCGTTGGACGCAACGGTTCGTACCTGCAGCGGCTGCTCCCGGCCCGTCGATCCCCGCCAGTCGGCTGCGGCCCGGTGGCGTGTACCTCGTCACCGGCGGTCTTGGACAGATGGGGCTGGCCCTCGCCGGCCACCTGGCCCGCGTCGCCGGGGCCAAGCTGGTACTCACCACCGACTCCCCGCTTCCGCGACCCGACGAGTTCGACCGATGGATCACCGAGTACGGACCAGCCCACCCGGTCAGCCGAAAGATCGAGGCCATACGCAACGTCGAACGTCTCGGCGGCACCGTCATGGCGGAATCCGCCGACGTCACCGACGCGGGAGCGATGCAGGGGCTGGTCGACACCGCCCGTCAGCGGTTCGGCCGGATCGACGGATGGTTCCACTGCGCCGACGCACCACACGACCAGGCCCCTTGCCGGGTCGGCCGCACTGACCGGGCCGCCTGGCGGCAGGCCCTGGCTCCCAGGGTCCGCGGAGCGCTGGTGCTGGCCGAGATCTTCGGCGGCACCCCCGTCGATTTCGGCGTCATGATGTCCTCACTCACCTCGGTGCCGGGCGCAGGCGACCTGTGCCGTTCGGCGGCCGACGGCTTCCTTCACGCACAGGCGTCGGGCGTGGACGGACTGATCACCGTCACCTGGGACGAGTCCCTGCCACCAGGGCAGCGCGCTGATGTCCTTGACCTCGTACTGCGCTCCGATATGCCGTCCCTGCTCTCGGTGTCCCTCACCAACCCGGAACGCCGCATCCAGGGGCAGTGGGCTCTCCCGGACCCAGTGCGCCCCGCCCTCGCCTCCCCCAGGCAGCAGCTCTGCGGGGATGGGCTGAAGGCGGCTCTGGCGAAACTGTGGTCCGAAGTGCTGCAGACGGAGATCAACCGTTACGACGTGAGCGTTTTCGACGTGGGTGGCGACGAGCTGCTCGTGGTCAGGCTCGCCCGGCGAATCGAGGAAGAGCTTGGTGTGCCGCTGTCGGCTGCCGAACTCCTCGCGAACCCGACCATCGATCACCTGGCGGCAAGCCTGGGCCCCGTCTCGATCGTTGACGGTGGTGGCTTGCGAAGTGCCTTCTCATGATGCCCTTTTCATTCACCCCGGTGGGGGTGGCCAGGTCGGCATGCGCCTCGCCTGTCGTGTCAGTGGCGCCGGGTTACGGGAGGCCGGGGCCTGCGGGGCCGGCCCCCTCTCTCGTCTTGGCGGGGCGCCCTTTTCATCGCGGCGATACGGACCAGGAAGCACTCTTCACCTCGTACACGCCGAATGTCACCGCCAGCACCGCACTGGCGATCACGAAAGGGCCAAGAACACATGACCGTCCACAGCAGCCCGAGGGACGAGGAGAGCGCCGTGGAACCCCTGCTCCAGGAAATTGCCGCAATCGTCGGTGACTACTTCGACGTTCAGCCCGAACAGCTGTACCCCGACTTCGTGTTCGCGGACCTCGGGGACTCGATGTCGCTGCTCGGCATGGTGCAGCGTTTGGAGGACCGCTATGGCTGCAAAGTGCCGCTACGGCAACTCTTCACTGACGTCCAGACCCTCCCTGATCTAGCTGCATATTTTCTCGCACACGCATCGACGGAGAAGCTGCCGCGAGGAGAGGCCGTAACGCCCTCCACCACTGCCTCCACCACCGATGCCGTAGCGAGCCCGGCGCCGGCCCCGGTCCTGCCGGAGCCGATCGACAGCCGGCCGACGGTCACAGCAGGGCCATCAACTGAGTCGTCGGTGGACAGTGCCTTGTCGCCAGGCGCCTCGACGGCCGTGCACGGCCTGATCAAGGAACAGCTCATGGTCATGCAGCGTCAGCTTCAGCTGCTGGCGGGCAGCGAGCCGGTCGCCGCGGCTGACCCGGCCATTGGGTCCGTGTCCGGAGCCGGTGTTTCGCCGCCGGTGGTGCCCTCCCCGGCGCGGCCGGTTTCGGCGAAAATGGTGGTGCCACTCGCGCCCGGCGCCCGGAGCAGCGCGATCAGCCCCGTGGAGACGGCAGAGCGCGCCCGCTATCTGAAGAGACTCGGTGACCGCCTCAGTGCCCGCACCAAGGGCTCGAAGGAATTTGCCCAACGGTTCCGGACGATGGTCGCGGACAGCCGTTCCACTGTCGGCTTTCGCCCCTCGATCAAAGAGATGCTGTACCCGATCGTCGCCGAACGCGGGCAGGGCTCACGACTGTGGGACATCGATGGAAACGAGTACGTCGACCTCACCCTGGGATACGGTGTCCACCTCCTCGGTCATAATCCGCCGGCCGTCATGTCGGCTATTCGCGAGCGGCTGGACGTCGGTTTCAGCCTCGGGCCGCGCACTCAACTGGTCGAGGAAGTTGCCGCCGGAGTACTCGAGCTCACCGGAATGGAGCGCGTTGCCTTCCTCAACAGCGGCACAGAAGCCGTCATGACTGCGGTTCGGCTTGCCCGGGCAGCAACCGGCCGCGACAAGATCGTGGTCTTTTCCACCGCATACCACGGTCACTTCGACAGTGTGCTCGCTGTGCCGGCCCATGAGAACGGCGTATTCGGCACCCGGCCGCTCGCACCCGGCATCTCCCCGCATGCGGTGGAAAACGTGTACGTACTCGAGTTCGGCACGGACGAGGCGCTCGACTTCATCAACAAGCACGGTGCGGACCTCGCAGCAGTTCTGACCGAGCCGGTGACCCTGCGCACTCCCGGTGTGCAGAAGCCTGATTTCCTGCGCGCGGTCCGGGAGATCACAAGGGCCCACGGCACGAAACTCATCTTCGACGAGATGGTGACAGGTTTCCGTTGTCATCCGGCAGGCGTTCAGGGGCTGTACGGCATCGAGGCCGACCTGGCCACCTACGGCAAGATTGTAGGAGGCGGCATGCCGATCGGCGTGATTGCCGGACGCGGCGGCGTCATGGACTCAATCGACGGCGGTGTCTGGAACTTCGGTGACGATACCGGCCCGAGGGTGGAATCCACCTTCTTCGGCGGCACGTTCAACCAGCATCCACTCACCATGGCGACTGCCAAGGCGGTCCTCGACCACCTCCGTGCGGAGGGACCTGATCTGCAACGGAACCTCGACCGCAAGACCGCGATGTTCACGGACCAGCTGAACGCCGACTTCCGCGAGCTCGAAGTGCCGATCGAAGCCCACAGGTTCTCCTCGATCTTCAAGTTCGAACACCAGGCGAACATGGATCCGTTCTATTTCAATCTGCTCGACCGTGGCGTGTTCGTCTGGGAGTTGCGCAACTTTTTCCTCTCCACCGCGCATGAACAGGCCGATCTTGACCATATCCGCACCGCGGTGCGTGAGTCGATCGAAGAATTGCGGGACCACGGCATGCTCGCCGGTAGCCGTACTGAACCAGCGGGTCCGCTGCCCCGTGCGGCAGCGCCTCGCAGCACCCGCGCGCAGCGGCAGCTACGGGCCCTCGACCGGGGCGGCGTGCCCGCCTTCGAGATGTCTGTCGGGTTCTGGCTGGACGGCTCACTCAACCGCGTTGCACTGCGTGCCGCCGTGCAGGACCTGGTCGCCCGCCACGAGACTCTGAGGACCACGTTCGGTTCGGACGGGGACACGCTTGTCGTCCATCCCGTGGGGGAGATGCCTCTGAGCGACGTCCTGACCGAGTACACCTGTGAGGACGAGGACGACCTCGGCCGCTTCCTGCGGACCTGGGCCGAACGACCGCTCGACCCGGTTGACGGGGGGGTGTTCCGCGCCGCAGTGGTGGAGGTCAACCCGCGACGGCACCTGCTGCTGGTAACGGTGCATCACGCGGCAGTGGACGGCTGGTCCTACAGCGTCCTGCTCGATGACCTCGTCGCGATGTACAACGCCAGGTGCCGCGGCACGAGTCCCGAACTCCCCCCGGCCGTGCAGTTCCGGGACTATCTCGCCTGGCACGAGCGAGTCACTGCCGGCCCCACCGCCGCCAAGCACCGTGACTTCTGGCATTCTCACCTGAAGGATGTTCCCGCGCCGGAATTGCCGTTGTCGGGACAGCCGAGCCAGTTCCCTTACCGCGCGGTACGTCACCGTATTCTCCTCGACCCCGAGTTCTGCGGGCAGATGCGCGATGCCGCCCGCAATGAGGGGGTCACGGTCTTCGCCTACTTGGTTGCGGCATGGGGGGCCTTGCTGCAGCGGCTGACGGGGCAGGATGAAATCCTGGTCCCGGTCGCGTCCGCCCGGCGCCCGCAGGAACTGGACCGGACTGTCGGATACTGCTCGAATCTGCTGCCGTTGGTGCTTCGCCGACCTGCGGACACGTTGGTCGCGGACTACGTGGGTGACGTGTTGATGCAACTGGTCACCGGGCTCGAGCGCCAGGATTACACCTTCGCGGATCTGATCACGGAATTCGCGCCGCCGGGGGCGGGCCTGCGAAGCACGTTGTTCACAACGGCAATGTCGTTTTACCGCCAGGTTGTGGTACCCCCCATGGACGGACTCACGGTCTCAGAAGCCGACTCGTCGCCGATCACACACACCGGAAATCCCTTGGCGCTGAACGTCGTGGATAGTGCGGACGGGTTCCGGTGTGAATTCGATGCCGCAGTCGATATCGTCGATCCCGACCTCGTCGAGCGCCTTCCGCGGTACTACCGAAACCTGCTCACCGCCATGGTCGCCAACAACGAGCGCCCGTTGGGAGAGCTGGACCACGAAGGCGAGGAAGGCCTGGACGGGAGCTACTGACCTTCAAAGCAAGGCGTCGGCAGTGGGCGCCGGCCTCGAAGGGGCCGGCGTCACTTCCGCGGTTCCCAGTGAGGTGTCCCCGCAGTCCCCGTGGGTGAAAGAACTGACAGAAGTCATTGGTTCCTGCTCCATCGGTGTGCCGGTCGGTCATGTGGAGTAGGCGTCGGCCTGGATGCCGTAGAGATCGGCGTATCGGCCTCCCACGATGCTGACCAGTTCGTCGTGGGTGCCCGCCTCGATCAGTCGGCCCTTGTCGAGGGTGAGGATGAGGTCCGCCCCGGTGGCGGTCGAGAACCGGTGGGTGACGATCACCGTGATGGCGCCTGTCCGCTCGGCAACCTCCCGGGCACGGGCGATGTAGCGCTCAAAGATCTGCTGCTCGCTCGGGGCGTCGAGAGATGCCGTGGGTTCGTCCAGCATCAACAGCAGGGGACCGGGGCGCATCGACGCCCGGGCGAGGGCGACCTTCTGCCACTGTCCCTCGGACAGATCGACGCCCCCGAAGTCCCGGCTGAGCTGTGTCTCCAGTCCGTCGGGAAGCGCCCCGACCAGCTGCTCGGCGTCGGCTGCCGCCACGGCCCGGCCGACCCTTTGGGCATCCTGGGCGTGCGGCAGGTCACCCAGGCCGACGCTCTGCCCGAAGGTCGTACGGAACCGGCCGAAGTCCTGGAACGCCGCACTTGACCGCGCACGCCAGCCCTCCGTGTCCAGGGTGGCGAGGTCCACGCCGTCGACGAGAACTCGGCCACCGCTGGGCCTGTAGAACTTGCAGAGCAGCTTGACCAGTGTCGTCTTGCCCGAACCGTACTCGCCGACCAGCGCGACCACCGAGCCCGCCGGCAGATGGACACTGATGTCGTGCAGGGCGGGGCGTCGAGAGCCGGGATACCGGTAGGTGACGTTCTCGAAGGTGATTCCCTCGCGCAGGACCTGGGGTGGGGATGTGGTTCCGGCCGCGTCGGACCGTGCGGAGGCGGTGTAGTCGCGCATCCACAAGTAGGGCTCGATGAGCCGTCCTGCCCGGGCGACGTTCGCCGCGTAGTTCACGCCCGTGAACACCGACTGGCGCAGGCTGCTCGCCACGGTGATCGCCAGCACGATGTCTCCGGCCGAGCCGTGCCCACGCAGCACCTGAACGACGATCAGAGCCAGACCGGCGCCGAAGCCGAGCGTGAAGATGGTCCAGCCGCCGAGCTTCCAGGCCGCCGCGACAAGTCGCGCCCGGTAACGGCCGGCCATGGCTGTGTCCCACGCGGCGGCCTGTCTGCGGGCCAGCTCGGTTCCCGCCCCCGACACGCGGATCTCCTTGCCCGCGGCTCCGTCCGTACCGAGGTCGAAGAGTCTGCGCTGGAGACGGAAGGGTTCGGCCGTGGCGGTTTCGGCCCGGATGATGGCGTTGCTGCCCTTCTGGTCGAACCAGAGCGGCAGCGCCGCGCATACGAGCAGCAACAGCAGCCAGGGGTTGATCGTGCCCAGCAGGAACAGGGTGACGACCAGTTCGATGACGATGAAGAGGACACCGGTCGCCGACCACAGGCTGAGCACGAGTTCCCACGCGGAGTTGCGTACTACGGTCAGCCGGTCGAGGTAGTCCGTGCGCTCCAGGTGTTCCAGACCTTCGAGGGTCGCGATGTCGCTGTAGATACCGGGATTCACATCGAGCACCGCGACCTTGCCGATGAGGATGCCGGCGGTGTTGGAGTCGAGTGCCCCCAGCACCATCAACATGGTGCCGGCGAGTCCCGCCCCGGCCGCGTAGGCCACAGCGGGCCAGACCTCTCCGCGCAGCGTCGCGTCCACCGCGCCGCGCAGGGCCAGGGCGTTGCCCGCGACGGAGGCCACCATCAGGGCGGGAATGACGAACTGCAGGGACGTCAGCCACGGCGCACGGCGCCAGGACAGCCGTAGCAATTCGTACCAGAGGGCGAAGTACCGCCGACGGCGAATCGGTTGCTCACTGGCCAGCTCGGTCATCGGTACTGGTCCTCCTCCAGCCGGTCCTCGAAGCCGCGACTGAACCTCGCGGCCTGGATCGTGAACATGGCCGCATACCGGCCGTCGGCCGCCATGAGCTCGTCGTGCGTGCCCGTCTCCGTGATCCGGCCGTCCTCCAGCAGGACGATCCTGTCGGCCTGTCGCACGGTGGACAGCCGGTGCGAGATCAGGACGACGCTCGCACCCGACCTGCGCTCGCCGAGCCTTGCGAAGACGTCGAACTCCGACCGTACGTCGAGGTGGGCGGTGGGTTCGTCAAGAACCAGAATCCTCGCTCCCCGGCGCACCGCGTAGAGGACGCGGGCCAGGACGACTTGCTGCCACTGCCCGCCCGAAAGGTCGACGCCCCCCTTCGCGGCGCGGGTCAGCGGGGTCTCCCAGCCGGACGGCAGACCAGCCAGCACCGTTTCCAGCCCCGCTTCCCGGGAGGCGGCCTCGGCGTCCGCCCGTTCCGCGAGTCCGCCCGCCCTGCCGATGACCACGTTGCCGTGGACGGACAGGGGGTACCGCACGAAGTCCTGGAAGGCCACTGCGATCCGGCGGCGCCAGGCGTCCGGGTCAAGCGTGGCGATGTTCCGCCCGTCCGCGGTGATGGCCCCGCCTGTCGGCAGGTAGAGACCGCAGAGCAGTTTGATCAGGGTCGACTTGCCCGCTCCGTTGAGTCCGACGACGGCCAGCAGTTCGCCCGGCCGGATCTCCAGATCCAGACGGTCCAGAACCTGGCGTTCCGTCTTCGGATAGGCGAAGGAGACCTGTTCGAACCGGATGAGCGGTGGACGCTCGCGGTCCTCGGGTTCCCGTACCCCCCGGCCGTCGGGGCTGGGCACCGCCGCTCCCTTTGGGGCGAGCAGCTCGCGCAGCTCCCGCGTGGCGCGCAGGCACTCGGCGGAAGCTACCGCGCTCCTGAGTTCCTCGCTCCAGCCAAGCGCCTGGAACACCGTCCATCCAGTGACGAGTACCGCCGTCTCCACCGCGATGGTCGTCTCCCCCCGCACCGCGCTGTGCGCCACCAGGGCGTACACGGCGCACAGCGGGACGCCGACCAACAGAAGCTGGCTCCACTCGGCGCGCAGCATCCGCCCGATCGCCGCCCAGATGGGTTTCTCCATGGCCAGGCTGTGCCGCTGAATCTGCTCGACCGACCAACGACCCAGCCCGAAGACACGGATGTCCTTGCCCTCGGACGGGGAGATCGCCGAGTCCTGCCACATCTGCGCCTTCGCGCCCTCCACCGTGCCGGAGCGCCACGTCCGGACATACCGCAGCGCCTGCCTCTGCCGCAGCGCCCAATTGATCAAAGCGGGCACGAGCACCACAGGGACGAGCCACCAGGCATACCCCGCGAGGACCACACAGGATCCGGCGACGCCGAGGAAGCCCGTGAGGATGCGGAGGACGGCCACGGCGCCCTCACCCGGAGTGTGTTCGGTCCAGTTGTCCGGATCCGCCTTGGCCGCGCGGATCAGGGTGCGCGCCTGCGGCGTCTCCAACTGGTCGATCGTCGGGGTGGACGAAACCAGCTCGGTGATCGACGCCCTGTGTACGCCGTCGATGGTGGCCTGGACCAGGAAGCCCAGTGGCTCCAGAACGGTGTCCATGACGTGCCCGAGCAGGAGGACGGCGACAAACGCCGCCAGCGGGGCCAGGGCCGCGGTCAGTGGCGGCAGCGTCGTACCCCCCGTCTCGAAGCGCCGTACCAGTACCGCCAGAACGACGGCTGTCGCGGCTGGGAGCAGGCTGCTCAGCCCCATCAGCACGGCCAGTAGCCAACTGTGGGACCGCTTGGCGCAGCTGAGAGTCCGCAACAAGCGGAGCCCGTCGGCAAGGGTGGTCACGTGGTCCTCTCTCCCCCTCAGTTCGGCGCAGGAGTGAGGAACGCCGTTCTCGAGAACCGCTGTCGCGGCGGGTGTGAGACGCGCCGTCGACTCCAGCCGCACGATGACTGTTCGGCCGTTCGCGGTCGACTCGGCTTGACTGCTCTGTCGAATCGCTTCGACTCCAACGACCGTTGAAGCTAACAGCAAAGCCGTTCCGCGACAAGGCGCATAGGCGGCACAACTAAACCTCTGTGGCCAGGTGTTGAGCGATTCAGCTCATGCGTATGTGAAGAGGTCCTTGACTCGTAGCTGGGCCCGATGCGAGCCTCTTCCGTTCTTATCTTTCGAAGCGCTTCAACACGCGACCGGGCGACAGGCGCGAGAAGTCGAAAGCGGTGCAGACCATGCGCGGGCGGCCGTTACTCGTTCCCGACCGCGCGCTCACCCCGGCTCAGCCGCAAGAGCCGCCGGCTTCCCCCGGCCGTGTGAGATCACGTGATACGTGAGAGGCTCTGGGGCGTGAGTGAGACACCGTCGAACACCTTGCAATACCGCTTTGACGGGCCGGAAGAGGCTCCCGTCCTGATCCTCGGTCCCTCACTGGGCACCACCTGGCACATGTGGGACCGCCAGATCCCCGAGCTGATCAAGCAGTGGCGCGTCTTCCGGTTCGACCTGCCCGGGCACGGCGGCGCGCCCGCGTACCCGGCGGGCTCGGTCACCGACCTCACCACCCGGCTGCTGGCCACCCTCGAAGGGCTCGGCGTGCAGCGCTTCGGCTACGCAGGCTGCGCGCTCGGCGGCGCGGTCGGCATCGAGCTGGCCCTGCGCCACCCCGAGCGGCTCGCCTCCCTCGCGCTGATCGCCGCCTCGCCGCGCTTCGGCACGGCCGACGAGTTCCGGCAGAGAGGCGTGATCGTCCGCACGAACGGCCTGGACCCCATCGCCCGTACCGCGCCCGAGCGCTGGTTCACCGGCGGGTTCGCCGCCGCGCAGCCCGCGATCACCGAGTGGGCCGTGCAGATGGTGCGCACCACCGACCCGGGCTGCTACATCGCCGCCTGTGAGGCGCTCGCCTCGTTCGACGTCCGGCCGGAGCTCGGGCGGGTCGGCGTCCCGACGCTGGTCCTCGTCGGATCGGACGACCAGGTCACCGGCCCCGCCGAGGCCCGCACCCTGGTCGCCGGCATCCCGGACGCCCGCCTCGCCGTCGTCCCCGGCGCCTCCCACCTGGTGCCGGTGGAGCAGCCCGCGGCCGTCACCGACCTGCTGGTGCGGCACTTCTCCACCGCCTGGCAGCCCGCCTTCGAGACCTCCACCGGTCAGACCGCCCTGCCCGCGGCCGCCGTCAAGCCGGTCCTGTCCGCAGCCCCCGCGCAGCCCTTCCAGACCGGCCCCGTCGCCGAGATCGCCCCGGTCGTGCCGCCACAGCCCCAGGGACGGCCCGACCCCTACGACGCCGGGCTCAAGGTCCGCCGCGAGGTGCTGGGCGACGCGCACGTCGACCGGGCGCTGGCACAGGCCGACGAGTTCTCCGGCGACTTCCAGGAGTTCATCACCCGCTACGCCTGGGGCGAGATCTGGGACCGCCCCGGCCTCGACCGGCGCACCCGCAGCTGCGTCACCCTCACCGCCCTGGTCGCCGGCGGGCACCTGGACGAGCTGGCCTTCCACACCCGCGCCGCCCTGCGCAACGGCCTCACCCCGGGCGAGATCAAGGAGGTCCTCCTCCAGGCGGCCGTCTACTGCGGCGTACCGGCGGCGAACAGCGCGTTCAAGGTCGCCCAGCAGGTCATCCGCGAGGAGACCACGCCCCAGGAGTGAGCCGGTGGGGCAGTGCGGAGGCAGGATGGAATCATGAAGCTCACGAAGAAGTCGCACTCCTGCGTCCGCCTCGAAAAGGACGGGCAGACCCTCGTTCTCGACCCCGGCGGGTTCAGCGAGGAGGACGCCGCGCTCGGCGCGGACGCGATCCTCGTCACCCACGAGCACCCCGACCACTTCGACGAGTTCCGGCTGCGCGCCGCGATGGAGGACAACCCGGCCGCGCGGATCTGGACCCTGAAGTCCGTCGCCGAGAAGATCTCCTCGGCGTTCCCCGGCCGCGTGCACACCGTCGGCCACGGCGACACCTTCACCGCCGCCGGCTTCGACGTCCAGGTCCACGGCGAGCTCCACGCGGTGATCCACCCGGACATCCCGCGGATCACCAACGTCGGCTTCCTCGTCGACGGTGGCAAGCTCTTCCACCCCGGCGACGCCCTCACCGTCCCCGGCCACCGCGTCGAGACGCTGATGCTCCCGGTGATGGCCCCCTGGAACAAGATCTCGGAGGTCATCGACTACGTCCGCGAGGTCAGGCCGCAGCGCGCCTACGACATCCACGACGCCCTGCTCACCGACCTGGCCCGGCCGGTCTACGACCGCCAGATCGGGCAGCTCGGCGGCGCGGAGCACCTGCGGCTGACACCGGGGGACTCCGCCGAGGTCTGAGGCCCGAGGCCGGAGTCCCGGGATCCGGGGCTCCGGGGGACCGGGCCGCGTTGTCAGACCCGCCGGGTAGGTTGTGGGACATGCGCATCGCGACCTGGAACGTGAACTCGATCACCGCCCGCCTGCCGAGGCTCCTGTCCTGGCTGGAGAGCAGCGGCACGGACGTGCTGTGCCTCCAGGAGGCCAAGGTCGCCGAGGACCAGTTCCCGGCGGAGCAGCTGCGCGAGCTGGGCTACGAGTCGGCGGTCCACGCGACGGGCCGGTGGAACGGCGTGGCGGTGCTCTCCCGCGTCGGCATCGAGGACGTCGTCAAGGGCCTGCCCGGCGACCCCGGGTTCGACGGCTCGGTGGAGCCCCGCGCCATCTCGGCGACGTGTGGCCCGCTCCGGGTCTGGTCGGTCTACGTGCCGAACGGCCGTGAGGTGGACCACCCGCACTACGCCTACAAGCTCCAGTGGTTCGAGGCCCTCAAGGCCGCCGTCGCCGGTGACGCGTCCGGCAGCCGCCCGTTCGCGGTGATGGGTGACTACAACGTGGCGCCGACGGACGACGACGTCTTCGACCGCGCGGCCTTCGAGGGCTCCACCCACGTCACCCCGGCCGAGCGCGCCGCCCTCGCCTCCCTGCGCGAGGCGGGCCTGTCCGACTTGGTGCCGCGGCCCCTGAAGTACGAGCACCCGTTCACGTACTGGGACTACCGCCAGCTCTGCTTCCCGAAGAACCGCGGCATGCGCATCGACCTGGTGTACGCCAACCAGCCGTTCACGAAGGCGGTCAAGGACGCGTACGTGGACCGCGAGGAGCGCAAGGGCAAGGGCGCGTCGGACCACGCGCCGGTCGTCGTGGACCTCGATGTCTGAGGACTCCGCGGACATCGCCTAGAGCAGCCGCAGGTCGACCGAGTCCGCCAGGGCCGCCAGCCCCGCGTCGCCCGGATGCAGATGGTCCCCGCTGTCGTACGCGGGCAGGATCCGGGACGGCCGCCCCGGGTCCCGGACCACCGCGTCGAAGTCGAGCACGCCGTCGAAGGCACCGCCGTCCCGGATCCACGCGTTCACCGCGACCCGCTCGGCGTCGACGGCGGCCGTGCAGCGTGCCTCGCCCTCGCACGGCAGGATCGTCGCCGCGAGCATCCTGACGCCCCGGGCGTGCCCGCGTGCCGCCAGCTCCCGCAGGCCCGCGATCACCTGCTCCGCCGAGGTGTCCCACCGCAGGTCGTTGACGCCTTCGAAGACGACCGCCGTCCGCGCCGACGGCTGGGCGAGGACGTCCCGGTCGAAGCGGTGCAGGGCGCTCACCCCGGCCGTGTCCGTGGACACCCCGTCGCCGGGATACCGGTCGGTGACCACACGGTTGCCCGAGATGCCCTGGTTCAGCACCCCGTAGCGCGGAACCGCGCTCTGCGTCAGCAGCCGGCCGGCCAGCACGTCCGGCCAGCGCCGGTTCGCGTCCACCGTGGACTTGTCGCCGTCGGTGATGGAGTCCCCGAGCAGCACCACGGACCCGGGCCCGCCGCTCACATCGACCCCGGCGAGCAGCGGCCAGCCGGTGATCACCGAGGTGTACGCGTCGGCGGCGGCGTCCGCCGCGTGGTCGCCCGGCCCGCTGACGTATGACCGCTGCTGCGCGAGCCGGTGCACGGGTGCCGCCGCCACTGTGCCGGGCAGGTGGAAACTCACCAGCAGATCGGTGTCCGCGGGGACGGCGAAGCCCAGGGGATCGCTGTACGCCTGGGCCCCGGCCGGGATCTCCACGCTCTCAGCACCGCCGAAGGACAGCGGCACCGGCGTCCCGCGTGCCGCCGCGCCCGACGCCCGCACGGCGACGGTCGCGCTGCCGATCCGTACCGGCGCCGCCGCGAAGGTGTTGTCGAAGCGCACCCGCACCCGGGGCCCGCCCGCCGAGGTGTGCACGACCAGCCGCAGCGTCCGGTCCGTCCAGGGCCCCACGGCGGTGTAGCCGCCGGTGGACGTCGTCCAACTGCCGGTCCAGCCCCGCGTCGCGGTCCGTACCGACACCGCGAAGACATGCAGCCCGGCCGCGTCCGGCAGCCGGACCGAGGCGAGAGGGCGCCCCGGGACCAGCGGCACCGTCACGACGTACAGGCGGGCCCGCTCGGCGAGCTGCCCGCCGGGTGTGTTGATGTGCGGCAGGGCCACCGCCTTCGTGGCGAGCGGCCCGGTGCGCCAGTCGGGCGCGTTCAGCCGGTACCCCGAGCGGGTGCCGTTCGCATACGTGATCACGCCCGGGCCGCCCGTCTCGGTGCCGGCGGTGCCCGTCACCAGGAAGGCGAGGGCGTCCCCGTGCCCCGTGACCCGGACGTCCTGGCCGGCGGCGCGGACATTGTCCGGCTCGCCGGGGTGCCGCCGCGGCCAGGTCAGCCGCGTCCCCTGGACGGTGAGGCCGCGGCCGGGCGTCCAGCCCGCGGCCGCGAGGTCCCGCGCGGACAGGGAGGCTCCGGCGCCGTCGAAGTCGGCCTGCGCGGGCCGGCCGTCGTCGCTGACGGCGATGTTGTCGAACAGCCGCTCAAGCGGCACCGGCGCTGCCCGCCGCTCCTCGACGGCCCGTGCCGAGACCGCCGGCATCAGGGACACGCACAGGGACAGGACGACCAGGATCCCCCGGACACATCGGCGCACGGCCGACTCCTCCCGCTCATCGACACACGAGGCACCAAGACGAAACGCAGGGACGGAACAGAAGACACGACGAAAGCCGAGACGCACGACGCCTGGTGAAACTAGGGAGACTTCAGGGACCCGTCAACGAGCCGTGCGCGAACTCGGCGTGAACTCGTCAGGAAGCGCGGGTCCGCGCGCCTGTGGTGCGTACGGCGGTACGAATGACACGCTGGACGTATGAACATCCCTTTCCTGGGCAACCGGCGCCGGAAGCTCGGGGTTCCCGACCCGGCGGGCATCGCGGAACTCCTCGCCGAGTGTGAACTGCTCCGCTCCCAGGCGTCCCGGGCGGGTGTCCGGCTGGACGACTCGGCGGCCTCGCTGGAGGCGCTGGACCAGCTCGTGCCACGCTGGCGGGACGACGAGGAGACCCAGACCTGGCTCGGGAACGACGCCGGGCTCTACCTGGGCACCGTCATCGTGCGCACCGTACCGGGTGCCGCCTGGGAGATCCGGCCCGACGGGCAGCCCGTCGTGCGGCTCGTCTCCGGCCGGGAGTTCGATGTCGTGGACTCCGGCCAGGAGTGGGCCGCGAACGGGGTGCCCGAGCTGTCCCAGCTGTACGCGGAAGTCGCGGAGTCGTGAGCCCCATGGCCACAACCTTTGGCCCAAAGTTCGCCGTAAATACGGCTAATGATCGAAAAGTGCGTGTCGCCCGACAAGTCCGATCTTGCCTGGATACGTTGCGGCAACCACCACACAGCTGAGAGTGAGTAGGGCTGAGCATGGCCGTCGATCCGCTGATCGAGCTGCGTGACGTCAACAAGCACTTCGGGGAGCTGCACGTCCTCCAGGACATCAACCTCACCGTCGGCCGGGGGGAAGTGGTCGTGGTCATCGGCCCCTCCGGGTCGGGAAAGTCCACCCTGTGCCGGGCGATCAACCGTCTGGAGACCATCGAGTCCGGAGAGATCGTCCTCGACGGGCAGCCGCTGCCGGACGAGGGCAAGCCCCTGGCGCGCCTGCGCGCCGACGTCGGCATGGTCTTCCAGTCCTTCAACCTCTTCGCCCACAAGACCGTCCTGCAGAACGTCTCGCTGGGGCAGGTCAAGGTCCGCGGGCGCCGGAAGGAGGACGCCGACAAGCGCTCCCGTGAACTGCTCGACCGGGTCGGCGTCGCCGACCAGGCGGACAAGTACCCGGCGCAGCTCTCCGGCGGTCAGCAGCAGCGCGTGGCCATCGCCCGCGCCCTGGCCATGGAGCCCAAGGCGATGCTCTTCGACGAGCCGACCTCGGCCCTCGACCCGGAGATGATCAACGAGGTGCTGGAGGCCATGAAGCAACTGGCCCGCGAAGGCATGACCATGATCGTCGTCACGCACGAGATGGGCTTCGCCCGCTCGGCCGCCAACCGCGTCGTCTTCATGGCCGACGGCCGGATCGTCGAGGACCGCGTCCCCGACGAGTTCTTCACCAACCCCACCAGCGACCGCGCCAAGGACTTCCTCTCCAAGATCCTCAAGCACTGAACGGGCAGGCACCGGACGGCTCATCGTGTCGGACCTCGACTACGATGTGCCCTTCATCCCTGTCGGAGAGGGGGACTTCGCCGAATTCCGCCGATCCCGCCCGGGATGAGCAGACCGCCCGCCCGGCCTGCGGGCCATTCCCACCGGGTGCGGCCCCCACGGCCCTGTCGGGCCACGGGGGCGGCGGTTCACATCGGCCAGGCCCGTCCGGCGGCAGCCGGAGATCACTGCTCGCGCAGCGGAACCGACACGTACGACGGGTCGTTCGCCGGCGAGGAGAAGGTCAGCTGCGCGCCGGACGGGTTGTGCTCGATGTAGAGCGGGTCGACCGTGTCGACGACCAGGGCGAGGCGATGCCCGGCCGGGACGTCGTAGGCCGTGGAGTACAGCTCCAGGTCGACGCCGAACGGCTTTCCGGGGGTGCGCCCGTGGAAGGTGTACGGCGCGTTGGTGACCAGCTTGCCGAGGCCGAGCGGCCCCACGTCGTACAGGTAGGCGACGAGGGTGCCGCTCTCCTTGGTCGGGGTGAGGGTCGTGTGCAGCGCCGCCGTTCCGCGCACCTGTTGGGCCGTGGCGTACTTCTCCGACTGCCACACGGCGGCCCAGCGGCGGGGAAGCAGGGGGATCGAGGCCATCGGGGGCAACTGGGCCACCTGGTCGAGGATGCTGGACAGGAAGACGACTCCGCCGTCGGCGCCCGAGTTCACGTTCGTGCGGATCGTGGTCGTGCCGGCGAGGGCGATCTTCCGGTGCGTCGCGGCGGCCGACTTCCAGTCCGGGTAGCCCTCGTAGCCGCCCGCGGAGCGGGACTTGAGCTGGACGGGCTGCTCCCGGTCGATGCCGTTGTCCTCACCCCGCAGGTAGTGGTCGAACCAGCGCTCGGTGTCCTTCCAGACGTCGTTGGGCAGCCCGAACAGGCCGGTCAGCTCGGCGGTGGCGTGGTCCCCGGGCCGCATCTCCAGCCGCTTGGGGCCGGTCAGCTTCTCGTAGAAGTCGGCGTACTGGTTGGGAGGGAAGACCGTGTCGCCCCAGGCGTTGGCGAGCATGATCGCCGCGCCGTTCTCGTTGATCTGGTCGACATAGGTCGCAGCGGAACGTTTCTTCCCCCAGGCGACGAGCTCCGGCTCCTTGGCCAGGTTGGAGGCGTAGAAGTCGTCGAAGGTCTGCCGGAGTTCGGCGCTCTGCCGACCTGTCACGACGCTCGCGCCGTCCAGCAGGGCGGCGGCCTGGACGTGCTGGGTGCGCCCGGAGTAGATCGAGTCGATCAGGTCGGCCCATCCGCTCAGCGAGGCGACCGCGCGGACTCGCTTGTCGTGCGCGGCGGTGAGCAGGCTGATGCCGGCGCCGTAGGAGACGCCCGCCATGCCGATGCGCCCGGCGTCCGAGGGGGTGTGGGCGAGCGCCCAGTCGATGACCTTCGAGGCGTCGGCCACGTCGGGCGGGCCCGCGACTTCTATCTCGCCGCCCGACTGCCAGAAGCCGCGCACGTTGTAGGTGACGACGACATACCCGGATTCGGCGAGCTTCTGGGCCTGGGCCAGATACTCGACCTGGGGCAGTCCCCAGCTCGTGGGCATGACGAGCAGCGGGTAGCGGCGCGTGCCGTCGGCGCCGGCCGGGGTGACGACGTTGGCCTTGAGGACGGTACCGCCGTCGCCCGCGATGTCGAAGAACCGGACCGGGTTCGGCGCGGCCTGTGCGGTGGGGGCGAGCCCGAGGGCTGTGCCGGCGACCAGGGTCGCCGAGACGGCGCCTACGGCGGTGGTGCGCAGGGCCTTGCGGTGATGTCCCACGGGTCACTCCTCACTCGTGTCAGTGCAAAGTGACCAGACGGTAACCTCGCCCCCTTACCAGAGGTAACCCGTCGGTAAGTTACGTGCCAGTAACGATTGTTGAGAAGTGGAGGACTTCGGGAGGCGCGGTGGCTGCCCCGTGGATCCGCCGTCGCCGCGGCGGGCAGCGGGGCCTGGGCCGCACGCGTCACGTCCGCCACCATCTCGACGACGTCCGGCCCGTACGCCTGCGAGTTGATCACCTTGAGCAGCAGTACGAACGAGTTGTTGCCGTACTTGCGCGCCAACCGTTCGTGATGGCGGGCGAGATAGCGGGTGGTGGCCTGGTTGGTGATCGACGTCTGGCCGCAGAACAGGAAGACGGGACGGGTGTGCCGGCTCCGCTCCGCCGTGAGCCGGGCGAGCAGCGCGTACTCCTCCTTGCCGCTCTCCACGCGGTAGCGCTCGGCGCCGACCAGGAACGAGCCCCGGTCCGGGCTCGGTTCGGCGTCGACGTTCACGCGCACACCCGGCAGCAGGGAGGACAGATGCGCCGCCATACGACGGTTGGACGCCGGGCCGCCCACGCAGAACTCGGTGCGCTCACCGAATCCCTGACGTGCCGTGTCGTGCGGGAGTATCTGGGCGTGGGCGTTGCAGTCCTTGATCAGCGCGGCGAGTTCGAGCAGCGCGAACACGTCGTAGCGCATCACGGCGAACTCGGGCCCTCCGGCACCCCGGTTCACCACCAGCAGCGATTCCGAGTTGTCGGGCAGTCCGAAGAAGGCCTGCTTCCGGCGGAGCTTGCGCCTCCACAGGTAGGTGCGGGCCACCCAGCCGAGCGCGGCGCTGATGCCCGCCGCGACCACCCCCAGGACGATGTTGCGCACGTCGTCATTCATGGGCGCGCATGGTAGCGGCCCGACGCACCGGTGTTCGACGCCTCCCTGACGCGGCCATGGCGATGAATTAAGCTGCGCGGACGGCCTTTGACTGGAGGTGCGGATGCGTCGCCCTGTCGCACGGAATCTGACGGTCCTGGCGGTCTCGGCCGCCGTGGTGGTGTCGGTGGGAGCCGCGGCGCCACCCACCGCGCAGCGCACGGGCGGTGAGAAGACCCCCCTGGCCGTCGGCTACGGCGGCGCCGTCTCCAGCGTCGATCCTGACGCCTCCGCCGCCGGGATCGAGGTACTGCGCCAGGGCGGCAACGCCGTCGACGCGGCCGTCGCCACGGCCGCCGCGCTCGGCGTCACCGAGCCCTACTCGGCCGGCGTCGGCGGAGGCGGCTACTTCGTCTACTACGACGCCGAGTCCCGCACCGTCCGCACCATCGACGGCCGCGAGACCGCCCCGCTGACCGCCGACAAGAACCTCTTCGTCGAGAACGGCAAGCCCGTCCCCTTCGCCGACGCCGTCAGCAGCGGCCTGAGCGTCGGCACCCCGGGCACGCCCGCCACCTGGCAGGCGGCGCTCGACCAGTGGGGCAGCAAGCGGCTCGCGAGCGTCCTGAAGCCGGCCGAACGGCTCGCCCGTGACGGCTTCACGGTCGACGAGACCTTCCGCTCGCAGACGGCGTCCAACGAGACCCGCTTCCGCTACTTCCCGGACACCGCCGAGCTGTTCCTGCCCGGCGGACGGCTCCCCGCCGTCGGCTCCACCTTCAAGAATCCCGACCTCGCCCGCACATACGCGGAGCTGGCCCGCAAGGGCGTCGGCGCGCTCTACCGCGGGGACATCGGCCGGGACGTCGTCGACACGGTCAACAAGCCGCCCGTGGACCCGTCCTCCGGCTGGAACGCCCGCCCCGGCGACCTCTCCGAGCGGGACCTGGCCGCCTACCGCCCCAAGCTCCAGGCCCCCACCAGGTCCTCGTACCGCGGCCTCGGCGTGTACTCCATGGCGCCGTCCTCCTCCGGCGGCACGACGGTCGGCGAGGCGCTCAACATCCTGGAGCGGACCGACTTGTCGAAGGCGAGCCAGGCGCAGTACCTGCACCGCTACATCGAGGCCAGCCGGATCGCCTTCGCGGACCGGGGGAGGTGGGTCGGTGACCCGGCGTTCGAAGACGTGCCGACCAAGGAACTGCTGTCCCAGCGGTTCGCCGACTCGCGCGAGTGCCTGATCAAGGACGACGCGGTGCTCAAGAGTCCGGTGGCGCCGGGTGATCCGCGCGACCCGCAGGCGTGTGGTTCCGGTGGTACGGCCGCTCCGACGACGTACGAGGGCGACAGCACCACGCATCTGACCGTGGCCGACAAGTGGGGGAACGTCGTCTCTTACACCCTCACCATCGAGCAGACGGGCGGCAGCGCGATCACCGTGCCGGGGCGGGGGTTCCTGCTCAACAACGAGCTGACGGACTTCTCCTTCACCCCGGCGAACCCGGCCGTGCACGACCCGAACCTGCCGGGTCCGGGCAAGCGGCCGCGGTCGTCCATGTCGCCGACGATCGTGCTCGACCGGCATGACAGGCCCGTGGTGGCGTTGGGGTCGCCGGGTGGGGCGACCATCATCACGACGGTTCTGCAGACGCTGGTCGGGTTCCTCGACCGGGGGCTGCCGCTGGTCGACGCGATCGCGGCGCCGCGGGCCAGTCAGCGCAACGCCGCACAGACCGAGCTGGAACCGGGGCTCGACAGTGGCGTGAGGAAGCAGCTCGAAGCGATCGGCCACTCCTTCAAGGCCAACCCGGAGATCGGTGCGGCCACGGGGGTTCAGCGGTTGCCGGGTGGGAAGTGGCTGGCAGCCGCTGAGACCGTGCGGCGGGGTGGGGGAGCGGCGATGGTGGTACGGCCTGTGCGTTGAGTGCCGTCTGACGGTGCGTGGGGGCTGGTCGCGCAGCTCCCCGCGCCCCTGTCAGGGCGTTGCGCTTGCCGGCGTCTGAAAAGTCAAGCGGCCGTCCTCCACGTCCACCGTCACTCGGCCGCCCTCCTCGACCCTGCCGTCCAGCAGAAGCCGTGACAGCTCGTTGTCCACCTCGCGCTGGATCGTGCGGCGCAGCGGGCGGGCGCCGTACTCCGGCTGGTAGCCGTGCTCGGCGAGCCATTCCACCGCTCGGTCGGTGAAGGTGACCGCGATGCCCTTGCTCTGCACCAGGGACCTGGTGCGGTCCAGCAGGAGGTTGGTGATCCGGCGGAGCTGTTCCGTGCTGAGCTGGCGGAAGACGACGATCTCGTCGATGCGGTTGAGGAACTCGGGGCGGAAGTGCTCGCGCAGGGGGCGCAGGATCTGTTCGCGCCGTGCTTCCTCGTCCGCGTCGGCGCCGCCCGACGCGAAGCCCACGGAGGCGCCGCGGCGGGTGATCACCTCGGAGCCGAGGTTGCTGGTCATCACGATCACGGTGTTGGTGAAGTCGACCGTGCGGCCCTGGGAGTCGGTGAGGCGGCCGTCGTCGAGGACCTGGAGCAGGATGTTGAAGACGTCCGGGTGGGCCTTCTCCACCTCGTCCAGCAGGAGCAGCGAGTACGGGTGCCGTCGGACGACCTCGGTGAGCTGGCCGGCCTCTTCATGGCCGACGTAGCCGGGCGGGGCGCCGACCAGGCGGCTGACGGTGTGCCGCTCCTGGTACTCGCTCATGTCGAGGCGGACCATGCGGTCCTCGCTGCCGAACAGGGCCTCGGCGAGCGCCCGGGCCAGCTCGGTCTTGCCGACGCCGGTCGGGCCGAGGAACAGGAAGCTGCCGATCGGCCGGTCGGGGCTGGCCAGCCCGGCGCGGGAGCGCAGCACGGCGTCCGAGACGACCCGCACGGCCTCGTCCTGGCCGATCACCCGCTCGTGCAGGTGCTCCTCCAGATGCAGCAGGCGGTCCTTCTCCTCCTGGGTGAGGCTGCTGACCGGGATGCCGGTCTGCCGGGACACCACCTCGGCGATCGCCTCGGACCCGACGACCAGGTCCTGCCCCTCGTCGATCTCGCCGTCGCCGCCCGCCTGGGTGATCCGCAGCTTCAGGTCCATGATCCGGTCGCGCAGCTGGGTGGCCTGTTCGTAACTCTCGTCCGCGACCGCCTGGTCCTTGTCCCGGGTCAGCTGCTCCAGCTCCCGCTCCATGGCCCGTACGTCGGTGCCCTTGGTGCGGGCGCGCAGCCGGACCCGGGCACCGGCCTGGTCGATCAGGTCGATCGCCTTGTCCGGCAGCCTGCGGTCGGTGAGGTAGCGGTCGGACAGCTCCACGGCGGCGACCAGGGCCTCGTCGGTGTAGCGGACCTGGTGGTGGGCCTCGTAGCGGTCCTGGAGGCCGCGCAGGATCTCGATCGCGTCAGCCGCGGTCGGTTCCGGCACCATGATCGGCTGGAAGCGGCGGGCCAGCGCGGCGTCCTTCTCGATCCGCCGGTACTCCTCCAGCGTGGTGGCGCCCACGATGTGCAGCTCGCCGCGGGCGAGGGCCGGCTTGAGGATGTTGCCGGCGTCCATGGAGCCGCCGTCACCGCCGCCGGCACCGGCGCCCACCACCGTGTGCAGCTCGTCGATGAAGATGATCAGCTGGTCGGAGTGGGTGCGGATCTCGCCGACGATGTTGTTCATCCGCTCCTCGAAGTCACCCCGGTAGCGGGTGCCCGCGACCACGCCCGTCAGGTCCAGGGCGACGACGCGGCGCCCGGTCAGCACGTCGGGCACGTCCCCCTCGGAGATGCGCTGGGCCAGGCCCTCCACGATGGCGGTCTTGCCGACGCCCGCGTCACCGATCAGCACGGGGTTGTTCTTGCCGCGCCGGGAGAGGACCTCGACGGTCTGCTCGATCTCCTGGTCCCGGCCGATCACAGGGTCGATACGGCCCTGCCGGGCCAGCTCGGTGAGGTCACGGCCGTACTTGTCGAGGGTCGGCGTGTTCGTCGGGCGCGGTCGCTCGGCCTGGGGGGCCTCCGGGGCCTCGGGGGGTTCCGAGGGGGCGAAGCGGGCCGCGTTGAGGATGTGCCCGGCGGCCGAGTCGGGGTTCGAGGCCAGGGCGCTGAGCACGTGCTCCGGCCCGATGTAGCCGTAGCCCCGGGCCCGGGCCATGTCGTGCGCGTCCAGCAGGGCGCGCTTGGCGGCCGGGGTGAGGGAGAGCGCGGTCGGCGGCGGTGTGTCGTCGGGGGTGTGCTGGGCCGGCCCCGACCGCTCGTCGATCTGTGACGCCAGGGAGTCGGGGTTCGCGCCGGCCTTGGTGAGCAGGGTCCGGGTGGGCTCGGTGGCGAGCGCCGCCCGCAGCAGGTGCTCCGTGTCGAGATCCCGGCTGCCGTGCTCGGCGGCGTACTGGGCGGCGCCGCGGACGAGTTCCCGGGCCGGCTGGCTGAGCAGCCGGCCGATGTCGATCTGCCGGGGACCGGGACGCGGTCCGCCGAAGAAGCGTGCGAGGAATTCTCCGAAGGGATCCGAGCCGTAGCCCTCCGGGCTGCTGAAGCCGCTGCTCATGGGCCTTCCGTTCCCGGCGTCCCCGGCGCGCGGGCGGGGGACGCCCTCGCTGGTCGACGTGCCGGGGTCGGGTAACCCGGGTGGCAGCCCGTTACACCTGGGGCGCGCTCCTAGAACACCTTCGCACGATCGCGGACAAGGGGCACCTTCGCGGCGCACCTGGGTAATCCCGGCATATCTCGGCGTGCGGTCAGGATGATCTCAGCGTGCCGTCAGGATCCTCGGCCCCGCGTCCGTGATCGCGACCGTGTGCTCCGCGTGGGCCGCGCGGGAGCCGTCGTCCGTCATCAGGGTCCAGCCGTCGGGAGCCGGGTGGAAGGTGTCGATACCGCCCGCGATGACCATGGGTTCGATCGCCAGCGCCATGCCGTGCCTCAGGCGCATCCCGCGCCCCGGCCTGCCCTCGTTCGGCACCCCGGGGTCCTCGTGCATGCGGCGGCCGATGCCGTGGCCGCCGAAACCGTCCGGGATGCCGTAGCCCGCGGCGCGGCAGACGGTGCCGATCGCGTGGGCGATGTCGCCGATGCGGTTGCCGACGACGGCGGCCTCGATGCCGGCTTCGAGGGCCCGCTCGGCGGTCTCGATCAGGCGCAGGTCGGCCGGGCGCGGGGTGCCCACGACGAAGCTGAGGGCCGAGTCGCCGACCCATCCATCCAGCTCCGCGCCGAAGTCGATGGAGACCAGGTCGCCGTCGCGCAGCCGGTAGCGGGTCGGGATGCCGTGCACGATCGCGTCGTTGACCGAGACGCACAGGACGGCGGGGAAGGGGGTCGGTGCGAAGGCCGGCCGGTAGCCCAGGAAGGGCGAGGTCGCGCCGGCCCCACGCAGCACGTCGTGCGCCACCTCGTCCAGTTCCAGCAGGGAGACGCCCACGTCAGCGGCCTTCTGTGCGGCCGTCAGGGTGCGGGCCACGACCTGGCCCGCCTCGTACATCGCATCGATCGACACATCGGTCTTCAGCTCAACCATGCCAATTACTATACCGGTATTAGAATGGTGGCATGGTGCGCACCCCTCTCACCCCCGAAGAGCGCGAACGCGGCGAACGGCTCGGCCGGCTGCTGCGGGCGGCGCGTGGCGACCGGAGCATGGCGGAGGTCGCGGCGAGCGCCGGCATCTCCCCGGAGACACTCCGGAAGATCGAGACCGGCCGGGCCCCGACGCCCGCCTTCTTCACCGTGGCCGCGCTGGCGGGCACGCTCGGGCTCTCGATGGACGAGCTGGCCGGGCGGTGCGTGCTGGTGCCGGTCTGACGAGGCGGCACTGAGGCTCCTGCGCCCCGTGTGAAAACTCCCCGTAGCACGGCTGTAACACAACTGGTGTTGCCTACTGGGCGGAGTGCTCCGGTCGGGCGGGAGTTGAGTGATGGCGGCGGATCGACTCCCGAGTGACGTACGGGAGTTCGCGCATTACCTGGACGGTCTGGTGGCACGCCTGGACCCGTCCGGGGGCTGGTGCGCGGTGTTCTGGCAGCGTGACCCCGAGGGCATGCGGGCCTGTCTCGACGGACGGGAGCTGCCGCCGTGGGACGTGGTCGAGGCGCTGTTGCAGGACCTCGCCGGGCAGTACGGCCCGGGGGGCGCGGTCCCGGAGACGGAACGCGCCCGGTCCCTGCACGCCGCCGCGCTCGCCGCGTACGACGCCCGGCCCGGTGGCCGTGACGCCCTCGGGGACCGGCTCGACGTCATGCTCCGCGAACAGAAGTACGCGGCCGAACGCCAGGCGGAACTGACCCGCCTCCTCGCCACCGCCCCCACCCGCGAACAGGCCGACTCCCTCCGCCTCGACCTCGCCTGGGCCCACGACGACCACGAACGCGCGACGGCGCGCTGCGCGGAACTCCGCGCCCGGATGGCCGACTTGGACCGCCGTGAGCGGGGTGTGTCCCATGAGGTGTGGGGCGACGAGCGGGTTGGTGGCGCGTCGGGGGCTCCCACGGGTGCGTCGGGCGGAGGCGGCGGCCACAGGTATCCGGGTGACGACGACGGTGTCTGGTCGGGCGCGTGGCGCCGCAGGCCGGACGACGAAGGCCTCGCGGCGGACGGGGCCTCGCGAGCAGGATCGGGCCGGGGGCCGGGCCCTGGTGCGGCGGCTGACGGGGCTTCGCGAGCAGCGTCGGCCGGGTGGGCAGACTCTGGTGCCGCGGCGGACGGTGCTCGGCCGGCAAGGGCCGACGGGTACACGCCTGACGGCCCGGCACCGGACAGCGGCCGTATGCGATCGGCCCCGGGCGGCCCGTACGGCCCCCGCACGCCCGCCACGCCCTGGCACGACGACGACCCGGCGCCACGCGTCACGGGTGCGGACGGGCCTGACGACCCCCGGCATACGGCGGCCGGGGCGGCCCCGGCCGGGCGGCCCGATGCCCGGGAGGGCGAATTTCCGGTGAGGCGTATGGCCTCGCGGGGGGCCACGGCCGACGGCGCCGCCGACGCGTTCGCGGCTGCGGTGGGCCGGACCGAGGGCCGGGAGGGCGATTTTTCGGCTGGGCGTGCGGCCTCGCGGGAAGATGGGGCCGATGGTGCGCCCGGTGCGTTCGCGGCTTCGGTTCCTGGGACTGATGGGCGTGATGGCGAGTATCCGGTAGATGGGGTCGCTTCGCGGGAGGCTGCGGCTGGTGCTCGCGAGTATCGGGCGCGGTGGGCTGCCTCGCGGGGGGCCGCATCCGGCGGTGCGCCTGACGTGTTCGCGGCTTCGGATCGTGGGGCTGATGGGCGTGATGGCGAGTATCCGGTAGATGGGGTCGCTTCGCGGGAGGCTGCGGCCGGTGCTCGCGAGTATGGGGCGCGGTGGGCTGCCTCGCGGGGGGCCGCATCCGGCGGTGCGCCCGACGTGTTCGCGGCTTCGGATCGTGGGGCTGATGGGCGTGACGGCGAGTATCCGGGGGCTGGGGTCGCCTCGTCGGAGGGCGCCGTGGATGCCCGTGACCCCGAGTACCAGTCGGGTTGGGCCGCCGCACGGGAATCCGCAGCCGGCGGTACGCCCGGCGCCTTCGCCGCCCCGGCCCCAGGAGCATCCGAGCCCCGAGCCCACCACGCCCGAACTGCCCACCAAGCAGCCGCCGGTCAACCCCGACCCACACCCGAACCCCAAGCCGGTCCCGAACCGTCAGCCGCCCCTGAACCCCATGTCCCCAAGCAACGCAAACGCCGCCGCGGCAGTGCCCGCTTCGCCGGGATGGTCGAGGAGGACGCCGCACCCGTGGTCGTGCCGTCCGCTGTCGTGCCCGAGTTGCCTGATCCCGCCCCCGTGACCGGTCGCCGTACGCCCCGGGGCGCGCGGTTCGCCGGGGCCGCCGAAGACGTGGGGGAGGAGCGGGCGGAACCGCGCCCCCCGGCCGTCGGTGCGGCGGAGCGGAGGGATGTCGTACGGGCCGTCGAGGCCCTCGCGCGGCTGCGGAAGGAGGGCCGCAGCGGCGAGGCGCATGCCCTGCTGGTCGAGGCCGCGTCCTGGGCCCCGGCCCGGTTCCCGCTGCTCGCGCAGGAGCTGGAGCGGGCCGGGCTCGGTGCGGACTGGCAGACCCTGCTCTGGGAGGCCGGCTCGCTGCCCGCCGGTCGGCTGGTCGCCGCGGCGGACGCGCTGGGCGCGGCAGGACGCGCGGGCGACGGGCAGCAGATCCTGCGGCAGGGGGCCGGCCGGCCCCCGGGCGAGATCGGAGAGGCCGTCCTCGGACTCGTCGCCGAGGGGCGTCACCGCGAGGTGCGCGTGCTGCTCGACGCGTACGTCAGGGCCCGCACCCCCGAGGAGGCGGCCCACAGCGCCGAGCCCGGCCCGCAGACCCTCGTACCGCTTCTGCTGGAGGCCGCCCGGGGCATGTCGGACGAGCGCCGCCGGGACCTCGTGCACGCCCTCCGAGTCGCCGGATTCCCCGCCTGACCGGCGACGCCGTACCTCCGGCGACTCACCCACCGGAGTGCGAATGGCGCCCGGTACCGCGGGTTGGCGACGATGGTCTTGGCAAGCCCGTGCCAGAGGCTTACGTTCATGGCTCTACGGCCCGCTTCTACGGGCGTAGAGGCGCTGACGTCGCGTCGAAGGAGCAGCTCATGGCCAACGTCGTACGTGCCGCTCTGGTCCAGGCCACCTGGACCGGCGACACCGAGTCCATGGTGGCGAAACACGAGGAGCACGCCCGCGAGGCGGCCCGCCGGGGCGCGAAGATCATCGGTTTCCAGGAAGTCTTCAACAGCCCCTACTTCTGTCAGGTCGAGGAGCCGGAGCACTACCGCTGGGCCGAGCCCGTGCCCGACGGGCCGACCGTGCGGCGCATGCGGGCCCTCGCGCGCGAGACCGGCATGGTGATCGTCGCGCCGGTGTTCGAGGCGGAGCAGCCCGGCTTCTACTACAACACCGCGGCCGTGATCGACGCCGACGGCACCTACCTCGGCAAGTACCGCAAGCACCACATCCCGCAGCTCAAGGGCTTCCGCGAGAAGTTCTACTTCAAGCCCGGCAACCTCGGCTGGCCCGTCTTCGACACGGCGGCCGGCAAGGTCGGCGTCTACATCTGCTACGACCGCCACTTCCCGGAGGGCTGGCGGCAGCTCGGCCTGTCCGGAGCCCAGCTGGTCTACAACCCCTCCGCCACCCACCGCAGCCTGTCGTCCCACCTGTGGCGGCTGGAGCAGCCCGCGGCGGCCGTCGCCAACGGGTACTACATCGCCGCGATCAACCGCGTCGGACAGGAGGAGTACGGCGACAACGACTTCTACGGGACGAGCTACTTCGTCGACCCCCGCGGGCAGTTCGTGGGCGACGTCGCCAGCGACAGCCAGGAGGAGCTCGTGATCCGCGACCTGGACCTCGACCTCATCGAAGAAGTGCGGCAGACGTGGGCCTTCTACCGCGACCGCCGCCCCGACGCCTACGAAGGACTGGTGCAGCCGTGACCAACGACCTGCTGGGCCGCCACCGGGCCGTGCTCCCCGACTGGCTCGCCCTCTACTACGAGGAGCCCCTGGAGATCACCCACGGCGAGGGCCGCCACGTCTGGGACGCCCACGGCAACCGGTACCTCGACTTCTTCGGCGGCATCCTCACCACCATGACCGCGCACGCCCTGCCCGAGGTGACCAAGGCGGTGAGCGAGCAGGCCGGGCGGATCGTCCACTCCTCGACCCTGTACCTCAACCGGCCGATGGTCGAACTCGCCGAGCGCGTGGCCCAGCTCAGCGGCATCCCCGACGCCCGCGTCTTCTTCACCACCTCCGGCACCGAGGCCAATGACACCGCCCTGCTGCTCGCCACGGCGTACCGGCGCAGCAACACCATCCTGGCGATGCGCAACAGCTACCACGGACGCTCCTTCAGCTCCGTCGGCATCACCGGCAACAGCGGCTGGTCCCCGACCTCCCTGTCCCCGCTCCAGACGCTGTACGTCCACGGCGGCGTGCGCACCCGCGGCCCGTTCGCCTCCCTCGACGACGACGACTTCATCGCCGCCTGCGTCGACGACCTGAAGGACCTGCTCGGCCACACCCGCCCCCCGGCCGCGCTGATCGCCGAACCCGTCCAGGGCGTCGGCGGCTTCACCGCACCGCCGGACGGGCTGTACGCCGCCTTCCGCGAGGTGCTGCACGAGCGCGGCATCCTGTGGATCGCCGACGAGGTGCAGACCGGCTGGGGCCGCACCGGCGAGCACTTCTGGGGCTGGCAGGCCCACGGGCGGAACGGGCCGCCGGACCTCATGACCTTCGCCAAGGGCATCGGCAACGGCATGTCCATCGGCGGTGTCGTCGCCCGCTCCGAGATCATGAACTGCCTCGACTCCAACAGCATCTCCACGTTCGGCGGCACCCAGATCACCATGGCGGCGGGCCTCGCCAACCTCAACTACCTGCTGGAACACGACCTCCAGGGCAACGCCCGGCGCGTCGGCGGCATGCTCATCGAGCGGCTGCGGTCCGCCGCCGCCCACGTGCCGGCCGTACGGGAGGTGCGCGGACGCGGACTGATGATCGGCATCGAGATCACCAAGCCGGGGACCGACGAGGCCGACCCGCAGGCCGCCTCGGCCGTCCTGGAGGCGGCCCGCGAGGGCGGCCTGCTGATCGGCAAGGGCGGCGGCCACGACACCAGCGCCCTGCGCGTCGCCCCGCCGCTGTCCCTGAACGTCGCGGAGGCCGAGGAAGGCGCCGCGATCCTCGAGCACGCTCTGAGGAGCATCCAGTAGCAGTGAACTGAACAAGGGAACGGCACCATGACCATCACCTTGGATTCCCTGGAACCCGCGCTGTCGGTCCGGCAGGTCCTCACCCTGGAGCGGGTCCTCGCCGGGGAGCCCGAGGTGGTGGCCGGCGCCAGCCACCTCGACCGGGCGGTGCGCTGGGTGCACGTCGCCGAGGCCGCCGACGTCGGCGTGATGCTCAGCGGCGGCGAGATGGTCCTCACCACCGGGGTGCTGCTCGCCGGCGACCAGGAGAAACAGGCCGAGTACGTCCGGTCGCTGCACCGCGCGGACGCCGCCGCCGTCGTCCTCGGACTCGGCCGCGCCTTCCCCGCCGCACCGGCCGCGATGCGCCGGGCGGCCGAGCGGTGCGGACTGCCGATGGTCGTCCTGCACCGGCCCTTCCCCTTCGCCGAGCTGACCGAGGAGGTCCAGTCGCGGCTGGTGCGGCGCAAGTTCGCCGCCGTCAGCCTCTCCGAGGCCGTCCGCACCGAACTCACCGCCCTCATCACCGCGGGCGCCCCGTTGCAACGCCTGCTCGACGAGATCGCCCGGCACAGCGCCTGCCCGGTCGTCGTCACCAACCTCGCCCACCGCGTCCTCGGCACGGCGGGGGAGCGTCCTGCCTTGGACGACGTGCTGCGCGACTGGGAGCGCATCGCCCGGCAGGCATGGGGGCACCGCCCAGGCCTTTCAGGCACTGGGGGAGGCACCGAGGGCGACGGCTGGATCCGGGCCGAACTGGGCGGACGCGGGGAGCGCTGGGGCCGGATCGTGCTGTGCGGCTACCGGGGCGACACCGCCACCGGGCGGCTGCTGGCCGACCGCGCCGCCGAGGCCCTCGTCCTGCACCGCATGCTGGGCGGCGCCGCCTGCTCCTGGGAGGAGCAGTCCGCGCAGAGCCTGCTGACCGACCTGGTCAGCGGCGTCGTACCGGCACGGCAACTGCTGCCGCGGGCGCGCGCGGCCGGACTGCCGGTCAACCGGCGGACGTTCGTGCCGCTGGTCGTCCGCGACGGCGACACCGCCCGGCTCGACCGGCTGCTGCGGCTGCTGGGCCTGCCCGGGCTGGTCGCCGAACTGGCCGACGGAGCCACCGCCGTGCTGCTCAGCCTCCCGCGCGACCAGGACGCCGACGCCCTCGCCGCGCACTTCGCGACCCGGCTGCGCACCGAGTCCGGACCGGCCCGCACGGTCGTCGCCGCGGCCGATCCCCGGGCCGCCTGGGACGACGTCCCCGCCGGACTGCGCGAGGCCCGGCACGTGGCGGACGCCGTCGCCGACTCCGCCGCCGCTCTGGACCTCCCGCCGGTCGTCCGCATGCGGGACGTCCACCTGCGGGGCCTGATCCGCCTGCTGCGCGACGACCCGCACGTGCAGTCCTTCGCGGAGCGGGAGCTGGACGGGCTGCTGTGCGAGACCGAGGAGGACCTGCTGTCCGTGCTGCGCACCTACCTCGCCACCGGCCGCAACAAGTCCCGCACCGCCCAGCTCCACCACGTCTCGCGGCCCGCCCTCTACCGCCGCCTGGAATCCATACAGGCCCGCCTCGGGGTGGACCTCGACGACTTCGAGCAGGCCGCCTCGGTGCACATCGCACTCCTCGCGCACGACGCGCAACAGCAGTGAAACACCCGACCACCTGGGAAAACGGCGGTGAAACATGGGTCCACGGCAGAGTGACACGGTGACACGCCGCACGTCCGCAGACGTGACACGGTGCACCTCAAAGACCGCGTCCCGGCTTCCTAGGCTCACGGCACACCGAGCGACCGGAGGTCCCGATGAGCCGAGTGATCCGTGCCGCCGTCTTCCAGACCGCCTGGACCGGCGACAAGGAGTCGATGATCCAGGTCCACGAGCAGGCGGCCCGCGACGCCGCCGCACAGGGCGCCCAAGTCCTCTGCTTCCAGGAGCTGTTCTACGGACCGTACTTCTGCCAGGTCCAGGACCCGGCCTTCTACGAGTACGCCGAGCAGATCCCCGAGGGCCCGATCGTCCGCCGCTTCCAGGCCCTCGCCAGGGAACTGGGCATCGTCCTGGTCCTGCCGATGTACGAGGAGGAACAGCCCGGGGTCCTCTACAACACCGCCGCCGTGATCGACGCGGACGGCTCCTACCTCGGCAAGTACCGCAAGACGCACATCCCCCAGGTGCAGGGCTTCTGGGAGAAGTTCTACTTCCGTCCGGGCAACAGCGGCTGGCCGGTCTTCGAGACCGCCGTCGGCAAGGTCGGCGTCTACATCTGCTACGACCGCCACTTCCCCGAGGGCTGGCGCGCGCTCGGCCTCGCGGGCGCCGAGATCGTCTTCAACCCCTCGGCCACCTCGCGCGGCCTGTCCGGCTACCTCTGGCAGCTGGAACAGCCGGCGGCGGCCGTCGCCAACGAGTACTTCGTGGGCGCGATCAACCGGGTCGGCGTCGAGGAGTACGGCGACAACGACTTCTACGGGACGTCGTACTTCGTCGACCCGGAGGCCCAGTTCGTCGGCGAGGTGGCCGGCGACAAGGAGCCCGAACTGGTCGTCCGCGACCTCGACATGGCCAAACTCCGCGAGGTCCGCGACCGCTGGCAGTTCTACAGGGACAGGGCGCCTGGAACATACGGTCCGCTGACGGACCTCTAGGGGCGCGGGGCTGTATTCGATATGCGGCTACCGCCGCGCGGGCGCGACCAACCACCGACAACCGGCACGCATCCACCGCGAGGAGCGACCACGACATGAGCAGCCGTACAGTCATCCGCGGCGGCCTCGTCATCACCGCATCCGACGAGATCCACGCCGACGTCCTGATCGAGGACGGCCGAATCGCCGCCTTCGCAGCCTCCGGCACCCCCGCCGCCGAGGCCTTCACCGCGGACCGGACGATCGACGCCACCGGAAAGTACGTCATCCCCGGCGGCGTCGACGCCCACACCCACATGGAGCTGCCCTTCGGCGGCACCTTCGCCTCCGACACCTTCGAGACCGGCACCCGCGCCGCCGCCTGGGGCGGCACGACCACGATCATCGACTTCGCCGTGCAGAGCGTCGGGCACAGCCTGCGCGAGGGCCTGGACGCCTGGCACGGCAAGGCCGAGGGCAACTGTGCCATCGACTACGGCTTCCACATGATCGTCTCCGATGTCAACGAGCACACCCTCAAGGAGATGGACCACCTGATCGAGGAGGGCGTCACCTCCTTCAAGCAGTTCATGGCCTACCCGGGGGTGTTCTACTCCGACGACGGCCAGATCCTGCGCGCCATGCAGCGCTCCGCCGAGAACGGCGGCCTGATCATGATGCACGCCGAGAACGGCATCGCGATCGACGTCCTGGTGGAACAGGCCCTGGCCCGGGGCGAGACCGATCCCCGCTACCACGGCGAGGTCCGCAAGGCCCTGCTGGAGGCCGAGGCCACTCACCGCGCCATCAAGCTCGCGCAGGTCGCGGGCGCGCCCCTGTACGTCGTGCACGTCTCGGCGACGGAGGCGGTCGCCGAACTGGCCCGGGCCCGCGACGAGGGGCTGAACGTCTTCGGCGAGACCTGCCCGCAGTACCTGTTCCTGTCCACCGACAACCTCGCCGAGCCGGACTTCGAGGGCGCGAAGTACGTGTGCAGTACCCCGCTCAGGCCGAAGGAGCACCAGGCCGCGCTGTGGCGGGGCCTGCGCACCAACGACCTCCAGGTCGTCTCCACCGACCACTGCCCCTTCTGCTTCGTCGGCCAGAAGGAACTCGGCCGCGGCGACTTCTCCAAGATCCCCAACGGTCTGCCGGGCGTCGAGAACCGGATGGACCTGCTGCACCAGGCCGTGCTCGACGGGCACATCTCGCGCCGCCGCTGGATCGAGATCGCCTGCGCCACCCCGGCCCGGATGTTCGGCCTCTACCCGAAGAAGGGCACCATCGCGCCGGGCGCCGACGCCGACGTCGTCATCTACGACCCGCAGGCCGAGCAGGTCATGTCGGCTTCAGAGCACCACATGAACGTCGACTACTCGGCGTACGAGGGCAAACGCGTCACCGGGCGGGTCGAGACGGTCCTCTCGCGCGGCGTGCCCGTCATCACCGAGCGGGAGTACACCGGGACCGCCGGGCACGGCGTCTTCACCCCGCGTTCCACCTGTCAGTACCTCAACTAGGAGTGGTGCGGATGGACTTCGGACTCGTCCTGCAGACCGACCCGCCGGCCTCGCGGGTGATCAGCCTGATGAAACGCGCGGAACGGAACGGCTTCTCGTACGGCTGGACCTTCGACTCCGCCGTGCTGTGGCAGGAACCGTTCGTGATCTACAGCCAGATCCTGGCCAACACCACGAAACTGAAGGTCGGGCCGATGGTGACCAACCCGGGCACCCGCACCTGGGAGGTCACCGCCTCCACCTTCGCCACCCTCAACGACATGTTCGGCAACCGCACGGTCTGCGGCATCGGCCGCGGCGACTCCGCGATGCGCGTGGCCGGCCGCAAGCCCAACACGCTGGCCCGGATCAGCGAGGCCATGAAGGTCATCCGCGCCCTCGCCGGCGGCGGGGAGGCCGACCTCGGCGGCGGCACGGTCGTCCGGTTCCCGTGGATCAGGCCGGGCGCCGAACTGCCCGTGTGGATGGCCGCGTACGGGCCCAAGGCCCTGAAGATGGCGGGTGAGGAGGCCGACGGGTTCATCCTGCAGCTGGCCGACCTCTATCTGACCGAGTACATGGTCAAGGCCGTGAAGGACGCGGCCGTCGCCGCCGGCCGGGACCCTTCGGCGGTGACCGTATGCGTGGCCGCCCCGGCCTACGTCACCGAGGACGACTCGCCCGAGACGCTCGCCCACGCGCGCGACCAATGCAGGTGGTTCGGCGGGATGGTCGGCAACCACGTCGCCGACCTGGTCTCCAAGTACGGCGAGCACTCCGCCGCCGTCCCCGGTGAACTCACCGAGTACATCAAGGCGCGGGAGGGCTACGACTACTCCCACCACGGCCGCGCCGACAACCCCGACACCCAGTTCGTGCCCGACGAGATCGTCGACCGGTTCTGCCTGATCGGGCCGGTCGACAAGCACGTCGAGAAGCTGAACGCGCTGCGCGCGCTCGGCGTGGACCAGTTCGCCGTCTACGACATGCACGACGCGCAGGAAACCGTGATCGACACGTACGGAGCGCGGGTCATCCCGGCCGTCAACGGCTGACCACCTCGGCGCCACTGCCTGCCGACCCCCTTTGATCTCCCCCTTCCCGCCGGACCGGGAAGGGGGCCCAGGGCGCTCCCGAGCGCACCCCCCATCGGCGTCACCCGCGTGGCCTTTCCCGTCCCGCCTCCCCGATTGGCCTGGCCCATGACCGACACCGTTCCCCCGGCACCGCCGACCACCCAAGTCACCCTCGCCGACGGCCGGGTGGAGATCGCCCCGGGCGCCCCCGCACCGACCGGGCCCTACGCCAACGAGGACCTGCTGCCGGTCCCCGTCGGCAAGCGCACCTGGACCACGTACAACTTCTCCGCGCTGTGGGTCGGCATGGCCCACAACACGGCCTCCTGGACCCTGGCCTCCGGTCTCATCGCCGTCGGCATGGACTGGAAGCAGGCGGTGTTCACCATCGCCCTGGCCAATGTGATCGTGCTGATACCGATGCTGCTCACCGGGCACGCCGGACCCAAGTACGGCATACCCTTCCCGGTCTTCGCCCGGGCCTCCTTCGGCATCCGCGGGGCCAACCTGCCCGCCGTCGTACGGGCGCTGGTGGCCTGCGGCTGGTTCGGCATCCAGACCTGGATCGGCGGCGAGGCCATCTACTTCCTGGCCGGCAAGCTCGTCGGCAGCGGCTGGACGGACGCGGCGAAGGTCGGCGGCTACGCCTGGACCATGTGGCTGTCGTTCGCGATCTTCTGGGCGCTCCAGGTCGTCATCATCTACCGGGGCATGGAGACCATCCGCCGCTTCGAGAACTGGGCGGCGCCGTTCGTGCTCGTCGGCGCGTTCGTGATGCTGTGGTGGATGAGCGACAAGGCGGGCGGCTTCGGCCCGCTGTTCGACCAGCCGTCGAAGCTCGGCTGGGGCGCCGACTTCTGGAAGCTGTTCGCACCCGCCCTGATGGGCATGATCGGCTTCTGGTCCACGCTCTCGCTGAACATCCCCGACTTCACCCGCTACGGCAAGAGCCAGAAGGCGCAGACGTGGGGTCAGGCCCTCGGTCTGCCGACCACCATGACCCTGTTCGCGTTCCTGTCCGTGATGGTCACCTCCGGCTCGCAGGCCGTCTACGGCGAGGCGATCTGGGACCCGGTACAGCTCGCGGCCAGGACCGACAACACGGTGGGCCTGCTGTTCGCCCTCGTCACCGTCCTGGTGGCGACGCTGTCCGTCAACGTCGCGGCCAACCTGGTCTCACCCGCGTTCGACTTCTCCAACATCGCGCCACGGAAGATCAGTTTCCGGGCGGGCGCACTCGCCACCTGCGTCCTCGGTGTGCTGATCTTCCCGTGGAAGCTGTACTCCGACCCGCAGGGCTACATCTTCACCTGGCTCGGCCTGGTCGGCGGCCTGCTCGGCACCGTCGCGGGCATCCTCATCGCCGACTACTGGATCCTGCGCCGCTCCCGGCTCGACCTGGCCGACCTGTACCGCACCGGCGGCCGCTACTGGTACGAGGGCGGCTGGAACTGGCGGGCCGTCGTCGCCTTCGTCAGCGGCGGTGTCCTCGCCGTCGGCGGCGCGAGTTTCAAGCCGCTGATCGACGGCCGCCCCATCCCGGCACTGGCCGGTCTGGCCGACTACGGCTGGGCGGTGGGCCTGGGCACCTCGATGCTGCTGTACCTGGTGCTGATGGCGGCACGGGGGGGCAACCGGGCCACCGTCTGAGACGGCTACGGACGCGGACGCTGGAGGGCGGTCAGCCCTTGCCGCCCTCCAGCGCGGCCACCGCTTCCTTCGCGGCCTTGATGGCGCCCTTGTTGATCGTTTCCGTGCTCGGCGCCTTCTTCGACTCGAAGTCGCTGCCGTTGTACGTGACGACCACCAGAGCGTTGGACGCGCGGACGAACACCTGGCCCTCGCGGGTCTGCTGCTTGTCCTCGGTGGTGAGGTTGACGATGGAGTACGCGCTGTCGCCCAGCCCGGGGACGGCGCCTCCGCCGCTGTTCTCCTCGGTGCGTCCCTTGTACGCCTTCTCCGCGGCCTCGTCCGACTCCATCAACTCGAAGGACACGTCGAGCCAGCGGTAGTCGTACCCCTTGAGCGCGTTCCAGGAGCAGGTGCGGCGCAACTTCGAGTCCGTGGACGGGATCTCCTTCCCGGCCGTCTTGGCACCCGGCACCAGCGACTCGACCGTCTTCTTGGCGACGCTCTCGCACGGCGCCGGAGCGGCCGGGTAGGCCTTCGACACCGTCGATGTCGACGGGGCGGACGCGGACTGGGTCTCGGTCTTCTCGCCGGCCGGCTTGTGCTCGGCGGCCTGCGGCGCGGCGAGCGGGCCGGACGACAGCGCCCAGCCCGCCGCGGCGAGCACGGCCACCGGGGAGATGCGTGCGGTCAGGGCCAGGGGCAGAGGGAGAGAACGCACGGCGCCCTTCTCGTGGGGGACGGCGGACGGGACGACAGTTTCACATGACTCCCTGTGACGCGGAAGTGCGAACTCGCTCCGTGCCCGCGCGGTGACGGTGACTCACTGTCGCCGGTCGGGGTTTCGGCCGGTTCGCAGCCGAGTGAACGGTTTGTGCCTGACACGGGAACGCGCTGGCCGGAATACCGTTTGCGCCGGGGTGGCCGCGCTGCGCAGCCTTGAGTCATGCCTTCGTCACCCATGGGGACAAGTCGGGACATGCCCCAACATCCCGTCGTTGGTGAGGACATTCTCGCCTACTACGCCCTCGGCAAGGAGGATGCCCGCCTCCGGCAGGGCTCCAACCGCCTGGAGTTCTGGCGCACTCAGGACGTGCTCCGGCGGCTCCTGCCCGAGGGCCCGGTGCGTGTGCTGGACGTCGGCGGCGGCAGCGGTGTGCACGCGGAGTGGCTCGCCGAGGACGGGCACGAGGTCGAACTCGTCGATCCGGTGCCCTTGCACCTGGAACAGGCGGCGCGGCTGCCCGGTGTCGCGGTCCGGGCCGGGGACGCCCGGGCTCTGCCCGCGCAGGACGGCGCGTACGACGTGGTGCTGCTGCTCGGCCCGCTCTACCACCTGCCGGAGCGGGCCGACCGGGTCCGCGCACTGAGTGAGGCGCGTCGGGTGGTGCGGCCCGGGGGCCTGGTCGTCGCGGCCACCATCAACCGGCACGCGGCCCTGCACGACCTGCTGCGTGAAGAGCGCTACTTCGAGCCCGCCCACCGAGCCCGGACCGACTCCGTCTCGGAGCACGGCCGGCACCCTTCTCAGTGGGAGGGCAGCCTCTTCACCACCGCGTACTTCGCCCGACCGGACGAGCCGCCACGGGAGTTCACCGAGGCGGGGCTCGTCGTCGACGGTCAGTACGGCGTCGAGGGCGTCGCCTGGCTCATGGGCGGGGTCGAGCGGTGGCTGGACGACCCGGAGCGCCGTGAGGCCGTTCTGGCCGCGACCCGGCGCATCGAGTCCGAGCCGGCCCTGCTGGGCGCGAGCGGTCACCTGCTGACGGCGGGACGACGGCTGCCCTGAGCGGCGCTCCCGCGTTCCCCTTCGGAACCGGTCCAGCCCGTCTGGATCACCGAAGCCCCGGCAGGGCCCAGGTCCCGCCGCACCGATAGCCTGCTGGGCCGGCCCGGATTCGCACAGCGAGGTGAAAGACCGCATGTTCACCACCCGCCCCACCCTCCAGGGCACGTTCGGCATGGTCTCCTCCACGCACTGGCTCGCCTCGCAGTCGGCCATGGCCGTCCTGGAGGACGGCGGCAACGCCTACGACGCCGCCGTCGCGGGCGCGTTCGTGCTGCATGTCGTCGAGCCGCACCTCAACGGCCCGGCGGGCGAGGTGCCGATCCTGCTCGCCCCGGCCGGCGGCGAGGTGCGGGTGCTGTGCGGGCAGGGCGTCGCCCCGGCCGGGGCGACGGTCGCGCACTACCGGGGCCTCGGCCTGGACCTCGTCCCCGGCACCGGGCCGCTCGCCGCCGCCGTGCCGGGCGCGTTCGACGCCTGGATGCTGCTGCTGCGCGACCACGGCACCAAGTCCCTCGCCGACGTCCTGAAGTACGCCATCGGGTACGCCGAGCACGGGCACCCGCCCGTGGAGCGCGTCGGCGAGACCGTCGAGACCGTACGCGAGCTGTTCGAGACGGAATGGACCTCGTCGGCGGAGGTCTACCTGCCCGGCGGCAAGGCCCCGCGCCCCGGCGAGCTCTTCGCCAACCCGGCGCTCGCCGCCACCTGGAAGCGCCTGCTCGCCGAGACCGCGGGGGCCGGGGACCGGGAAGCCCGGATCGAGGCCGCGCGGGAGGTGTGGCGCTCCGGCTTCATCGCCGAGGCCCTGGTACGGCAGGCCCGGCGGCCCACCCTGGACACCAGCGGCGCCCACCACACCGGCACCCTCACGGCCACCGATCTCGCCGCCTGGTCCGCGACCTACGAGACCCCGGCGACGTACGACTGGAACGGCTGGACCGTGTGCAAGCCGGGCCCCTGGAGCCAGGGCCCGGTCCTCCTCCAGCAACTCGCCCTGCTCCCGCCCGAACTGCCCCGCTACGGCTCAGCCGACTACGTCCACCTGCTGGTGGAGAACTGCAAACTCGCCATGGCCGACCGGGAGGCCTGGTACGGGGACGCCGCCGACGTGCCGCTGGAGGACCTGCTGTCCGACGCGTACAACACCGGCCGGCGCGCTCTCGTCGGCGAGCGGGCCGGTCTCGGTCTGCGGCCCGGCAGCCCCGGCGCACGCACCCCGCGGCTGTCCGCGCACGCGCGCGTGGCGGCCACCGCTCCTGAGGGGGCCACCGCCCCGGGCACCGGCGAACCGACCGTCGCCAAGAGCCCGGCGTCCCCCGTGCCCGGGGAACCGGAGGTCGGCGACGACGGTGCCACCCGCGGCGACACCTGCCACCTGGACGTCGTCGACCGCTGGGGCAACATGGTCGCGGCCACGCCCAGCGGCGGCTGGCTCCAGTCCAACCCCGTCGTGCCCGAACTGGGCTTCCCGCTCGGCACCCGGCTCCAGATGACCTGGCTGGAGGAGGGCCTGCCGAACTCCCTCACCCCCGGCCGCCGCCCCCGCACCACGCTGACGCCCTCGATAGCCCTGCGCGAGGGCGTGCCCGTCATGGCGTTCGGCACACCGGGCGGGGACCAGCAGGACCAGTGGCAGCTGCACTTCCTCCTGGCGGTCGCGCTGCGCTCCCAGGTGCGCGGCGGACTGGACCTCCAGGGCGCGATCGACACCCCGAACTGGCACAACGACAGCTTCCCCGGCTCCTTCTACCCGCGCGGCATGCGCCCGGGGAGCGTCACCGTGGAGTCGCGCACCGACCCGGCCGTCGTCGAGGAGCTGCGGCGGCGCGGCCACCAGGTGACCGTCGGCGGCGCCTGGTCGGAGGGCCGGCTGTGCGCGGTCGCGCGCGACCCCCGGACGGGCGTCCTGTCGGCGGCGGCGAACCCGCGCGGCATGCAGGGCTACGCCGTCGGGCGGTGAACCCGCTCAGTCCCCCCGGCTGTGGAGCCCACGCGGACCCGTCGCTGTTCATCGTGCGGCCACCCGCAGTGCAGCGGGCGGGTGGGGATTGTCAGTGCCGCGTGATGTGATGGAGAGGTGATCGACAGCACCGAAACCATCGAAGAGTTTCTCGCACGGCACGCGTCCGACGTCGAGGAGGCGATCCGCGGCGCGGCCGCCGCCGAGATCATGCCGCGCTGGCGCCGGCTCGCCGCGCACGAGGTCGACCAGAAGGCCGGCCCGCACGACCTGGTCACGGACGCCGACCGCAAGGCCGAGCTGCACCTGACCGAGGCGCTGGGCGCCCTGCTGCCCGGCTCGGCCGTGGTCGGCGAGGAGGCGGTCCACGCCAACCCGTCGTCCTACGAGGCCATACGCGGCGACGCCCCCGTCTGGATCATCGACCCGGTCGACGGCACCCGGCAGTTCGTGCGCGGCGAACCAACCTTCTGCACCCTGGTCGCGCTGGCCCACGGCGGCACCCTGCTCGCGTCCTGGACCTACGCCGCCGCCCGCGACCAGCTCGCCACCGCCCAGCGGGGCAAGGGTGCCTACCTCGACGGGGAGCGGCTGTTCGCCGGTGTGCCCGAGCCCGGCCGGGACCTCCGCGTGGCCACCTCCCACCCGGACTACACGACGGACGAGCAGAAGCGTGCCCTGCTCGGCCTGCGCACCGAGGGTGTGGCCCCGCGCGCGTGCGGCTCGGCCGGACTGGAGTACCTCGCCATCGCGCGGGGCGAGTCCGACGCCACCGCCTTCTCGTGGGAAGCGGCCTGGGACCACGCGGCCGGTCTGCTCCTGGTCGAGGAGGCGGGCGGCGCCCACCTGACCCGCGCGGGCGAGCCGTTCCGCATCACCGGCGGTAACGACCTCCCCTTCACGGCGGCCCGCGACGCGGCCACCGCCCGCCGGGTGGCGGCACTGCTGGCGAGCGGAGACTGAAGGTCACGGAGGGTACACGCCCCGTAGCTCAAGGGCCGCTCCGGGCCTCTTTCCCCTGTGAATCCCCCCGCGGCCGGTTACCGTCAGTCCCCGGGCCTATCCTGATCCTCAGTGGCCGTCGGCTGACGAAGGGGTCCGAAGGTGCCGTCGATGCTCGATGCCGTCGTAGTGGGTGCGGGGCCGAACGGACTGACCGCGGCCGTGGAGCTGGCCCGCCGCGGATTCTCCGTCGCCGTGTTCGAAGCCCAGGGCACCGTGGGCGGCGGTGCCCGCACCGAGGAGCTCACCCTGCCCGGCTTCCGGCACGACCCGTGCTCCGCGGCACACCCGCTCGCCATCAACTCACCCGCGTTCCGCGCCCTGCCGCTCCAGCGCTACGGCCTGGAATGGCTGCACGCCGAGCTTCCCATGGCGCACCCCTTCCCGGACGGCTCGGCGGCCGTGCTGGCCCGGTCGGTGGGCGAGACGGCCGCATCCTTCGGGCCGCGCGACGCCGGGGCGTACCGCAGACTCGTCGAGCCCTTCCTGCCCAAGTGGGACGTGCTCGTCCGCGACTTCATGTCCCTGCCGCTCACGGCCCTGCCCCGCGACCCGGTCACCCTCGCGCGCTTCGGCCTGGTCGGCCTGCCCCCGTCCACGCTGCTGACGCGCCGGTTCCGCGACGAACCGGCCAGGGCGCTGTTCGCCGGGCTCGTCGCGCATGTCATGGCACCCCTCGGCGGCTTCGCCACCAGCGCCATCGGCCTGGTCTTCGCCCTGGCGGCCCACGCCCGCGGCTGGCCCGTCGCCCGCGGCGGCTCCCAGGCCATCTCCGACGCCCTCGCCGCCTACCTGCGCGACCTCGGCGGCAGCGTCCACACCGACTACGAGGTCAAGCGCCTGGACGACCTGCCGCCGGCCCGCGCGTACGTCTTCGACACCTCACCCACCGCCCTGGCCCGCATCGCCGGCTTCGGCAACCACTACGCGGACTACCGCTACGGCCCGGGCGTCTTCAAGATCGACTACGCGCTGGACGGCCCCGTGCCCTGGACCGCGAAGGAGGCCCGCGTCGCCGGCACGGTGCAGATCGGCGCGGACCGTGCGGAGATCGGCGCGGCCCTGCGCGCGGCGTCCCGGGAAGGCCGGGCCCCCGACAAACCGTTCCTGATCACGGTCCAGCCGAGTGTCGCCGACCCCACCCGGGCCCCCGCGGGCAAGCACGTCTTCTGGGCCTACGGCCACGTACCGCACGGCTGGACCGGCGACCTCACCGACGCCGTCGAACGCCAACTGGAGCGGTTCGCCCCGGGGTTCCGCGACCGCGTCCTGGCCCGCGCGACGGCGGGCCCGCCCGAACTCGCCACCCGCAACGCCAACTACGTCGGCGGTGACATCGCCTCCGGCGCGGTCTCCGGCCTCCAGATCCTGCTGCGCCCCAAACCGACCCTGTTCCCCTACCGCACGCCTCACCCGGCCGTCTTCATCTGCTCGTCGGCGACCCCGCCGGGCCCCGGCGTGCACGGCATGTCGGGGCACAACGCGGCCAAGGCCGTCTGGAAGCGACTGAGGCAGCCATGACCGCCATCGAACTGGCCCAGGGCGACATCACCCGCGAGAGCGTCGACGCCATCGTCAACGCCGCCAACTCCTCGCTGCTGGGCGGGGGAGGCGTCGACGGAGCGATCCACCGGCGCGGCGGCCCCGCGATCCTTCAGGAGTGCCGCAGGCTCCGCGCCTCGCGGTACGGCAAGGGCCTGCCCACCGGCCAGGCGGTCGCCACCACCGCCGGCGACCTGGACGCCCGCTGGGTGATCCACACGGTCGGCCCCGTCCACAGCGCCACCGAGGACCGCTCCGCCCTCCTCGCCTCCTGCTACCGCGAGTCCCTCCGCGTCGCCGACGAGCTCGGCGCGCGCACGGTCGCGTTCCCGGCCGTCTCCACCGGCGTCTACGGCTGGCCGATGGACGACGGCGCCCGCATCGCGGTGGAGACCGTACGGGCAGCGGACACGGCGGTCGAGGAGGTCAGGTTCGTGCTCTTCGACGAGCAGGCGTACCAGGCGTTCGCCGGCCGGCTCCGCTGACGCGACCGCCTCTGACCGGCCTGCTCGGACCGGCTCCGACCGGCTCAGACCGGCTCAGACCGGCTCGGGCTCGAAATGCCGCAGCAGCTCCCGGCCGGGCTGCACGACGCCGTAGCTGCTCTCCGGTACCGCGTTCCAGGCCCCGGGCAGATCACCGAGCGGCTCCGACACGACCAGCCGGGTGTCGTCGGAGATGTGGTTCAGGAACGCGAGGTCGGGGTGGAGGGCCCGCAGGTCCTCCACGCGGCTGCTGTAGAACAGCGACCGCGAGTCCGCCGCGCTGGAGTACCGGAAGAACCACAGCCGTTCGCCGTCGGTCACCGCGACCGTCATCTGGAGCGGCTCCGGCACCCCGTGCTCGTGGCCCAGCCGCTCGACGAGCCCCACCATGCGGGCCACCGCGCCCGGCGGATCGCCGTCCAGCCCGAGGGTGAGGGCCACGTGGAACATCACCTCGGAGTCCGTCGTGCCCTCCAGCGACGGGAACAGCTCCGGAGCCACGGCGAGCATGAGGTCGCGGCGCAGTTCGCTGAAGCCGGTGATCGCCCCGTTGTGCATCCACATCCAGTGCCCGTGCCGGAAGGGGTGGCAGTTGGTCTGCTGCACGGACGTCCCGGTCGAGGCGCGGACGTGGGCGAAGAACAGCGACGAGCGGACGTGGTCGGCGATCTCCCGGAGGTTGCGGTTGCTCCAGGCCGGGCCGGTGTCGCGGATGACGGCGGGGGTGCGCAGGTGCCACGCGTACCAGCCGACGCCGAAGCCGTCGCCGTTGGTGGTCTCGACCCCCATCCGGGCATGCAGGCTCTGGTCGATCAGCGAGTGCTGCGGCCGGTAGAGGACATCGTCCAGCAGCACGGGAGTGCCCGAGTAGGCGAGCCAGCGGCACATGGTCGTCACCCCGATCCGAGCCGCCTCGGCCATGCCGTGCGGCTCCCAGGTGTCGGTGCGGATATGTCTCGCGCGCCGGGGCGCGGCGCGCGCTCCCAGCCCACCCCGCCACCGCGATGGCCGCATCCCCCGCCACGGGTGGTTGCCGGGGGAGCGGCGGGGCCCGGGCCGGTGTGCGCGGGGGAGTGAACACTGAGATCCTGAGGACACGAGCGCTGCTCATGATCCGGCGCACTGCAGGCAGTGGGGAGCCCCATGGCCACGACTGCGGAGACTGGTGCGGAGCCGGCGTCCACGGGCGCCGACCCCACGGGCGACCCGATGCTGCGTACCCGGTTCGCCCTGCCGAAGCGGCCCGCCGGCTTCCTGCGCCGGACCCGCCTGGTCAGCCATCTCGACCAGGCGCTGACGACCCCCCTGACGATGGTCAACGGGCCGGCCGGCGCGGGCAAGACCCTCCTGGTCGCCGACTGGGCCGCCGGCCTGCCCGAACCGGTCGTCTGGCTCACCGCCGACCCCGCCGACCAGGCACCCGGGATCTTCTGGGCCTATCTGCTGGAGGCACTGCGCGCCGCCGGCGTCCCCGTGGCGGGCGAGGTCGGCTGCCCGGCGGAGGCCGGCCGGGTGGACCGGCGGACGCTGACCCGCCTCGCCGCCGACCTCGAGAGCCGGGACCACACCACCGTCGTCGTGCTCGACGAGTTCGACCGGGTGACCTCACCCGAGATCGCGGAGCAGTTGCAGTTCGTCCTGCACCACGCCGGGCGCGGCCTGCGCCTGGTCCTCGTCACCCGCACGGAACCCCTGCTGCCGCTGCACCGGTACCGGGCCTCGGGCGAGATGACGGAGATCCGCGACGCCGAGCTGGCGTTCACCGCCGGGGAGGCCGCGGAGCTGCTGTCGCGGCACGGCCTGCACCTGAACCACAGCGCCGTGCGGGCCCTGGTGGACCGTACCCAGGGGTGGGCCGCCGGCCTCAGACTGTGCGCCCTGGCCGCTCGGCAGGTCGCGGACCCCCACTTGTACGTGAAGCAGTTCGAGGCCGACCACAGCGCGGTGGCCGACTTCCTGCTGGCCGAGGTGCTCGACCGGCAGCCACCCGGCACACAGGACCTGCTGCTGCGCATCAGCGTCCTGGACCGCTGCTGCCCCGACCTGGTGAACGCGCTCACGCTGCGCACCGACGCCGAGCCGGTCCTGGCCGCGCTGCACCGGGAGAACGCCTTCGTCCAGTACCTCGGCCACTCGTGGTACGGCCTGCACCCGCTGTTCGCCGAGATCCTCCGCGCCCACCTGCGCGAACGCCGCCCCGGACTGGAGCCGGAGCTGCGCGGCCGGGCCGCTCGGTGGCTGCGGCGGTCCGGGGCCCTGCACGAAGCGCTCGTCCAGGGCGCCGCAGCGGACGACTGGGAGTTCACCGCCGACGCCTTCGTCGACGACCTCGCGATCGGGCAGCTGTTCACCGGCCTGCACTCCGAGGAGCTGTCCGCCCTGTTCGCACGGATGAGTCCCGAGACCACGGGCCCGGCACCCGACCTCGTCCGCGCCGCCCGCGAACTGGCCCACCACGATCTCGAACACGGCCTGCCCCACCTGCGGCGGGCCGGGCAGGCGCTGGACGGCAACGGCCGCGACCGGGCGCCGGTCCTGCTCGGCCGCGCCCTGCTGGAGGCCCTGGCGGCCCGGATGACCGGCTCTCCGGACAGAGCGGAGCGAGCCGTCGAAGAGGCGCGGGCCCTCCGCCAGGACGTCCCCGCACAGCTCCTGGAGAACCACCCGGAAGTCACCGCCCTCCTCCTCACCCACCTCGGCTCCGCCCGCCTGTGGGCCGGGCGTTTCGACGACGCCCGCGACGTCCTGTCGGCGGTCGCCGGACACCCCGGCGCAGCGGCGATGGCGCTGCCCAGGTGGGAGGCGCTCGGCCACCTCGCGCTGATCGACCACCTGAACGGCCGGCCCGGCCCGGCGGAGCACAAGGCCCTGGCGGCGGCCGGCCAGGCGGAGCGCTACAGCCTGCCCCCGCAGGCCGGGTCCGGCCTCGCCCCGCTGGTCCTGGCCGCCGTCCTGATCGACCGCGACGAACTCGACGACGCCCAGGCGCTCCTCGACGCGGCGGCCGTCTCCGGCCCCCTCGGCGACGACCCAGTGACGGAAGCCGGCCGGACCCTCACCCGGGGGCGGCTGCTCCTCGCCCGAGGGGACGCCCGGGCCGCGCTGGCGGCGGCGGACGCGTCCGTCCCGGCAGCGGTGAGCTCACCCTGGGCGGAGGACCACGCCGCCCTGCTCGCGTCCGCCGCCCACCTGGCCCAGGGGCACCCCGAAGCGGCCCGGGAGGTCGTCGAGCGCGTGGCGCACCACGGGACGGCCTGCGCGGTCGAGGCGGCGCGGGCCCGGCTCGCGGCGGGCCGGGTCGAAGGGGCGCTCGACAAGATCGCCAACCTGCCGGAGGACGACCGGCCCGGCCCGGCGGTCACCGTCCGGGCCACCCTGGTCCGCGCCCAGGCCGCCCACGAGAGCGGCGATCCCGTCACCGCCCGCCGCCTCGTCGCCCAGGCCCTGCTGGACGGCCGGCGCGGGCACCTGCGCCGGCCCTTCCTGGAAGCCGGTCCCTGGCTGCGCCCCCTGCTGAGCACCGGCCGGCTCCGGGAACTGGCCGCCGGCTGGCTCCTCTCCCGCCCCGGCCACCAGGACCCCGGGCCCGCCACACCGGACCGGCCCCCGGTCCTCGTCGTCGAGGAACTCAGCGCACGCGAGGGCGACGTGCTGCGGCTCCTGGCCGAGATGAGGTCGACCGAGGAGATCGCCGCCGGCCTGCACGTGTCCGTGAACACGGTGAAGACCCACCTCAAGAGCATCTACCGCAAGCTCGCCGTCAGCCGCCGCAGCGACGCGGTGCGCCGCGCCCGCGAACGACGGCTGCTGTGAGGTTCACCTGCGCCGGGTGACGCCGCACGGGCCCCCAGGGCGGAGCATCGCCGGACAAGGGCGTGCCCCGCCCGTTCCAGGCCCTTGGCGGAAGAGCAGTTCATGCGCTACGAGATCCGTGTCGACGGACATATGTCGGAGACGCTGGCCAAGGCCTTCCCGGAGATGGACCACGTGCTGATGTCCGGCCAGACGGTCCTGTACGGCCCCGTGGTCGACGAGGCCCATCTGTACGGGCTGCTGACCCGCTTCCAGGCGCTGGGACTCAGGGTCGTGGAGATGCGTCAGCTGCCGGAGTGAGCCGGGCTCGCTCCGGTCGCCGTGGGGATCCTGCCGGAGCGGGCGGCGGCGCCCAGCGCGGCGAAGTCCCGCTCGTTGCGGTCGGCGTAGGACCGGGCGAACGCGGCGAGCGCGCGGTCGAAGCGGTCGCCGCCGCCCAGGTACGCCGCGATGGCGATGGGGTCGCCCGAGCGGGCGTGGGCCCGCGCCAGGCTCGCCCCGCACAGCCGCGCGAACAGGCGGAACAGGCCGGGGCCCATGGTGTCCGGCCGTGCGATGCCCTTCCAGTCCCGCAGCTGGCGTACGTAGAAGTCCCGCTCGTGTCCGTCGAGGCCCACGGCGTGCGTCCAGCCCAGGAGGATGTCACTCGTCGTCTGGATCAGCCGCTGTCCCGCCACCACGCGGCGGCCCTCGTTGTCGTAGCCCTCGCCCCCGGTGTGGGCGGCGAGCACCGAGGCCTGCGCCTCCTTGGCCTGCAGCAGCAGGGGATCGTCGTCGTCCCGGCCGAGCAGCAGCACGATCCAGCAGCGGGTGCCGACGCTGCCGACCCCCACCACCTTGCGGGCGATGTCCACCATCCGGTAGCGGCGCAGCAGGTGCCGGCGCTCGGACGACAGGGTCCGGGCGTAGCCCTCCAGGACGGCGCGCAGCTCCTGCTCCTGCCCGTGCGGCGAGGAGTCGGTCACCAGGTCCCGCAGCGGAGTGATCAGGGGCGGGTCGGGCGCGATCCGCCGCCCCTCGGCCGTCACCCGGGTCAGCTTCGCGAAGGCCTGGAGGTGGGTGCGGGTGCGGGCCTTCGCGGTCGCCTCGTCGGTGCGGTGCCTGGCCTCCTTGCCCATGGACGCGGCCATCAGCTCCCGTAGGCGGTCGGCGTCGTCCTGGGCGTACCAGATGTCCAGGTTGCGCATGCCGGCGAACTCCCGCATCCGCCGCCGGTAGGCCTGTACGCACGCTTCCACCGCGGCGCTCTGCTCCTCGGCCCCGAAGCCGTTCGCACGGCCCGCGACGGCGAAACTGGCCGCCAGCCGCTTGACGTCCCACTCGAACGGCCCGGCCAGGGTCTCGTCGAAGTCGTTGATGTCGAAGACCAGATGGCGTTCGGGCGAGGCCAGCAGCCGGAAGTTCAGCAGGTGGGCGTCGCCGCAGAGCTGCACCCGAAGCCCCGTGTCCGGGGCGCGCCCCAGGTCCTCGGCCATGATCGCCGCCGCACCCCGGTAGAAGCGGAACGGCGATTCGAGCATGCGGCCGTAGCGGATCGGCACCAGCTCCGGCAGACGGGTGGCCGACTGCCGCTCCACCACCTCGACCGGGTCCGGCCGCTCCGGCCCCGCCTCGAACCAGCTCTGGGACGACCGAGGGACGCGCCGGCGCGCCGCTCGGCCCACGGCGGCACGCTCGGCCGGTGACCGGAAGGCCGGGGAGAGGCTCGGTACGGAATCGTTCATCTCGGCTCTCTCCGGTCTCTACGGGGGTGTGCTCCCCACCTCACCGGCACGGCGCGGGCTACGGATCACCCGCCGCGGGTGAGGCGGCCCCGTCCCGTGGGCGGGCACGCTGAGACGGTTCTGCGTCGTCCTGCCCTTCCCCGGGGTGTTCGCCTACGTCATCGCCCGGGGCGGGAACACGGGCAGCCGGGAAGCGAGCCGGGCCTGGATTGCCGGACCTCCTCCCGGTCGCGGAGCACGACGGACCCGACAGAAACGAGGCACAAGGATGACCGCCACACACCCTCCGCACGGACGGACCGCCGATCGCCCGTTCGCCGTCGGCCTGATGGCCTTCGGTGCCGTCATGCTCATGGTCGCCGGGATTCTGGGCATCCTGCGCGGTATCTCGGCGATCGCCGAGGACAACGTGTTCCTCTCGACCCCCAACTACGTGTTCGCGTTCGACCTCACGGGCTGGGGCTGGATCCATCTGAGCCTGGGCGTGGTCGCCGTGATCGTCAGCCTGGGGCTGTTCCAGGTGTCGACGTGGGCGCGGGTCGCCGGCGTGGGCATCGCCAGCCTCGTCATCATCGCCAACTTCCTCTCGCTGCCGTCCTATCCCGTCTGGTCGGTGGTGATGATCGCGATCTCCGGCTTCATCATCTGGGCCCTGTGCGTCGTGCGCAGGGAGAGGGCCTGAGGCCAGTCCGGACAGCCGCAGCACCCCGGCGTCGTACCGTCGCCGTCGGTGCCGTCGCTCAGGAGCGGGCGCGGACCAGCAGGAGCGCGACGTCGTCGTCGGGCTCCGGGCTCAGCGCACCGAGGAGGCTGTCACCGGCCCGCTGCAGGCTGGGTCCCGGGTTCTCCAGGAGGCGGGTCAGCAGGGTGAGGCCGGTGTCGATCGGCTCCCCGCGGTTCTCGACCAGCCCGTCGGTGTAGAGGGCGAGCAGGGAGCCCGGCGGGAACTCCAGTTCCACAGTGCCGAACTCCACGCCGCCCACCCCCAGCGGCACGCCGCCGGGCACGTCGACCAGCGTCGCGCCGCCGTCCGCCCCGGCGAGCACCGGCGGCAGATGACCGGCGCTGGACAGCGAGCAGATCCCGGCCCGCAGGTCGCACACCGCGTACACGCACGTGGCGATCGCGTCGCCGAGCGAGCCGGCGATGTCGTCGAGATGCCGCAGCAGTTCGGCGGGCGGCAGGTCCAGCCGGGCCAGGGCCCGTGTCGCCGTGCTCAGCTGACCCATGATCGCGGCGGCCTGGACGCCCTTGCCCATGACGTCGCCCACCACGAGCCCGGTGCGTCCCGGGCCCAGCGGCAGCACGTCGTACCAGTCGCCGCCGACCTCGCTGAGCGCCGGGCGGTAGCGGGCGGCGATGTCGAGCCCCTCCCGCTCGGCGGGCGTGGCCGGGAGCAGACTGCGCTGGAGCGTCAGGGCCGTGCCGCGTTCCCGCCCGTAGAGGCGGGCGTTGTCGATGCAGATGGCGGCGCGCGCGGCGAGCTCCGAGGCGAGCACCCGGTCCCGGTCGTCGAACGGGCGTTCGTCGACCGTGCGGTACAGGGTGAGGGTGCCGAGCACCTTGCCCCGGGCCACCAGCGGCACCGCCAGGTAGGAGTGCGCGCCCGCCTCGTGCAGGGTCCGGGCGGCCCGCGCGTCCCGGGCGATGCGCCGCATCATCGTCGGGTCCACGCGCTCGACCAGGACCGGGCGGGCCGTGCGGACGCACTGTGTGATGATCCGTGACGAGGCGTAGGTCGCCAGCTCGCCGACCGGATCGGCCGCGTGGATGGCGTCGGTCGGGTACGCCGCCGCGACGGCCAGTGCCCGGAACTCCGCGGGCGCGCCGCCCGACACCGGTGCGATCGTGCCGCGGGCCACGACGGATTCCAGGACGTCCACGGCGGCCAGGTCCGCCAGGTGCGACACCACCACGTCGGCCAGCTCCCGGGCGGTCTGCTGAAGATCCAGCGTGGTCCCGATCCGCACCCCGGCCTCGGCGATCACCGACAGGTGCTGGCGCGCCTGCGCGACCTCGGCCGCGGCCTGCTGGCGTTCGGTCACGTCCAGCACGGCCATCGCCAGACCCAGCACCCGGCCGTCGGTGCCCTCGATGCGGTGGTACGACTCCGAGTAGGCGCGGTCGTGTTCGTCCGCCGCCGTGCGGCCGATGGTCTGCTGGTCGAGCAGGGGTCTGCCGGTCTTGAGGACGTGCCGCATCCGGGCCTCGATCGCCTCGACGTCCAGCCCCGGCAGCACCTCGCCGAGCCGCCGGCCCAGCAGGGCCTCCTCGGGCACGCCGTTCATGCGCTCCAGCGCCGGGTTGACCCCGACCCAGCGCAGGTCGTTGTCGAAGACGGCGATACCGAGCGGGGTCTGGTGGACGAGGCTGTGCGAGAGTGCGAGGTCCCGCTCCACCCTCCGTACGGTCGTAGCGTCCGTGGCGAGTCCCAGGAGGTGGGGCCGGCCCTCGCTGTCGAGGAGCCGCATCGTGCGGAACTCCACGGCGCGTTCCGTGCCGTCGCGGTGCCGCAGCGGGAAGACACCGGCCCAGCGGTCCCCCGACCTGACCTGGGCGAACAGCTCCCTGCCCCGGGGGCGGTCCTCGGGCGCGACCAGGAGCGTGTCGGCGCGCTGGTGCAGGGCCTCCTCGGCGGTGTAGCCGAGCAGCTGCTCGATCTCGGGGCTCCACAGGGCGATGTGCCCGCCGCCGTCCAGGACCACGGCCGCGACCTTCAGCAGGTCCAGCAGCCCACCGGGGGCGGCGGTGACGGCGTCCCGGTCCGAGGGCGCATACCCGTTCACGAGCCGCTCCTTCCGGCGCGGCAAAAGGTCCGGCCAAGATCCATTGCACAGGCGGTCCGATGAGGTCACATTACGGTCGGAGGAGCGACACTGTCGCGCCGAAATGGCAAACAATCGCGGGTCGGTCCCGCGGGTCGGTGCGGCCGGCGTAACGACAGAACCACCAGGACCGCACAAAGTCCGACGGGATCATTGCTTCGGTTGTGTTCGAGTTCTAGGGTGTGCCTGCTCAGCAGTTGCTCCGTCACCGTCAGTTGCACGGGTCCCAACAGAAACGCCCATTCCGGGAGTTGGGGATCTTTTCTGACGTGCCCTCAGTCCGTGCAGCACCCTGTCGAACCGAGGAAGGCCACGGTCATGCCGCACCCGCTCCCGTCCCCCGCCGACCGGCCCGTCGTCAGCCGTCGCCGTCTGTTCGAAGGGGGCGCCGCCGTGCTCGGCGCGCTCGCCCTGTCCGCGTCGCCCGCCGTCGCGCACGCGGCCGGCCGGCGCCCGGCGGCGGACGGCCCGCCGGAGTGGAACGACGGCATGGCCGTGTACCGCGTGGGCACCGAGCCGCCGCACACCACGCTCATGCCGTACGCGGACGTGGAGCAGGCCCTGGACGGCGACCGCACCCGCTCGCCGTACCGGCTGAGCCTCGACGGCACGTGGAAGTTCGCCTACGCCGACCGCCCGGACGACCGGGACGCCGACTTCCACCGCACCGACGTCGACGACTCCGGCTGGGACACCATCCCCGTGCCCTCGGCCTGGCAGCTGCACGGCTACGACTTCCCGATCTACGTCAACATCACCTACCCCTGGTGGGGCCCCAACGGTGGCGGCGAGGAGGCCCAGCCGCCGGCCGCCCCGACCCGCTACAACCCCGTCGGCCAGTACCGGCGCACGTTCACCGTCCCCCGGAACTGGTCGGGCCGGCGCACCTTCCTGCACTTCGAGGGCGTCAAGTCCGCCCACTACGTGTGGATCAACGGCGAGTTGGTGGGCTACCACGAGGACTCCTACACCTCCGCCGAGTACGACATCACCCCCCACCTCAAGCCGGGCACCAACCAGATCGCCGTCGAGGTGTACCGCTACTCCGACGCGGACTGGCTGGAGGACCAGGACATGATCCGGCTGAGCGGCATCTTCCGCTCGGTCCACCTGTACTCCACCCCGAACGTGCACCTGCGCGACTTCAAGCTGGACACCCCGCTCGGCGACGACTACACCTCCGCCGAGCTGAAGGTCACCGCGCACGTCCGCGACTACGGCGGCAAGGGCGCGGGCCGCTACACGGTCGAGACACAGCTGTACGACGCGCGCGGCCACGCCGTCTGGCCCCGGCCCCTGAACCAGCCGGTCGACGTCCCCGGAGGCGACGAGGCCACCGCCGAGGCGTCCCGAGCCGTCCCCGCGCCGAAGCTCTGGTCGGCCGAGCACCCGAACCTCTACACCGCCGTGCTCCGGCTGCGCGACCCGGCCGGCAAGGTGGTCGAGACCCTCTCGCACCGGGTCGGCTTCCGCGAGTTCGCGCTCAAGGACGGCCTGATGCGCATCAACGGCAAGCCGGTCTCCTTCCGCGGCACCAACCGCCACGAGATGCACCCCGAGACCGGCTCGGCGCTCACCCGGGCGCAGATGATCGAGGACATCGAGATCATCAAGCGGCTCAACATCAACAGCGTCCGCACCTCGCACTACCCCAACAATCCGCTGTGGCTGGAACTCGCCGACGAGTACGGCCTGTACCTCGTGGGCGAGACCAACCTCGAAACCCACGGCATCCGCGACAGGTTCCCCGGCAGCGGCCACCCCGAGTGGACCGAGGCATGCGTGGTCCGCGCCCAGAACATGGTCCACCGCGACAAGAACCACGCCTCGGTGGTCATCTGGTCCCTCGGCAACGAGGCGGGCGGCGGCACCACCTTCAACGCCATGCACGACTGGATCCGCTCCTACGACCCCACCCGCGTCATCCAGTACGAGGGCGACGACCGCCCGGGCATCAGCGACATCCGCTCCGAGATGTACGACAGCCCGCAGCGGGTCGAGCAGCGCGCCAAGGACACCAGCGACACCCGTCCGTACGTGATGATCGAGTACTCGCACGGGATGGGGAACTCCAACGGCAACTTCAAGAAGTACTGGGACATCGTCCGCCGCTACGACGTCCTCCAGGGCGGCTGGATCTGGGACTTCGTCGACCAGGCCCTGAGCCGGCCGACCCCCGCCCGCAAGCTGCTCACCGAGTCCGGCCCGGGCGCACTGCGCGGCGAGATCATGGCCCCCGCGGGCACCTTCGACCGCGCCAAGGGCGTCTCCGGCGGCACCGTCTTCCCCCGCGACCCCCGCCTGGACCTCACCGGCTCCCTCACGCTGGAGGCCTGGGTCACCCCGCACGTGACCGGCGGCCACCAGCCCATCCTCGCCAAGGGCGACACCCAGTACGCGCTCAAACAGGCCGACAGGAACCTGGAGTTCTTCATCCACGGCGGCGGTCAGTGGGTCAGCGCGAGCTGGGCGCTGCCCGACGGCTGGACGGGCAAGGAGCACCATGTCGCCGGTGTCTTCGACGCCGACGCGGGGACGCTCACCCTGTACGTCGACGGCCAGGTGCGCGGCACCCGGACCACCACGCGGCGCCCCGACGACAACACCGCGTCCCTGTCCCTCGCCACCGACGTCGACAACCCGACCCGGGAGTTCAGCGGCACCATCCGGCGGGCCCGTGTCTACGCCCGCGCGCTGAGCGCCGCCGAGCTGGCCTCGGACAGCCGCGGCCCGGACGGCGAGGGCGTGCGCTTCTGGTTCGACGCCGCCACCGCCCGCGTCGCCGAGCGGCGCCCGCGCGACAAGACGTTCTACGCCTACGGCGGCGACTGGGGCGACAACCCCAACGACGGCAACTTCTGCGGAAACGGCCTCATCACCGCCGACCGCGGTCTCACGGGCAAGTCCGCCGAGGTCAAGCAGATCTACCAGGCGATCAACGCCGCCCCGGCCTCCGGCGGCCCCGGCGCCGTCACCCTCACCAACGAGTACCTCTTCACCCACCTCCGCGAGTTCGACGGCCGTTGGTCCCTCATCGCCGACGGCAAGGTCGTCCAGCGCGGCCGGCTCACCCGCGACCAGCTGAACGTCGCGCCGCTTTCCAGCAAGGACATCAAGGTGCCGGTGCGGCTGCCGGCCAAGCCCGCACCGGGCACGGAGTACTTCCTCCAGCTCTCCTTCACCACCAAGGAGCCCACCCGGTGGGCGAAGGCCGGCTTCGAGGTGGCCAAGCAGCAGCTCGCCCTCGACACGGACAGCCCGGCCGTGACCCCCCTGCCGCTGCGCGGCGTCCCCGCCCTGCGGTACACCGACCGGGACGAGTCCGTCACCGTCGAGGGCAAGGGCTTCTCGGTCACCGTCGACAAGGGCGCCGGCACCATCACCTCGTACGAGGCGGGCGGCACCCGGCTCATCACCTCCGGCCCCGTCCCGAACTTCTGGCGGGCGCCCACCGACAACGACCGGGGCAACGGCCACCACACCCGCAACCAGACGTGGCGCGACGCGGGAGCCAAGCGGAAGGTGGCGGACGTACGGGTCCGGCCGCTGGACGACCGGGCCGTCGAGGTCAGGGTCACCGGCACGCTGCCCACCAGCACGCAGTCCACGTACAGCACGACGTACACGGTCTTCGGCAACGGCGAGATCAAGGTCGACAACACCCTGCACCCGGGTGCGGCCAACCTGCCGTACATCCCCGAGGTCGGCACCCTGCTGTTCCTGCCCCGCCGCCTGGACCGGCTGCACTACTACGGCCGGGGCCCGGAGGAGAACATGTGGGACCGCAACAACGCCACCGACGTGGGCCTGTACTCCGGCACCGTCTCCGATCAGTGGACCTCCTACCTGCGGCCCCAGGAGAACGGCAACAAGACCGATGTCCGCTGGGCCGCGCTGACGGACGGCAGCGGACGCGGACTGCTCGTCTGCGGTGAGCCGCTGCTGGAGGTCAACGCCTCGCACGTCACCCCCGAGGACCTGTCGGTCGGCGCCCGCCACGACTACCAGCTCGACCCCAGGGACGCGGTGGTCCTCCGGGTCAACCACCGCCAGATGGGCGTGGGCGGCGACAACAGCTGGGGCGCCCACACCCACGACGAGTTCAAGCTCCTCGCCAACCGCGACTACGCGTACACCTACCGGCTGCGCCCGCTGACGCGCGTGAGCGAGGCGATGGCGGCGTCGAGGCGGCCGACGGCCACCGAATAGTCGGACTGATGCGCCAGCGGCGCCGCCTCAGTCGGCGGCGTCGCTGATGCCCAGGCGCAGATGCTCCACGTGGTAGACCGCCTGGTCGAGCAGCTCGGCGACATGGTGGTCGTGCAGCGCGTAGACGACCGAACGGCCCTGCCGCTCGCCGACGACCAGACCCAGATTGCGCAGCAGCCGCAGCTGGTGCGAGCAGGCCGACTGCTCCATGCCCACCTCGGCGGCCAACTCGGTGGCCGGCAGCGGGCCTTCCCGCAGCCGCGCCAGGATCAGCAGCCGGGAGGGCGTGGACAGGGCCTGGAGCGTGGTGGCGACCTTCGCGACGTTGTCCGCGTCCAGGCGTACGCGCTCGGCGGCGTCCTGCGCGGGGATGACGGCTCCATGACCCATGACGTCATCGTACCGGTCACCCAAGAACACATGAATAGATATTCACCTTTCCTGGTTCCGGCTGTCTCCGCGCGGCGCCGGCCGGGCACGTCGATGTCGGATTCTCGCCAGCCTCGCCCCGTCGGGTGCTCGATGCTGGACGCATGCAGATGGGGATGCACACCGACACCGAGCGCTGCGTGCGCGCCGTCCAGTCCAAGGACGCCCGGTTCGACGGATGGTTCTTCACGGCAGTCCTGACGACCGGCATCTACTGCCGTCCCAGCTGCCCGGTCGTGCCGCCCAAGCCGGAGAACATGGTCTTCCACCCGAGTGCGGCGGCCTGCCAGCAGGCCGGGTTCCGGGCCTGCAAGCGCTGCCGGCCCGACACCAGCCCCGGCTCCCCGGAGTGGAACCAGCGCGCCGACCTCGTGGCCCGCGCCATGCGGCTGATCGGCGACGGTGTCGTGGACCGCGAGGGCGTGCCCGGCCTCGCCGCCCGCCTCGGCTACAGCACCCGGCAGGTCGAGCGCCAGCTCGTCGCCGAACTGGGCGCGGGCCCCCTCGCGCTCGCCCGCGCCCAGCGTGCCCAGACGGCCCGGCTGCTCATCGAGACGACGGCCCTGCCGATGGCGCGGATCGCCTTCGCGGCCGGCTTCGCCTCGATCCGCACCTTCAACGACACCGTTCGCGAGGTCTTCGCCCTCGCCCCGAGCGAGCTGCGCGCCCGCGCCCCGAAGCGGCAGGGCGCGAGCACCCCGGGCTCGCTCTCCCTGCGGCTGCCGTTCCGCACCCCGCTCAACCCCGACAACCTCTTCGGCCACCTCGCCGCCACGGCCGTACCCGGCGTGGAGGAGTGGCGCGACGGCTCCTACCGCCGCACCCTGCGCCTGCCGTACGGCCACGGCATCGTGTCCCTCACTCCCACTCCCGACCACATCGCCTGCCGCCTCACCCTCAGGGACCTGCGCGATCTGACCGTCGCCATCAGCCGCTGCCGCCGTCTGCTCGACCTGGACGCCGACCCGGTCGCGATCGACGAGCAACTGCGCACGGACCCGGTCCTGGCACCGCTGGTCGACAAGGCGCCCGGCCGGAGGGTCCCGCGCACGGTGGACGAGGCGGAGTTCGCCGTCCGGGCCGTGCTCGGCCAGCAGGTCTCCACCGCCGCCGCCCGCACCCACGCGGCCCGGCTGGTCACCGCGCACGGCGAACCGGTCGACGACCCCGAGGGCGGTCTCACCCACCTCTTCCCGGCCCCCGAGGCCCTCGCGGCGCTGGACCCGGAGACCCTGGCGATGCCCCGCACCCGCCGCACCACCTTCACCACCCTGGTGCGCCGGCTCGCCGACGGTGACCTCCACCTGGGCGTGGAGAGCGACTGGCCGCAGGCCCGCGCCCAACTCCTCGCGCTGCCCGGATTCGGCCCCTGGACGGTTGACGTCATCGCCATGCGGGCCCTCGGTGACCCCGACGCCTTCCTCCCCACCGACCTCGGTATCCGCCGCGCCGCTCAGGAACTCGGCCTGCCCTCCACGCCCGCCAGGCTCACCGCCCGCGCGGCGGCCTGGCGCCCCTGGCGGGCCTACGCGGTCCAGTACCTCTGGGCGACCGACAGCCACCCGATCAACTTCCTACCGGTATAGGGACGTGCCATGAAGCACCACAGCGTGACCGACAGCCCCTACGGCCCCCTCACCCTCGTCGCCGACGACGGCGTCCTGTGCGGCCTCTACATGACCGGCCAGCGCCACCGCCCCCCGGAGGAGACCTTCGGCCCGCGCGACGACACCCTCTTCGCCGAGACGGAGGAGCAGCTCAAGGCCTACTTCGCGGGCGAGCTCAAGGAGTTCACCGTCGAACTCCGCCTGACGGGCACGCCGTTCCAGCGCGCCGTCTGGGACCGGCTCCGGCGCATCCCCTACGGCGAGACCCGCACCTACGGCCAACTCGCCGACGCCCTCGGCACCCCCACGGCCTCCCGCGCGGTCGGCCTCGCCAACGGCCGCAACCCCGTCGGCATCATCGTCCCCTGCCACCGCGTCATCGGCGCGAACGGCGGCCTCACGGGATACGGGGGCGGACTGGAACGCAAGCAGCGCCTGCTGGACTTCGAGCGGGGAGCCGCACTCTTTTAGGCCCTCCGATTGGTCAAATTTGACTAGAGTGAGGTCATGCCGGAGAAGACGATCCCGATCCTGCCGTGCCAGACCCTCCCACCCGTCCTCGAGTTCTACACCGCCCTCGGCTTCGAGGTGACGTACCAGCAGCGCAGCCCCAACCCGTACGCGGTCGTCGAACTCGGCGGCATCGAGCTGCAGTTCTTCGCGATGAAGCACTACGAGCCGACCGGCTCGATCAGCACCTGCTACGTCCTGACCGACGACGTCGACGGCCTGTACCAGGCGTTCCGGTCCGGGCTCAAGGCGGCGTACGGCAGGATCCCCACCCGGGGCCTGCCGCGGGTCGGACAGCTGAAGGACATGTCGTACGGCGTGCGGCAGTTCCTCATGACCGACCCGGGCGGCAACTGCGTCCGGGTCGGGCAGCGCACCGGCGAGAACCCACACCACGGGCCGGCCCCAGAGGAGACCTTCGCGCGGGCCCTGCACCACGCGTCGCTCCTGGCTGACTCCAAGGAGGACGCGGCGGGCGCCGCCAAGGTCGTCGACCGTGTCCTGCGCCTGGCGGACGAGACGCCGACGCCCGTGCAGCTGCTTCAGCTCCTCGTCCTGCGCGCGGACGTCGCGGGACGGCTCGGCGACGAGGATGCGGCGGCGACCGTCCTCGCCCGGGCCGCCGCGCTCCGGCTCACCGAGGCCGAGCGCGAGGTGGGCCGAGACGCACTCACGCGCCTGGAGGATCTGCGGGCGGCCCGTCGGCCGTGAGGCCGCGCAGCAGCTTCGGCAGTGCCGTGCCGATGGGCTCGCGGAGGATCTCGTCCGCACGGTCGTCGTACGGCGTCGGCTCGGCGTTGACGATGATCAGGCGGGCGCCGTGGTCGGCGGCGACACCGGCGAGGCCCGCGGCGGGCTGGACCTGGAGGCTCGTGCCGACGGCGACGAACACCTGGCAGGCCTTGCTGATGGCGGCCGCCTCGCCGAGGACGACGGGGTCGAGCCGCTCGCCGAACATCACCGTCGCCGACTTCAGGACGCCGCCGCACTCCAGGCACGGCGGGTCGTCCTCGCCCGCCTCGACCCGGGCGAGCACGTCCTCCATCGGGCCGCGGGCGTGGCAGCCGGTGCAGACGACACTCCGGGCCGTGCCGTGCAGTTCGAGAACCTTGCGGTCGGGCATCCCGGCGAGCTGGTGCAGCCCGTCCACGTTCTGCGTGATCACCCGGACGGGTACCCCGGACCGCTCCAGTTCGGCCACAGCCCGGTGCGCGGCGTTGGGCTCCGCCTGAAGGGTCCGGTTCTCGCGCCGCATCTGCCAGGAGCGGCGGCGGATCTCCGGGTCGCCCATGTAGTACTCGTACGTGACGAGCTTCTCGGCCTCCGGATCACGCCGCCAGAGCCCGTTCGGCCCGCGGTAGTCCGGGATCCCGGAGTCCGTGCTGATACCGGCACCGGTGAGGAGCGCGACGAGGGGCTCGGCCATGTCCCCGAGGGTAGGCCGGGCCGTACGACGCCTGCGAGCGGTTATCGAACGGGGTCCCGACGGGTGAACGGGCGGGGTCGGTCAGGACACCCGGTGCCCGTTCTCCAGCTCCGCCGTGCCCGAGCCGTCCGCCAGGACGTCCAGGCCGGCCAGGACACGGCGGCCCAGGGCGCCCGGCAGATACTCGGGCAGCTCCTCGCGCGGGACCAGCCGCCAGGACAGCAGTTCCTCCTCCTGGAGGCGGATCGCCTTGAGCTCGTCCTCGCCGAGCACCCCGCCGTCGTACAGATACGCCACCAGGGGCGGACGCCCCGGGCCGTGCACCCAGTCCACCGCCAGCAGCCGGCCGAGCTCACGGTCCAGCCCGATCTCCTCCGCCGTCTCACGCCGCGCGCCCTGCCGCGGCGTCTCGCCGTCGTCGGACTCGATCGTGCCGCCGGGCAGCGTCCAGCCCTCCCGGTAGTTGGGCTCGACGAGCAGCACCCGGCCCTCGCCGTCGCGGAACAGCGCGGCGGCGCCGGCCAGGACGCGGGGCAGGGACGCGATGTAGGCGGCGAAGTCAGAAGAGGTGGTCATGGGGGCAGGGTAGCCACCCGAGGACGGCTCAGCCGCAGGGGAAGACGTAGCTGGACTTGTAGTTGACGTAGAGGCTGCCGGAGGACGAGCCCATCTTGGCGGTCACCGGGGCGCAGGCGAAGCTGGAGACGTACACCGGGCCCGCGTACTCGCTGAAGGTGCCCGTGTCGGGGTCGCAGGCCGTGCCGTCCACCTTGCAGATCTGCACGGACATGTACTGCGCGCGGCCGACGTTGTTGTCGAGGATGACGCAGCCCTTGGCGCCGTTCTCGTAGGCGAAGAGGGTCGCCTTGCGCAGGTCGGGGTCGACGCCGAGAGGCAGCGGGATCGCCTTGCGCAGCGTGTAGCCCGTGCCGCACACGGTGGCGGAGGCCGAGGCGGCGGACTGCTCGGCGGCCATGGCCCCCGGCGCGGTGAGCACGGCGGCGGTCAGGACGGTCGCGGTGGCGGTGGCACGCAGGGCGGTTCTGAGACGAGACATGACAAGCAGACGCTTTCTGTCGGGCGCGAGGACGCGAGGTCGCGGGTACCCGAGGTCGCGGGGACGCGGGGCCGCGAACCAGGTGACTGGAAATGATCAGACGGGGCAATGGCCAGATCACCTTACGTTTGGTTGTGATCGACATCGTCGGACCACGGACAGGTGGCCGGAAACAGCCGCTCGGGCACCCCGCCCGGCCGGGGAATGGCCGGTTCGATCCGGTCAGCCCTGGTGCTCCGCCAGCCGCAGCGTCCGCTCCGCCAGCTCGCTGATCCGCACCCCGTCGAAGCCGAACACCGCGCTGCGGACCGTGTCCTCCAGCGGGACCGTCCACTGCTCCGGAATGGCCGCGGCCCCGCAGAACACCCCGGCCACCGACCCCGCCGTCGCCCCGTTGGAGTCGGTGTCCAGTCCGCCGCGCACGGTCAGGGCGATGGTGCGGGTGAAGTCGCCGTCGCCGTAGAGCAGCCCGGCGGTCAGGACGGCGGCGTTCGGGACGGTGTGGATCCAGCCCATCCCGGCCGTCTCCTCGGTGAGCGTGGTGAGCGTGTCCTCCCAGGACATCCGCGTGTCGTGCAGGGAGGCGACCCGGCGCACCGTGCGGGCCAGCCGGCTGCTCGCCGGGATCACGGCCAGGGCCTCGTCGATCGCGTGCCGCACGGTGGGCGCCGTGAACGCCGCCGCGATCAGCGCCGCCGCCCACATCGCCCCGTAGACCCCGTTGCCGGTGTGCGACAGCACCGCGTCCCGGCGCGCCAGCGAGGCGGCCCGGCGCGGCACCCCCGGGCAGGTCCAGCCGTGGATGTCGGCCCTGATCAGCGCCCCGATCCACTCCTGGTAGGGGTTGTCGTACGTCGCCGTCAGCGGCGGCTTGAGCCCGTTCGCGAGGTTGCGGTAGGCGGCCCGCTCGGCGGTGAACGTCTGCAGGTACGGCAGCCGCAGCAGCCACAGGTCGCCGACCTGCTCGGTGCTGAAACCGAAGCCGTGGGTCTCCAGCAGGTCCAGGCCGAGGATCGCGTAGTCGACGTCGTCGTCACGGCAACTGCCGTGGATCCGGCCGCGCACGCACTGGCGCCACTCGGGGCGCAGCTCGAAGCCGTCGTGTTCGCTGATCGGCTCGGGGAGGTAGTCGGTCAGCGGCAGGGCGGCGGCCTGGCGCAGGTAGCGGTCGATGCGGTCGCGGGTCCAGACCTCGCCCTGCTCGACCGGTTTGCCGAGCATGTTGCCCGCGATGCGGCCCTGCCAGCCGCCGAGGATGCGGTCGGGGAGGTCTGTCCGGGTGTGCGCTGGGGGCATGGTTATGGTCTACCCGTTTTCGGCGCGCCCCTGAGCCGGTCCACGGGATGGGCAGAGGCTGACGACGGGCACGTCCTGCGGTTAAGGTCGCTGCGGCGCGACTGGCCTTGACGTGCGTGAGGGCCCGGAGAGCAAGGGGAGTGCAAGTGGCGGACGCTGCAGTGAGTGATACCCGGAAGGCGCGGCGGGTGCTCGTCGCCGCGGACAAGTTCAAGGGGTCGCTGACGGCCGTGGAGGTCGCCGCGCGGGTGACGGCCGGGCTGCGCCGGGCCGTACCGGACCTTGAGGTGGAGGCGCTGCCCGTGGCCGACGGCGGCGACGGAACCGTGGCCGCGGCGGTCGCGGCCGGGTTCGAGCGCCGGGAGGTACGGGTCGCCGGTCCGCTCGGCGACGAGGTGACGGCGGCGTTCGCGCTGCGCGAGCGCACCGCGGTCGTGGAGATGGCCGAGGCCAGCGGACTCCAGCGGCTGCCCGCCGGGGTCTTCGCCCCGCTCACGGCCTCCACGCACGGCTCCGGCGAGCTGCTGCGGGCCGCGCTGGACGCGGGCGCCCGCACGATCGTCTTCGGCGTCGGCGGCAGCGCCACCACGGACGGCGGCGCCGGGATGCTGTCCGCGCTGGGCGCGCGCTTCCTGGACGGGCACGGCGAGCCGGTCCCCCCGGGCGGCGGCGGCCTCGCCGATCTGGCCACCGCCGACCTGACGGCCCTCGACCCGCGCCTGACGGAGATCGAACTGGTCCTCGCCAGCGACGTCGACAACCCGCTGACCGGCCCGAAGGGCGCGCCCGCGGTCTACGGCCCGCAGAAGGGCGCCTCGCCGGACGACGTGGCGGCCCTGGACGCCGCCCTCGCGCACTTCGCGAAGGTGCTGGAGGAGTCGGCCGGACCGAAGGCCGCCGCGTACGCCGCCTCGCCGGGCGCGGGCGCGGCGGGCGGGATCGGCTACGGCGCCCTGCTGCTCGGCGCCCGCTTCCGCCCCGGCATCGAGGTCATGCTCGACGTCCTGGGCTTCGCCCCCGCCCTGGACCGTGCCGGCCTGGTGATCACCGGCGAGGGCTCCCTCGACGAACAGACCCTCCACGGCAAGGCCCCGGCGGGCGTCGCCACGGCGGCCCGTGCGGCGGGCAAGGAGGTCGTCGCGGTCTGCGGCCGCCTCGCCCTGCCGCCGGAGACCCTGGGCCGGGCCGGTTTCCGCCGGGTCTACCCCCTGACGGACGCGGAGCCGGACGTGGCGAAGTGCATCGCCGAGGCGGGGCCGATCCTGGAGCGGGTGGCGGAGCGGATCGGGCGGGACTTCCTGACCTGAGCCGTCACGGCGGGGGTGTCAGCTCACCGTCCGGGTCCCTGGAGCAGCTGCCGCTGCTCACGCCCTCCACCTGGCCGTTCGTGAAGCTCCCACACCAGGCAGTGGCCCGCTCCGGCGAGGCAGAACGCGAAACGGGTGCGGCCCGAGCCTCGAAGGCTCGGGCCACACCCGTCAGTGGTGGGACGAGGTCAGGGAAGCTGCGCCGCCCGGGCTTCCCGCCGGTTGTCACGGAAGTTGTTCACCCGCCGGGCCGTCGCGAACAGCGGGATCACCGCCCCCATGACCAGCTGAAGCGCGCATCCCGTCTGCAGCAGCAGCTGCCCGCTCGGCGCGTCGAAGGCCCAGGCCGCCATCAGGCCCATGCCCAGCACGATCCACGACAGCATCGCCACCGCGAGCCGCCCCCGCGGCTTCGGGTACTCGACCCGGCTCACCATGAGCCACGCGGTGCCCAGGATCGCCAGCAGCGTCGCCACGAACGGCAGCTCCAGCAGCACGATCGACACGACCGTCAGCGCGCCGAACGGTGATGGCATGCCCTGGAAGGTGCCGTCCTTCACCGTGACGCACGAGAACCGCGCAAGCCGCAGCACCACCGCCAGGAGCACCACGATCGCCCCGACCGCCGCGACCCGCTGGTACGCGCCGTCCGCCACCATGCCGTAGACGAGGACGAAGTACGCCGGCGCCAGGCCGAAGCTGATCAGGTCGGACAGGTTGTCCAGCTCGGCGCCCATGGGGGAGGAGCGCAGCTTGCGCGCCACCAGGCCGTCGAACAGGTCGAAGACCGCCGCGCAGAGCATCAGGATGACCGCCGTGGCCGCGCTGTTGCGCGCCATGCCGGTCTCCTGGCTGCCGGTGAGGTCCGGGATCAGGATGCCGGTGGTGGTGAAGTACACCGCCATGAAGCCGCACGTGGCGTTGCCGAGCGTCAGGGTGTCCGCTATCGAGAGGCGCAAAGAGAGGGGCATCTCCTCTTCTTCGTCGACCTCGTCGGCCTCCGGGACCCAGCCGGCCTTGGTGTCAGGATCAATCACGGTCAATGCGAGTCACCCCAGCCACGGTCTTCTGCCCCACCTCGACCGCGACCTCCACACCCTCGGGCAGGTAGAGGTCGACCCGCGAGCCGAAGCGGATCAGGCCGATCCGCTCGCCCTGCTCGACCTTGGTGCCCTGGGGCACGTAGGGGACGATGCGGCGGGCGACCGCGCCGGCGATCTGGATCATCTCGATGTCGCCGAGCTCGGTGTCGAAGTGCCAGACGACACGCTCGTTGTTCTCGCTCTCCTTGTTGAAGGCGGGAACGAAGCCACCGGGCACGTGCTCGACCGACGTCACCGTGCCGGCCAGCGGCGCGCGGTTGACGTGGACGTTGAGCGGGCTCATGAAGATCGCGACGCGGGTGCGGCCGTCCTTCCACGGCATGATGCTCTGCACCACACCGTCTGCGGGCGAGATGACCCGGCCCTGGGTGATCTCGCGCTCGGGGTCGCGGAAGAACCACAGCATCCCCGCCGCGAGCGCGGTGGCGGGAACGGCGACGGCCTTGGCGGCGCCCGATCGGCGGGCGCGGGCCAGGCTGAGGGCTGCGGTGGCGACGGTAGGAAGGAGCCACGGCGATGCTCCGCGCGCGAGGCGTACGCCGGCCCGGCTGTCGCGAGGTGCAGAGGTTTGGCTGTGGGGCATGGATGACCTTCGTAGCGGATGATGCCGCACTCTGACGGGGGACGGCGGCTTTCCGGCGATCGTAGCGGCTCGGGGCCCTAACTGGGTAAGCCAGGCAGCCGAGTCGGCGGCCGAAGAGTGCTGACGGGGTGTGATCTTCTTCTCCAAGAAAACACCCCGTATCCGGACATCTAGCCCTGGAAGCGATACTCCTCGAGCAGCCGCCTGCCGATGATCATTTTCTGGATCTCGGCGGTACCTTCACCGATGAGCAGCATCGGTGCCTCACGGTAGAGGCGCTCGATCTCGTACTCCTTGGAGAAGCCGTAGCCGCCGTGGATCCGGAAGGCGTCTTCCACGACCTCTTTGCAGTACTCGGAGGCGAGGTACTTCGCCATCCCAGCCTCAAGGTCGTTTCGCTCACCGGAGTCCTTTTTGCGTGCTGCGTTCACCATCATCGCATGCGCGGCCTCGACCTTGGTAGCCATCTCCGCCAGCTTGAACTGGATGGCCTGATGCTGGGCGATCGGCTTCCCGAAGGTGTGACGCTGCTGCGCGTACTCCACGCCCAGCTCGAACGCACGCTGAGCGACGCCACAGCCACGCGCCGCCACGTTCACGCGGCCGACCTCGACGCCGTCCATCATCTGGTAGAAACCACGGCCCGTGACCCCGCCGAGTACGCGATCCGCAGGAATCCGCAGGCCATCCATGATGAGTTCGGTGGTGTCGACGCCCTTGTACCCCATCTTGTCGATCTTGCCGGGGATGGTGAGGCCGGGCCGGACCTCGCCGAAGCCGGGCTCCTTCTCGACGAGGAAGGTCGTCATCGACTTGTGGGGCGCGGTGCCCTCGGGGTGACCTTCGTCACTTCGCACCAGAACGGCCACGAGCGACGACGTACCGCCGTTGGTCAGCCACATCTTCTGGCCGTTCAGGACGTACTCGTCACCGTCCTTGACCGCCTTCGACGTGATCGCCGACACGTCCGAGCCGAGGCCCGGCTCCGACATCGAGAACGCGCCGCGGATGTCACCGGCCGCCATCCTCGGTAGGAAGTGGTCCTTCTGCTCCTGCGTGCCGTGCTGCTTGAGCATGTACGCCACGATGAAGTGCGTGTTGATGATGCCGGACACCGACATCCACCCGCGGGCGATCTCCTCCACGCACAGCGCGTACGTCAGGAGCGACTCGCCCAGACCCCCGTACTCCTCGGGGATCATCAGGCCGAACAGGCCCAACTCCTTCAGCCCGTCGACGATCGCTTGCGGGTACTCGTCGCGGTGCTCCAGCTGGGTCGCGACCGGGATGATCTCCTTGTCCACGAAGTCCCGGACGGTGGACAGGATCTCCTGCTGGATGTCCGTCAGACCGGCGGTCTGGGCGAGTCGCGCCATGGCTACTTCTCCTGCTCCCTGAGCTCGGGGCGGCCCGGCTGCTCGCCGCCGCGCTCCTTGATGTACGTCTCGGTCGGCACCATGACCTTGCGACGGAACACGCAGACCAGCGTGCCGTCCTGCTTGTAGCCCTTGGTCTCGACGTGCACGATGCCGCGGTCGTTCTTCGACTTCGACGGCCACTTGTCGAGGACGGTCGTCTGGCCGTAGACGGTGTCGCCGTGGAAGGTCGGCGCCACGTGCTTGAGCGACTCGATCTCCAGGTTGGCGATCGCCTTGCCGGAGATGTCCGGCACGCTCATGCCGAGCAGGAGCGAGTAGACGTAGTTCCCGACGACGACGTTCCTGCCGAAGTCCGTCGTCTTCTCCGCGTAGTTCGTGTCCATGTGGAGCGGGTGGTGGTTCATCGTCAGGAGACAGAACAGGTGGTCGTCGTACTCCGTGACCGTCTTGCCCGGCCAGTGCTTGTACGTCGCCCCGACCTCGAACTCCTCGTAGGTGCGTCCGAACTGCATCGCGCTCAGGCCTCCGGGATCTCGAACGTGCTGGTGCGCCGCATGCCGGCGGCGCGTCCCTTGCCCGCGACGACCAGGGCCATCTTGCGGCTGGCCTCGTCGATCATCTCGTCGCCGAGCATCGCCGAGCCCTTCTTGCCGCCCGCCTCGGACGTGTAGTAGTCGTACGCGTCCAGGATCAGCTCGGCGTGGTCGTAGTCCTCCTGCGACGGCGAGAAGATCTCGTTGGACGCCTCGACCTGGCCCGGGTGCAGCACCCACTTGCCGTCGAAGCCGAGGGCGGCGGCGCGCTGGGCGACCTCGCGGTAGCCGTCGATGTTGCGGATCTGCAGGTAGGGGCCGTCGATCGCCTGGAGGTTGTTGGCGCGGGCGGCCATCAGGATCTTCATCAGGATGTAGTGGTAGGCGTCCGCCGGGTAGCCGGGCGGCTGCTCGCCCACGACCAGCGACTTCATGTTGATGGACGCCATGAAGTCGGCCGGGCCGAAGATGATCGTCTCGACACGCGGGGAGGCCGTGGCGATCTCGTTGACGTTGTTGAGGCCCTGGGCGTTCTCGATCTGCGCCTCGATGCCGATGCGGCCGACCTCGAAGCCCATGGTCTTCTCGATCTGCGTCAGCAGCAGGTCCAGGGCGACGATCTGCTGGGCGTCCTGCACCTTCGGCAGCATGATGCAGTCGAGGTTCTGGCCGGCGCCCTCGACGACCGTGACGACGTCCCGGTACGTCCACTCGGTCGTCCAGTCGTTGACGCGCACCACGCGCGTCTTGCCCGTCCAGTCGCCCTCGTTGAGGAACTTGACGATGGTGTGCCGCGCCTCCGGCTTGGCGAGCGGCGCGCACGCGTCCTCCAGGTCGAGGAAGACCTGGTCGGCGGGGAGGCCCTGCGCCTTCTCCAGGAAGCGGGGGTTCGAGCCCGGTACCGCCAGGCAGGAACGCCGGGGGCGAAGGCGGTTGACCGTGGTCATGCGGAGACCTCCAGGGGGTCGAGCTTGTTCGCTTTCCGGATCTCGCCGACGATGCGGCCGATGATTCCGGTGATGTCGAAGTCCTTCGGGGTGAAGACCGCGGCCACTCCGGCTGCCCTGAGCTGCTCGGCATCCCCGTTCGGGATGATGCCACCGGCGATCACCGGGATGTCTGTGGCACCGGCCACACGCAGCCGTTCGAGCACGTCCGGCACCAGCTGGGCGTGCGAGCCGGACAGGATGGACAGGCCGACCGCGTGCACGTCCTCGGCGAGGGCCGCGTCCACGATCTGCTCGGGGGTGAGCCGGATGCCCTGGTAGACCACCTCGAAGCCGGCGTCCCGCGCACGCACGGCGATCTGCTCGGCGCCGTTGGAGTGGCCGTCCAGGCCCGGCTTGCCGACCAGGAAGCGCAGCTTGCCCACGCCCAGGTCCTTGGCCGTCAGATCCACCGTGCGGCGGACCAGGGCCAGCGTGCTGCCCTCCTCGGCGGGGACGGCCACCGGCGCCGAGGAGACGCCCGTGGGTGCCCTGAACTCGCCGAACACCTCGCGCAGGGCCCCGGCCCACTCGCCGGTCGTGACGCCGGCGCGGGCGCACTCCAGGGTGGCCTCCATGAGGTTCTCGGTGCCCCGGGCGGCCTCCTTCAGCCGCTCCAGGGCCTTGCAGGGCCGCGGGTGGTTGAAGGGCGGCTGGTAGCGGCTGTCGCGCCACTTCCGGAGCGAGGCGATGACACGGGCCTCGACCTCCGGGTCGACCGTCTGGATCGCGGTGTCCAGATCGGCGGTCAGCGGGTTCGGCTCGGTGCCCTCGAAGGCGTTGACACCGATGATCTTCTCCTGGCCGGACTCGATCCGGCCCCGGCGCTCCGCGTGCGAGGCGACCAGCTGCGCCTTGAGGTAGCCGGACTCGACGGCCGCCATCGCGCCGCCCATCTCCTGGATGCGGTCGATCTCCGCGAGCGAGGCCTCGACCAGTTCCGCCACCTTCGCCTCGATGACCTTCGAGCCCTCGAAGATGTCGTCGTACTCCAGCAGATCGCTCTCGTACGCCAGCACCTGCTGGATGCGCAGCGACCACTGCTGGTCCCAGGGGCGGGGCAGGCCGAGCGCCTCGTTCCAGGCGGGGAGCTGCACGGCACGCGCGCGGGCGTCCTTGGAGAGCGTCACGGCCAGCATCTCCAGGACGATCCGCTGGACGTTGTTCTCCGGCTGCGCCTCCGTCAGGCCCAGGGAGTTGACCTGGACTCCGTAGCGGAAGCGGCGGTGCTTGGGGTTCTCGATGCCGTAGCGCTCGCGGGTGATCCGGTCCCAGATGCGGCCGAACGCCCGCATCTTGCACATCTCCTCGATGAAGCGGACGCCCGCGTTCACGAAGAAGGAGATCCGGCCGACGACATCGCCCATGCGCTCCTGCGGCACCTGCCCCGAGTCGCGCACGGCGTCGAGGACGGCGATCGCGGTGGACATCGCGTACGCGATCTCCTGGACCGGTGTGGCGCCCGCCTCCTGCAGGTGATAGCTGCAGATGTTGATCGGGTTCCACTTCGGCAGGTGGGAGACCGTGTACGCGATCATGTCCGTCGTCAGGCGGAGGGAGGGGCCCGGGGGGAAGACATGCGTCCCCCGGGACAGGTACTCCTTGACGATGTCGTTCTGGGTCGTGCCCTGGAGCTCGGTGATGTCCGCGCCCTGCTCCTCGGCGACGACCTGGTAGAGCGCCAGCAGCCACATGGCCGTGGCGTTGATGGTCATCGAGGTGTTCATCCGCTCCAGGGGGATGTCCTGGAACAGCCGGCGCATGTCACCGACGTGCGCGATCGGCACGCCGACCCGGCCGACCTCGCCGCGGGCGAGGATGTGGTCGGAGTCGTAGCCGGTCTGTGTCGGCAGGTCGAACGCCACCGACAGACCCGTCTGGCCCTTGGCGAGGTTGCGCCGGTACAGCTCGTTGGACGCCTCGGCCGTGGAGTGACCGGCGTAGGTCCGCATGAGCCACGGACGGTCCTTCTGACGCTCTGTCATCCAGCAGCCCTCAGATGTTCCGGAAGCGGTTGATGGCGTCGATGTGCTGGGCGCGCTTGGCGTGGTCGCGCACGCCCAGGCCCTCCTCGGGGGCCATGCACAGCACGCCGACCTTGCCCTGGTGGAGGTTGCGGTGCACGTCGTAGGCGGCCTGGCCGGTGTCCTCAAGGGAGTACACCTTCGACAGGGTGGGGTGGATCTTGCCCTTCGCGATGAGCCGGTTGGCCTCCCAGGCCTCGCGGTAGTTGGCGAAGTGCGAGCCGATGATCCGCTTCAGCGACATCCACAGGTAGCGGTTGTCGTACTCGTGGTTGTATCCCGAGGTGGAGGCGCAGGTGACGATGGTGCCTCCCTTGCGGGTGACGTAGACCGAGGCGCCGAAGGTCTCGCGGCCGGGGTGCTCGAAGACGATGTCGACGTCCTCCCCGCCGGTGAGCTCGCGGATGCGCTTGCCGAAGCGCTTCCACTCCTTCGGGTCCTGGGTGTGCTCGTCCTTCCAGAACTTGTAGTCCTCGGCGGTGCGGTCGATGATCGCCTCGGCGCCCATGGACCGGCAGATCGCCGCCTTCTGCTCGCTGCTGACGACGCAGATGGGGTTGGCCCCGCCGGCCAGCGCGAACTGCGTGGCGTAACTGCCGAGTCCGCCGCTCGCGCCCCAGATGAGCACGTTGTCGCCCTGCTTCATGCCGGCGCCGTTGCGGGAGACCAGCTGACGGTAGGCGGTGGAGTTGACCAGGCCCGGGGCGGCGGCCTCCTCCCAGCTGAGGTGGTCCGGCTTGGGCATCAGCTGGTTGGACTTGACCAGCGCGATCTCGGCGAGGCCACCGAAGTTCGTCTCGAAGCCCCAGATGCGCTGCTCGGGGTCGAGCATCGTGTCGTTGTGGCCGTCGCTGGACTCCAGCTCGACGGACAGGCAGTGCGCGACCACCTCGTCGCCCGGGTGCCAGGCGTTGACGCCGGGTCCGGTGCGCAGGACGACGCCGGCGAGGTCGGAGCCGATGATGTGGTACGGCAGGTCGTGGCGCTTGGCCAGCTCGCTGGTGCGGCCGTAGCGCTCCAGGAAGCCGAACGTCGACAGCGGCTCGAAGATCGACGTCCACACCGAGTTGTAGTTGACCGACGAGGCCATGACGGCCACCAGCGCCTCGCCCGGGCCGAGCTCGGGCAGCGGCACCTCGTCCAGGTGGATCGACTTGCGGGGGTCCTTGTCGCGCGTGGCGAGCCCGGCGAACATCTCCGTCTCGTCCTTGTGCACGGTGATCGCGCGGTACGACTCGGGCAGCGGAAGGGCGGCGAAGTCCTCCGACGTGGAGTCGGGCGACTGGATCGCGGCCAGGATGTCCTTCACGGTCACGGTGTTGCCTCCGGCGGTGAGCGCCCTGAGGGAGGGGCGCCGATGGTTACGTCGGTGCTGCTGAGGGTCGGGGGTGTGCCGTCGGTTCGGCGGTGGTGCTGTTCGGCAGCGCTGGTGGCGCGGGAGGTTGCCTGTGACGCAGGCGTCCGGGCGGGCAGGCGCTGGGCTTGCTGGGACATCGCCCGGACCTCTTCAACGTATGACACCGCGTGTCACCTCGCAAGGCACTGAGTGCCAGAAGTTGCTCTCAAATGAAATCTTTACGTAACACATGAGCGATGATCGATCGAACGGCCCCGCCAAGGACCTGCAAAACGACCCCTGACATGCCAAAACGGCCACCCCGTGGGGTGGCCGTCATCACGCGAGCGGGAGCCGCTCAGCGCTCTTTCAGCGCCTGCTCGATCGTCCGCATGACCTCGTCCAGCGGGGCGTCGGTCCGGGCGACGGTCACCAGCACCTCGCCCTGCGCCGAGGCCGTGGCCGCGGGCGGCTGCGACTCCGTGGAGCGCCCGGCCCCCATCCCCGTGCCGAAGGTCTTGCGCACGATCGCGAAGGCGTGGTCCAACTGCGCCTCCACGTCGCCCTGCCCGCCCGCCCGCAGCCAGCGCCGCAGGACGTGGTTGTGGGCGGTGACCACGGCGGACGCGGCGACCTCCGCGAGCAGCGGGTCGTCGTTGGCGTCGTCGGCGTGCGCGCGCTCGTCGAAGTGGCCGAGGAGATAGCGGGTGAACAGGCGCTCGTAGCGGGCCACCGACGCGATCTCCGCCTCGCGCAGGGTCGGCACCTCACGCGTCAGCTTGTAGCGGGCGACCGAGATCTCCGGCCGGGCCGCGTACATCTTCATGACTTCCTTGATGCCACGGCACACCGTGTCGAGCGGATGCTCGTGCGCGGGCGCGGCGTTGAGCACCGCCTCGGCCCGGACCAGGGTGTCGTCGTGGTCGGGGAAGATCGCCTCTTCCTTGGAGCGGAAGTGGCGGAAGAAGGTGCGGCGGGCGACGCCGGCCTGGGCCGCGATCTCGTCGACGGTGGTCGCCTCGTACCCCTTGGTCGCGAACAGCTCCATCGCGGCGGCCGCGAGTTCCCGGCGCATCTTCAGCCGCTGGGCGGCGGCGCGAGAGCCTGCGGCACTTTCCGGCGCGTCGGCCGTAGCTGGTGTACGTGAGGACTTGGCGGGCTGGGACATGCCCTGAACGTACTGCATGTGCGCAGCTCGGTGCGCATGACCTGGTTCCCGGCCGCCGCCCCGGGGCGGCGGGCACCGGTCCGGGCCGAGCAGGCCGCCCCACTCCGCGCCGGACCGGAACCAGTCGCCGGGACCCTCAGCGCTTGGCATATTCGCGGAAGCCACGGCCGGTCTTGCGGCCGAGGCAGCCCGCGGCCACCAGGTGCTCCAGCAGCGGTGCCGGGGCGAGCCCCGGGTCGCGGAACTCGCGGTGCAGGACCTTCTCGATGGCGAGCGAGACGTCGAGCCCGACGACGTCCAGCAGCTCGAAGGGGCCCATCGGGTAACCGCCGCCCAGCTTCATCGCCGCGTCGATGTCGTCGAGCGACGCGTAGTGCTCCTGCACCATCTTGATCGCGTTGTTCAGATAGGGGAAGAGCAGCGCGTTCACGATGAAGCCCGCGCGGTCCCCGCAGTCGACGGGGTGCTTCCTGATCCGGCCGCAGACCTCGCGGACCGTCGCGTGGACGTCGTCGGCCGTGAGCACCGTACGGACGACCTCGACCAGCTTCATGGCCGGTGCCGGGTTGAAGAAGTGCATGCCGATCACGTCCTGCGGGCGAGACGTGGCCCGGGCGCAGGCCACGACCGGCAGGGACGAGGTGGTGGTGGCCAGGACCGCGCCCGGCTTGCAGACCTTGTCCAGCGCGGCGAACAGCTGCCGCTTGACCTCCAGGTCCTCGGCGACCGCCTCCACGGCCAGGTCGACGCCCGCGAAGTCGTCGTACGTGCCCGTCGGCGTGATGAGGTCCAGGGTCCGCGCGGCGGCCTCGGCGGTCATCCGGCCCTTGTCGACCGAGCGGGACAGGGACGTGCCGATGCGGGCCTTCGCGGTCCGGGCCTTCTCCTCGCTGCGGGCGGCGAGGACCACCTCATACCCGGCCTTGGCGAACACCTCGGCGATACCGGAGGCCATGGTGCCCGAGCCCGCGACACCGACCGAGCGGACCTCCCGGCCCGGGACCGGGTTCCCGCCCTCCAGCGGGGTCAGCGCGTCCCGCACGACGGTGCCGCTGCCCGGCGCCTCGTACGTGTAGAAACCGCGCCCCGCCTTCCGCCCGGTCAGACCCGCCTCGCTCAGCTGCTTGAGGATCGGCGCCGGGGCGTGCAGCCGGTCGCGGGACGCGGCGTACATCGCCTCCAGGACCGTGCGCGCGGTGTCGACACCGATCAGGTCGAGCAGCGCCAGCGGGCCCATCGGCAGGCCGCAGCCCAGCCGCATCGCGGCGTCGATGTCCTCACGGGAGGCGTACTTCGCCTCGTACATCGCGGCCGCCTGGTTGAGGTAGCCGAACAGCAGGCCGTCGGCGACGAACCCGGGGCGGTCGCCGACCGCGACGGGCTCCTTGCCCAGGTCCAGGGCGAGGTCGGTGACCGCCGTGACGGCGGCCGGCGCGGTCAGCACCGAGGAGACGACCTCGACCAGCCGCATCGCCGGGGCCGGGTTGAAGAAGTGCAGGCCCAGCACCCGCTCCGGACGGGCCGAGTCGGCGGCGAGCCGGGTGACCGACAGGGCGTTGGTGCCGGTCGCCACGATCGTCTCGGGGCGCACGATCCCGTCCAGTTCGCGGAAGATCTGCTGCTTGACCTCGTACGACTCCGGCACCACCTCGATGACCAGGTCGGCGTCGGCCGCGGCCCGCAGGTCGGTGGAGGTACGGACGCGGTCCAGGATCTGCGCGCGGTCCTGCTCGGTCAGCCGCCCGCGCTCGACGCCACGGGCGGTGGAGGACTCCAGGGCGGCCACGCACTTCGCGGCCTGGGCCTCGCTGATGTCGATGCCGACGACCTCGCGGCCGGCCCGGGCGAGGACTTCGGCGATGCCGGTGCCCATCGTGCCGAGGCCGACGACGGCGATGGTGCGCAGCGGGGACAGGGACGGGTCGGACAGGGGAGTGGCCATCGCGGGACTCCAGGATGAGGGTGACGACGGGGAACGCGTCCCGGGCGCGCCGACTTCGGACCGGCAGGGCCGGGTCCCGGGCATACCGGGTGCGTGAGAAATGCGGGTGCTGGCCGGGCTGCGAACGCACACGCCCGGTGCCGTCGGGCCGGGCGTGCACAACGCCCGGTGAACGGCGGTTCCGACCGGCCCTGTCCCGGGGCCGGGCCGTACTGCGGTACCGATGTACCGAACCGACTGCTCTCACGGTGGCCGCGTCACCAGACCGCCGCGAGGGGATACGAGTGGGTAACTCGCTCGTCTGAGCTTAACTCGCGGGTAACGAGCGCGCCAGCCCTCGTGTTTGTGACGTACGTCCCGCGCGGCTCCGCCAAGCCCCTAATCTCTCAGTCATGGACGAAGAGTTGCGATCACTCACGGAGCGCTTACGGCAGGAGTCGGGGGCCTCGCCCGCCTTCGAGCGGCTCGTGGCGACCGATGACCTCGACGCCCTGGCCGCGGTGCTGACCGAACTCGGGCAGCCCTTGTGGGCGCGGGAGCTGGCCGCCTTCCGGCTGGGACTCGCCGGGGACCGGCGGGCCTTCGAGTCCCTGGTGCTGCTGCTCAACCACCGTGACCCGCCGCGCTGCGCCTCGGCCGCCCACGCCCTTGCCCGCCTCGGCGACCCGCGCACCGCCCGCGCGGCCGCCGCCCTCGCCACCAACGAACTGCGGGTCGCCTACGCCCTGTACCCGGTCCGGCTCCTGGTCGAACTGCGCGCCCCGGAGGCCGTGCCCGCCCTGATCACCACCCTCCAGCGGCGGCTGCGCCCGCACGACCCGTACCGCCGGGTGGCCCTCGCCTGTGTGGACGGGCTCGGCACGCTGGGCGACGCCCGGGCCAGACCCGTACTGAACGAGGCACTCGCGCATCCGGTGCTGGCGGAGGCGGCGGTGCGGGCGCTGGGGCGGATTCCGAAGCAGAGGTGAGATCAGCGGGGGAGTGCGCGCGCGTACCGCACCTCGGGGACCATCACGCCCTCCACCTCGAAGGGCTCCTCGGCGCCGTCCGCGTGGAAGCCGGCCCGTTCGTAGAAGTGGCGGGCCCGGCCGTTGCCCTTGAGGACCCACAGGAGCATACGGCCGTGGCCCGCGGCGGCGCAGCGCGTGACGGACTCCGCGAGGAGGGCCTGCCCCGCGCCGTGGCCCACCCGGTCGGGGTGGACGTAGAGGGCGTACAACTCGGCGTCGGACGTGAGGAGTTGACCGTCCCGGTACGGACCGTGGCAGGCCCAGCCGACGACTTCGCCTCCAATGTCCTCGGCGACGAGGTTCACCACGCCGGCGCCGGCCTGTGTCAGGTGCCCGCGGCGGCGCTCGGCGTCCTGCGCGACACCGAGCCCGTCGAGGTACGACTGCGGCATCAGCCCCCGGTACGCGCTCTGCCAGCCGCGGACGCGGATCTCGGCGACATGCTCGCAGTCGGCGAGCGTCATCTCACGTATCCGGAACGCGTGTGTCCTGGTCGACTCGTGCACGGGCCCATGGTGGACCACGTCGAGGACTCGGTTCCGGGCGGGGGTCAGCCGGCCAGCTTGTTGAGCTTGCGGATCTGCTTGTCGAAGGCCCGGGCGGGAACGAAGCGGCGCAGTGTGCTCACGCGTCCGGCCACGGGGCCGGCGGTGTAGCGCAGTTTCGGCCGCGCGTCGGTCGCCGCCGCGACGATCACCTTGGCGACGACGGCCGGTGCGTCGCCGTCCTTGATCGCCTCCGCCACCAGGCGGTCGAAGGTGTGCCGCTGCTTCGCGTAGTCCTGCAGGGGGGTGTCGGGCCGGGCGCTGTTGGCCTCGAATCCGGTTCTGGTGTAGGCGGGTTCGACGAGCAGGGCTCGGACGCCGTGCTCACGGACCTCGTGGTCCAGGGACTCGGTGTAGCCCTCGATCGCGTGCTTGGAGGCGGCGTAGACGGCCATGTAGGGCGAGGGGATGAGCCCGACCACGGACGAGAGGTTGATGATGCGCCCGCGGCCCTGGGCGCGCATGTGCGGCAGGACCTCCTTCACCATGCGCATGACCCCGAAGACGTTGGTCTCGAAGACTCCCTGGGCCTGCGCGACGGAGGTTTCCTCCGCCGCGCCCATCGAGCCGACGCCCGCGTTGTTGACCAGGACGTCGATCCGCCCGGACCGCTCGATCACCTGCTTGACCGCGGCGGCGACCGAGGCGTCATCGGCCACGTCGAGGTCGAGGAACGTCACACCGCCGAGCGGGGCGACGCGCGAGGTGTCGCGGCTTGTGCCGACCACGTCGAAACCTGCTGCGACCAGCGCGAGCGCGGTTTCCTTGCCGATGCCGGATGACGCACCCGTCACGAGTGCCACCGGCCGGTTCGTCGTCATCATGGATTCCCGTGCTCGTTGAGAAACTGATCGGTTTCCCCTACCGTAAACCGATCGGTTTCCGTGCGCAAGGCCCTCTGCCGGAAAGGCGCCGCGTCAGCGCATGCCCGCCGCGTCGAGCAGGGTGGTCACCGTGGGTGCGATGAGTCCCGTCAGCCTGTCGGCGCCGATCCCCGCACGGGCGCTGGCGCCGTCGAAGACCAGGCTGAGCTGCCGGGCCAGCAGGTCGGGGTCGCTCGCTCCGCCCTGTTCGGCCTCGGCACGGAAGAACCCCGTCAGGTTCGCCTTGATCCGGTGGGCCACCCGGCTCGCGGGGTGGCTCCGGTCCTTCAGTTCGATCTGCACGGCCAGGTACGGGCAGCCCCGGAACTCGGGTGCGCCCGCCTGTGATTCCACCTGCTCGAAGACGTGCAGGATCCGCTCGCGGGGCGACCGGCCGTCGTCCGCCGGCGGCAGGAGGGTCGCCACGAAGGCGGAGGCCCGCTCCTCCAGGCTGACCGCCAGCAGTTCGTCCTTGCTCTCGAACAGCTGGTAGAGGGAGCGCTTCGACACCCCCGCCGCCTTGCATAGCGCCTCGACGCCGATGCCGACACCGTCCCGGTAGGTGAGCGTGGCCGCCGCCTCCAGCAGCCGCTCTCTGGTGCTTGGCTTCACTTCGGTGGTCATGCCGCGAGGTTAACCCGGGGTGGACGAAATGAAAACCGATCGGTTTGCGGATCAGGGCGTTCGCTTCGCCGGCGGCTGCCAGCCGCCGGTGACTTCCTTGACGGGCTTGTGGGGGAAGCGGCGGCGGGCGTATTCCCGCGCGTCGGAGCCCGGCAGGACGTAGAGGGTCTCCTTCTTGTCCTGCAGTGGTCGCAGCACGGTGTCCATGAACGTCTTGCGGTCGTCGAGGTAGGGGCCCAGGACGTCCTCGCCGCCGGGGCAGACGGCCATGCAGTAGCCGGACTTGTAACCGGGGGGAGAGCTCAGGCTCTGCCACATGGAGGCGCTCTCGGAGTCGGTGACCCGGGAGCGGTAGTCGGCGGCGTCCTCGCTGTCGGCCACGGTCTGCGCCCAGTCGGTGAACCCGCTCATGAACTCGCGGTAGTTGTGCGTGGTGCAGGCCAGCGCGTCGAACGCCCCGTCCTTGCTGATGGCGCCGACCGGGCAGGCCGCGACGCACAGCTTGCAGTCGATGCAGGGGTTGTAGTCCAGCGCCTGCCCGTACTCGCTCACCTCGGCGTCCACCAGGACGGTGGCCAGCAGGATGAAGTTGCCGAACTTCGGGTGGATGACGTTGCGGTGCAGGCCCATCACACCGAGGCCCGCGGCCACCGCGACCGTCTTGTGGGCCACCACCCAGATCCGCTCGCTGGGAAAGTGGTCCATCTCCTGAGGGAAGCCGACCGACGGATTGAGCGCGCGGTGGCCGGCGTCCTGCAGCGCCCGGGTGACTCTGCGGGCGGCGTGGTTGGCCTGTTCGTCGGTCTGGTGGAACTCCTGGTTGGCCACGCTGCGGGCGGGGGAGCGGCAGTTGTCGCGGTTCATCCGGACGGCCAGCGCGATCAGGGTGCGGGTGCCGGGCAGCGCGGACTGTGCGTGCTCGCGCTCGCCGGCCAGGTCGGGGTGGTCGAGGCTGACCGCGGCGGCGTCGTCCGCACCGGCCGCCAGGCACAGGTCGCGCAGCCAGGCCGCGTCGATCACCGCCGGGGGGCTCGCGGCGTCACCCGTCGCGCGCCGGGCGAGGACGGCCCGCACCGACGGATGTGCGGCCAGCTTCCCCGGAATCCTGCGATCCGCCGACTTCGCCTCGGCCCCGCGCGCGGTCGTCATTCGGCACTCCTGTCGTCTCGGTGGGTCTCGTCCGGGCTCACCCCAGAGCGAGAAACCGATCGGTTTCGGCATCACCGTAAACCGATCGGTTTTCACGTGCAAGGTGAGCGACGTCGGCCGAGCATCCGAGAGGGGAGGCCGCTCTCAGCCTCGGAAGCCGAGCAGGCCGTGCAGTGCCGAGCCCTTCGTGGCGGCCGGCGCCCCCTTCTTTGTGGCCGGCTTCGGGGCGGGCAGCGCCTCGCACACCGCGTCCGCCTCGCCGTGGCCGCGCGGCACCGTGCCGTTGGAGAGGTAGGCCGCCAGATGCCGGTCCAGACAGGCGTTCCCGCTCAGTGTGATGCCGTGGTTGCCGCCGCCCTCCTCGACCACCAGGCTGGAGTGCGCCAGCAGCCGATGGACCGTGACGCCGCCCTCGTACGGCGTGGCCGCGTCGCCGGTCGCCTGGAACAGCAGGGTGGGCGGAAGCGCGCCGTTGGCGACGTTCACCGGCTTCAGCGACTCCGTCGGCCAGAACGCGCACGGCGCGTTGTACCAGGCGTTGTTCCAGGTCATGAACGGCGCCTTCTCGTGCACCGCCCGGTTGTCCTCGCGCCATTGGCGCCAGTCGCGCGGCCAGCCGGCGTCCCGGCACTGCACCGAGGTGTAGATGCTGTAGCCGTTGGCGCCGGCGGCGTCGACCGCACCGAGGTCCTCGTACGCCTTGACCAGCGGCTCGGGATCGCCGTCGTTCACGTAGGCCGCGAACGCGTCGGCCAGACGCGGCCAGTAGCCGTTGTGATAGCCGCCCGGGATGAAGGTGTCCTCCAGCTCCGCGGCCCCCACCGTGCCGCCTGCCGGCTTCTTCGCGAGGGCCGCCCGCATCGCGTACCACCTGGCCTCGATCCGCTCTGGGTCGGTGCCGAGCCGGTACGTCGCGTCGTACCGGGCGACCCAGGCCAGGAAGGCGCGGTGGCGGTCGTTGAAGGCCACGTCCTGGTTGAGGTTGGCGTCGTACCAGACCTCCGTGGGGTCGACGACCGAGTCCAGGATCAGGCGCCGGACGCGCTCCGGGAAGAACTTGGCGTAGACCGCGCCCAGGTAGGTGCCGTACGAGTAGCCGAGGTAGTTGATCCGCTCCGCGCCCAGGGCCTGCCGGATCGCATCCATGTCGCGCACGGCGCTGGTGGTGTTCAGGTAGGGCAGCAGCCCGCCGTATTTCCCGCCGCAGGCCGTCGCGAAGGACTCGGCGCGGGCGAGGTTGGCCCGCTCGATCGCGGGTGTGGCCGGCAGGGAGTCCGGGCGCACCGGATCGAAGTGGCCGGGGCGGCAGTCCAGCGCGGGCCGGCTCTTGCCCACCCCGCGCGGGTCGAACCCGATGACGTCGTACTGGGCCGCCACTTTCCCGGGCAGCGCGGACGCGACGAACCCGGCGAGCGCCAGACCGCTGCTGCCGGGCCCGCCGGGGTTGACCAGCAGCGGGCCCTGGTACGTCTTGGCGGTGTGCGGGACGCGGGACAGGGCGAGGGTGATCCGCTGTCCGTGCGGCCTGCGGTGGTCGAGGGGCACCTTCAGGGACGCGCACTGGAGCGTCGGGTACTTCTTGGTGGCGCAGTTCCTCCAGGTGGGTGCCGCGGCGTGCACGGGCTCCGCGGTGTGTGGGGCGTTCGCTTCGGCGGGGACGGCCGTGAAGGTGCCGGCCATGACGACGGCGGCGCCGTACAGCGCGGCTGCGCGTTTTCTCATGGAGTCCTCCCAGGACGGCGGGATGGAGGACCGCGGGGGTCACCGTCCTCGCCGCATCGTCCCGGAGAGGAGTCCTGGAAGAGCTCATTCCGTCACTGCCATGACCCGGATGGATCTTCGGATGCGCTCGAACGCTCCTAAAGGAGTGAGAGCTGTGTCGGCCCGGACGCCGGGGGTTCCCCGGCCGGCTCCGGCGGCCGGATCCGGCGCGGCATCCCCGCGCGCGTGGGCCCGATGCCGTACTCCTCGGCCAGCTCGTGCACCTGACGGGTGATCCGGCGCTGGTACCACTTCGGGGCGTAGGAGCCCGCCGCGTACAGCCGCTCGTAGCGGGGCACCAGGTGCGGGTGGTGCTGCCCCAGCCAGGTCATGAACCACTCGCGGGCGCCGGGCCGCAGATGCAGCACCAGGGGGGTGACGGACGTGGCGCCGGAGTCAGCGATCGCCCGTACGGTGGCCCGCAGCCGCTCCGGCTGGTCGCTCAGGAACGGGATCACCGGCGCCATCAGCACACCGCAGCCGATGCCGCGCTCGCCGAAGGCCCGTACGACCTCCAGGCGCCGCTCCGGCGCGGGCGTGCCCGGCTCGACGGTGCGCCACAGCTCGGAGTCGGTGAAGCCGACCGACACGGAGATGCCGACATCGGTCACCTGCGCGGCCTGCCTGATCAGGTCCAGGTCGCGCAGGATGAGCGTGCCCTTGGTCAGGATCGAGAAGGGGTTCGCGTGGTCGCGCAGGGCCGCGATGATGCCCGGCATCAGGCGGTAGCGCCCCTCGGCGCGCTGGTAGCAGTCGACGTTCGTGCCCATCGCGATGTGCTCGCCCTGCCAGCGGCGCGAGCCGAGCTGCCGGCGCAGCAGCTCCGGCGCGTTGGTCTTGACCACGATCTGGGAGTCGAAGCCCAGGCCCGTGTCGAGGTCGAGATAGCTGTGCGTCTTGCGCGCGAAGCAGTACACACACGCGTGTGAGCAGCCGCGATAGGGATTGACCGTCCACTGGAACGACATCCGGGAGACCGCCGGCACCCGGTTGATGATCGAGCGGGCCCGGATCTCGTGGAAGGTGATTCCCGCGAACTCCGGCGTGTCGAAGGTGCGGGTGGTCACGGCGTCCGCGCCGAACAGCGCGGCGTCGGCCCGGCTGTGTTCGGAGTCCTCGGTGAGGTTGTCCCAGCGCATGACGCCTCCTCGGTAGCACTGGCCACAGAATAGAACACATGTTCCCTTGATCGTGCGAGGGTGTTTTCCGAACGGGTGCGACCGGGTTGGGCGACCCCGATTTGGGGGGCCGGGCAGCGGGGTGGTTGGCTTGCCTTCAACCCCCGAGAAACCATGTCCTGGAGGAAAGCGATGGCGCAGGTCGAGGCCACTACGGAGCGGATCGTCGCGGCGGACGCGGAGACGGTGTTCGACGCCCTCGCCGACTACAGCGGCACACGCGCGAAGCTGCTGCCCGAGCAGTTCAGCGAGTACGAGGTCCGCGAGGGCGGTGACGGCGAGGGCACCCTCGTCCACTGGAAGCTCCAGGCCACCAGCAAGCGCGTGCGTGACTGCCTCCTTGAGGTCACCGAGCCCACCGACGGCGAGCTGGTCGAGAAGGACCGCAACTCCTCCATGGTCACCACCTGGCGGGTCACCCCGGCCGGCGACGGCAGGTCCCGGGTCGTCGTGACCACCACCTGGACCGGTGCCGGCGGCATCGGCGGCTTCTTCGAGAAGACCTTCGCGCCCAAGGGCCTCGGCCGGATCTACGACGCGCTGCTCGCCCGGCTCGCCGCCGAGGTCGAGAAGTAGCCTCCCCAAGACTCGGATTACCGGGGGCCGTTGAGCCACTCACCGGTTCGAGTGATCTCCCTACGGCTCGCTGCTGTGCCGTAACTCGTCGCGCTTGCTCGTAGTTGTCGCTTTTACGCGGGATTTGTGCGGCAGCGTGACGAGGGGAGCGGTAGGTGGGCGGGATCACTCTGGCGCAGGACGAACCGGCGGTGGCGCCTCCCGAGCCCCCCGCGCCACCGCCGGCCCCGGCCGCCGAACTGACCCCGCGCAGAGTGCGGTTGGTCTTCCTCGCGCTCATGCTCGCCCTGCTCCTCGCCGCCCTGGAGCAGATGATCGTCGCCACCGCGCTCCCCAAGATCGTCGGTGAGCTGCACGGCCTGGACAAGATGTCCTGGGCGATCACCGCCTACCTGCTCACCGCGACCGTCGGCCTGCCGGTCTACGGCAAGCTCGGCGACCTGCTCGGCCGCAAGGGCGTCTTCCAGTTCGCGATCGTCGTGTTCGTCGCCGGTTCCGCGCTCGCGGGCCGGGCGCAGACCATGGACCAGCTGATCGCCTTCCGCGCCCTCCAGGGCGTCGGCGCGGGCGGCCTCATGATCGGTGTCCAGGCGATCACCGCGGACATCGTGCCCGCCCGGCAGCGCGGCCGCTACCTGGGCCTGGTCGGCGCCGCCTTCGGACTCGCCTCCGTGGCCGGGCCCCTGCTCGGCGGCTACCTCACCGACCATCTCTCCTGGCGCTGGTGCTTCTACGTCAACGTGCCCTTCGGCCTGGTCACCCTGGTCGTCGTCGCGCTCGCGCTGAAGCTGCCGAAACCGGCGGGCAAGGCCCGGCTGGACCTCCTCGGCGTGCTGCTGCTGACCGCCGCCTCCACCTGCCTGGTCATGCTGACCAGTTGGGGCGGCACCGAGTACGCCTGGGACTCGCGGATGATCCTCGGCCTGGGCGCGGGAACGGCCGTGGCGACCGTCCTCTTCCTCGTCGTCGAGCACTTCGCCGCCGAACCCCTCATCCCGCTGCGGCTGTTCAGGGACTCCGTCTTCAACGTCACCGGCCTGGTCGGCCTGGTGACCGGAGCCGGGCTGTTCGGTGCCGCCGGCTATCTGCCGACCTACCTCCAGATGGTCGACGGGGTCTCCGCCACCGAGTCGGGCCTGCTCATGCTGCCCATGACGGCGGGCATCGTCGGCGCCTCCGTCATCGTCGGACAGCTCATCAGCCACACCGGCCGCTACAAGGCCTACCCGATCCTGGGCTGCGCCCTGTCCGCCGTGGGCATGTGGCTGCTGTCCCGCCTCGACGCCGGCACGCCCCGGCTGCACTTCGGCATCTGGACGGCCGTCCTCGGCGCCGGCATCGGCATGGTGATGCCGGTGCTGATCCTCGCCGTGCAGAACTCCGTGCGCCCCGCCGACCTGGGCACCGCCACCAGCGCCAACAACTACCTCCGGCAGATCGGCGGCAGCGTCTCGGCCGCCGTCTTCGGCACGTTCCTCGCCGGCCGGCTCACCGACGTCCTCGCCCACCACCCGCCCGTGCGCGCGGGCGACCGGCTCCCCGACCCCGAGTCCCTGACTCCGCAGCTCGTGCGCGCCCTGCCCCCGGGGCTGCGCGACGACTGCATCGGGGCGTACGCCGACGCCATGCCGCGGATCTTCCTCCACCTGGTGCCGGTGCTGGCCCTCGGGCTGGTCATCGCCCTCTTCCTCAAGGAGAAACCCCTGGTGTCCCACCACGTATCCGTCACCGACCCGGACACGGAGCCGGGGAGCACCCCGATCCCGAAGGCCCGCGCTCCCCACACCGCCGGCGTCCCCGTCTGCGGCTCGGTGCAGCACCACGACGGGACCGTCGTACCCCGCGCGGCCCTCACGCTCATCGACGTCACCGGGCAGCAGACCGGACGCGGCGCGAGCGGCGAGGACGGGCGCTACGCGCTGGCCACCCCGGGCCCCGGCTCCTACGTGCTGATCGCCGCCGCGGGCGGCCACCAGCCGCAGGCGGTCTCCGTGACCGTCGGCGAGCGCCCCGTCGAACTGGACATCGTCCTCGGCGGCGCGGGCAACCTCGTCGGCAGCGTGGTCACCGCCGACGGCACCCCCGTACGGGACGCCAGCGTCACCCTCACCAACGTGCACGGCGAGGTCGTGGCCACCACCCGCAGCAGCCGCGAGGGCGGCTACCTCATCACCGATCTGGTGGCCGGCGAGTACACCCTCGCCGCCAGCGCCCCCGCCTTCCGCCCGGCCGCGCTCCCCGTCACCGTCCAGGCCGCCCGCGAGACCCGCCGGGACATCGAACTCGCCGGCGGCGCCATCCTGCGCGGCACCGTCCGGGCGGGCGGCGGCCGGCCCGTGGAGGACGCGCGCGTCACGCTGCTCGACGTGGCGGGCAACGTCGTCGACACCCTCACCACCGGTCCCGACGGCACGTTCCGGTTCGTCGACCTGTCCTCCGGCGAGTACACCGTCATCGCCGCCGGTTACCCGCCCGTCGCCACCGTGCTCCAGGTGGCCGGAGGCGGCCGCACCGAACGGGACCTCCAGCTCGGACACGGGGACTGACCCCGCACCGGCGCGCGTATCGAGCCGCCGTCGAGGCGGCTGGTGTGAGACGGACCCTCAGCGGTCCGGGCCGCCCAGCCGGTCGGCCAGGCACGCCAGGTACAGGGCCATGGCCGTCCGGTGCTCGCGCAGCGGGCGGCCGGTGAGCTGCTCGATCTTGTTCATGCGGTAGACGACGGTGTTGCGGTGGATGTGCAGCGCCGCGGAGGCCCGTACGAGGTTGAAGCCGCTCTCGCACCACGCGGTGATCGTGTCGCGCAGGACCGGCCAGTCCGGCTGCTCCCGCAGCCGCGCGGCGGTCACGTCGAGCAGCCGGGTGCGGGCGGACTGGCTCACCGCCGCCAGGAGCTGGTGGACCCGCAGATCGCCGATGGCGTGGACGCCGGCGCCGCCGTCCACCCGGGCGCCCAGGCGCAGCGCGTCACACGCGTCCTGGTAGGAGTCGTGCAGACCGTCGACGGACGTGGCCGGTTCGCCGATGCCCGCGCGGGCGGTGAGCCCGTCCTGGGCGGCGATGACGTCCGTGACGCGGCGGCAGTCGGCGGCCGGGGCGTCCGCCGGGGCCCGGGCCGGGAGCCGGTGCAGGACGCCGATCCAGCCGGGAGCCGTTCCCGCGACGATGTCCTGCGGATCGGCGAAGACGTCGCGGACCGTACGCAGCAACTCGGAGCGGACCAGCGCCACGTCCCGGGCCCGGGCGCCACGACGGGAGCCCGGGCCCGGCACGGTCACCTCGAAGGCCACCGCGACCCGGCGCAGCCGCAGGTCGAAGCCGAGGTCGGCGGCCCGGAACAGCAGCAGGTCGCCTTCCACGACCAGCGGGTCGTAGGCGGCGATGTCGGTGAGCAGTTTCTCGGCCGCCCGCTCGGCGAGCAGCCGGGAGCGCAGCATCACCGACTCCCGGATGAGGATCTCCGTCTGGCGCTTCACCAGCAGCCCGAAGCGGCCCACCTGTGCGGGCGTGCCGGTGATCCCGACGGTTCCCACCGCCTGCCCGTCCGTGACCAGGGGCAGGGTGATCCCGGGCCGGACCCCGCGCAGCGACTGCGCCTGGGAGGCGTTGTGCGTGGCGGGTTCCTTGGTGCGGACGACCTCGACGGACGCCTCGTGGAAGGTGCCGACGCGGCTGCTGTCGCCGCTGCCGATGACCATGCCCTCCGCGTCGGTGATCAGCACGTTGAAGCCGATGACCGCGGAGGTGTCCCCGGCGATCTCCTGCGCGAGTGACGGGCTCAGCATGGGCGTTTCCTCCCGCCAGGGGCGGTCCGGGTTGGACGCACCGTACAGGGGCGGCACGCATACCGGCGACAAGTTCGTACGAAGTGAACGGTGACGCGCGCCAGGCCTGTGCCTAGCGTGAGGGCCTCATCACCTCCCCGCCGGGAGCACGGTGTCCGGTGAATCGGCGGGATCCTTCAGCACCGAGACGGAAGGCCCGAGCCGATGATCCGTGTGCGCTCGCTTGCTCTCGCTTTGTCCGCGATGCTCCTGATGTCCACCGCCGCCTGCGGTTCCGGCGGGGACGACGCCCCGAAGAAGGTGTCCGCCGAGACCGCCGCGCTGGGCACGCTCACGCCCGGCGTCCTCAAGGTCGCCGTCCAGCCCTACGCCCCCTACACCAGCGTCCAGGGCGGCAGGATCGTCGGACTCGACGGCGACATCCTCGCCTACGCCGCCAAGAAGCTGGGCCTGAAGGTCGAGCCCGAGGTGACGGACTTCGCCGGCATGCTCGCCGGGGTGCAGTCCCGCCGGGTCGACATCACCGTCGGCGGCGTCGCCTGGTCCGCCGACCGGCAGAAACAGGGGCTGTTCACCGATCCGCCCTACTACTCGCCCCCGGCGATGGCCGTCCGCAGCGGCAAGGCGTACAAGACGGTCGGGGACCTGGAGGGCCTGAACCTGGGCACGGTCGAGGGCTATGTCTGGGTCAAGTCCATCCAGGCCGTGCCCGGAGCCAAGCTGCACGCCTACCCCGACGCCAACGGCGTCTTCGACGACCTGGGCGCGGGCCGGGTCGACGTCGGCTTCCTCGATCCGCTGATCATCATCGCGGCGCAGAAGCAGCGCCCGGAGCTGAAGATCGACACCCAGTACCTGACGCCGCCGACCGCCGCGCAGGTCAAGGCCAAGCCCGCCTACGCGTACTTCCAGCCGTACCAGACCGGCTTCTACCTGCCGAAGCAGGCCACCAAGCTGGAGCGGGCGATCTCCGCGCAGATCGACGCCATGTACAAGAACGGCGAGCTGGAGGGGCTCGTCCGCAAGTACGGCGGCGACCCCGAGCAGTTCCTCGTGCCCGCCGCCGACGTCGCCACCGCCCGCCGCGGCGTGGACCGGCCCCAGGACTGGACGCCCCCGTCCATCGCCCAGTGAAAGCAGCCGCCATGTCCGCTCTCTTCGAGGTTCCCTGGTCCGACTACCGGCCCGATCTCATCTCAGCGCTCGGGCGCACCGTGTCCTACACGGCCGCAGGCTTCTCGGGAGCGGTGCTGCTCGGCCTGGCCGTGGCGCTGCTCCGGCTCAGCAGGGCCTGGCCGGCGCGCGCCCTCGCCGCCGTCTACACCGAGGTGTTCAAGAACGTCCCGCTGCTCGCCATCATCTTCCTGACGTACTTCGGCCTCGCCTCGGCCGGGATCCGGCTGGACGTCTTCACGGCCGGCTGCCTCAGCCTGATCGTCTTCTACGCCGCCTACCTGTCCGAGATCTTCCGTGCCGCGATCAGCGGCGTGCACGCCGGGCAGACCGAGGCCGGTGAGGCGCTGGGGATCGGCAGGACCGGCATCTTCGGCCACATCGTGCTGCCGCAGGCCCTCCGGCTGGCGCTGCCCGGCACCAACACCATGCTCGTCGACCTGCTCAAGTCCACCTCGCTGCTGGTCACCGTCTCCGCCGCCGAGCTGATGTCCGAGGGGCGGCTCATCACCTCGGCCACCTTCCGGGCCCTGGAGGTGTACCTGGTCATCGCGGCGATCTACTTCGCCCTGTGCTACCCGCTGTCCCAACTGCTGCTGCTCCTGGAGCGGAAGGTCCGGTCGGGAGTGCCCCTGTCGCCGTGGCGCCGGCGGCGCCTGCGGGCGGCCCGTGCCCTGCTGGCCGCCGAGCCGGCCGCCGGCGTCCCCGTGAAGGAGGTGTCCGCATGACCGAGTCAGTGGCCGCGCAGACGCCCGCCGCGCGGGCCTCCTCCCAGGCCGTCATACGGATCGAGGACCTGTGCAAGTCCTTCGACGGCCGGCTCGTCCTCGACCGGGTGCACCTGGAGGTCGGCCGGGGCAGCATCGTCAGCGTCATCGGGCAGAGCGGGGGCGGGAAGACGACCCTGATGCGCTGCGTGAACCTGCTGGAACGCCCGGACCAAGGCATGGTCGAGGTCGCCGGGGAGACCGTCCACCAGAGCGGCCGCACGGTCTGCCGCGACCTGCCCCGGCTGCGCCGCACCGTCGGCATGGTCTTCCAGCGGTTCCATCTGTTCCCGCACCTGACCGCCGTGGAGAACGTGGTGCTCGCGCAGCGCAAGGCGGGCGTGCCCGAACCGCAGGCCCTGGAACGGGCCGTGACCCTGCTGCGCCGGGTCGGGGTGGCGCACCGCGCCCTCGCCCAGCCCGAGCAGCTCTCCGGCGGCGAACAGCAGCGCGTCGCCATCGCGCGGGCCCTCGCCCTGAGGCCCGAGGTGCTGCTCTTCGACGAGCCCACCTCCTCCCTGGACCCCGAGGCGACCCGGGAGGTGCTGAGCGTGATGCGTGAACTGGCCGCCGACGGCATGACGATGCTGCTCGTCACCCACGAACTGCCCTTCGCCCGCGAGGTCTCCGACCACGTCGTGTTCGTCGACGGCGGCCGGATCGTGGAGGAGGGCCGGCCCGAGGACGTGCTGGACACCCCCGCCGAGGCCCGCACCAGGGAGTTCCTCGCGTCGTACGGGAACGCCTCATGAGCGCTGGGGTGGGCACGTCGGGCCCGGTCGTCGTCGTGGGCGGCGGTGTCGTGGGGCTGTGCACGGCCTACTACCTGGCCGCCGCGGGGCTGCCGGTGGAAGTGGTCGAGCGGCGCCGGCTGGGGTCCGGGGCGTCGAGGGGCAACGCCGGCTGGGTCTGCCTCAGCCACTCGACGCCGGTGCCGGCCCCGGGCGTGGTGCGCTACGCCCTGCGCTCACTCGGCCGCCCCGACTCCCCGCTGTACCTGCGGCCGCTTCCGGACCCGGCGTTCGTGCGGTGGCTGTGGCGGTTCTGGCGCAGCAGCACCCCGGCCGTCTTCAAGCGCGGCTACACGGCGATCGCCGAGCTGAACCGCGAGACCTTCGGCCTGTTCGACGGGCTGCGCGAGTCCGGGGTGGACACCACGCTGACCCGGCCCGGGATGGTGCACGCCTTCCTGTCGCCGGCCGAGGCCCGGCACCACCTCGCGCTCCAGCGGGAGATGGCGCACGGGCACTACCCCGTGCCCGACGACATCGTCACGGGCGCCGGGGCCCACCTGCTGGACGAGGCGCTGTCCCCGGCCGTGCGCGCGGCCTACCTCGTGGCGGGGGAGGGCGTCGTCGACCCGGAGGCGTTCGCGCGTTCCCTGGGCGAGGCCCTGGCCGCCGCGGGTGTGAAGATCCACGAGAACGCCGAGGTCACCGGGTTCCGGTCGGCGGGCGGCCGGATCACCGCCCTGCGCACCGCCGACAGCGACCTGCCCTGCGCGGCGGTCGTCGTCGCCGCCGGCATGCGCTCGCCGGATCTGCTCGGGCTCCTGGGGCACCGTCTGCCGCTCCAGGCCGGCAAGGGCTACAGCTTCTCCGTGGACCTGGATCCGGCGCCCCGGCACACGCTGTACTTCGGCGAGCGCCGGGCCGTCGCCTCGCCGATCGGCGGCACCACGCGGATCGGCGGCACGATGGAGCTCAGCGGCAACAACAACCACCTCGACTGGCGCCGCATCGTCGCGGTCGCCCTCGCGAGCCGGCACTATCTGGGCCGCTGGTTCGACGACCCGGACGACCTGGTCGGCCTGATCCGGGACCCCTGGGTCGGCGGGCGGCCGTTCCTCCCCGACGGGCTGCCGGTGATCGACCGCGTCCCGGGCCACGACAACGCCTTCGCGGCGACCGGCCACGGCATGCTCGGGGTCACCCTGGGCCCGGTCACCGGGCACCGGCTCGCCGAGTACGTCGTCACCGGGCGGCGGCCCGAGGCCCTCGCGCCCTTCGGCTTCGACCGGCTGCGGGGCTGACCTTCGGCTGCGGGGCTGAGCGCGACGCGGCCTGGTGGGCGGGTTTTTGTCGGTGTACGGTCATGTCCGCCCGGTCCGTGCACCTGTCTCGTCCCCCGGAGGACAGTCATGCCGATGCCCTGGTTACGGATGCTGGTCGCGTCGACGGCGGCGCTTGTGCTGGCCGGCCCGACCGCGGTCGCCACCGCCGCCCCACCGGACCAGGACGGCGTGCGCGCGAGCGTGCACACCGCCGGGCGGGTCAAGGACGCCGGGGACCTCCTCCAGTACAGCTGGCCCGGCGTGTACTTCGAGGGCCGCTTCCGCGGCACCGGCGTGGGCGTCGTGCTCGACGACCCGGCCGCCGACTACGACGTCCAGGTCGACGGAGCCACCGTCGCGACCCTCGTCACCCCGGGCCGGACCACCCACTGGATCAACGGCCTGCGCGACGGCGCGCACACCGTCCGGCTCGTCAAACGCAACGACACCCCCTGGAACACCAGCTCGTTCGGCGGCTTCGTCGCCGCGCCCGGCGGCGCCGTCCTCACCCGGCCGGCCGCGCGCAGCCGCCAGATCGAGTTCGTCGGCGACTCCCTCACGGCCGGCTACGGCAACCTCTCGACCTCCCGCGACTGCACCGGCGAGCAGGTCGCGCGCACCACGAACGCCGACGTGAGCTACGGCGCCCTCACCGCCCGGCGGCTGCGCGCCGACTACCAGATCAACGCGTACTCGGGCCTGGGCATGGTCCGCAACTACAACGGCGGCACACCGGAGGTGAACTACCGCACCTTCTACGACCGCGCGCTGCTGAACGTGCCCGGCGACGTCTGGCAGAACCCGGGCAGCTGGCGGCCGCAGCTGGTGGTGGTCCACCTCGGCACCAACGACTTCTCGACCCCCGTCAACCCGGGCGAGCCGTGGACCGACGAGAGCCTCGCCGCCGCCTACCGGAGCGCCTACAGCGGCTTCCTCCAGAAGCTGCGCACGCGCTACGGGCCGGGGACGACCATCCTGGCCGTCGGCGCCGGCCCGTTCGCCGGACACGTCCAGCAGGTGGTCGAGGAGCGCGCGGGCGCCGGCGACCGCCGGGTCCGCTACTGGCGCCTCGACGACACGGGCCTGGACTACACGGGCTGCCACTGGCACTACTCCGCCCACGACGACCGCCTGCTCGCCGACCGGCTCACCTCGTTCATCACCGACCTGCCCATACGGTGGTGACATGGCGTAGCCGCATCCGCCCGCACCGCGTAACGTGACGAACCATGAAGATCTCCATCCGGGGGGACGGCTCGTCATGAGAATCCTCATCAGCGCCGACATGGAGGGCGCCACCGGCGTCACCTGGCCCGAGGACGTGTTGCCGGGCGCCTCGCAGTGGGAACGCTGCCGCTCGCTCTTCACCTCCGACGTCAACGCCGCCGTGCTCGGCTTCCACGACGGCGGCGCCGACGAGGTGATCATCAACGAGGCGCACTCGACCATGCGTAATCTGCTGCTGGAGCAGCTGGACGAACGGGCCCAGCTGCTCACCGGGCGGCACAAGGCGCTGTCCATGGTGGAGGGCGTGCAGCACGGCGACGTGGACGGCATCGCGTTCCTCGGCTACCACGCGGGCGCCGGCATGGAGGGCGTCCTCGCGCACACCTACCTCGCGAACCAGATCACCGGCGTGTGGCTGAACGACGTACCCGCGAGCGAGGGACTGCTCAACGCCCATGTCGTCGCCGAGTTCGGGGTACCGGTCGTGCTGGTCACGGGGGACGACGTCGCCTGCGAGGACGCCCTCGGGTACGCGCCCGAGGCGCTGAAGGTCGCCGTGAAGGACCACGTCTCGCGGTACGCGGCCGTGTGCCGTACGCCCGCCAGGACCGCGGCCGACATCCGGGCGGCGGCCAAGGAGGCGGCATCACTGGCGGTGCGTCACCGACCCGTGCACGGCGGTCCCTTCACCGTCGCCGTGGAGTTCGACGCCGAGCACCTGGCCATGGCCGCCACCGTCGTGCCGGGTGTGGAGCGGATCGGGCAGCGGAAGGTGGCGTACACGAGCGAGACCATGTACGAGGGCATCCGCGCCTTCAAGGCGGTCACCACGATCGTCTCGGCCGCGGTGGAGGAGCAGTATGGCTGAGCAGGCGGACCGGCGGGCGCTGGAGGAGGTCGTGACGTTCACGTCCGACCTGATCCGGATCGACACCACCAACCGGGGCGGCGGCGACTGCCAGGAGCGGCCCGCCGCCGAGTACGCCGCCGCGCGGCTCGCCGAGGCCGGCATCGAGCCGGCACTCCTGGAGCGCACCAAGGGCCGCACCAACGTCGTCGCCCGTGTCGAGGGCACCGACCCCTCGGCCGACGCGCTGCTGCTCCACGGCCATCTGGACGTCGTACCCGCCGAGGCCGCCGACTGGAGCGTGCACCCGTTCTCCGGGGAGATCCGCGACGGGGTCGTCTGGGGACGCGGCGCCGTCGACATGAAGAACATGGACGCGATGATCCTCGCCGTGCTCCGTTCCTGGGCCCGCCACGGCGTCCGCCCCCGGCGGGACATCGTCGTCGCGTTCACCGCCGACGAGGAGGCCAGCGCCGAGGACGGCTCCGGGTTCCTCGCCGACGAACACGCCGCGCTGTTCGAGGGCTGCACCGAAGGCGTCAGCGAGTCGGGGGCCTTCACCTTCCACGACGGCGCGGGGCGGCAGATCTACCCCGTCTCGGCCGGTGAGCGGGGCACCGCCTGGCTGAGGCTCACCGCGCGCGGCCGGGCCGGACACGGCTCCAAGGTGAACAAGGACAACGCGGTGACGCGCCTCGCCGCCGCGATCACCCGGATCGGCGAGCACGAGTGGCCGCTGCGGCTGACCCCGACCGTGCGCGCCGCGCTCACCGAACTCGCCGCGCTGTACGGCATCGAGCCCGACCTCACCGACGTGGACCGGCTGCTCGACAAGCTCGGACCGGCCGCCCGGCTCGTCGAGTCGACCGTCCGCAACAGCGCCAACCCGACCATGCTGGACGCCGGTTACAAGATCAACGTGATTCCCGGGGAGGCCGTGGCGCACGTGGACGGCCGGTATCTGCCCGGCGGTGAGGACGAGTTCCGCGACACCCTCGACCTGCTCACCGGGCCGGACGTGGACTGGGAGTTCCACCACCACGAGGTCGCCCTCCAGGCGCCGGTGGACTCGGTGACGTTCGCCCGGATGCGGGCGGCCGTCGAGGAGTTCGCCCCGGAGGGGCACGTCGTGCCGTACTGCATGTCCGGCGGCACGGACGCCAAGCAGTTCTCCCGCCTCGGCATCACCGGCTACGGCTTCACACCACTGAAGCTGCCGGAGGGCTACGACTACAACGCCATGTTCCACGGCGTCGACGAGCGGGTCCCCGTCGAGGCACTGCACTTCGGCGTCCGCGTGCTCGACCGGTTCCTGCGGACCGTCTAGGCGGAGGGGGAGACGGTGCGGACGCTGCCGTACGGGGCGTGGCCCTCGCCCATCGACGCGGCCATGGCCGCCGCGCACGACGGGCACCCCGAGTACGTGGGGTTCGTCGGCGACGAGGTGTGGTGGACCGAGCCGCGCCCCGCCGAGGGCGGCCGGCGCACCCTGGTGCGGCGGCATGCCGACGGTACGCAGGAGCCGCTGCCGCCCGCGCCGTTCAACGTGCGCAGCCGGGTCATCGAGTACGGCGGACATCCCTGGGCCGCCCTCCCGGGGGAGAACGGCCCGCTGGTGGTGTTCGTGAACTACGCCGACCAACGGCTGTACCGGCACCAACCCGGCGGCGAGCCCCTTCCGCTCACACCCCTGTCCGACGTGGGCGCGGGACTGCGCTGGGCCGAGCCGCGACTGCGGCCCGAGCGGGGCGAGGTGTGGTGCGTGCTGGAGGAGTTCACCGGCCCCGGGCCCACCGATGTGCGCCGCGTCCTGGCCGCCGTACCGCTGGACGGCTCCGCCGCCCGGGACCGGGACGCCGTACGCGAACTCACCGACGACCGGCACCGGTTCGTGACCGGAGCGCGGCTGTCGCCCGACGGGCGGCGGGCGGCCTGGCTCGCCTGGGACCATCCGCGCATGCCGTGGGACGGCACCGGACTGCTCCTCGCCGACATCGGCCCCGACGGCACCCTGCACGGCGCCCGGACCGTGGCGGGCGGGCCCGATGAGTCCATCGCGCAGGCCGACTTCACTCACGACGGCCGCCTGCTGTACGCGAGCGACCGCAGCGGCTGGTGGAACCTCTACCTCGACGGGGAGCCGGTGTGCCCGCGCGAGGAGGAGTTCGCCGGGGCGCTGTGGAAACTGGGCATGCGCTGGTTCGCGCCCCTCGACAGCGGCCTGATCGCCGTCGTGCACGGCCGGGGCGCCACCGCCCTCGGCGTCCTGGACCCGGAGACCGGGGAGGTCGTCGACGCGGCCGGGCCCTGGACCGAGTTCGCGCCCACCCTCGCGGCACAGGGCGAGCGGGTCGTCGCCGTCGGGGCCGGCCCGCGCAGCGCCTACGAGGTGGTCGAGCTGGACGCCCGCACCGGCCACGCCCGGATCATCGGTGCCGAGCACGACGACGCCGTGGACCCCGCGTACTACCCCGAACCGCAGATCCGCACCTTCACCGGCCCCGACGGGCGCGACATCCACGCCCACATCTACCCGCCGCACCACCCCGGCTGCGCCGCGCCCGCCGCCGAGCTGCCGCCGTACGTCGTCTGGGCGCACGGCGGGCCCACCGCCCGCGCGCCACTCGTGCTCGACCTGGAGATCGCCTACTTCACCTCGCGCGGCATCGGCGTCGCCGAGGTCGACTACGGCGGCTCCACCGGATACGGCCGCGCGTACCGCGAACGGCTGCGCGAGCAGTGGGGCGTGGTGGACGTCGAGGACTGCGCCGCCGTCGCGCTGGCCCTCGCCGACGAGGGCACCGCCGACCGCGACCGGCTCGCCGTCCGGGGCGGCAGCGCGGGCGGCTGGACCGCGGCGGCCTCGCTCACCACGACCGACGTCTACGCCTGTGGCACGATCAAGTACCCCGTCCTCGACCTCACCGGCTGGGGCACGGGCGAGACCCACGACTTCGAGTCGCGGTACCTGGAGAGCCTGATCGGGCCGCTCGCCGACGTGCCCGCGCGCTACACGGAGCGCTCGCCCGCCACCCACGCCGACCGCCTCACCGTGCCGTTCCTGCTGCTCCAGGGCCTGGACGACGTGATCTGCCCGCCCGTCCAGTGCGAGCGGTTCCTGGCCAAGCTGGGGGACCGGCCGGTGCCGCACACCTACCTCGCCTTCGAGGGGGAGGGGCACGGTTTCCGGCGGGCGGAGACCATGGTGCGCGCCCTGGAGGCCGAACTCTCCCTGTACGCCAAGGTGTTCGGACTGAACCCGCCCGGCGTCCCGACCCTGGAGCTCGAGAAGTGAGACCTCTGCTGCGACCGCCCCGACTCGCACCCGGCGCCCGCGTCGCCGTCGTCGCCCCCAGCGGGCCCGTGCCCGAGGAGCGGCTTCAGGCCGGGCTCGACGTCCTGCGCGGCTGGGACCTCGACCCCGTGGTGGCACCCCATGTGCTCGGCCGTCACCGGGAGTTCGGCTACCTGGCCGGCACGGACGCCCAGCGGGCCGCCGACCTGCAGAACGCCTGGTGCGACCCGGCCGTCGCCGCCGTGCTGTGCGCCCGGGGCGGTTACGGGGCGCAGCGCATGGTGGACCTGCTCGACTGGGAGGCGATGCGGGCGGCGGGCCCGAAGGTGTTCGCCGGGTTCAGCGACATCACCGTCCTGCACCAGGCGTTCGCCACCCGCCTCGGCCTGGTCACCCTGTACGGCCCGGCGGCGGCCGGTGTCGACTTCCTCAAGAACGCCCGCGCGCAGGAGCATCTGCGGGCCACCCTCTTCGACCCGGAGTCCGTGCGGACCGTCACCGCCGTGTCCCCGGGCGGCACCGCGCTGGTGCCCGGACGGGCCCGGGGCGTCACCCTGGGCGGCTGCCTCAGCCTGCTCGCGAGCGACCTCGGCACTCCGCACGCCCTCACCGGCGCCCTGGGCGGGCTGCTGCTCATCGAGGACGTGGGCGAGAGCCCGTACCGCGTCGACCGGTATCTGACCCAACTCCTGCGCAGCGGCTGGCTGGACGGGGTCGCCGGGATCGTGCTGGGCTCCTGGGCGGGATGCGGCCCGTACGAGGAGCTGCGCGCGGTGCTCGCCGACCGGCTCGGCGGCCTCGGTGTCCCGGTCGTGGAGGAGTTCGGGTTCGGGCACGGCGAGGGCGCGCTGACCCTGCCCCTCGGCGTTCCGGCCGAACTGGACGCCGGCACGGGCACGTTGACGTTGGACGTGCCCGCCCTGAGCTGAGCGTGCCCGGCACCCTCTTGCTCAGGGCGACACCGGGCACCGGCTGCGGTTCGTGATCGCGGTGAGCGACGCCTCCCGCATCGGCAACCGGGGGATCAAGCCGGTGACCGTGGCCGGCGGGCCGCGCGAGCCCGGCGTGCTCCGGCTGCCGGTCGCCGGGTCCTGAGGCCGCCACGTTCTGAAGGGACACCGCCGGCGCGGTTACTGTGGCGGGGTGCCGCACAACGCATCCCGCTACCTCGCCGAAGGCCCCCGGGTGGGCATACGCCACTTCACCCACGAGGACGGCGCCGAGTTCACCGCCCGCGCCCGTCAGAGCAAGGACCTGCACCAGCCGTGGCTGTTCCCGCCCGACAGCGCACCGGCGTACCGCGCGTACGCGGCCCGGCTGATCGAGGACCCGTCCAAGGCCGGCTTCCTGGTCTGCGAGAAGGGCGACGGGTCGATCGCCGGGTTCATCAACATCAACAACATCGTCGAGGGCGGCTTCCAGTCCGGCGCGCTGGGCTACGGCGCCTTCGCGCACGCCGCCGGGCGGGGGCTGATGCGCGAAGGGCTGGACCTCGTGGTGCGGTACGCGTTCGGGCCGATGCGGCTGCACCGGCTGGAGATCAACGTCCAGCCCGCGAACGCCGCGTCGATCGCCCTGGCCCGCGGCGGCGGATTCCGCCTGGAGGGCTTCTCGCCGAACCTGCTCTTCGTCGACGGAGCCTGGCGCGACCACCAGCGCTGGGCGCTCACCGCCGAGATGACCGAGGAGCCGGGGCGGCGCTGAGCCGGGCCCCGGCCGGGATCACGCCTGGCGGTCCACGTACTCGTAGACCGACCCGTCCGGATGCAGGGCGATCAGGTTGCGGCCCGCCGGTGAGGAGATGGGTCCCGCGATGATGTGGGCGCCCAGCTCGGTCAGCACCTTGTGCGTCTCCTCGACGTCCGTCACGGCGATCGTCGCGGCCACCTTGCGCAGCAGCTCCAGTTCGGCCGGGGGAGCGCTCATCAGCAGGAAGCAGCCGATCGCCGCCACGTGGACACCGCCCCGTTCGAAGCGCTGGGCTGAGCCGCCCGCCAGCCGCTCGTAGAAGGGAATCGCGGTCTCGAGGTCGTCGACGCAGACGCGCAGTGTGGCACCCAGAATCTCCATGAGACGAGCCTAGTTACGCAGCGGGGGGCAAGGGTACCCGGCCGGGTATGAAGCCGCTGGATCACCTGGAGCATCTGGACAAGCATCTGGTCGACGAGCTGGCACAGGTGGCGCGCGAGACCGTCCGGGACGAACTGCGGGAGCAGACGCGCAGGCAGCGCCGCAAGGCGACGCTGTACGCCGCGTCCGGCGCCCTCGCCCTGTACGCGGGCGCGGCCCTCGCACTCGCCGTGGGACTGGCCCTCGCCCTCGGCCTGCCCGACTGGGCCGCCGCGCTGATCACCGCCGTGATCCTGGGCGCCCTGGCGTACCTGCTGCGCGGCATGGCCCGCCCGTCCGCGTCCCGCCCGGGCGCGGCGCAGGCGGCCGGCATGATGCCGGGACACGAGAGCACCGGCCCGGGCACCGGGGTGCCCGGCGGTGTGCCGCCGGTGCCGCCGGCCCCGCCCGCCGCCGGACCGGTCGCCGGCGCCGCCGGCGGGCCCGCCCCGGGCGTGGTGCCCCCGCGGCCGGCGGACGAGCCCGACGTTCCTCCCCGCGGGGTGTGACCGGAAATGCGCACGACAAAGACACCGAACGGCCGCGTCGTCGTCGTGACCGGCGCCAGCGGCGGCGTGGGACGGGCCACGGCCCGCGCCTTCGCCACCGGGGGCGACCGCGTCGCCCTGCTGGCCCGGGGCACGGAAGGGCTCGCCGCCGCGGCCGACGACGTGCGCCGCGCCGGGGGCGAGGCCCTCGTCATCAGCGTGGACGTCTCCGACGCCGAGGCCGTCGACGACGCCGCCCAGCAGGTCGTCGACACGTTCGGCCCCATCGACGTCTGGGTCAACAACGCCTTCACCGGCGTCTTCGCGCCCTTCACCGAGATCGGCCCCGACGAGTTCCGCCGTGTGACCGAAGTGACCTACCTGGGCTATGTGTTCGGCACCCGGGCCGCCCTGCGCCACATGCTGCCGCGCGACCGCGGCACGATCGTGCAGGTCGGCTCCGCCCTCGCCTACCGGGGCATCCCGCTCCAGTCGGCGTACTGCGGGGCCAAACACGCGATCCAGGGGTTCAACGAGTCCCTGCGCTGCGAACTGCTGCACGAGCGCAGTGGGGTGCGGACGACGATGGTGCAGCTGCCCGGCCTCAACACCCCGCAGTTCGACTGGGTGCTGAACCGCATGCGGGGCCGGGCCCGGCCGGTCGCGCCCGTGTACCAGCCGGAGGTCGCCGCCCGGGCGATCGTGTACGCGGCCTCGCACGCCGGGCGCCGGGAGTACTGGGTGGGCGCCTCCACGGCCGCCACGCTCCTCGCCAACGCCGTCGCCCCCGGGCTGCTCGACCGCTACCTGGCGCGCACCGGCTTCTCGTCCCAGCAGGAGGAGGACCGGCCCGACGGACCGGCCAACCTGTGGGCCCCGGCGGACGGGCGGCAGGGCCACGACTTCGGCGCGCACGGGCGGTTCGACGACGAGGCCGTCCACGACAGCCCGCAGCAGTGGGTCTCACGGAACCGGCGGCGGATGGGCGCGGCCCTGACCGTGGGGGCGGCGGGCGCCCTGGCCGCACGCAAACTGGCGGGGCACGCCCGCCGGTGAACGTGCGGACGCCCGCCGGTGCCGGTGAACGTGCGGACGCCCGCCGGTCGTGAAGTCCCCGCTCGGACGGCCTGCTGGAGCTTCAGACGGCCTGCTGGAGCTGCGGCAGCACCTTCGTGCGGTAGAAGTCGAAGAAACCGCGCAGGTCCGGGCCGATCTGGTTGACGTAGACCCGGTCGAAGCCCGCGTCGGCGAACCGCTTCAGCTCGGCCACGTGCTCGTCCACGTCGTCGCCGCATACCCGGTTCTCCCGCACCATGTCCTCGGTGACCAGCTGCTGCGCCTGCTCGAAGTGCTTCGGCGAGGGCAGCACCTGGCCCAGCTCGCCGGGCAGCTGCTCGTTCGCCCAGAGCCGGTGGACGGTCTTCACGGCCTCGTCCTTGTCGGTGTCGTAGCAGACCTTGGTGCCGCCGCTGACGAGCTTTCCGCCGCCTCCGCCCTTGCGGTACTGCTCCACCATCGTCTCGTCCGGCTGGATCGTGATGTAGCCGTCTCCGACGCGGGAGGCGAGCTGCGTGGCCGCCGGGCCGAAGCCGGAGATGTCGATCGGGATCGGCTCGTCCGGGACCGTGTAGAGGCGGGCGTTCTCGACCGTGTAGTGCGGGCCGTGGTGATCGACCTCCTCGCCGGTGAACAGCCGGCGCATCACCTGGATGGCCTCCTCCAGCATGTCCAGACGGACATGGGCCGGCGGCCAGTGGTCACCGAGGATGTGCTCGTTGAGCGCCTCACCGGAGCCGACGCCCAGCCGGAAGCGGTTCTCCGTCATCACCGCGCTGGTCGCCGCGGCCTGCGCCACCACCGCCGGGTGCATCCGCACGGTCGGGCAGGTCACCGCCGTCTCGACCGGCAGGGACACCGCCTCGGACAGCGCGCCGATCACCGACCACACGAACGGGCTCTGCCCCTGTTCGTCGTTCCATGGGTGGTAGTGGTCCGAGATCCACAGCGCCTGGAACCCGGCCTGCTCGGCCATCCGCGCCTGCTCGATCAGCTCGGCGGGGCCGTACTGCTCGCACGAGAGGAAATAACCGTACTCGGGCATGGGGAGGTGCCTCCGCGACGTCGGTGGTCCGTATCCCGCACCGGGTACCCGGGCGCGGGTGCGGAAACCGGCCGCGTTCGGCGCGGGAGGAGCCCGGCGGACGTTTGGGTGCCCTGGCCAGGGGGACGCGGAAGGCTCCCGAGCTACGCGACAGCGCCGGAGGCGAGCGACCGTGAGTCGACCCCGCATCCTGATCGTCGGTGCCGGCTTCGCCGGGTACCGCACCGCCCGCACCCTGTCCCGCATAACCCGGGGCCGGGCGCACATCACTCTCCTGAACCCCACCGACTACTTCCTGTATGTGCCCCTGCTGCCCCAGGTCGCGGCCGGTGTGCTGGAACCGCGCCGGGTCACGGTCTCCCTCTCGGACTCGCTGCCGGACGTACGGCTGGTGCTGGGCGAGGCCGACCGGATCGACCTCGACGGACGGATCCTGCACTACACCGGGCCCGAGGGCGACGGCGGCTCACTCGCCTACGACCGGCTGGTGCTCGCCGCCGGCAGTGTCAACAAGCTGCTGCCGATCCCCGGTGTCGCCGAGCACGCGCACGGCTTCCGGGGGCTGCCGGAGGCGCTGTACCTGCGCGACCACGTGACCCGGCAGGTGGAGCTGGCGGCCGCCGACGACGATCCCAGGACGTGCGCCGCGCGGTGCACCTTCGTCGTGGTCGGCGCCGGGTACACCGGTACGGAGGTCGCCGCGCACGGGCAGATGTTCACCGACGCGCAGGTCCGCAAGCACCCGCTGCGGCAGGGCATGCGGCCGCGCTGGATGCTGCTGGACGTGGCGCCGCGGGTGCTGCCCGAGATGGACGAGAAGCTGTCCGCCACGGCCGACCGGGTGCTGCGGCAGCGCGGCGTGGACGTGCGGATGGGCACCTCCGTGAAGGAGGCCACGCACGAGGGGGTCGAGCTGACCGACGGCGAGTTCGTCGAGAGCCGGACGCTGGTGTGGTGCGTGGGCGTACGGCCCGATCCGCTGGTGGAGTCGCTCGGGCTGCCGATGGAGAAGGGGCGGCTGCTGGTCGACCCGCACCTCCAGGTGCCGGGCCGGCCCGAGCTGTTCGCCTGCGGTGACGTGGCCGCGGTGCCGGATCTGGAGAAGCCGGGGAGCTACACGACGATGACCGCGCAGCACGCCTGGCGGCACGGCAAGGTCGCGGCTGAGAACGTCGCCGCCTCGCTCGGCCTCGGCGGCGCGCGCAAGCCCTACCGTCATCACGACCTGGGCTTCGTGGTCGACCTGGGCGGTGCGAAGGCCGCCGCCAACCCGCTCGGCGTGCCCCTGTCCGGCGTGCCGGCGGGTGCGGTGACGCGGGGCTACCACCTCGCCTCGATGCCCGGCAACCGCGTCCGGGTCGCCGCCGACTGGCTGCTGGACGCGGTACTGCCGCGCCAGGCCGTGCAGTTGGGCCTCGTCCGGTCCTGGTCCGTGCCGCTGGACACGTCCTCGCCGGAGCTGGCCCGGGTGCCGGGCGGCCGGGAGCAGCGGCCGGAGGCGAGCGCCCGCTCGGGGCCGGGGGCGGCGATCGCGGCCGACACGCACGACGGGGGGACCGGCGCCGGATCCTCGCAGGGCGGTGCCGGCGACGAACCCGCGAAGGGGCACCCCGGATCCAGGGCGACGCGCAACCACCCCGGATCCGGGCCCGCGCAGCGCCGCTCGGAGGATCAGCTGGCCAAGGGCCGCCCCCGCACCGAACCGACCAGGAACTGGCCGGCCGACGAGCCGGCGAAGGGGCCGCTGTGGGGCGGTTCCGCGCAGGGGCGGCGGGGCGGTCCTCCGGAGGAGGAACAGCCCGACGGTGAACCGTCCGGGAACCGGCCCGGGGGCGACCCGGCGCAGGGACCCCTCGACGGTGAGCCCGCCCGGCAGCCCCGACGCGAACCTGCCAAGAACCAGCCCGGTGGCGAGCCGGCCAGGAATCAGCCCGGTGGTGAGCCGGCGAGGAATCAGCCCGGCGGTGAGCCGGCCAGGAACCAGCCCGGCGGTGAGCCCGCCAGGAATCAGCCCGAGCCCGCCCCGCAGCCCCCGCCCGGTCAGCCGCCCCCCGGGCCCGACACCGCCCCCGGTCCGGTCAAGCGCACCGACGTGCCGGACGACTTCGCGAAAGGAGACTCATGAACACCGGTGAACTCACCGACATCGGACAGCAGCTGCGCGTGGACAGTGTCCGCGCTGCCGCCGCCGCGGGCTCCGGGCATCCGACGTCCTCCATGTCCGCGGCCGACCTGATGGCCGTGCTGCTCGCGCATCACCTCCGCTACGACTTCGACCGCCCGGCCCACCCGGGCAACGACCGCTTCGTCCTCTCCAAGGGCCACGCCTCCCCGCTGCTGTACTCCGCGTACAAGGCGGCCGGCGCCATCGACGACGAGGAGCTGCTCACCTTCCGCAAGCTGGGCAGCCGCCTGGAAGGGCATCCGACGCCGCAGCGCCTGCCCTGGGTCGAGACGGCCACCGGCTCGCTCGGGCAGGGCCTGCCGGTCGGGGTCGGTATCGCGCTGGCCGGCAAGCGGCTCGACCGCACCGGCTACCGCACCTGGGTGCTGTGCGGCGACAGCGAGCTGGCCGAGGGGTCCGTGTGGGAGGCCGCCGAGCACGCCGGGTACGAGCACCTGGACAACCTCACCGTGATCGTCGACGTCAACCGGCTCGGCCAGCGCGGTCCGACCCGGCACGGCCACGACCTGGACGCCTACGCCCGCCGCTTCCAGGCCTTCGAGTGGCACACCATCGAGGTCGACGGGCACGACGTGGACGCGATCGACCGCGCCTACGGCGAGGCCCTGTCCACCAAGGGCCAGCCCACCGCGATCCTCGCCCGCACCCTCAAGGGCAAGGGCGTCGAAGGCGTCCAGGACCGCGAGGGACTGCACGGCAAGCCGCTGCCCGAGGCGGACGAGGCGATCGCCGAACTGGGCGGTCCGCGCGACCTGCGTGTCCAGGTGCAGGCCCCGTCCGCCGCCCGCATGCTGCACTCCGTCCACACCGGGAACTTCGACCTCCCGACCTGGGACAAGGGCGAGGAGGTCGCCACCCGCAACGCCTTCGGCGAGGCCCTTGCCGCCCTCGGGACCGGCCGCGGCGACATCGTCGCCCTGGACGGCGAGGTCGGCGACTCCACCCGCGCCGAGTTCTTCGCCAAGGAGCACCCCGACCGCTACTTCGAGTGCTACATCGCCGAGCAGCAGCTGGTCGCCTCGGCCGTCGGACTCGCGGCACGCGGCTGGGTGCCGTACGCCGCCACCTTCGCCGCCTTCCTGACCCGGGCCTACGACTTCGTCCGGATGGCGTCCGTCAGCGGCTCCGGCATCAACCTCGTCGGCTCGCACGCGGGCGTCGCCATCGGCCAGGACGGGCCCAGTCAGATGGGTCTGGAGGACCTGGCGATGATGCGGGCGGTGCACGGCTCGACCGTGCTGTACCCCTGCGACGCCAACCAGACCGCGCGGCTCGTCGGCGCGATGGCCGGCCTGGAGGGCGTCCGCTACCTGCGCACCTCGCGCGGCGAGAGCCCGGTGATCTACGGCCCGGACGAGGACTTCCCGGTCGGCGGCAGCAAGGTCCTGCGCTCCTCCGACAGCGACCGGCTGACCCTCGTCGCGGCGGGCGTCACCGTGCACGAGGCGCTGGCCGCCGCCGACGCCCTGGAGCGGGAGGGCATCCGGGCGCGGGTGATCGACCTGTATTCCGTGAAGCCCGTCGACCGGGCCGCGCTGCGCCGGGCCGCCGAGGAGACCGGCTGCCTGGTGACCGTGGAGGACCACCACCCGGAGGGCGGCATCGGCGACGCCGTCCTGGAGGCCTTCGCCGACGGACGCCCCGTACCGCGCCTGGCGCGCCTCGCCGTGCGCGGCATGCCCGGCTCGGCCTCCCCGGACGAGCAGTTGCACGCCGCGGGCATCGACGCCGAGTCGATCGCGGCGGCCGGGCGGCTGCTGGTGGAGGAGGCGGTCGTGCCGTGAGCGGCGGCGACGGCACGCGCAGGGTGCGGGCCGGCCGCCGCACCGTGGAGGTCCACCGGCCGGACAAGGTGCTCTTCCCCGGCGGCGGGGACGCCAAGGAGTACACCAAGGGCGATCTGGTCGACTACCACCGGGCCGTCGCGCCCTTCATGCTGCCGCACCTGCGCGGCCGTCCGCTGATGCTGGAGCGGCACCCGGACGGGCTCGACGGGCCGACGTTCATGCAGAAGAACACCCCGGACCACTACCCGGAGTGGATCACCCGCGCCGAGGTGGCCAAGGAGGGCGGCACCGTCCGCCACGTCGTCTGCGACGACACCGCCACCCTCCTCTACCTGGCCGACCAGGCCAGCATCACCCTGCACCGCTGGCTGTCCCGCGCCGACAGCGTCGACCACCCCGACCGGCTGGTCTTCGACCTGGACCCGGCGGGCGACGACTTCGACGCCGTGCGCGGGGCCGCCCGGCTGCTGGGGCAGTTGCTGGACGAGCTGGGGCTGCCCTCGGCGCTGATGACCACCGGATCGCGCGGGCTGCACCTGATCGTGCCGCTGAACGGCCGGCACGACTTCGATGAGGTGCGCTCGTTCGCCCACGACGTCGCCGACACCCTTGCCGGCGCCCACCCCGGCCGGCTGACCACCGCCGCCCGCAAGAAGGACCGCGGGGAGCGGCTCTACCTCGACGTGCAGCGCAACGCCTACGCGCAGACCGCCGTCGCGCCGTTCACGGTTAGGCCCCGGCCGGGCGCGCCCGTGGCCACCCCGATCACCTGGGACCAGCTGGACGACCCCGAGCTGCACGCCCGCCGCTGGACCGTCGCCGACGCCGTCGAGCAGGCCCGCACCAACCCCTGGACGGGGCTGCTGACCCGCGGCCGGGCACTGGGACCGGCCCGGCGTCGGCTGAACGCCCTGCGCGGCTGAGCCACGCCCGCGTCCCCCGGCGGGTGGCAGATGGGTGCGCCCGTAGAGGTTTGGCGAACACTCTTGCGGCCACACGGAGGGGGAGGTGGCCATGTCGAACACAAGAAACACGCAAGAGTCACAGAATTCACAGAAATCTCAAGACTCTCAAAGCTCTCGGAATTCGCGCAACCCGACCGACAACGCGGCCGACGACCGGCCGAGCCCCATGGAGGTGCTGCGCCAGGCGCGCGGCCAGCTCGCGGAGCTCACCGGCATGACCGCCGAGTCCGTGTCGTCCTTCGAGCAGACCGAGCAGGGCTGGGCGCTGGAGGTCGAGGTCCTCGAACTCGAGCGCGTGCCCGACACGATGAGCCTGATGGCGAGCTATCAGGTCGAGCTCGACGCCCAGGGGCAGCTCACGGGTTACCGGCGCGTCCGCCGCTACGAGCGGGGGCGGTCCGACCCGCGAAGGACCGGCGGTCACTAGGCCGCCCGACCGGACCCGCACCCACAGACAAGGAGGGACATCCGGCATGACAGTCGTACCGGCACAGCAGACCGGCGGCGGAGGCGGCAGCAGCGGTCTCTACGACGTGCTCGAACTCGTTCTGGACAGGGGGCTCGTCATCGACGCATTCGTGCGAGTCTCCCTGGTCGGCATCGAGATCCTCAAGATCGACGTTCGTGTCGTCGTCGCCAGCGTCGACACCTATCTGCGCTTCGCCGAGGCGTGCAACCGGCTCGACCTGGAGGCCGGGCCGCGCAAGGACCCGGGCCTGCCCGACCTGGTCGGGGAGATGACCGAGTCCGGCGCGCGCGGCAAGTCGAAGGGGGCGCTGTCCGGCGCCGCCGAGACCATCTCCGACGCCTTCAAGCAGGCGCGTTCCGAAGGCTCCGAACAGGAGACCGAGTCCCGTCCGCGAGCCCGTAAGAGCACGTCCGCCCGCCGGAAGGAGGAACAGGAGTGAGCACCTACGTCTACGGCATCGCGGCGAGCTCGCACCCCGGGCTCCCCGAGGGCATGGGCGGCGTCGGTGACCCGCCACGCCCCGTGCGCATCCTGCGCGAGGGCGACCTGGCGGCCGTCGTCAGCGAGGCACCAGAAGGGCTGCGGCCCAAGCGTAAGGACCTGCTCGCCCACCAGAACGTGCTCAGCGAGGCGGGTGCGGCCGGCTGTGTGCTGCCCATGCGGTTCGGCAGCGTCGCCCCGGACGACAACTCGATCACCTCGGTCCTCGCCGAGCGCGCCGAGCACTACAAGGAGCGCCTGCGGGCCCTCGACGGCCGGGTCGAGTACAACGTCAAGGCCAATCACGTCGAAGAGGCCGTACTGCACCAGGTGATGGCCGAGAACCCGGAGATCCGCGGTCTCGCCGAGGCCAACCGCCAAGCGGGCGGCGGCAGTTACGACGACAAGATCCGGCTCGGCGAGATGGTCGCGGCCGCCGTCAAGGCCCGGGAGGCCGAGGACGCAGCCGCGGTCCAGCGTGCACTGGAACCGGCCGCCGACGCCGTGAGCGTGGGCCCCGAGTCCACCGGCTGGCTGGCCAACGTGTCGTTCCTGGTGGACCGGCAGTCGGCCGATACCTTCCTGGCTGCCGTGGAAGAGGCCCGCAAGGAACTGCCGCACCTGGAGGTGCGGGTCAACGGGCCGCTGCCGCCGTACAGCTTCGTCGAGCCCGGCCCGACCGAGCCGGCGGGCACCGTGGCGAGCGGTACGGACACCGGAGTGGGGTGACGACATGGGTCTGATCTCGGAGGTGCTGCTGCTGCCGTTCGCACCGGCGCGCGGCAGCGCCTGGGCCATCAGACAGGTGCTCCAGGAGGCTGAGCGGATCTACTACGACCCCGCCACGGTCCGGGCCGAGCTTTCCCGTCTGGAGGAGCAGTTGGAGGCCGGTGAGATCACCGAGGAGGAGTTCGACCGCCTCGAGGACGACCTCCTCGACCGGTTGGAGATCGCTTCGCGCGGGAGCGCGGGAACGGGCAACGGGACGACACCATGAACCGAGTGGGACTGGGGCTCGCCGTGGGGGCCGGATACCTCCTGGGGCGGACCAAGAAGCTGAAGATGGCGGTGGCCGTCGGCGGCCTGGTGGCCGGGAAGAAGATGAACCTGAGTCCGCGCATGGTCGCGGACCTGGTCCAGCAGCAACTGCGGAACAATCCGCAGGTCAAGGAGATCGGGGACCAGCTGCGGCAGGACCTGCGCGGGGTCGGCAAGGCGGCCTCCGGGGCCATGGTCGAGCGGCAGATCGACGCCTTGGCCGACCGGCTGCACGGCCGTACGGCCCAGGTGCGCGACCAGCTGTCGGGCGCGGTGCCCGGCGCGGGCGACGCCGACGCCGGGGACGAGGAGCCCGAGGACTTTGGCCCGGAGGACGACGAGGAGCCGGAGCCTGCCCCGAAGGAGGCGGCGAAGAAGGTCCCGGCCAGGGAGGCGGCGAAGAAGGCCCCGGCCAAGAAGGCCCCCGCGAAGAAGGCGGCGCGCAAGGCCCCGGCCAAGAAGGCCCCCGCCAAGAAGACGGCAGGCAAGAAGGCGGCGGCGAAGAAGACCACGGCCGGGAGCAGGGGCGGCAGCTCCCGGACCCGGCTGCCGAAGGGAGGCGGTGAGGGATGACCGACGCTCTCGGATCAGCGACCTCCGCCGCGAACGGAGCGGGCAAGAACCCGCTCACCGATGTGGCCCACAGCGAGGCCGCCGACCGGCTGAAGGCCGAGTTGCAGGAGTACGTCGCCGCGCAGGCCACCCGCATGCTGACCGGCGTGGGCCGCAAGCTCGGCGAGACCACCAACAGACTGAACGACATCGCCGAGGGCAACAGCCCCGGCTTCGCCAAGCTCGCCCTCGACGGCGGCCGCAAGCTCGCCGAGGGCAAGGGGCCGCTGCGCGCCGCGCTGGAGACCGGCGGGTCACGCCTCAAGGACAAGGTCACAGGTGCCTTCAAGAACCTGGGCGGCGGCAAGGGCACGGGCAAGGGCAAGGGCCGTTCCGGCAACAAGCCGACCGTCATCATCGAGCACATCGACGTCGGCGTGCCCCTGCGCACCGCGTACGATCAGTGGACGCAGTACCAGGACTTCAGCACCTTCGCGAAGGGCGTCAAGAGCGCGAGCCGTGACGACGACACGCACTCCGACTGGCAGTTGAAGGTCTGGTGGTCCAACCGCAGCTGGAAGGCGCACACGACCGAGCAGGTGCCGGACAACCGCATCGCGTGGAACTCGGAGGGCGCCAAGGGCACGACGAAGGGCGTCGTCTCCTTCCACCGGCTCACCGACGACCTCACGCGCGTCCTGCTGGTCATCGAGTACTACCCGTCCGGCTTCTTCGAGAAGACCGGCAACATCTGGCGTGCTCAGGGCCGTCGCGCGCGGCTCGACCTGAAGAACTTCGTCCGCTTCATCACGATCAAGGGCGAGGTGGAGGACAGCTGGCGCGGTGAGATCCGCGACGGCGAGGTCGTCCGCAGCCATGAGGACGCGCTCGCCGAGGAGGAGTCCGAGGAGTCCGAGGACCAGTACGACGAGGAGGAGCCGGAAGAGGAAGACGAGGAGGAACCCGAGGGCGAGTACGAGGACGAAGCCGAGGCCGAGTACGAGGACGAGGAAGAGCCCGAGGAAGAGCCCGAGGAAGAGCCTGAAGGGGAGTACGAGGAGGACGAGGCCGCCGAGGACGAAGAAGAGTACGCCGAAGGCGGGAGCCGTCGATGACAACGCCCAGCAGGATGCCCGAACCCTACGGCCACGGAAGCGGCGCCAACCTCGCCGACATCCTGGAACGGGTACTCGACAAGGGCATCGTCATCGCGGGCGACATCCGCATCAACCTGCTCGACATCGAACTCCTCACCATCAAGCTGCGTTTGATCGTGGCCTCCGTGGACAAGGCGAAGGAGATGGGCATCGACTGGTGGGAGAGCGACCCGGCACTGAGCTCGCGGGCCCGCCGTGATGAACTGACCCGTGAGAACGCCGAGTTGCGCGAGAGGCTGGCCCGGCTGGAGGAACTGGAGCCCGGCCGCGCGCGGAAGAAGGAGGCACCGTGACCGGACTGCGGTACGTCTACGCCGTCTGCCGCCCCTTCGGCACGCCGCTCCAGTCCCAGCTGTCCGGGGTCGCGGGCGATCCGCCCAGAGCGCTGACCCATCACGGCCTCGTGGCCGTGGTCAGCCACGTACCGGAGCGGGACTTCGCGGAGGAACCGCTCCGCGCCCATCTGGAGGACCTGGACTGGCTCACCGAGACCGCCCGCGCCCACCAGGGCGTGATCGACGCGCTCACCACCGTCACGACGCCGCTGCCGCTGCGGCTGGGCACCGTCTTCCGGGACGACAGCGGTGTACGCACGATGATCGAGGCCCGCGAAGAGGACTTCCTGCGCACCCTCGACCGGCTGGAGGGCCGGGTCGAATGGGGCGTGAAGGTGTATGCCGAGTCCGAACCGCAGGAGAGCGCCCGGCCCGCGCAGAAGGCCACGTCGGGCCGCGACTACCTGCGGCAGCGGCGTATGCAGACCCGGTCGCACGAGGAGATGTGGCACAAGGCGGAAAACTTTTCCACCCGGCTGCACGAGAAGCTTTCCGCATTCGCGGAAGATTCCCGGCTGCATCCCCCGCAGAACCCTGCGCTTTCCAAGGCGACCGGACGGAACGTACTGAACGCGGCCTATCTCGTGCCGCGCGCGCATTCCGAGGAATTCGTGGAAATGGTGGACCGTACGAAGGGCGAGGTGCCCGGAATGCGCGTCGAACTCACCGGCCCTTGGGCGGCCTATTCATTCGCCGGGGAGGCCACATGACCGACGGGGAGAATCCGTGACCGTAGTGGAACGCCGTGAGGTCGCCCTCGTGGACCTGCTCGACCGGCTGCTCGCCGGCGGTGTCGTGATCACGGGGGACATCACGCTGCGCATCGCCGACGTCGACCTCGTCCGTATCGACCTCAACGCGCTCATCAGCTCGGTGAACGCCCAGGTGCCCTCCCCGTTCGAGGAGTTGCTGTGACGTCGTCCGACCAGCCCGCGCAGAACCCGCGGCCGCGCCGCAACCGGCTGGACCTGGAACCCGACACCGTCGAGCGTGACCTGGTCAAACTCGTGCTCACGGTGGTGGAGTTGCTGCGCCAGCTCATGGAGCGCCAGGCGCTGCGCCGCTTCGACGTGGGGGATCTGAGCGAGGACCAGGAGGAGCGGATCGGCCTCACGCTCATGCTGCTGGAGGAGCGGATGGCGGAACTGCGCGATCGCTACGGACTGCGGCCCGAGGACCTCAATCTGGACCTCGGGCCGCTCGGACCGCTGCTGCCCCGCGACGGGGGCTAATTCACCACCTGTACCAGCGGCCCCTGCCTCCGGCCGCCGACGTGCCACGGACGAAGAATCCCAGCAGCCACACAACGAGAACCGCGAGCGCGATCCACCAGAGAACCTTTACTGCAAATCCGGCGCCGAACAGAACCAACGCCAGGAGCAGCACCAGCAGGATGGGAACCATAATTCGAACCTCCTGCTTTTAGGGTGTCCCCGAATCCGCGTTTCAGGCGTCCTTTCGGCAGAGAATTTCTCCGTGCAGGACGCTGAACCAGCCGTCCTCCCGCCGCCCCCACTCCCGCCAGGCGTCGGCCACGGCCCGCAGCTCCGCCTCGCTCGCGTGCCCGCCCTGCACGGCCCGGTCCGCGTACGCCGACGCCAGCGTCCGGTCGGCCCACAGCCCGCTCCACCACGCCCGCTCCTCCCGGGTGGCGAAGGTCCAGGTGCCGGAGGTCGCCGTGACGTCCGTGAACCCGGCCCGCAGCGCCCACGCCCTCAGCCGTCGCCCGGCGTCCGGCTCGCCGCCGTTGGCCCGGGCGACCCGGCGGTAGAGGTCCAGCCAGCGGTCGAGCCCCTCGGACGCCGGAAACCAGGTCATCGCCTCGTAGTCGGCGTCCCGCGCGGCGACGAAGCCGCCGGGCTTCAGCACCCGCCGCATCTCACGCAGCGCCCCCACCGGATCCCCGACGTGCTGCAGCACCTGGTGGGCGTGCGCCACGCAGAACGTGTCGTCCGGGTAGTCCAGGGCGTGCACGTCGGCGACCGCGAAGTCGACGTTGGCCAGCCCCCGCCCGGCGGCCGTGGCACGGGCCCGCTTGAGGATCTCCGGCTCCCGGTCGACGCCGGTGACCTGCCCGTCGGGTACGAGCCCGGCCAGGTCGGCGGTGATGGTCCCCGGCCCGCACCCGACGTCGAGGATCTTCATGTGGGGGCGCAGCGACGGCACCAGGTACGCGGCCGAGTTGGCGGCGGTCCGCCAGGTGTGTGAACGGAGCACCGACTCGTGGTGCCCGTGCGTGTAGACGGCGGTCTCCTGTGGTTCCGGCATGGCGGATCCCACCCCTTCGTGTCGGGACGGCATGGGATCACCGTACGCAGTCCGGCCGCATATTGAGACTGCATTCCCATCATTTGGACTGACGGTTTGTCAGTCAGGTGGGACGGGCCGGTAGACGGTCAGCGCCTCGGGCAGCTTCTCCAGGATCAGGCTGCCCTCCACCTCGGTGACCTCGCCGTCGTAGGCGAGGAGCGTGCCGGGCGCCACGTGGTCCAGGCGCAGGCGCCCCACCTGGACGGCGGCGTGGGCGGGGGAGCGGGTCAGCGGCCCCGCGACGGCGGCGGCGAGCAGCCGGGCCGCCGGCCGGCGACCGCCGTGCACGACCCGCACATCGAGCTGCCCGTCCGCCAGGTCCCTCCGGCGCCCGGACGCGAGCCCCATGCGGTGATAGGTGCCGTTCCCGGCGAACAGCAGCCACAACGGACGCGTACGGCCCTGGACCTCGGCCTCCAGCGGGTGCCGGTCGGCCCGCAGCACGCGCAGGGCCGCGAGCACGCCGGCGGGCCAGCCGCCGATCAGCGGCGAGAAGCGCTCCCGCTCGCGCACGAGCTCCGGGTAGACGCCGACACTGCACGTGTTGAGGAAGACGCCGTGCTCCCCGCCACAGGAGTACCGGCCCACGTCCACGCGCACGGCGGCGCCCGCACGCACCGCGCGGGCGAGATCACGGACGTCCTCGATGCCCAGGTCGGAGGCGAAGTGGTTGAGGGTCCCGCCCGGCAGCACCGCCAGTGGCAGGCGAGCCCTGAGCGCGATGCGGGCGGCGGTGTTCACGGTGCCGTCGCCGCCGCACACGCCGAGGACCCGGGCACGGGCGGCCGCCTTCTCCAACTCGGCGGGCACGTCTTCTGGTTCGCACTCGACGACCTCGGCCCGCGGGAGGGCGTTCCGCAGGGCACGGACCCGCTCGGCGCTCCCCGCGGCGGTGTTCGCCACCAGCACGAGCCCCGCGCCGTCCGGCAGCGCCGGGACCTCGGCGCGGGGCCGGGCCGGCGGGGCGACCTGGCCGCGCGTGGGCACCATGGCCCGTACGGCGAACGCGGCGCCCACGCCCAGGGCGGCGCCCGCCAGGACGTCGCCCGGGACGTGCGGGCCGCCGCCGACGCGAGCGAGGGCGACGGAGGCGGCCACGGGGGCGACGACCGTGCCCCAGGCGGGGGACTCCAGGGCGACACCGGTCGCGAAGGCGGCGGCGGAGGCGGCGTGCCCGGAGGGGAGCGTGGCGGTCGGCACCCGCTTGCGCCCGAGGGCGCCGGCGGTGAGGGAGGCGAGGCCGAGGGAGGCAAGGCCGCGGGCCGCCGCGCGACGTGCGCGGGGGGTGCGGGTGGCGGCGAGGGCGGCGGCGGCCGCGAACCACACGGCACCGTGGTTCGCGCGGCGGGGCAGGACGGCGGGCGTCATGGGGTGCGGGTACCCGGAGGGGGGTGGACACACCGACCGTCCGCGGGCAGGCTCAGGGATGATCATCGTGACCGAAGAGGGGGAACCGAGGTATGAGCGGGCGAGTGACAGCGGTCAGCAGCAACGGGCAGTACTCGTTCACCAAGCCGAACCGGGACAGCATCAGGCTGCTCGCCGGGCTGGGGGTGGAGGGGGACGTGCACGCCGGTGTGACGGTCAAGCACCGGTCGCGCATGGCGCAGGATCCCACCCAGCCGAATCTGCGCCAGGTGCACCTCATGCACGAGGAGCTCTTCGCCGAGGTCGGTGCGGAAGGGTTCACGGTGGCGCCCGGCGGACTCGGCGAGAACATCACCACGAAGGGCGTCGATCTGCTCGGTCTGCCGGTCGGCACGCTGCTGCGCATCGGAGGCAGCGCGGTGCTGGAGGTCACCGGCCTGCGCAACCCCTGCCTGCAGATCGACACCTTCCAGGACGGGCTGCTGAAGCGGGTCGTGGGGCGCGACGAGGCGGGGAACATCGTGCGCAAGGCCGGGATCATGAGCGTGGTACGGGAAGGGGGCGTGGTGCGCCCCGGCGACGCGATCGCGGTGGAACTCCCTGCGGGGCCGCACCGGCCTCTGGAGCGAGTCTGAGCCGTTGCAGCCGGGGCCGGGTGGGGGGAGGCACGACGCAGGCCCATCGCGCCGTTCCGAGGACGGACACCCCCGGCGCGGCCCCGACTCACGACCACCCGCGGGCGCGGGCGCGCACCCCCACCGGAAACACGTTTGCCCGCGGCGCCGTCGCCGCGCACAATCGCGCCCATGGGTCACCTCGAAGCAGCGCATCTGGAGTACTACCTGCCCGACGGAAGGGCGCTGCTGGGTGACGTGTCGTTCCGGGTCGGGGAGGGGGCCGTCGTCGCCCTCGTGGGACCCAACGGGGCCGGGAAGACGACCCTGCTCCGCATGCTCGCCGGTGAGCTCAAGCCGCACGGCGGAACCGTCACCGTCGGCGGCGGACTCGGCGTGATGCGGCAGTTCGTCGGATCCGTACGCGACGAGAGCACCGTACGGGACCTGCTCGTGTCCGTCGCCACCCCCCGCATCCGCGAGGCGGCCCACGCCGTCGACATCGCCGAGCACGCCATCCTGACCGTCGACGACGAGGCCGCCCAGCTGAAATACGCCCAGGCCCTCGCCGACTGGGCCGAGGCCCGCGGCTACGAGGCCGAGACACTCTGGGACATGTGCACCACGGCCGCGCTCGGCATTCCCTATGAGAAGGCACAGTGGCGCCAGGTCCGCACCCTCTCCGGCGGCGAGCAGAAACGGCTCGTCCTGGAGGCCCTCCTGCGCGGCACCGACGAGGTGCTCCTCCTCGACGAGCCCGACAACTACCTCGACGTCCCGGGCAAACGCTGGCTGGAGGAGAGGCTCGCCGAGAGCCGCAAGACCGTCCTCTTCGTCTCCCACGACCGCGAACTCCTCGCCCGTGCCGCCCAGCGGATCATCTCCCTGGAACCCGGCCCCGCGGGCGCCGACGCCTGGGTGCACGGCGGTGGTTTCGACACCTACCACGACGCCCGCCGGCAGCGGTTCGAGCGCTTCGAGGAACTGCGCAGGCGCTGGGACGAGAAACACGCCCAGCTGAAGAAGCTGGTGCTGACGCTCCGTCAAGCCGCCGCCGTCAGCCATGAGATGGCCTCTCGCTACGCCGCCGCCCAGACCCGGCTGCGCAAGTTCGAGGAGGCCGGCCCGCCGCCCGAGCCGCCCCGCGAGCAGGACATCAGGATGCGACTCAAGGGCGGCCGCACCGGCGTCCGGGCCGTCACCTGCGAAGGACTCGAACTCACGGGCCTGATGAAGCCCTTCGACCTGGAGGTCTTCTACGGCGAACGCGTCGCCGTCCTCGGCTCCAACGGCTCCGGCAAGTCCCACTTCCTGCGGCTCCTCGCCGGCGGCGACGTGGCGCACACCGGCGCCTGGAAACTGGGGGCCAGGGTCGTACCCGGCCACTTCGCGCAGACGCACGCGCACCCGGAGCTGGAGGGCCGCCCGCTGCTCGACATCCTGTGGACGGAACACGCACAGGACCGCGGCGCGGCGATGTCCCGGCTGCGCCGCTACGAGCTGACGAACCAGGCCGAGCAGACGTTCGACCGTCTGTCCGGCGGCCAGCAGGCCCGCTTCCAGATCCTCCTGCTGGAGCTCCAGGGTGTGACGGCGCTGCTGCTCGACGAGCCGACCGACAACCTGGACCTGGAGTCCGCGGAGGCACTCCAGGAGGGCCTGGAGGCCTTCGAGGGCACGGTCCTCGCGGTCACGCACGACCGCTGGTTCGCCCGCTCCTTCGACCGCTACCTGGTCTTCGGCAGCGACGGCCGGGTCCGCGAGACCCCGGACCCGGTCTGGGACGAACGCAGGGTGGAACGGGCCCGCTGAGGGCCCGGCCCCGCTCCCCGTTCACTTCCAGCGGAGCAGCGCCCCCAGTCCGCCGGCCGGAACCTCGCGCTCCGCGACGGCCAGTGCCGCGGCGTCCGTCGCCACGGCCGACCGGATCAGCGCGTCGTCCGCCCGGGCCGGCCAGGAGTGCTGCTCGCCGAGGATCTTCAGGTCCGTACGCCGCACAGCGACCTGGTCCGGGTCCTCGCCGATCCACACCTCACGGTGCGCGTCCGGGCCGTCCGGCCTGATCAGCAGCTCGTCGATACGGCGCTCGCGTGCCGCCTCGATCAGCGCGGGCACGCCCTCCACGGCTCCGGCCCGGCCCTCGTCGTCCGGGTTCCGGGCGGCCCGGAACCGCTCCAGCTCCGCCTCGGCCTGCCGCGCCACATGCTCGGCGCGGGCCCGCTCCACGTCCTCGTCGAGGAGCCGGCTGCCGCTGCCGTGCGGCGCCTCGACGACGAGGTCGTGCAGCCGCTTGGGCAGCCGCTCGTGCACGGACCGCCGCTCTCGGTCGTCGCCGACGAGAATCAGCAGGTCGGCGCGGGTCTCCTCCTGGCACACGGCGAGCGCGTCGGCGATCTCCGCGGCGTTGTGCTCCCAGGTGTTCTCCACCCGCAGCTGGAAATGCCGCTCGGACCAGTCCACGGAGCTCGTCCGGTGCACCGGCCACTGGCGCCCGGTGACGCTCCCGGCGTCGTCGCTGCCCAGTGCGCTGCGCAGCTCGAAGTCGGCGCCCTTGCGGTCGACGTACGCCACCACGCACACCGGGTCCCCGCCGGCCAGCTCCAGCAGCGGCGTCACACGCGGCAGCGGGGCCCATTCGGCCCAGTCGCCGCCCTGCGGGGGACGGGCCAGCGGCGGGTCGAGGACCACCTCGCCGGCGCGGGCGAACAGGGCCCGGCCGTGCGGTTCGGAAGAGTGCCGCAGGTCCTCGATCGCGCTCTGCACGGCCCGGCAGGTCGCCTCGTCCGCGCCCTGGTCGGCCAGCTGCCTGGCCATCGCCCGGGCCGTGAGCTGCCGCTCGTGGGGGGTGGCCTCCGTATGCCGGGAGGTGTCGACATACACCGAGGCCCAAGGCCCGGGGTGTTCGTACAGTGGGTGCAGAAAGGCGAGATCCATGGCTCCCTCCCGGATGCCGCTCGGGGTAGTGCTCAGTTGCTCCCCGGGCGGGTACCCGGACCACATGAACGAACACGACGAGCGGGGCAACACCATGACCGGAGTGGACCCTGACCGGCTGGACGACCAGCAGCTCATGAAGGAGCTGGAGACCATCCACCGCACGCGCCACGACACGCTGCTCTACGGCTCGAACGACGCGCTGCGGGCCCACAACGAGCGCATGGCGCAGCTGGAGGGCGAGTTCCTGCGCCGCAACCCGCGCCGCCCGGTGGCCGCGGGCCGCACCCGCGAAGGGGCCCGGGAACGGGGAAGCGGCCAGTCGACGACCCCCACGACCCCGGCCACCTGAGCCCCTGGCAGACCAGCACCGACGCAACCCGCCCGGCCCGGCACCCCCGCCCGGCCCGGCACCCCCCGCCCGGCCCGGCACCCCCGCCTGGCCCGGCACACCCGCCCGGCCCGGCACCGGCCCATCGCGGCCCGGCCCACGCCGGATCCGCACGGCAAACGTGACCGGCCCGCGCCGGCGCTTGGCGAGCGGAGCCGCGCAGGCAAGTCACGACCTGTTCCGCACCGCGCAGGCGTGACCCGGCCCGCGTCGGCGCACCCGAGCCGGCCCGCCCGGCACTAGCGTGTCCCGGCCCCGCGCCGCAGCTTCGCCAGCGGGGCGGCACCGGCGCGACGCGAGCCGCTCCTCGTCGGCACGACCGCGACCCCCGTCCGCAGCGGCACAACCCGAGCCGCATCCCACCGGCACAACCCAAGACGCCCCCCCGCAGCACAAAGCGAGCCGGACCGCGCCCCCACAAGCGCGGCCCGGCCCAGCCTCGGCCCCCGGCTCAGTGCCGCACCGGCCCCCGCCCCCAATGCCGGTGCGCCGCGATCACGGAACAGAACGCGTTCAGGAACTCCTCGCTCGCCGGACCCGGCGACGTGTCCGTCACCACGCCCTGGTCCGTGACCACGCGCTGGAACTCCGTCGACACCCGCAGCCCCTCGGGCTCCAGCGCCGACAGGACGCCCACGCCCGAGCCGAGCGCGCCCACCGGCTTGCCGTGCCGGTAGGCGTCCCGGACGAACCGCACCGCGTCCGGGTCGGCCGCCGTCGGCGGGGTACCGACGGGTCCGCCGGGCAGCAGCACGGCGTCGTACAGCACGGACGCCACCGTCGGCAGCGCACGGTCGACCGCGTACGTCTCACCGTCGGACCCGGTGATCGTCCCGTCCGTCGCGGCCAGCGCCTCGACGATCGCCCCCTCGGCGGCCAGCCGCTCCCGCACGGAGGTGATCTGCTCGGCGTCCACGCCGTCGGTGACGAGCACCGCGATCTGCCGGGTCCGGATCGAACCGTCCCCGCGCAGCGACTCCAGGCTGAGCGCGGGGGAGGCCAGCTTGGACGCGGCCTCCGCGGCGGACGGCTCCGGCACCCCGACACCCCGCGCCACCTGCACCGCCAGCTCCCCGTCGACCTTGGCCAGGTGCTCGACCGTACGCGCCCGCACGGTCATCGCACCCACCTTGCCGAGCTCGAACCGGAACGCCTCGACGATGTGCTGCTTCTCCCAGTCCGCCATGCTGTTCCAGAACATCGCCGGCTGGCTGTAGTGGTCCTGGAAACTGGGACTGCGGCGCCGGATCTTGTGGCCGTCCACCCGTTCGGCGGCATGCGTGTACGCACTTCCCCCGGCGCCCGCGTGGGCCGGGCAGCCCCCGCCGAGCGAGTTCGGGAAGTAGTTCGTGCCGGAGTGGATCGCGCTCTGGTGGTAGCCGTCGCGCTGGTTGTTGCGCACCGGCGCGACCGGCCGGTTCACCGGCAACTGCGAGAAGTTGGGCCCGCCGAGCCGGATCAGCTGGGTGTCCAGGTAGGAGAAATTCCGCGCCTGGAGCAGCGGGTCGTTGGTGAAGTCGATCCCGGGGACGACGTTGGCCGTGTGGAAGGCGACCTGCTCGGTCTCCGCGAAGAAGTTCTCCGGGTTGCGGTCCAGCACCATCCGGCCGATCGGCCGCACCGGCACCTGCTCCTCCGGGATGATCTTCGTCGGGTCGAGCAGATCGAAGTCGAACGCGAACTCGTCCTCCTCCGGCACGAGTTGCACCCCCAGCTCCCACTCGGGGTACTCGCCCGCCTCGATCGCGTCCCACAGGTCACGCCGGTTGAAATCCGGGTCGCGGCCCTGGCACTCCTGCGCCTCGTCCCACACCAGCGAGTGCACGCCGAGCCGCGGCTTCCAGTGGAACTTCACGAACGTGCCCTTGCCGTCCGCGTTGACGAACCGGAAGGTGTGCACGCCGAAGCCCTGCATCATGCGGTAGCTGCGCGGGATCGCCCGGTCCGACATCAGCCACATGATCGCGTGCAGCGTCTCGGGCTGGAGGGACACGAAGTCCCACAGGGTGTCGTGCGCGGACGCGCCCGTCGGTATGTCGTTGTGCGGCTCGGGCTTCACCGCGTGCACGAAGTCGGGGAACTTGATCCCGTCCTGGATGAAGAAGACGGGGAAGTTGTTCCCGACCAGGTCGTAGTTGCCCTCCGACGTGTAGAACTTGGTCGCGAAGCCGCGCACGTCCCGCACGGTGTCCGCCGAGCCCTTGGGGCCCTGCACGGTCGAGAACCGTACGAACACGGGCGTGCGCACGGCCGGGTCCTGGAGGAACGCCGCACGGGTGAACTCCGCGCAGGACTCGTACGGTTCGAAGTAGCCGTACGCGCCCGCGCCCCGGGCGTGCACCACCCGTTCCGGGATCCGCTCGTGGTCGAAGCGGGTGAGTTTCTCCCGGAAGTGGAAGTCCTCCAGCAGCGTCGGACCGCGCTCGCCCGCCGCCAGGGAGTCGTCGGTGTGGTCGACCTCGACTCCCTGGTCGGTGGTGAGCGGACCGCCGGCCGGATCGTCCGCCGTGAAGGCTTCGCGCTGCTGCTGTTTCCGGTCGGCGGGAGACGCCATCAGGCGGCCTCCTCGCCGAAGACGTCGAGGAAGGTCTCGCAGAACGCCTTCAGGTCGTCCGGCTTACGGCTGGTGACCAGCTTGTTGGCACCGTGGTCACAGACCTTCACCTGCTCGTCGACCCAGGTGCCGCCCGCGTTGCGGATGTCGGTCCGCAGGCTCGGCCACGAGGTCAGCACCCGGCCGCGTACGACGTCCGCCTCGACCAGCGTCCACGGCGCGTGGCAGATCGCCGCCACGGGACGGCCGTGCTCGAAGAAGTCCCGGACGAACGCGACGGCCTTGTCGTCCATCCGCAGGAAGTCCGGGTTGGCCACACCGCCCGGCAGCACCAGCGCGCCGAACGCGTCCGGCGCGGCCTGGCCCACGACCTCGTCCACGGGGAAGGTGTCCGCCTTGTCGAGGTGGTTGAACGCCTGGATCTCTCCCTCCTGCGTCGACACCAGCACGGGCTCGTGACCGGCGTCCTTCGCGGCCTGCCAGGGGTCGGTCAGCTCGACCTGCTCGACGCCCTCGGGCGCCACCAGAAATGCGATACGCATGATGCTCAACGTCCTTTCCCGGAGCGTGCGGCGCTCCAGCGGGCCGCGTCGCTCCGCGCGTTCCTCTCGTTCTTGCGGATGGCTGTGGTCTCGTTCGCCTCTCCGGTACTCACACCTCACCCCGGGCGTCCGGCTCGGCGCGGCTGATGTCGGCGAGCGCCGACGCGGGGTCCTCGGCCTCGGCCAGGTCGCCGAGGCTCACCATCCCGACCGGCAGCCCGTTCTCCACCACCGGCAGGCGGCGCACCGCGTGCTCGCGCATCAGCGCGGCCGCGGTCGCCACCCGCTCGTCCGGCGTCACCGTCACCGGATGCGGTGTGCACACCGACTGCGCGCTCACCGTCATCGGGTCGGCACCGTCGGCCACCGCCCGCACCGTGATGTCACGGTCGGTGAGCACGCCGATCACGTCCTGCCCGTCGGCCACCACCACGTCGCCGATGTTCTGGGTGCGCATCAACTGCGCCGCCTCGACGAGCGAGGCGTCCGGGCGTACGGCGACCACACCCGGGGTCATCACGTCCTTCACCAGCGCGGCCATCACTGGGGCCCTCCCTCCGTTCCCCGGCCGACGGGGCACCACGGGCGGTCGGCCCGCCCGCGGCACACCCGGCGCGGTCCCTACGCGTATTCCTCCGGTCCCGTCTCCCGGGCCCGGACCAGAGCCTGGGCGAGCTCCTGGACATTGCCGTAGCGCTCCTGGCGCGGCAGCCGCTCCAAGGCCTCGACGAGGGCGTCGGGCGCCTGGTGGCCGCGCAGCTCGCGGACCAGGTCGCGCGCGCTCGCGGGGAACGCCCGGCGGCCCAGGATCCGGGCCAGCTCCAGGCGCACCGACTCCAGGGACGACGGCGCACGGCTCGGCGTCACCGGCCCGTGCGCGACCTCGGGGTCGTCCTCGGCGGCCGGCTCCGGGTCGTGCCACTCCTCACTGCGGGTGGGGTGCCCGGACCTGAGCAGCCCCTGGAGTTCGTGCTTCATCTCGTCGTCACGGTGGACGCTCAGCCGGTCGCTGCCTCGCTGCATGTCTCCCTCCAGACGTTCGGGGGTCCGCACCGCGTACCCGAACACCGGGAGCCGACACGGGCTCGGCACCCCGGATCGATGCCCTCCCCACGGGTTTGCGCCACGGCCTGCGGGAGACCCGGATCACACCCCCCACTCATCTCTGGGGAAGGACACGCCATGGCGATGCTCGCTGTGCTGCTTCCGCTGCTCATGCTCGGAGTGGTGCTGCTGCTGGGCCGCTACGAGGAGCTGCTGCTGCCACAGGACGACGCCGACCGGCGCGAACCGGCCGGCGTAACCCCGGCGGCGGCGACCGCTACTTCTTCTCACGCCCCGGCAGGAACTCCTGCATCTTCGCCTTGAAGCCCTGCTTGACCACCGATCCCCGGTCCGCGTCGCCCTTCAGGACCGACGCGGCGGTCGCCTCCATCTGCTCCCAGGTGGCGTGCGGCGGGATCGGTGGGACGGCCGGATCGGTCAGGAACTCGACCACCGCGGGGCCGTCCGCCTCCAGTGCGGCACGCCAGCCCGCCTCGACGTCCTCCGGCTTCTCCACCCGGATACCGGTCAGCCCCAGGGACCGCGCGAACGCGGCGTACTGCACATCCGGGATCGCCTGCGACGGCAGGAACTGCGGCGCGCCCTCCATGGCCCGCATCTCCCACGTGACCTGATTCAGATCCTGGTTGTTCCACACGGCGATCACCAGCCGCGGGTCCTCCCACTCGTGGCGGTACTTCGCCGCCGTGATCAGCTCCGCCATCCCGTTCATCTGCATCGCCCCGTCGCCCACCAGCGCGATCGCGGGCCGGTCCGGGTGCGCGAACTTCGCGCCGATCACATACGGCACCCCGCAGCCCATCGTCGCCAGCGTGCCGGAGAGCGAGCCCCGCATGCCCGGCCGCATGGTCAGGTGCCGCGCGTACCAGTTGGCCGTCGAACCCGAGTCGGAGGCGACGATCGCGTTGTCCGGCAGCAGCGGGTCCAGGGCGCGGGCCACGTACTCCGGATTGATCGGGTCGGCGTCCAGTCCCGCACGGCGCTCCATGACCTCACGCCAGCGCGTCACGTTCGCGCACACCGTGTCGTACCACTCGCGCCCGCGCCCCTCCTGGATCAGCGGGATCAGCCGCTCCAGCGTGGCCTTGGCGTCGCCGACCAGGTTCACCTCGTACGGGTAGCGCATCCCGACCATGTGCGGATCGATGTCGATCTGCACGCCGCGCGCCTTGGCGAACTCGGGCAGGAACTGGGTGTACGGGAACGACGACCCGATGGTCAGCAGCGTGTCGCAGTCCCGCATCAGCTCGTACGACGGACGCGTGCCCAGCAGGCCGATCGAGCCGGTGACGTAGGGCAGTTCGTCGCTGAGGACGTCCTTGCCGAGCAGCGCCTTGGCGACACCGGCGCCGAGCAGCTCGGCGATCGACTCCACCTCGGCCCGCGCGCCGGCCGCGCCCTGGCCGACCAGGATCGCCACCTTGTCACCGGAGTTGAGGATCTCGGCGGCCCGCCGTACCGATTCGTCGGACGGCACGGCCGTCCACGAGCTGCGGTCCAGGCTGGAGGGCACCATCTTGAACTCGTGCGTCGGCGGCGAGTAGTCGAGCTCCTGCACATCGCCGGGGATGATGATCGCGGTGGGACAGCGGCGCGCGTACGCGGTACGGATCGCCCGGTCCAGCACGTTCGGCAGCTGCTCCGGCACGGTCACCGTCTCCACGAAATCGGAGGCGACGTCCTTGTACAGCGTGTGCAGATCCACTTCCTGCTGGTAGGAGCCGCCCATCGCGGTGCGGTGCGTCTGGCCGACGATCGCCAGCACCGGGACATGGTCCAGTTTGGCGTCGTACAGCCCGTTCAGCAGATGGATCGCGCCTGGGCCGGACGTCGCCGTGCACACGCCGAGACGGCCGCTGAACTTGGCGTAGCCGACCGCCTGGAACGCCGACATCTCCTCGTGCCGCGACTGCACGAAACGGGGCTGGTTCTCGGCCCGGCCCCATGCGGCGAGCAGGCCGTTGATGCCGTCGCCCGGATAGCCGAAGACCTGCTCGACCCCCCACTCGCGCAGCCGCTCAAGGACGTGGTCGGAGACCTTGGTGCTCATGTACGACCTCCCGGACGTATGGGGACAGAGCCATCGGTACGAGTCACCCTGCGCGACGCTGGAAAACCTCTCCGGGTTTGCGGGCGGGGGCCGGGGGCAGGCGCACCTCAGTGCTTCGGACAGGAGGCACGTCCGTGGGAGCGGCGAATCGCGCCGCCACCGGTGCTCCTGGTCCGCACCAGTCGACGCGCTCCCACGGTGACCGTCCAACCCAGAGCACCTGCAAGGGAATTGCGACGCATCATGCCGATCCACACCAGCGCGAAGCAGCACGCCCACGACGACGCCCCCGACACCGCCGACGCCTTCCGCAGGCTCGCCACACTGCCCGCCGGCCCCGAGCGCGACGCGATCCGCGACGAGATCGTCGAGGCCTGGCTGCCCATGGCCGACCGGCTCGCCGGACGCTTCCGCAGCCGCGGCGAGAACTTCGAGGACCTGCGCCAGGTCGCGGCCCTCGGCCTGGTCAAGGCCGTCGACCGGTACGACCCCGAGCTCGGCAACGCGTTCGAGAGCTACGCCGTGCCCACCATCACCGGCGAGATCAAGCGGCACTTCCGCGACCACATGTGGACCCTGCACGTGCCTCGTCGCGTCCAGGACCTGCGCAATCGTGTCCGGTTCGCCTCCCAGGACCTGTCCCAGACCATCTCCGGCCGGCGGCCCACCGTGGCGGAGATCGCCGAGCACGCGAAGCTGAGCGAGGAGGACGTGAAGACCGGCCTGGAGGCCCTGGAGAGCTTCACGGCCCTGTCCCTGGACGCGGAACTGCCCGGCAGTGAGGACGGGTACTCCCTGAGCGACGCGCTCGGGTCGCCCGATCCGGCGCTGGACACGGTCGTGGACCGTGAGGCGGTGAAGTCGCGGCTGGCGGCGCTGCCGGAGCGGGAGCGGGCGATTCTGTACATGCGGTTCTTCGGGGACATGACGCAGAGCCGGATCGCCGAGGAGATGGGGATCTCGCAGATGCATGTGTCCCGGCTCATCAGCCGGTGCTGCGGGCGGGTCCGGGAGCAGGTCATGCGGGATGTCGCCTAGCACCGTGGGAGTGGTCGCCGCGGCCCCTGAGACGTTGCGGTTCACCCGGTTGGAGGGTGCTGTCCCGCTAATGGGGGCCGGGCGCGCGCGGCGTTCCCCGGGGCGGGCTGTGATGGCAGAGGGACGTTCCGCCGTCGCCCGAAGGAGTCCCCGCCATGCGCCGCACCCGTCACGCACTCTTCGTCGCCGTCCTGGCCGGCTCGGCCCTGGTCGGGTTCGCTCCGGTCGGGGTCGCCGAACCCGCCGCCGAGGTCGGTCCGGCCGCCGTGGAGCCCGGTGGCACGGTCACCGTCTCGGTCAGCTGTGATCCGACCGGGGGGTCGCCGCCCGACAGCATCGACGCGACCTCGCAGGCCTTCGACGAGGGTACGATCCCGTTGAACAAGGTGACCGGCAACGACGACGAGGTGTCCGGCCCGGCCTACCGGGGCACGGCCCATGTCGCCCCCGCGGAGAACTTCGAGGGGGATCCCGACGCCCTCGGCGATGACTCGGCGTGGACCGTCGACGGCACCTGCCCGGCCGCTCCCGGCGGGGAGGGCGCGCCGTGGAGCGCGACCTTCACCGTGGCCCAGGGCGGTGGCGACCACAAGCCGTCCCAGCCGACTCCCGAGCCCGCCCACCAGCCGACTCCGGAGCCCGCCCACCAGCCCTGCTCCGACGAACCGCGTGCCGAAGCAGGTGGCGAACCGCGTGCCGAAGCGGGTGGTGAACCGCGTGCCGAAGCGGGTGGCGAACCGCGCGACGAAGCGGGTGGCGAACCGCGCGACGAAGCAGGTGGCGAACCGCTGCGCCGCACCGCCGAGTGCGGAGGCGCGGTCGTCCAGCGCGGTGTGCGCGCCGGTGACGGCGGTGCCTTCTCCGACTCCGTGCCCGCCCTGGTCGCGGGCGGAGTACTGATCGCGGGCGCGTTCGGTGCCGCCGTGCACCGGCTGCGCCACCGGGAGAGCGACCCGTACCGCTGAGCTCCGGCGCGCACCACCGCCCCGCAAGCCCCCCGCTTCCCCCGGCCCGGCCCGCTCATGCTGTGACCGTCACAACCCGGCCGGGCGCCCATGGGGCGACGGCCCCATGGGTACTCAGTGGCCGAGGGCACGGGCGACAGGGCACGAGCGAGGCCGACAGGACATGGCAGCAGGCACTGCGGAGGTACGGATGCGGCGGACGGACCCGGAAGGCCACGGCCCCGTCCGGTTCGGGCCGCCGCTCCCCGAGGACGGGCTGCCCGTACTGCCGGAGCTGTCCGCCGTGCTCGCCGCCGCGGCGTCCCGGGGCGGCCACGAGCCGGTCGGCGGGGGAGAGGCCCTGCGGGAGGCCGCCTGCGGCTACTGGGACCGGCGCGGACTGCACTGCGACCCCGGCCGGGTGGCCGCCGGCCCCGGCGCGCCCGCGCTGCTGCTCGCCCTGACCGCCGCCCTCGGCGGTGACGTGCTCGTACCGAGACCCTGCGCCGCCTGGTGGGCGCCGTACGCCCGGCTGCTGGGGCGCCCCGCCTTCCACGTGCCGGTCCCGCCGGAGAGCGGCGGCGTGCCCGACCCGTACGCCCTGCTGGAGACCGTGCGCCGGGTCCGCGCCGAGGGCGGCGACCCGCGCCTGCTCGTGCTGTCCGTCGCCGACGACCCCACGGCCACCGTCGCCCCTCCCGAGCTGCTGCACGAGACCGTCGAGGCCGCCCAGGGGGAGGGCCTGCACCTGGTCAGCGACGAGACCTGGCGCGACACCCTGCACGACCCGCACGACACCGTGCTGCTCAGCCCCGCCGAGATGCTGCCCGACCGGGTCACCGTCGTCACCGACCTGGCCGGTGCCCTCCTCCCGCCCGGCTGGCCGGCCGCGGTGGCCCGCTTCCCGGCCGGAGAGGACGCCGACGGCCTCCACGCGCGCGTGCTCGACGTGCTCACCGCGCTCGACGCCCGGGTCGCCGCCCCCGTCGCCGCGGCGGCCGCATACGCGCTGGGGGAACCGGAACCCGTCACCACGCGCGTCGCCACCGCCGTGCGCCTGCACGCCCGCCTGGCCGCCGAGGCGCACGCCGCCGTCGTGGCGGCCGGCGCTCTCGCCCGGCCCCCGCAAGCCGGCCGCCATCTGTACGTCGACCTCGCTCCGCTGGGCCCCGCGCTGAGTGCGCACGGCATCGGCGACGCCCAGGAACTGGAGGACTTCCTCACCGCCCGCCTCGGCATGCCCGCGCCCGGCGGCCACCGCTTCGGCGACGAGCTCGAAGCCCCGCGCGTGCGGCTCTCGACCGGCGCACTGCTGGCCGGCTCCGACACGGAACGCGCGGAATGCCTCACCTCACCCACGCCGCTGGAACTGCCCCACGTGCAGCGCGCGTTGATCCACCTGACATCGGCCTTCGACGATCTCCGCGACGACGCTCAGCGATGGGAGCCTCCTCGATGACGCAGCAGTCCGAGTCGACCACGAGCACCACCACTCGGGAAGCCGGCGACGCGGCCCTCCCGTCCCCTCTCGCGCCCCCGTACCCGCCGCTGGCCGAACCGAGACCACTGGCCGAACACCGGGTGTGGCCGCGCACGTTCCACGACCGGCTCACCGCCCCGCTCCCCGGCCTGAGGGCCATGACCCGCTTCGCCCGCGAGGGCGCCGTGCGACCGGGCCCGGAAGGCCTCGCCGACATCCCCCGGCTTCCTTACGCCCCCGGCCCGCTGCCCCGCGTCGACGCCCGCACGGTCGCCGTCACATGGGCGGGACACGCCAGCTGGGTCCTGCGCATCGGCGGGCTCACGGTCCTCACCGACCCGGTCTGGTCCCGGCGGATCCTCGGCACCCCGGCCCGCATCACGCCCGTGGGCGTCCCCTGGGAGGAACTGCCGCGCGTCGACGCCGTCGTCATCAGCCACAACCACTACGACCACCTGGACGCCCCCACGCTGCGCCGCCTCCCGCGCGACACCCCCGTGTTCGTCCCGGCCGGACTGGCCCGCTGGTTCCACCGCCGCCGCTTCACGCGGGTCACGGAACTCGACTGGTGGGAGGCGGCCGAACTGGACGGCGTCCGCTTCGACTTCGTCCCGTCCCACCACTGGTCCAAGCGCACCCTCACCGACACCTGCCGCAGCCTGTGGGGCGGCTGGGTCCTGACCGACCAGGAGGGCCGGCGCGTCTACTTCGCGGGCGACACGGGCTACGGCCACTGGTTCTCCCGCATCGGCCGCCGCTACCCCGGCATCGACCTCGCCCTCCTCCCCATCGGCGCCTACGACCCCCGCTGGTGGCTCAGCGACGTCCACTGCGACCCGGAGGAGGCGGTCCGCGCGGCCCAGGACCTGGGAGCGACCAGGATGGCCCCCATGCACTGGGCCACCTTCGTCCTGTCGGCAGAGCCGGTCCTGGAGCCCCTCACCCGCGTCCGCGCGGCCTGGGAGAAGACAGGCCTGCCCCGGGAGAACCTGTGGGACATGCCGGTCGGCGCTTCAAGGGTGCTGCCCGGGAACTGATCCCTACCGAACCCGCCGCACCACACCCGGCACCACACTGATCACCAAGGTCAGCCCGATCGCCGCCACAACCCCCTCCCACGGCTCATCGAACAACGACCCCCCGAGAATCCCGATCAACTGATAGGTCACGGCCCAGGCCAGACAGGCCGGCAGATTCCCCCGGGAAAACCTCCGCAGCGGCCACTTCGCCAGAAGACACGCCAGCATCACCGGAATCCGCCCCGCCGGCACCAGCCGCGACAGCACCAGCACCGCCACACCATGCTCGGCGAGTTTCGTCTGCGCCTGCTCCAGCCGGTCCTCCGGCGCCCGCGCCCGGATCGCCTCCAGCCAGCGCGAGCCGTTCCTCGACTTCATCCCGCGCCGCCCCAGCCAGTACAGCGCCGCATCGCCGAGGAACGCCGCCAGCGACGCCGTCACGAACACCATCGCCAGCGAGAACGGCGCCGTCTGGTGGAAGGCGACCACCGCCGCCGAACTCACCAGCGCGCCCGTCGGGATCACCGGCACCAGCGCCCCGACCAGCACCAGCACGAAAAGCGTCGGATAACCGATCGCCTGCTGCGTCGACTCCGGCACCACGGACGCCGGGGTGACGGCCGACACCGCCAGCAGAGGCACGGCGGCCTGCGCCACCGGCGCGGTCCAGATCACCGCGCGACCTCCAGGCGCACGCTCTCCCCGTGCCCGAGCCGGTGCACCGCCACGCCGGGCGCGTGCCGCGCCGCGAGCCGCACGAACTCGTCGCCCGGCGCATGGAACTCATGGGGGCGCACGGCGTCCATCCCGATCGGCCAGTACGTGCCGTAGTGCACCGGCACCGCACTGCGCGGCGCCAGCCGGGCCAGCGCCTGCGCCGCCCGGCCCGCGTCCAGATGGCCCTCGCCCAGGTACGGCCCCCAGCCGCCCACCGGCAGCAGCGCCACCTCGACCGGCCCGACCTCCTCGGCCATGTCGTCGAACAGCCCCGTGTCCCCGGCGAAGTACGTCCGGGCCTCGCCGGCCATGACGTAACCGAGTGCGGGGGAGCGGTGCGGCCCGAGCGGCAGCCGGCGTCCGTCGTGCCGCGCGGACACGGCCCGTACGACGATGTCGCCGACCGGGATCTCGTCCCCGGGCGCCACCTCGCTGACCCGCAGGTGCGTGAGCCGGCGCAGTCCCGGCACCGCCCGGCGCGCGCCCCGGGGCACGAGCAGGCGCGTGCCCGGAGCGAGCCGCATCAGCGACGGCACATGCAGGTGGTCGGCGTGCAGATGCGAGACCAGCGCGACGTCCGCCAGGTGGGCGCCGGGAGGCGGCAGGTCCCCGCGCCGGCGGCGCAGGTGCGCGAGCCGGCGTGCGAACAGCGGATCGGTGAGCACGCGTACGTTCGAGTCCTCGACCGTGCAAGTGGCGTGACCCCACCAGGTGATCTCCACCGGCACTCCTTTGCCCCCTTCGCGCGACTCCCCGAAGCCTACGTGCAGGAGTAGGGTCGGCGGCGAAAACCGGAGGTGAGGGGGGACGCCATGGTGCCGGTCCGGGTCACGGCGATCGCGAGTCTGACGCCGCTGGAGGAGCTCGACGACGATCCGTTCCTGGTCGACTCCCGCAGCCAGCACGCGATGTGCGCCCGCTGGGCCGCCGAGCGGGGCTATGTGATCAGCCGGGAGTTACTGGTCCGGGGGCTGCGTCCCGACCACTGCGCGCTGTGGGACGGCGTCCGCCCCGGCCTGGACCTGTTCGTGGCACCCAGCCGCAGAGTGCTGGAGAGCGCGCTCGCCTCCGTCGAGGAGTTCACCGCGGAGTGCGTGCGGCGCGGGGTGCGCGTCGAGACGGTCGGGCGCGCGGAGCCGGCGTACGACGCGGCGATGAAGGCGTGCGTGCACCGCCGGCTGTCGATGCCGACCGCCGGCTACGACGGCCGCTGAGGCGACGGTCCGGGGGACACCGGGCGTCCCCGGAGCGTTGTGGCACTGTGGGTGGGAGCCCGTGGTCGCGACGGGCCGGGACGTGAGGTGGCGGGGCGTGCGGGGCGTGCGGTGGCGGCGGGTCGCCAGTCAGGTCGGGCGGAGTGTCGCCGTGTGGGCGGTCTCCACCCTCACCATGCTCGTGCTCGCCGGGATCCTGCCCGACTTCCGGCTCCGCTCGGCGGACGGCGACAGCGCGACCGACATCGCCGTCACGGCGGCCTTCGGCGCCGGTGCCTTCGGTGTGCTGTCGGCCGTGGTCTGGCCGTTGCTCGTCCGGCTCCTGCTCCTCGTACCGGCGCTCGTGCTCGGGCTGCTGGTGTTCTTCCTCAACGGCGCGCTGCTGCTGCTCGCCCTGCGCCTCGACCCCGGGGAGCGCGGCACCGCCGCCCCGGAGACCGCCGTCGTCGTCGCCGCCGTGATGTCCGCCGTGGCGTCCGCCACCGGCGCCGCCCTGGCCGTGCGCGACGACGACGCCTACCGCCGCCGGCTGTACCGCCTCTCCGACCGCCGCCGCCGGTCCGGCCCGCCCTGCCCGCCCAGCCCCGGCACGGTCTTCCTGCAACTCGACGGCGTCGGCCACGACATCCTGCTGGACGCCGTCGGCCAGGGCCTGATGCCCACCGTCGCCCGCTGGCTCGGCACCGGCGACGGCGCCCGCCCCACCCACCGGCTCACCCCCTGGCGCACCGACTGGTCCAGCCAGACCGGCGCCAGCCAGCTCGGCATCCTGCACGGCAGCAACCACGACGTGCCCGCGTTCCGCTGGTACGAGAAGGACACCCGCGAGGTCGTGGTCTGCAACCGCCCGACCAGCGCCGCCGAACTCCAGCGCCGTGCCGTCGGATACGCGGGGCACGGCGGCCTGCTCACCGTCGACGGCGCCAGCCGCGGCAACCTGTTCAGCGGCGGCGCCGAGCAGCAGGCCCTCGTGCTGTCCATCGCCGCCCGCCGCCGCAGCCGGGAGAACCGCTCCCGCGCGGGCTACTTCGCCTACTTCTCCGACCCGGCCAACGCCGTGCGCACCGCCCTGTCGTTCGTCGCCGAGGTGGTCCGGGAGATCGGCCAGTCCACGCGGGCCCGCCTCGGCAAGCAACGCCCGCGCGTCTCCCGCGGCGGCCTCTACCCGCTCGTGAGGGCCTTCGCGACCGTCGTCGAGCGGGACGTGGTCGTGGCCGCCGTGATGGGCGACATGCTCGCCGGCCGCACCGCCGTCTACGCCGACCTCGTGGCCTACGACGAGGTCGCCCACCACTCCGGCCCGGCGAGCCGCGATGCGCGGGGGGTCCTCGAACGCCTCGACCGCTCGCTGGCTCTGATCGAGAACGTCGCCGAGCACGCCCCGCGCCCGTACCGGATCGTCGTGCTGTCCGACCACGGCCAGAGCCCCGGCGAGACCTTCCGCTCCCGCTACGGCCTCACCCTCGGCGACCTGGTGCGGGCGGGCTGCGGACTGCCCGTGCCGCGCCGCGCGGAGCGCACCCGCAGTGGGACGGAGGCCCGCGCCGCCGTTCGCGCCGCCCTGCGCATACCGGTCGAGGAGGGCGGCGAGCGGCACCGCCCGACGCGCCGCTCGGAGCCGATCGTGCTGGCCTCCGGCAACCTCGGCCTGGTCTCCTTCCCGGACGTCACGCACCGCATGAGCAAGGAGGAGATCGACGCCCGCCACCCCGCGCTGCTGCCGACCCTCGCCAACCACCCCGGCATCGGCTTCCTGCTGGTGCGCAGCGAGGAGCACGGCGGGGTCGTCCTCGGCGCGTACGGCGCCGAGATACCGCTGGCCGACCTCGACGACAACCCGGGCCCGCTCGCCGCGTTCGGCCCGGGCACCGCCGACGCGGTACGTCGTACGCACTCCTTCCCGCACACCGCCGACATCATGGTCAACTCCTTCCACGACCCGGCCGACGGCGAAGTCCTCGCCTTCGAGGAGCAGATCGGCTCGCACGGCGGCCTCGGCGGCGAACAGGGCAACCCCTTCCTGCTGTCGCCGCTCGGCTTCTCCGCGCCGGTCGGCGAGGGGGAGGAACTCGTCGGCGCCGAACACGTCCACCGCGTCCTGCGCCGCTGGATGCGCGAGTCGGACGGCCCCCAGGTGCCGCTGGAGACCAGCGAGGAGCGCGCCGCCTGACCGCGCGAGGTGCCGGTGGGTGCCAGAGGGCAGGTCTTCCGCGTGCGTCGAGCGGGAGTGTGATCGGATGGTGGCCAGGAACCCGGTCGCGGTTCCGGATACTCATCGAAAGGATGCGTCATGGCAGCCACGCGCTCCGCACACACCGTGTGGGAAGGCAACCTGTTCAAGGGTAACGGCGTCGTCACCTTCGACTCCTCCGGCATCCTCGCCGAGCAGCCGGTCAGCTGGGCGGCCCGCACCGAGGAGCCGGGCGGGAAGACCAGCCCGGAGGAGCTGATCGCCGCCGCCCACTCCAGCTGCTTCTCGATGGCCTTCTCCAACATCCTCGACAAGGCCGGCACCCCGCCGACCAAGCTGGTGACCTCCGCCGACGTCACCTTCCAGCCCGGCGAGGGCATCACCGGCATCCACCTCACCGTCGAGGGCACCGTCCCCGGCATGGACGAGGCGGCCTTCCTCGCCGCCGCCGAGGAGGCCAAGGTCGGCTGCCCCGTCAGCCAGGCCCTGAAGGCCACGCCCATCACCCTGACCGCCAAGCTCGCCTGACCCGCTCCACCCACCTCGCGCGGGCCCGCCCACCAGGGCCGGGCCCGCGCGACGTCGTCGGTTCACGATCCGCACCCGGGGTATGAACCAGACGCTCTGCCGCCGAGGGGCCGGAAGGAACACGATGCTGCCGGGAACGTCCACCAGCGCGACGGCGCTCGACTCCGCCACCCGGGACCGGACCCGCGTCCTGCTGCTGTTCAGCCTCTCCGGCCGGCTCCGCCCCCGGGACTCCGCCCTCGTCGACCGCTACGACTTCGGCCGTTTCGCCTCCCACCTGATGTCCAGCCAGGACGTCCTGCCCGTCCCGGTGCTGGACGAACAGATCGCGCCCCGCCGGCTGCGGCTGCCGCACGGCGACCACGGCCTGGGCCTCGCGTCCCTGCGGATCCTCGTCGTCACCACCCCGCGCGGCGACGCCACCCTCGTCGTGGACTGCGCCTTCGCGGGCGAGACCACGGCCGGCGACCTCGCCGCCTGGCTGGCCACCACCTGCTTCGACCGGGAGCGGATCGAACTCGACGACCGCCCGCTCCTGCAGACGCTGACCGGACAGCTCGGCGGCCGGCCGCTCACCCTCGGCCAGAACGTGCACCAACTGGTGTTCCCCGGCGGCCGGTTACAGCGCGAGCTGCTCAGCGCCGACGAGGCCCGCAAGGCGATCCTGCTGAACGAGATCGTCTACCGCGGCCGGATGCCCTGGAACCCCGCCACGCCACACGACGCGAGCTTCGCGCCGCACCTCAGGAACCACGGCGTCACCCTGTCCGCCCTCGGCCGGGGCGTCTCCGTCCAGGCCGGCTGGGCCCCGCACGTCGAGAACGGCCTGATGCTCGTCGCCATCGGCATGATCTCCGCCCTGGCCGTGCTCCAGCGCACCCGGCTCGCCGCCTTCGCGACGATGAAGGCCAACGAGCAGGCCCTGACCGACTCGCCCACCGAGATCCGCTCCCTGATCTCCCGCCTCTCCGCGGGCGTCAACGAACTCCAGCTGGACCTCGCCTTCGGCGTCGAGGCCTACGTCGACAGCCTGCTGATCCCCGAGATGGTCATGGAGGCGTTCCAGTCCGCACTGCGCGACGCGCTCGGCATCCGCGACAGCCTGGAGAACTCGGCCCGCATGGTCGAGCGCCTGACCTCGGTGATCAGCGCCCGCTCCGCCGTCCTGGACGCCGAACTCGCCGAGCGCGACGAACGCCGTGACCGCACCGTCTCCGGCCTGGTCGCCGCCGCCACGCTGATCGCCCTGCCGCCCACTCTGCTGCTGGCCTTCTTCGGCGTGAACGGCACGAACGTCGACGAGCACCGCTCCATCCTCGACCTGCGCGCCTACGCTCCGGCCTACGCGCTGGCCTGGCTGCCCTTCGTGGTCCTGGTCCTGATCGGCTACGTCCTGCTCAGACGGATCAGCACCCGCTCCGGCTCGCTGCTGCCGGCGCCCGACGACGACACCGCCCCCGTCCCGCCTCCACGCTCACCCTCCGGGAGCCGACGACCATGACGCCCCGCCCCGCCGTCTCCGCCCACCGGGGCGGCTCCGAGCGCGCCGGACCCGCCACCTGGCAGGCGTACAAGGACGCGCTGGAGTCCGGCGCGGAGTACGCCGAGTTCGACATCCGCCGTACGAAGGACGGCGTCCTCGTCGTCTACCACGACCCCCGGGTCGGGCCCACCGGGCCGCCGCTGGCCGCGCTCACCCACGCCGAGCTGAGCGAGCGGGCCGGATACGACGTGCCGGTGGTGGACGAGGTGATGGCGCTGATCGCCGGGAAGCTCGTGGCGCACCTGGACCTGAAGGAGGTCGGCTACGAGCGGGAGGTGATCGACCGGGCGGTGGCCCTGCTCGGCGTGGACGGGTTCGTCGCGACGTCGCTGGAGGACTGCTCCGTGGCCGCCGTCGCACAGGGCTTCCCCGGGGTGCGGACCGTGCTGGCCCTGGGGCGCGACCGCCGGGAGCTGGACCTGGCCCGGCTGCCCGGGACCCGGCTGAGCGAGCTGTTCCCGGTCCGCCGCATCCGGGCCTGCGGGGCCCACGGCGTCGCCGTGCACCACCGGCTGGCCAGGACCACCGTGCTGCGCGAGGCGACCCGGCACGGCCTGTTCACCATGGTGTGGACGGTCAACGACGACACCCTGATGCGGGCCTTCCTCGCCCACCCGCGGGTGGACGTGCTCGTCACCGACCGGCCCCGGCGGGCCGTGGCGCTGCGCGGGCCGGCCACCCCCTCGCGCCATTGACAACAGCGCACTCAGGTTTTGTGCTGGAAAGGAGAGCGCCCTGGCGGAAGGGGACAGCGATGGGACGTGCGGTCGGGATCGACCTCGGAACCACGAACTCGGTGGTCGCCGTGCTGGAAGGCGGCGAGCCCACCGTCATCGCCAACGCGGAGGGGGCCAGGACCACGCCCTCGGTCGTGGCGTTCGCCAAGAACGGCGAGGTGCTGGTCGGGGAGGTGGCCAAACGGCAGGCCGTGACGAACGTGGACCGCACCGCCCGCTCGGTCAAGCGCCACATGGGTGACGCGCACTGGCGCTTCCCCGACCACGGCGACATCGACGGCACCCGCTACCGGGCGCAGGAGCTGTCCGCGAGGGTGCTGCAGAAGCTGAAGCGGGACGCGGAGTCCTACCTCGGCGAGGACGTCACCGACGCGGTGATCACCGTCCCGGCGTACTTCGACGACGCCCAGCGGCAGGCCACCAAGGAGGCCGGGGAGATCGCGGGCCTGAAGGTCCTGCGGATCATCAACGAGCCGACGGCGGCGGCCCTCGCCTACGGCCTGGACAAGGAGAACGACCAGACCGTGCTCGTCTTCGACCTCGGCGGCGGCACCTTCGACGTGTCGCTGCTGGAGATGGGCGAGGGCGTCATCGAGGTGAAGGCCACCAACGGCGACACCCACCTCGGCGGCGACGACTGGGACCAGCGGATCGTCGAGTACCTGGTCAAGCGTTTCAAGGGCCAGTACGGCGTCGACCTCGCGAGCGACAAGATGGCCGTGCAGCGGCTGCGCGAGGGCGCCGAGAAGGCCAAGATCGAGCTGTCCAGCTCCACCGAGACGACGATCAACCTGCCCTACGTCACTGCCTCGTCGGAGGGACCGCTGCACCTCGACGAGAAGCTGACCCGGGCCCAGTTCCAGGAGCTCACCGCCGACCTGCTCGACCGCTGCAAGGCGCCCTTCCACCAGGCGGTCCAGGACGCCGGGGTGAAGCTCTCGGCGATCGACCACGTGATCCTGGTCGGCGGCTCGACCCGGATGCCCGCGGTGACCGACCTGGTCAAGGAACTCACCGGCAAGGAACCGCACAAGGGCGTCAACCCCGACGAGGTCGTCGCCGTGGGCGCCGCGCTGCAGGCGGGCGTCATCCGCGGCGACGTCAAGGACGTGCTGCTGCTCGACGTCACGCCGCTGTCCCTGGGCATCGAGACCAAGGGCGGCATCATGACGAAGCTCATCGAACGCAACACGACGATCCCCACCCGGCGTTCGGAGATCTTCACCACCGCCGCCGACAACCAGCCCTCGGTCGGCATCCAGGTCTACCAGGGCGAACGGGAGATCGCCGCCTACAACAAGAAGCTCGGCGTCTTCGACCTGACGGGCCTGCCGCCGGCGCCGCGCGGGGTGCCGCAGATCGAGGTGGCCTTCGACATCGACGCCAACGGCATCATGCACGTCTCCGCCAAGGACCTGGCGACCGGCCGCGAGCAGAAGATGACCGTCACCGGCGGCTCGGCCCTGCCCAAGGACGACATCGACCGCATGATGCGCGAGGCCGAGCAGTACGCGGAGGAGGACCGCAAGCGCCGCGAGGCCGCCGAGACCCGCAACCAGGCCGAGCAACTCGTCTACCAGACCGAGAAGTTCCTCCGCGACAACGGCGACAAGATCCCCGCCGACACGAAGACCGAGGTCGAGTCCGCCATCACCGAGGTGAAGGGACAGCTGGAGCAGCAGGCGGACACCGCCACGCTGCGCACCGGCGTGGAGAAGCTCGCCTCCGTCAGCCAGAAGATGGGCCAGGCGATGTACGCCCAGGCCCAGCAGACACCCACCGAGGAACCCTCCGGCGCCCCGCGCGACGAGGAGGGCGTCGTCGACGCGGAGATCGTGGACGAGGAGAAGGACCGGCGGGACGACAAGGGCGGCGCCGCCTAGTCCGTGTCGGCACAGTCCCGTCGTCTACCCGGAGGGCGGGCCCCGCCGCCTGGCCTGGTCGTGTGACGTACTACCCGGAGGTCCCCCGAGGGTCGAGTACGAGATCAGCGGGCTCGGCCGCAGCCTCGCGCCGCCTCGCCGAGTGGGCGGACACCCACCTGGGCGAGGTCGAGCGGGCTGCTCGGCCGCAGCCTCGCGCCGCCTCGCCGAGTGGGCGGACACCCACCTGGGCGAGGTCGAGCGGGCCCGCCAGGTCTACGACGGGTCCCAGCGGCCCGACGCGTCGGGTGGCAGGGTCACGCACACCGCGTCCAGGACGGTCGCGTACGGCGTACCGAAGCGGGTGAGCCTGGAGCGGAGCCGGTCCAGGCCGTCGCGGTGCTCCGTCAGGAGCAGGGTGTCGCCGGTGCGGGCCGCGCACTCGAGGACCGCGGGGAGGAAGTCCGGCGGTTCCTCGCCGGTCGTCTCCAGTCCGTGCGCGCGGTACAGCTCCTCGGAGGGCGTCGGTGCCGCCTCGCGCCAGGCGCTGAGATACAGGCTGTGGTCCGGCTCCGCCTCGAAGACCTCGACGTAGTGCGCCGCCAGCTCACGCGGTGGGCTGAGCGCCGCGTGGTCGGCGAACTCCCGCAGTTGGGGTGCGGCTTCGCGCAGCAGCGGCAGCCGGGCGCGGAAGGCGTCGTCCGGGAACATCAGGCACAGCGCAGCCGCCTGGTACAGCACCTCGAATCCAGGCATCGGAGCTCCTTCCCGTGCACCCCGCGATCCCGACGGTAGGGGCCGGCACGGGGGCACACCTGTCGGCGGGGTCCGTACGGGTCACGGTGGCTGAAAACAGCCGCTGGAGCGAGTCGTGGCACCCGGAGGACCCGTTGCGGGAGGCGCTGAATGTGAAGACAGACTCCGCCGCACCCCTCAGTCCAGCGCACCGGCGGCGCCGAGTGTCACACTCCCCGCCTCGGGGCGTTGTTCAGCCTGTTTCCGGCCCACTCGGGGCCTCGGATGTGATTACACTCGCCGCCCATGCACGACCTCGACCGCAACACAAAGCACCAGAAACCCATGACTGTTTCATCGGGTCTCGACGCCGTCGACCGGCATGTGAAGGCGGTGTGGCCCATGGCTGAATCCGTCGCCCACGGGGTCCGATCGACGTCCTGCGCCGACGCCTGCGGTCTCGGGCGCGACCCCGGAAGAACCGGGCGGGCAGCGGTCGACACCGTCGTCGGCCTCCGCGAAACCCGCCCCGACTCACCTGTGATTAACGCCATATCCGGGGCGGCTGCGTGAGCCGTTCGGTACATCGCCGGCACGCCCGTTCCCGCGACCCCCGCGGACACTGGCGGCTGCTCGCCCTGACCCTGCCCGTCATCTTCGCCGTCCTGCTCTTCGAGGGCTGGACCATCCACGAAGTGGACGCCGCCAAGACGCGCCGCCCGTGCACCGAGCCCGTGCCCCGGTCCGTGGACGAGAGCGGTCCCGTCCTGCGCGGCGTCGACGGCGACAAGGTGTCGTCCGCCGCGCCCCGCGCGCGCACCGTCGCCCTCACCTACGACGGCGGACCGGACCCCGAGTGGACCCCCCGCCTGCTGGATCTGCTGCGCGAGCACCACGCGCACGCCACCTTCTTCGTGTTCGGCGCCCAGGCGGCACGCCACCCCGACCTGGTCCGGCGCATCCTCGACGAGGGTCACGAGATCGGCTCGAACACCTACACGGGAGCCGACCTCGGTTCCTCGTCGCGCGTCCGCTTCGCCATGGAGCTGGGCCTCACCCGCAAGACCCTCGCGGGCACGGCGGGCATGCGCACCGACCTGCTGCGAATGCCGATGACCAGCGCGGTGGACACCTTGTGCGGCGCCGAGTGGCAGGCGGCCCGGAAGGCCGCAGCGGACGGGTATGTGCTGGTCGCCGCCGACCGTCCGACCCGTGATCCGGCGCGCGGCATGATCCGGCAGTTCAGCCAGACGGAACTGGCGTACGACGAGACGAAGCAGCTGCTCGACGACCCGCGCGCCGACCGGTTCACCACCGTGACGGACGCCGTCGGCCTACCGCCCGCGGACACCCCGGTGTCCACCTCCGAACGATGGCAGGGCAGGGCCCTGAACTGGGCCGTCGCGGCCGGAAACACCTTCACCCACATCATGACCTGGGTGCTGGGCGTGGCCGGAGCGCTGGGCCTGCTGCGGCTGCTGTCACTGGCCGTCTTCGCCCGCGCCCATGTCCGGCGCCTCACCCGCCCCCGCCCCGGCGCGCCCTGGCTGCGGGAGGTCAACGCGCCCGTGACGGTGCTCGTGCCCGCCTACAACGAGGAGGCCGGCATCGAGTCCACCGTCCGTTCACTGCTCGCCTCCACGCATCCGTACCTCGAGGTCATCGTGATCGACGACGGCTCCACGGACCGCACGGCGGATCTCGCCACATGGATCGACGACCCCCGGGTCCGCGTGATCCGCCAGCCGAACTCGGGCAAGGCGGCGGCGCTCAACACCGGTCTGGCCTGCGCGTCCCACGACATCGTGGTGATGGTCGACGCCGACACCGTTTTCGAGCCCGACGCCCTGTACCGGCTCATCCAGCCGCTCGCGCATCCGGCCGTCGGTGCCGTCAGCGGCAACACCAAGGTCGGCAACCGCCACGGACTGCTCGGCAGATGGCAGCACCTGGAGTACGTCTTCGGCTTCAACCTCGACCGGCGCATGTTCGAGGTGCTGGAGTGCATGCCGACGGTTCCCGGAGCCATCGGGGCGTTCCGCCGGGACGCGCTCATGGGCGTCGGCGGGGTCAGCGAGGACACCCTCGCCGAGGACACCGACCTGACGATGGCCCTGTGGCGGGCCGGCTGGCGGGTGGTCTACGAGGAGTCCGCCGTCGCCTGGACCGAAGTCCCCACCACACTGGGGCAGTTGTGGCGACAGCGCTACCGCTGGTGCTACGGCACCCTGCAGGCGATGTGGAAGCACCGCCGGGCCGTCGTCGAAGTGGGCGCGGCCGGGCGCTTCGCTCGCCGCGGGCTGAGCTATCTGACCGTCTTCCAAGTGGTCCTGCCGCTGCTGGCGCCGGTCGTCGACCTCTTCGCGGTGTACGGGGCGCTCTTCGCCGACCCCGTGCAGGCGACGGGTGTGTGGCTCGCCTTCCTCGGGGTCCAACTGGCCTGTGCGGGTTACGCGCTGAGACTCGACGGGGAGCGGCTGTGGGCGCTGTGGTCGATGCCGTTCCAGCTCTTCGTCTACCGGCAGCTCATGTACCTGGTCGTCATCCAGTCCGTGGTCGCCCTGCTGCTCGGCACCCGGCTGAAGTGGCATCGCATGCAGCGTTCCGGCACGGCTGCCACCCAGCAGCTCAGGAGGCCGGAAGCCGAACGACAGTTGTCATCGAGGTGATGAAGGAGTGGTTCGTCCCATGAGTGACGGGCCGGGCACGCGGCCCGGAACCGGTCGGCCGAACGGGAACGCGGAGGCACCAGGGCATCGGGTGATCACGGGACAGGTGTGGCAGAGCGGCACCCCACCGCTTCAGCAGCCGGTCCGGCCGTACGAGGGTTACATCGTCGGGCCGTACCCGTACGGCAGCGACGGCGGCGCCGACCTCGGGCCGTACCCGTACGGCAGCTACGACGGGGCCGACCTCGGGCCGTCTCCGGAGACGGACACCAAGACGTACGGCAGTCCCGTCGACGAGACGGACCAGGACCAGGACCAGGACCAGGTCCGTGGGGCCGGGCGCGGCGGCCGCACCACCAGCACCAGGCCTCTTCGGGTGCGCCCCGGCCGGGTCCGCCGGACCATGCGCCTGCTGGCGGCACTGCTGTGCGCACTGGCTCTCACCGGCGTGGGCACCTGCGCCTGGGCCGAATTCAGGCTCGACAGGTCCGTCGACCTGAGCGGGGTCGCGGACCGTCCGCCACGGGGGAAGGGAACGAACTATCTCATCGTGGGCTCGGACGGCCGGGACGGCTTGTCGGAGCAGGCCAGGAAGGAACTGCACACCGGCACGGCCGGAGGCAGCCGCACCGACTCGATGATGCTCCTGCACACCGGCGCCCACGGCACCTCGATGGTGAGCCTGCCGCGCGACTCCTGGGTGACCATCCCGTCGTACGTCGACCCGGACACCGGCAAGTTCCACAGGGCGGCGAAGAACAAGCTCAACGCGGCCTACTCCCTCGGCGGGCCCAGGATGCTCGTCCGCACCGTCGAGCTGAACACTGGGCTGCGCGTCGACCACTACGCGGAGATCGGCTTCGCGGGCTTCGTCGGTGTCGTGGACGCGGTCGGTGGTGTGGAGATGTGCGTGGACCGCACCATCGACGACCCGAAGTCCGGACTGCGGCTGAAGAAGGGCTGTCACAACCTGACCGGCTCCCAGGCGCTGGCCTTCGTGCGCCAGCGGCACCAGGAGGCGGACGGCGATCTGGGGCGCTCCAGGAACCAGCGCCGGTTCCTTTCCGCCCTGGCCCGCAAGGCCGCCGCGCCGGGCGTTGCGCTCGATCCGTTCCGTACGTATCCCGCCCTGAGCGCGGGACTGGATGCCCTCGTGGTGGACAAGAACATGGAACTGCCCACGCTCCTCTCGCTGTTCCGGGCGATGAAGAGCGTCTCGGGAGGCAACGGCAGGCAGCTGAACGTCCCCGTGGCCGGGCCCGGCCACGTCACGCCCGGCAGCAGTGCCCTGACGTGGGACGAGGCGAAGGCGCACAAGCTCTTCGCCGAACTGCGCAACGACCGGCCGGTGAGCATCGACACGCGGTCACCCGGACACGATGCGACCTGAGACACGCCTGGTGCGCTGTGACACTTCTGTGAGGACGCGCGCTTGTCTCCATGAGGGTGTCGCAGCGAACGGGGCGCATCGGCCGGCACGGACTCACAACGAACCCGGTGCGAGCGAGGATGATCTTGGGTCAGGAACGGCAGTCGCGCCACGCACAGGCCCACGACGGGGAACTGGGCGCGGCCGTCGCGCGGGCCCAGCACGGGGACGAGACCGCTTTCGCGGTCGCCTACCGGCTCGTGCAGCCGGGCCTGCTCGGCTATCTGCGCGGACTGGTCGGCGACGACGCGGAGGACGTGGCGTCCGACGCCTGGCTGCAGATCGCCCGGGACCTCGGACGGTTCGAGGGGGACGGGGCGGGTTTCCGCGGCTGGACGGCCACCATCGCCCGGCACCGGGCACTGGATCATGTGCGCCGCCGGCGCGCGCGGCCCCGGCCGGGGCCGATCGAGCAGGACGTACTGGACCTGCCCGGTCCGCACAGCACCCACGACCAGGCCCTGGAGGCCGTCTCCACCGAGCGGGCCCTGGAAATGGTCCGCGGGCTGCCGCGGGACCAGGCCGAGGCCGTGCTCCTGCGCGTCATCGTCGGCCTGGACGGCCCCGCCGCCGCGCGCGTCCTCGGCAAGCGCCCCGGCGCGGTGCGCACCGCCACGCACCGGGGGCTGAAGCGTCTCGCCCGCCAACTGGGCCGGGGGACGCAGGCCGCCGAGGGTGTGACGGACGAAGCTTCCCGGACGCTGGAGAGTCGGCATCAGTCACGGCGACGTCAGTGGTCGGACACACCGGCCTCACGCACCGGTATGCCGGATTCATCGAACAGCTCAGGCAGGAACGGACAACGGACATGGGTGATCGGCTGAGCCGCGACGGAGTCACAGGCTGTCGACGCGTGCGACCCGGCGAGGCCCTGCCCGGCTCGTGGGACCCGCGAGGCGACACCGCGCTGCACACCGCCCTGGCCGCGGCCCTGCGCGCGGGCGATCCCGGCCCCGAAGCCGAGCGCCGGGCCGTGGCCGCCTTCCGGACCGCCCGCGACACGGGAGCGCACCGAGCGCGTACCCGCCACCGGGACGACTGGCGGCTTCCCGTGCGGCGGCGTAACGGGCGCCCGGTGAAGACGACGGCCGCCGCCGTGTTCACCAGCATCGCCCTGGGCGGTGTCGCGGTCGCGGCCATCGGCTCGGTCGGTTCGCCGGCGAACGGTACCGGGGAGGGGACGCACCCCTCGGCGCCCGCCTCCGTCCGGCCGGGCGGGGAGACCTCGCCGCCCTCCCACGACGGCCCGGGGCGGTCTGACGGCTCGTCCTCCGCCCAGGACACCGAGGCCCACTGCCGTGCCTACGAGCGAGTCAAGGACCGCGGCAGGACGCTCGACGCCACGGCCTGGCGGCGGCTCGTCGCGGCGGCGGGCGGAGAGGACGAGGTCGACGGGTACTGCGCGGAGCGGCTGGCCCGGGCGACGGCCGCGCCGAGCAGGTCCGGAGCATCCGGCAGGCCGGGCGAAGACGCCGCGGACACCGGCACGGGCGCGGCCGGCAAGGGCGGCACGCCGGGCGACCGGAACCCCGGCAACGGCCCGGCAGGCGGCGGCAAGGGCGATTGACCCCGGGCACCGGCGGCCGGTGCGGCACGGCCCGCCGAGGCCATGCCCTGCCCCTGTGACGATTCCGGCGTCTCTTTCGGTGTGTAAGTAGTGAAGGAAGTGCGCGCCGTTGATGCGGTGTGGATGAGACCCGGAGGTACCGAGTGCGGCCGTTCACCCTCAATTACGCCTTCCCCAGGTCACTTCCCGCGGTGGTGACGCCCTACCGCTTCGACGAGTCGCTCCAGGTGAACGTGCTTCCCGACGGCCGCCCGGCCGTCAGTGACCCGGACCTCCTCCTGGCGGCCGGTACGACGGCCTCCACCGCCGGTTCCAAGACGCACTTCGACGACTGACGGTCCGACACCCCATGACCGTACTGATCCTCACGTCCAAGGAAGACGTCACCGCCGACATGGTGGTGACCAAGCTGCACGAGGCGGCGGCGCCCGTCATGCGGCTGGACCCCGCCGACCTGCCGAACGACACCGTGCTGTCCGCGCACTACACCCGAGGCGACTTCGAGGGCCTCCTGTCGGCGAACGGACGTGTGGTCAGCATGGGAGGTCTGCGATCCGTATGGGTGCGCAGGCCCGGCGAACCGGCCGCGCACGCCGCTCAGCCCTCCGCATGGCTGACCGCCGAGACCCGCCAGGCGCTGTTCGGCATGCTCTACTCCGCCTCCGCGCGATGGATGAACCATCCGAGCGACGCCGACCGCGCCCGCCTGAAGCCGTGGCAGTTGAGGACGGCCCATCTCAGCGGTTTCGCCGTACCGCCGACCGTCGTCACCACCTTCCCGCGCCTGGCACGGCAGTTCGCCGAGGAGCACGGAAAGGTGGTGGTGAAGTCCGCCTCGGGGCCGCCGCCCGGTGAGCCCCCGCTGGCCCTGCCCACCACCCTGATCGGAGCCGACTCGGACTTCTCGGGTGTCGCGGCCGGGCCCGCGCTGCTGCAGCGGTACATCCCCAAGCGTGCCGACATCCGTCTGACCTGCGTCGGCAGCAGCCTGTTCGCCGCACGGAAGGCGGCCGAGCCGGACCAGGTCGACGGACGCTACGGCGACACCGAGCACACCTGGGAGCCGGTGCCGGTGCCCGACCGCATCCGCAAGTCGGCGCACGACTACGTCGACATGGCCCGACTCGCCTACGCGGCCTTCGACTTCGCCGAGGACGAGGACGGCTTCTGGTGGTTCCTCGAGTGCAACCAGAGCGGCCAGTTCGGCTTCGTGGAACTGGAGACCGGGCAGCCGATCTCGGACGCGGTCGCACGGTGGCTGTCCCGGCCGGCCCGGCGCTGAACCACCGCCGGAGCGCGACTCAGAAGCTCTCGCGGTACTCCCGCAGCAGCCGCTCGGTGCGCTGGGTGGAGGCGGCGCCCGCGGTCATGTGGTCGAGGACCTCCAGATGCGTGGAGACCTCCTTGCGGGAGTCCAGGTACAGAGCGCCGGTCAGGTACTCGGTGAAGACCATGTCGGGCAGTTCGGGCTCGGCGAAGCGGAACAGGGAGAACGGCGCGTACGTGCCCGGGTGCGGGCCGTCCTTGAACTCGGCGATCTGGAGTGTGACGCGGTCCCGCTCGGAGTACTCCAGCAGCTTGTCCAGCTGATCCCGCATCACCTGGCCGTCGACGCTCACCGGCCGCCGCAGCACCGTCTCGTCCATGATCACCCACAGGTGCGGCGGGTTCGGGCGATCCAGCAGCCGCTGCCGCTCCATGCGCAGCGACACATGCCGCTCCACGGCCTCGGGCCCAAAGTTCCCGATGGTGCCGGCCCGCAGCACCGCACGCGCGTACCCCTCGGTCTGCAGCAGACCCGGCACGAAGTGCGGCTCGTAGGACCGGATGATCCGGGCGGCGCCCTCCAGGCTCACGTACAGGCTGAACCACTCCGGCAGCACGTCGTGGAACCGCTGCCACCAGCCCGGCCGGTTCGCCTCCTCGGCGAGCTCGACGAACGCGGTCACCTCTTCCTCGGGCACGTCGTACGCCGTCAGCAGGATCTGCACGTAGGGGATCTTGAGCGCGACATCGGCGGTCTCCATCCGCCGGACCGTCGCGGGGGCGACGCGCAGCACGCGGGCGGCCTCGTCACGACTGAGGCCCGCGGCCTCGCGCAGCTCCTGGAGCCGCTTGCCCAGCACCACCTGGCCCACGGTCGGTGCGGCCCGCCGTTCACTCACGCCACGCCTCCCCAACGTGCCCAAGCCTGTGATCAGTCTGTCACGTTCCGGCGGCTGTCTCACAAGGGGTGCGGACGAGGAGATCGCGGGAAACGGACGTGTCCCCGGGCATTACCCCGGGGGTAATCGACCGGCCGCACACGGGACGGGATCGTGAACGCACCGGGTCCCGGGCCGGCGCACTCCGGCCCGGGACCCGGCACCGGCCGCCGCACCACGACCGACGGAGGATGATGCCCCATGTCCGCGACCCCGCTCGCCGCACTCGCCCGGACCAGCGCGCCGCAGTCGATGCTGCGCCGTTTCCTCGCCCTGGACGCGGCGGTGACCGGCGCCAACGCGCTCGCCTACCTCGCGTTCTCCGGCCCGCTCGGCCGTTTCCTCGGCGTGGACGCCGCGCTGCTGCTCGCCGTGGGCGCGTTCCTCGCCGCCTACGCGGCGGGCGTGGGCCTGCTGGCCTCACGCCGGCAGCCGCCGGCGCTCGGCGTGCGGGCCGTCGTGGACGCCAACCTCGCCTGGACGGCGGTGAGCCTCGTGGCCCTGGCGCTGTGGCTCTCGCCGAGCACGGCGGGCGGCGTGTGGACGGTGCTCCAGTCCCTGGTCGTGGCCGCGTTCGCCGCCCTCCAGTACTCGGCGCTGAGGGTCCGTCAGGGCAGGAGTGCCTGAAGGTACTTGACCGTCGCCGGGTCGGCCGGGAGGAGCGTCTCGATGGCCAGCTCGGCGACGGTCACGTCCATCGGGGTGTTGAACGTGGAGATCGAGGAGATGAACGACAGTGTCCGCCCCTCGTGCTCGATCCGCAGCGGCAGCGCGAAGTACGGCACCGGCTCCGAAGGCTCCATCGCCGGATCGGCGTCGGGCACCGGATACGCCGCCACCTCCTCGTACAGGGCCCGCAGCGGCTCCGAGCGGTGCAGCGCGATCTGCCGCTCCATCTGCTCCAGCAGGTGCCCGCGCCAGGCGCGCAGGTTGCGGATGCGCGGCGCCAGGCCACGCGGGTGCAGGGCGAGCCGCATCGCGTTCAGCGGCGGTTCGAGCAGGGTCTCGCAGACGCCGTCGATCAGCGTCATGATCCCCCGATTGGCCGCTACGACGTCGTACAGCGCGTCCACCACCAGCGCCGGATACGGCTCGTAGCCCCCGATCAGCCGCTCGATGCCCTCGCGCAGCGCGCCCAGCGCCGGGGCGTCCAGCGGCGTCTCGGGGTAGCGCGGGGCGTAGCCGGCCGCCAGCAGCAGCGCGTTGCGCTCCCGCATGGGGACGTCCAGGTGCTCGGCCAGCCGCAGCACCATCTCCTCGCTGGGCCGGGAGCGGCCCGTCTCGATGAAGCTGATGTGCCGGGCCGAGGAGTCCGCGCGCAGCGCCAGCTCCAGCTGGCTGACCCGGCGCTGCTCCCGCCAGGCCCGCAGCAGCGGCCCCACGCCCTGGTCGGTGGTGGACGGATGAGTGGTCATGCCGGGACCGTAATCGAGAACCGGTCGCGCCGGACAGGCACGCCGCTTTGACCAGGGCCCCCGACGTCCCGCTGTGGCAGGCTGAGAAGGGAGAAGAGACTCCGGCGTCAGGGAAGGAGCGCTGCCCATGCCCGTCGAACCGCTGTCGCAGAAGGAGGTCGAGGACCGGCTGGCCGAGCTGCCGGGCTGGTCGCTCGACGGGGACCGCCTCACCCGCTCGTACCGGCTCGGCTCGCACTTCGCGGCGACGGCGATGGTCGTGCACATCGCCCAGGTCCAGGAGGAGCTCGACCACCACTCCGACCTCACGCTCGGCTACAACACGGTGTCCCTGTCCGTGCACACCCACAGCGCGGGCGGCGCCGTCACCGAGAAGGACGTCGAGCTCGCCCGCAGGGTGGAGGACCTGGCCCCCGGGCACGGGGCACACTGACTGCGTGCTCGACTACGACAAGGAAGCGGAACGGTACGACGCCTCGCGCGGCGGCGAGCCCAGGGCGGCCTCCGCCGCGGCAGCGGTGCTGAGCCTGGTGCCGCCGGACGCGCGCAGTCTGCTCGACGTCGGCTGCGGCACCGGCATCGTGACCCGCCGGCTCGCGGCCGGGCGCGTGGGCCTGCGGGTGACCGGCGTGGACCTCACCCCCGCGATGGCCCGGCAGGCCGCCGCCCGGCTGCCCGGAGCCGTGGTGCTCGCCGACAGCCGCCGGCTGCCCTTCCGGGACGGCGAGTTCGACGCCGTGTCCAGCGTGTGGCTGCTGCACCTGGCCGCCGGGCCCGCCGACGTCCGGACCATCGTCGGCGAGTGTGCCCGGGTGCTGCGGCCCGGCGGCGTCTACGTCACCACGGTCGACAAGGCCATCTCCCACAACGTGGGCAGTGACATCGATGTCGTCCTGTCCTCCCGCCCGCCCAGCCCGGTCCGGGACGCGGCGGCGGACGTCGAGGCCTGCGCCGCCGCGCACGGCCTGGCCCCGGCCGGGCAGGCCCGTTTCCGCGGCCACGGGCAGGGCCGCAGCCCGCGCCGCACGGTCGCCGACCTGCGCCGAGGCTGGTTCGTCACCCTGCCGCCCGGCGACCCGCTCGCCGACGGCTTCGCCACCCGCCTGGCGGAACTCCCCGACCAGGACCGACCCCGCCCCGACCCGTTCTTCACGCTCCGCGCGTTCCGGAAGCCGTGAGGGGCTCACATGCGGCAACTCCCGTGCGTCCGGCGGCGACTGAGAGGCGGAACCCGCCCGTCCCTCCAGGAGGTCCGTCCCGTGAAGCACCCGCACAGGCACCGCAGACGCCGCCTGCTCCTGCCCGTCGCCGTCGTCACGGCGGCGCTCACCGGCGCCGGCCTGACCACGTTCGCCACCGACGGCACCGCCGAAGCCGCCACCGCCCGGCAGGTCGAGAAGCTGGACCGGGGCGTGGTCAGCGTCCACACCGGCAGCGGGAACCTGGTCAGCTGGCGCTGGCTGGGCACCGACCCGAACGACGTGTCGTTCAACGTGTACCGGGCCGGTACGAAGGTCAACGCGACCCCGATCACCGGCTCCACGAACTACTTCCACTCCGGCGCCCCCTCACAGGCCGACTACACCGTCCGCGCGATCGTGAACGGCGTGGAGCAGGGCGACTCGGTGCACGCGATCCAGTTCCGCACCGGCTACAAGGACGTCCCGATCTCGCCGCCGGCGGGTGGCACCGCTCCGGGCAACTCGGCGTACACCTATGAGGCCAATGACGC